>JAXMBU010000011.1:0-156249 GCA_046349735.1 Planctomycetaceae bacterium
AAGCAAATAGAAGATGGGCTGGGATGCTCATTGAACTAATGCTTCCTGAGTGTTTGCAATAGATGTTTTTCGCGAGGGACGGCCGACTGTGTTCCTCGACCACTAAAGATCGCAGCATGACATTTTCGTTCCGTCGGCTAGAAGGCTATCGCAAGCGACTGGTTTACGAGTGGTCCCAGTGGCAGGACCGGCGAGACCGTTCAAGAAGACAGGTGGCGTTTCAGCGATGGCTTAGTCAATTGCAATCCTCACCTCCTCAAGTACTACTCGGAGCTAACTTTGCCGAATATGGCGGTGTGCGAGGACATATACAGGCAATCCAGCGGTATTCGAAGCTTGATGTTCAAATGGCGCCGCCCGAGAACCTTCTGCACCAAATAGGAACACATTCATTCACGAACGATTTTCGAGCAGACTTCCTCAACTTTCCAGCAAAGGGAATCAAGGTTGCTCATTCCCATGTGTTTCCCTGGTTCATCGAATGGTGTCTCCAACATCAAAAGAATGGCTTGCGTTGGATTCACACATATCACCTCAACTACTACCCGGAACATGGTAAGTCTGGGGAAGTCGAGCCATGGCAGCAGCAAATCAATGAGGCAATGCTGAATCAAGCGAGGTTTGCTGATGTTTGCTTGTCGGTTTCAAAATGGCAAGTTAAGGAACTTCGTGACAGGCATGGTATTGAGTCCAGGTATCTCCCTAACGGAGTAGATGTTGCATTTTGCGATCAAGGCAGAGCGGATCGATTCAGGAAAAAACATCGGCTCGATCGTTTTGTCTTGTATGTGGGGCGAAACGACCCGGTAAAGAACCCGCAGGAATTTGTTGAACTGGCCAGAAGACTACCGGATGTTGTGTTCGTGATGATCGGTGGAGGGCTATCGTCGGAAACGCTGGCGACAACTCAGGACCTAATGCTTCCTGCAAATCTAAAGATCATTGGTGGCGTCAGTCCCCTTGAAGTGCAGGATGCACTTTCAGCTTGTTCACTACTCGTCGTTACGAGCAAAAGAGAAGGACTACCGACACTCGTGCTTGAAGCGATGGCCCACGGTCGGCAGCTAGTCGTCCCGGACGAGTCCGGCTGTATGGAGGCCGTAGGGAATGGACAGTACGGACAGATATACCGTCGCGGAGATTTGGCTGACCTGGTCAAGAGAGTTTCAACGACTCTGGAAACAGGCGACAGAAACATCGATGCCAGACAACGCGTATTGGCAGAGTACGATTGGGTGGTTGTCGCGCCGCAGCTTGATCAATTCTACAGCACTCCGAAATGAGCCACGCAGATTCGGGTCTGGACAAGATGCAACAGTCTCTCGCTACAGCAACTCAGCGAAAACCAATTGTTACGTTTTGTTCATATGATAAGCCTGGCAACCTTGGTGGCCCCTTCTCCTGGCTGCGATGGCTGCTGCCACTGCTGCGAGACCGCGGTCTTGAATGCCGATGTCTGTTCTTGACCCATTTTGGTGGTACCGGACCCATCGTGGAAGGTTTGCGGAGTGATGGGTTCGACTGTCGTGTCGCGAATTGCCATAGCAGAATGGAGGATCAGGTACGTTGGATTCTGGAACAACTCAATGAAGCTCCCACGGACGTCTTCGTTCCAAACCTGGTTGTCGCTGCCTATCACGCTGCTCGCTGGGTACGTGCGTGCGGCATTGCTACAGTCGGCATTCTCCATTCGGACGATCCTTACTATCGTGCGATTCAGGATGAGTTTGTTTTTGGGCCTCCAAAACTAAGACTCACCAATCTTGTGTGCGTCTCACGTGAATTGGAAGAGCAAGTCCTGCTGCGAAGACCTAAAGAAACCACCGTTCTGCGAATTCCCTATGGTGTTCTTGTCCCAAACCTTTCTGTCAGGCATTCCGCGAGTCGATTCCGTATGGCGTATGTTGGGCGCATGGCCGAGGAGCAAAAAAGGATATCTGAAACGACTCGTGCCCTAATCCAAGCCTGTCAGGCAATTCCAAATTCTGAAGCTGTGCTTTTCGGTGACGGACCGGACCTCGCGAACGTCGAGAGGATCTTGGCAACAGAGGGGGAGGGAGCTGCAATCAGGCTTGCGGGACCGGTGTCAAATGCGCAGGTGCAATCGGAGTTGCTTCAATGCGATGTCATCGTCCTGTTGTCTGATTATGAAGGGCTTCCCATTGCGCTTTTGGAAGCGATGGCTTGTGGCTGTGTTCCGGTATGCCTCAACATGAGAAGTGGAATTCCCGAACTTGTGCAGGAGGGATTCTCGGGGATGATTGTTTCCGATCGAGATGACAGTTTTCTGACCGCCCTGAAGAGACTAGCCAGTGATGTCTCACTTAGACAGCAATTGGGAGACCGAGCACGCGCGACTGTTGTTGAACGATATTCACAGAACTACGCAGCTGATCGCTGGGCCGAACATCTGCACCAGTTGTCGCGAGAATCGTCTTCCCAGAAAATTCTGATGCCACGGCGGATCTTGCTTTCAAGGCGAAATCCAATTCTTGAATCCGTCGAATTGCGTGCGATACCGCCATCGTGGCTCAAACATTTGATGAGAAAAGCTCGAATCTGGGCAGGTCAAGTTCGTCGTCGCTTATTTCCTGTCGAGTTATAAAGCTCTTATTGCAAACGGTTGTCGTTTTTGAAGTCAAGAATATGAAGTTCTATGCGGTCCTTCAGAGCATTCCGCAGGCGAAACGCGAATTTCTCATTGGTGAGGGAAGACCATGTATTATGGAACGGTTCTTCCAGAGGTCGCGTCACAATGGTGGTTTCTGATGGGAACCTGCCTGCTGTAGCTTACGGCCGCCAAAGTTTGGACTGGAGACGGGATGCATGTTAGAAGCGGGGATATTAACCATCGCCAATGGTTCCGTGCCCTACTACGAAATGGCAAAATCTCTTGCGATTTCGATACGGAGGTTCTCTCCTGGAATTCCAATTGCAGTTGTGACCGATAATCCGGACGCTCTGAAGTCTCACTTTGATCTTGTCATTCCATCTGATCCAACGCGAGGAAAAAGCGTAAACCAGAAATTATACATCGATTTGTACTCGCCGTTCAAAAAGACTTTGTTTATCGATAGCGATTGCATTGTATTCACGGATCTGCATTATGTCTTCGATGCATTTGAAGGTGGCAATTGTGTTATTTCAAATGATGTTTATGATCTGTCGCACAGAAATCCACGAGAGCTTGATTTTTCTCGGCTAGAAAAAAAAACAGGGCTCAATGAACTGCATGGATTTAATGGCGGCGTTTACTACGTAGAGGCAGGTACCTTAAGCGAAACGGCATTTCGACAAGCAAGGAGTATTTTAAGCGACTTCGTAGGCTACGGCATTCCGGATTTTCGCGACGGCGAGCCAAATGATGAGTATGTGCTCGCGATTGCGCTTTCAGTCTGTAAAGTTCCATTGGCCGAAGTTAGTCGACAAGTGATGCAGATTCCCTTGGGGCTTGATGGAGAACTCCGTCTGGACGTCATCTCAGGAACGGTGGCATTCTCGGTGTGGGGGAGGCCTGTGAATCCGGCAATTGTTCATTTTTGCGGCTATTTCCGTGATTGGCCTATTTACTCTAGAGAATGTTTGAAGCTTCGCGTCCTTGGAAAGGGTCATTGGTACTCCGTTTCCCTGGCTTGGCTGGCGGGCCACTACCACGACGTTAGAATTAAGTTTCGAAGGCGCAGCAAGCAAGTTTGGGGACTAATGCCTCGGCGAATACGCTTGTTGTCACATGCAGTTAGAACTCGAATCACTTCATCAACCCGCGTTGTTAAGTAGCACCGGCTATGACGTCGGCTTGTCTGGAGAGTTTTGAACACTTCGACCAAGGCCGCTGTAAATCCGGGATGGGCTCGCTTGGGAATCCTTGACGACGAAATGATTGAGTATCTCTACTGTAATTGAGCGTGGAATGTCGTCGCTAATTTCTGCAAATGTCTGTAGGCCCACACTTCGTGGAATCGGTGATACTCCGCCCGGGGAGTCGTGGTTTCCTCTGTGGATGCTGTCCCGGCACATGAAATTCAGTTGGGACGAAAAGCCCGATTTTTTATTCTATGGAGACATGGGTAATGGCGAGCACCTTCTTTATCCGTCTCATACAATTCGAATTTTTCTGACGGGCGAGAACATCGCTCCCAATTGGAACGAAGCGGATTATGCACTGACACACGAACGCATTTGGAGTGAGCGCCATTGGCGAGTTCCTTTGTGGCGTCACTGGTACGACGAAGGGCATACACAGGTGATGCGTGACTTCGGCGTTATTCGCAGTCGCGTGGATCGATTCTGCAATTTTATCTACAGCAATGACCGCGCGACGGAGCGCATTGATTTTTTTCACGTGCTGAGCCAGTACAAGCAGGTTGATGCGGGCGGCAAAGTGCTGAATAACATCGGCGGTCGAGTAGACGACAAGCGAGCCTATTTAGCGCGGTGTAAGTTCACCATCGCCTTTGAGAACGAAAGCCACCCGGGGTATGCCACAGAAAAAATCATTGAGCCTCTATTGATGGGAAGCATTCCAATTTATTGGGGCGATCCGCATCTCGACGAGGACTTCAACCCGGACTGTTTTATCAACGTACACCGATTCAGATCGTACGACGACGTGATTGCGGAAGTTCAACGAATTGATCAGGATGACAAACTCTGGGAGAACTATGTCACAGCTCCGATTTTCCGAGATGGAAGATTGCCGGAGAAGCTCACAGATGCGGCAGTGATGGAGTTTTGTCGGAGTATTTTTGAAGGAAATGGCACTCCGATCGGCCACTCGCGGAAAGTTGTGCAAAGGTGTCAACAGTATTTTCGAATAATGGGGAACAGTCATCGGTTCAGATCTCTAGCAGGCTCCATCAAGCAGAATTTGCACAATAGGGTTCGAAGTCTCCTCCGGTTAGGGCGGGGCTCCGGAGATCGTTAATGATGTTAAGCTCTGCTGTTGCTTTGAATCGGATCCTGTTATTTCGCAGACCAAGACTCCCCCGATTCGCCGGATATCCCGGACTTTACATTTGTGTAAAACTCCTGCAATTCCAGGCCGATTGAAGTCTGTGGCGCCGTCTTAGAGTGGTATACGCCAGGATATGGGTATGCCTTGCATTGTTCGAACGGATAAGCTGCCCACGATTGACATGTTATTTGGTTCAATCATCAAACGGCGAATATCTGGAAGTGTTCGCGAGATTGCTGGAACGGTTTACATTTCTCTGGCAGCGCTTCGTGCGAAGTTCGTGGTGCTGATCAAATTGAGTGAGTCTGAGTTCCGTACCTATCGCACGAAATTCGTTTATGAATTATTTGCAGCACAGCGAGTAGACTGTTCCGTCATTGATCGCAATCAGTCATCCGAGCATCCGTTTCATGGGTTCTCTACTGCGTATGAATTGCGGGCGGCCCACCTCCTTGTAATACCGGATGGCGAAGTTCTTGGCACGATTCCTTTGCTTGCTGACGACGCGGGAGTTGTGATATCGGATGAATTTCCTGGACGTACGGTAACAGACTTAGCGGTTGCCGATGCCAAGCGATCATATTTTGTCTCGCCCATCAAGTCCGAATTGGTTTGTTCTCTGGTTGATCCGTTTGCTCACAACTACTTTCATTGGTTCCTAGACGTCCTGACGCGATTACGTGAGCTTGAGGAATACGAAGCCAGAACATCCGGTGTGGCCGACCTGTTGATTCCTGCGTGGTTGGCCCCGTGGCAGGAATCCAGCCTGAAGCTACTTGCTCCAAATCGAAGACTTATTCCCCATAAGACGCGACATGGCCTTTTCAGGCTTCGCGCCAGGACTCTTTTGTTTCCAGCACTTTCCCGATTTCTTGGAGAGGGCGATGCTCCATTCGCGGCAATGGATCCTGCAGCCTGCCGTTGGCTCCAAAATCGCCTGCGAACTGCTTTAGGTTTACAACTCATCACAAGGAATCGTAGGATTCTGATTTCGCGTGCCCAAGCTTCCTCAAGGCGAATCCTGAACGAAGATCTATTGTTTAAGAGCCTGACTCCTTTGGGCTTTGAGTGCTATTGCCTTGAAGGTTTGACGTTTCGTGAACAGGCAGAGTTGTTTGCGTCTGCAACGCACATTGTGGCGGCTCATGGGTCCGGCTTAACCAATCTGCTGTTCTGCGACGACGCGGTAGTTTGTGAACTCTTTGCGTTGGAGCATGGAGTACGGTCTGAGTACTTCCAGATCTGCGCCGCGCTGGGGCATCAGTACCACTACATGATTTGTGAATCGGAATCCGTCACCAACGATTTCTTTGTAGATATCGATCACGTCCTGAGACTGATAACCGATGGAACCGACAGAAGTCTCGAATCGGCATGATCAGCCTTTTCCAAAAAGGCTGGAACACATGTCGAAACTCATAACTTATCTGAAGAAATCCAGACTGGCGATGTTGCTTCGGAAGCCCTGCCGCAAGGTTTTCTGCAGGTTGGCCGATGCTGGATTATCGTCGTCGAATCCTCTTTGGTTTTCTCGCGACAGCACGGGCATCGTACATGTCGGCGCACATGCTGGTCAGGAAGCGTGGATTTACGTTGCTTTCGGGAAACCAGTGATCTGGATCGAACCGAACCCTATTGTAATGACGCTATTACGGGAGATTATTCGCAAGTACCCAAAACAACAGGCGGTTCAGGCTTTGATTACTGATCGAAGTAATGTGGAGACTGCATTTCACATTTCGAACTGTCATGGGGGCTCTTCTTCCATTTTCGATCTTGGCGGCCACCAGCAGATGTATCCGGGTGTCATCTACGAACAAACGATCCCGATTCGCTCTACCACTCTCGATGATGCGTTATCCAGGATTCCCGGTTCGTCGCGCCAGAATGCCTTGGTTATGGATGTTCAGGGTGCCGAAGTTGTCGTCCCGAGAGGAGCCACAAAGTCACTTCGGCAATTCAAATGGTTTTTTGCGGAATGTGCAGATTTCGAAATCTATCGAAACGGCTGTACCTAATAAGGAATTGAAAACTTTTCTCGAAAGTGCAGGCTTTACGGAGAGAGAACGTCACCTAAAGGAAAGTCTGGATGATTTGGGAAGTACTTTTGACGTCTTGTTTGTCAGATCATGATGCTTTTGGCGGTACTAAAAAGAGCATTGAACCATTACAGCGCTGCGTCATTCTCGCGAAGTCCATCTGTGTTTGTGAAGTGAAGTCTCGGTAGACCTAAGTACACATGACATCCACAGATTCGAACGAGAGAGTTTCACTTTCGAACCATCTTCCCCAGTTAGATGGACTGCGGGCGATTGCTGCACTCATGGTTGTCGTCGTTCACTGGGTTTACCACGGTGAGATTTTTGGAACTCCCTGGGGCGATATTGGCGTTCAACTGTTCTTTGTGCTTAGTGGCTTCCTCATTACGCGCATTCTTCTCATGATAAAGTGCACCAGTCGTCAAACGACTGCTCGTTCTCTGAGGCAATTTTATATTCGCAGAGCGTTACGCATTTTTCCGCTGTATTACACAAGCTTGTTCGTACTGGCATTTCTGAATGTGGCGACTTTTCAATCCGCGTTCGGATGGCATGCAACTTATTTTTCAAATGTCTATTTCTATTTTCATGGGTTTGGCGGTGACGGAGCGCATTTCTGGACCTTGTCCGTTGAAGAACAGTTCTACACGGCCTTTCCCCTTCTCATATTACTTGCGCCCAAGCGAATGGTATGTCCACTCATACTGTCGTTGGTTGCGATGGCGCCACTCTTTCGCTTTGTCGCTGGGTCGGGACACGCTGGAGGTCTATCGGAGGGGTATTGGCTTCAGCTTCCATCTTCGCTGGACTCGTTGTGCTGTGGAGCCTTCATCGCTTGGCTGGAACGTTACAAAGGCAAGTTAACGCAGGTAGCTCTCATTCGTGCAATGTTTTGGGCGGGTTTTGGCATCTACGTTTGCTGTGTACTATTTCCGTCAATAGGCGTCCTCAAGAAGACTTGTGTCGGACTGATACTCAGCTGGGTCGTTCACGCAGGTGCAAATAGAATGACGGGTCCGATAGGGAGAATTCTCGAATCGGACCTATTGGCGTCGGTTGGGAGGTATAGTTACGGCATCTATGTTATTCATGCTTTTGCTCCGTCCATATGGCTATGGCTTATGTATCAATCTCCACTGCCCGGGTATCGCATCGCCTTTCGCCTCGGAATACCCGAATGGCTTTACGATAATTGGTTTGCCCAAAGATTTTGTTGGTCCATGCTAACAACTGTCTTGGTCGTAGCATCCTATCGCTGCCTTGAAACGCCACTTAACAATTTGAAAAAGCACTTTCCATACAATTGACCATGTTTGCAGGGCGAAATACAAACATATGCATCTTGCAGGGAAGTGATGATTTCTGGAGCTCTTCTTTTGTCCGGGCTCATATCGAATTTCTTCAGGGTGAGAAGGTGGTTTTGCAGGGTTATTATCCTGATCTGAAACACAACGGTCGCATGATTCGTTACTTCTACGGAATTCAACCGCTGCGTAAAAAACTCTGGAAGCTGATGCCGCAGTGGGCCTATCACAAACGAGTCACGCAATGGGAAGAGAGCTACGATGGGCGTCACGATGCATTTTCTGGTTTCTGCAAGGCTCACAATGTCGATGTGATTCTGGCGGAGTTTGGAATCCATGGGTCAACAATCTGTCGGCACGCAAAGGAGCTGGGGATTCCTCTGGTTGTTCACTTCCACGGACATGACGCTCATCGCGATCCTCTACTAGTAGACTTTCTTGATCGCTACCGAGAGATGTTTGCCTACGCATCCAGCATTATTAGCGTCTCACGCTTCATGACGGAAAAGTTAGTCAAGCTGGGAGCAGATCCCGCGAAGATTGTGTTCAACCCTTATGGACCTCGAAACTCCTTTTTCGACAATCGATCGACCTACGAAGATGTGGTGCTGGCCATTGGGCGATTTACTGACATCAAAGCACCTCATCTGACAGTGTTGGCATTTCAGAAAGTGTTGCATCAGGTTCCTCACGCTACGCTCGTGATGGGAGGGCATGGAGAACTGCTGGAGGCCTGTCGGACATTAGCTATCGCTTTAGGGATAGAAAGGCAGATCCAGTTTCTGGGACCACTTCGACATGAAGAAGTCATGCCATTGTTCGGGAAAGCCTGCTGCTTTGTTCAGCATTCCGTGCAGCCCACATACGGTGATGCCGAAGGGACGCCAGTAGCCATCCTGGAAGCCGGGGCTGCCGGATTGCCGATCGTGTCAACTCGACATGCCGGAATTCGTGATGCAGTCATTGATGGTGAAACGGGGTTCCTAGTTGAAGAGCGAGACATCGACGGCATGGCCACGGCAATTATTCGACTCCTGAAAGACAAGACGCTGTGTCGGTCTATGGGTGAAAAGGCCCGTGAACACATCCGAACGCACTACAATATGGATCGTCATATAAGCTGTATTGATGGACTTATTGAAGAGGCTAGAAGCAAGAAGTCTAGAAGCTAGAAACTTGAGTGTTTGGGGGTTGTTGCTTCGTTCGTTAATGTTTTCTCTAGCCTCTCGTCACTAGCCGCTAGCTACTTACAAATCTATGCGCCTGCTCATTGCCAATATCCCGCTACCGTCGAATCGATTTCTGGTCGATCTGAATGATGCGCTTGCCAAACATGTTACATTAACTCACGACGAGAAGATGTTCTGGAACATGCAGGGGGAATTTGATGTCATCCATCTGCACTTCCCGGAATACATGACTTTTGAGCATGAGCGACAATATGTTGGAGGTCTGACTGATGATCTGATCTCGGCGACCGAGGAGCGGCTGAAGTACTGGGGGCAACGATCGAAGCTGGCGATTACTCGACATGTGCTGTTGCCGCATGATGCTCTCAAAGATCCGCAATGGGAGAGAATGTACGAAGCGGTTTATAGGCATGTCCATGGAGTCGTGCACTTCGCACAGGCCAGCGTGGATGAGTTTAAACAGAGGTATGCAAAAACAATCTTCGTTCATGGTCAGCCTGAGCACGCGATCGTGCCGCACCATAATTACACGAGCCTTCCCAATGTCGTCTCGCGACAGGACGCTCGTGAGAGACTCGGGATCTCAAAACGTAGTCAGGTGATGCTGGTTTTTGGGGCAATTCGCAACCTCGAAGAGCGTGATTTGATTCTACAAACACTACAGGGGCTCCGCGCGAAGCACAAGGTGCTTTTAGTGTCTCGATGGAAGGAGACCTTGGCCAAGGTCTCCTGGATCCGCCTGAAGTACTGGTTACGTGATCTCAATCGGCTCTACTATCGCCTCCATCCACGTTATCGCTTCAACTATGGTTTTGTCGAGGAGGAGGACACCCAACTGTATCTCAATGCCGCTGACGTGCTGTTTATCCCGCGGCTAAAGGTACTGAATTCCGGTAACATCACTTTGGGAATGACATTCGGAAAAGTCGTCGTGGGGCCAGACTCCTGGGATGTCGGTGAACTACTGCGTGAAACCGGGAATCCCGTGTTTGATCCTGATCAACCCGAAACGGCAGTCGATGCAGTCGAACGGGGTCTACAACTGGCCGCCGAAGGACGCATCGGTCCCGCGAATCAGAAGCTTGCTCTTGAACAATGGTCCGCTGAGCAATGTGGAGCGAAGTATGTGGAGTTCTTTAAGACGCTAGCGGCTAGAACCTAGCGACTAGAAGCTATTTCCACGCAACGGATAAAGGTATCCTTCGAAAGTCGAAGTCAATCGCCCAGATCAAAGTGGTCGATCCAATTGATTTTGTTCGCGAAAGCTATGAGGCTCCCAATGAAGACTGATGTTGAACTGAGAAGTGATGCGATGAGGATCCTTCGAGAGCAGCTCGGGCTTGTGGAAGCTGAGAGGTTTTTGGCAATGGTGGGACGAGAGTCCTTCGACTACACCAAATGGCGGCAGGATCAGTGGAACGATCTGACAGTCACTGAAATTGCTGAAAGAGCTCGTAAAATGCGAGAGAATCAGGATGCTAGTCACTAGCGGCTAGCCTCTCGAGACTTTCGAAATGTCATTCGAAGATTTGGATGTTTGGAAACGCTCGGCTCGATTGTCGGCGACTTTGTATCAGCAGACAAGAGACCTCCGTGACTTCGGATTTCGCGATCAATTGACTCGAAGTGTATTGTCGATTCCGTCGAACATCGCAGAAGGTTTTGAACGAGATAGTGACGCGGAGATTGCGAGATTCCTCACGATCGCGAAGGTTTCTGCCGGCGAATTGAGAACGCAGATTCTGATTGGTATCGAAGCAGGATTTCTGGATCGAACCGAAGGACTTCAATGGGCCGACGAAGCCCAGCAGCTCAGTCGTATGCTTGCTGCACTGATCAAGCGGCATAGAGCCGCCAGAACTTAGCAGCTAGCTTCTAGTCGCTGGAGAATGCACACTTGTTTCTTGCCCCTAGCATCTTGTCTCTGGCCTCTTACCCCTTAGTTCTAGCCACTAGCCACTTTTATCTAGCTTCTAAAAAATGCAAAAAATCCTGATCACCGGCGGTGCCGGGTTTGTTGGTCGTCGTTTCTGCAAACGATTTCTCGATGCGGGCGACCACGTGGTTTGTGTTGATCCTGTAGCACCTGATACGGGGGGAATTCATCCCGACAAAGGCTGGCCCCTCTATCAACCTCGCGACTACCGCAACTTCCACTTTGCGCAGCAGGATTGTCGTGCGTGGTTCAAAGAGCATGGTGATTCGGACTTTGATTATGTCCTGCACCTGGCGGCCATGGTGGGTGGTCGAGCGATGATCGAGAATCGACCATTGGCGGTGGCCGATGACTTGGCGATTGATGCCGAGTTCTGGCAATGGGCAGAACGTGTGCATCCGACCAAGACGGTCTGCTTCAGTTCATCGGCGGCGTATCCGATCAACTATCAGCGGGAAGGTGATTACCAACTGCTGACGGAAGACATGATCCGTTTTGACGGTGATCTAGGCATGCCTGATATGACTTACGGTTGGGCAAAGCTGACTTGTGAGTATCTGGCTCGTTTGGCTTATGAAAAGCATGGACTCAAATCTGTCTGCTATCGTCCATTCAGTGGATATGGCGAAGATCAGGATGATACCTATCCGTTTCCGAGCATCTGTAAGCGAGCAATGGCGAACGTAGGCAAGGATATTTTGACGGTCTGGGGCACTGGTGACCAGATGCGCGACTTCATTCACATTGAGGACTGTGTGGATGGAGTTCTCAAGACCATGGACAAAATCGACAATGGCGATGCATTGAATTTATCTACAGGTATCTATACCAGCTTCAAGCAGTTTGCCCGCATCGCTGCGGAAGAATGCGGCTACAAGCCAGAAGTGGTGGGGCTATCCGATAAGCCCGCCGGAGTGTTTGCTCGTGGTGGAGACACAAGAAAACAAGCCGATCATGGGTTTGGATATTCAATTGAGTTTCGCGATGGAATTCGTCTTGCACTTGACTTTTACTCCAAAACTTGGAGTGGTCCCGAATCATAGAGATTCAAATCGTTGGTTTCCTTGAACGCAAGAGTGTTGGCAGCGAGTCCAGCTCTACCGCTCTTCAAACCAAAGCATCACAATGTCGACAGTTACTGCCATGAAGTTGGATGCGTGTCCCGAATCCATAGTTGAGAACTCCGATCAAGGATGGCTGGGGCGGGAGCCGACGTTGGATGAACAGGAAGTTGTGGTATGGTTGCGGGCGCAGAATCGCTACGAAAGCATACTGCATGTCGGTGTAGGTACTTCTCTTCTGCACTCCTCGTTTGGAAGTAAAGTCCGGCAAGGTCTGACTCGTGATGGCGGGGAAGCTGCCGCTGCCCGATCGGCCGGGCTTGCTGTGGTTGTTTGTAATAAATACGCAGTGTCGTCCTATTGCGGCAGAATTGTCGGGCCATATGACTGCATTGTCGACGTCAACATTCGCTCATATGCGTGTTGCGACAAACACTTCCGTGATTACATGGACTATATGTACTCGCTGCTGAGTCCGGACGGAGTTCTAGTTACGAGCAAACTAGGACTTAATTATATTCACCCGACGAGCATTGCGCAGCTGCAATTGCTGTGCCCCCAGTGGGGCGTCCGGTGCTACAGAAGTGTTGTCGTTATGCGACGACAAACGTGGTGGTATTTGAGGTTTCTTGATCTATTGCGAAGTCGGAAATTGTCGTAGAGATGAAGTGCATATTTCTCTCGCCGCACCTCGACGACGCGGTGTTGTCGTGTGGAGGACTGATTGCAGAATTATCTAGTAAGTCGACGGTAGAGATCTGGACTCCGTTTTGTGGAGCGCCTTGGTGTGGGCCATACTCGAATGTTGCGAAATGGCTGCATGGGGTATCCGGTGGGAAGACGGGAAATCGCCTCGCAAATCAACGACGAAAGGAAGACCAAACAGCCTGTAAGATTCTGGGGGCGAGATTTCGTCATTTAAAGTGGTACGATGCCGTGTATCGAAAATCTGGCTGGAAGCGATTCCTGTACCCCATTACGTGTCAATCGGAGATCAATTATGCCGATGAAATACTTGTAAGTAGTATGACTCAGCAGTTGCAGCGAGTCCTCGCTGTCGATGATGTTATGTTCGTACCTCTCTCCTTGGGCGGCCATGTGGATCACCGAATCGTGCGGGCAGCAGCTGAAAGGACCGGTCATAGTCAGGTTATCTACTACCCGGAAATACCGTATCTGCAACGATACCCTGAGCAGATCGCGACGTGCACACAGGATTTAAGATCGCTTGCTTGCAAGTTGGATGTCGCTGATGTCAAAATCTGGACGAAAGCTGTCGCATGTTACCAGTCTCAGCTGTCGATGTTGGAGGCTGGGACAACACCAGTTTCCGCTCTGTTAGAGGAATATCTTACCAGTGCTGTGACTCTGTATGTTCCTCCGTCGGGACTCAGTACGTCGGCTTCAGAAAGCCTGCTCTCTTATTTGAATTGGCGAGATCAGGATGAAGAGTGCTGAGAGTCTGCGACAGAGTTTCTATGGATTTGGCAGACGGATTTAGGTGCTCTCCGGATGACAAACAATGTTCCTATTGCGATCTTTGCGTTTCGTCGCCTGGATCTGCTAAAAAAGACGTTGACTGCACTTCAGCGTTCCGATGGCTATCCCGGTGGTCCAGTTTTTGTGTTCTCAGATGCTGCGCGAAGCGACGTTGAGGGAGAAGGAGAGCAGGTCGCTGACCTAAGGAGCTGGTTAGCAAAGTGGTGCCTTGAACAAAATGCTCACTTAATTCAGGCAAAAGTCAATTTAGGCTTACGACGATCTATCGTGGATGGGGTTACTCAACTTTTGCAGGACTACGATCGTATTATCGTCATTGAGGATGATATCGTGGTTTCCAGGTCTTTCCTGAAGTTCATGCATCAAAGTCTTGAAGCCTTCCATGCCAACGAACGCGTGTTTCAAATTTCTGGATACATGGTTCCGCATCGAGGACAGCTGACGGATTCTGGATTTCTGAGTGTGCCAGGCTGTTGGGGGTGGGCTACATGGCGACGAGCCTGGGACTATTATAACGATGACGCTGTGGTGCTGCGGCAGAGACTGGAAAGGCTTGATTTGCATCGTTTCGATATTGATGGCACATATGGCTACTGGGAATCTTTGAAACTGAACGCGGAAGGCAAGCAGAATACCTGGATGGTACGATGGTATGCCTCTATGTTTCTTGAGAGTGCTCTGGTCGGTTATCCAGGTCGCAGTCTGACTCGTAATATCGGGTTCGCAGAGCCTGGGACCAACTGTGGTCCGGGGACCATGGGGCAGGTTTTTGAGTCGCAGGCTATCTCTGACGCACTTCCACTTTGGCCGTCGCCAGATCATGAAGTGATAGAGTCAGCGGCCTTTCGAAGTGTTCTGTCAGAGTTCTATCGCTGGCAACAGCATCGCTGGTCTGCACCCTCTTTTCGACAGGTTTGGGCAGGGCGTTTCAAGCGAGTTCTGAAGTACATTCGGTTGCGGTCCATTTAATGAGCAAGCCGTACCCTGTTGTCAGCGTGGTCGTTCCTGTCTTCAATCGATTGAAGCTGCTCAAAGCAACCGTTGAGTCCTTAATGTCGCAGACTCTTATGGAGTCTGAGTTTCTACTCGTTGACGATAACTCTCAATCGGAGGTCTGGGAGTATCTTCAGAGACTTCCGCAAATCGATCAACGATTTAAGGTGCTGCGGAAGCCTGAGCATCTTGCGCGAGGGTGTCAGACTAGTCGTAATCTTGGGCTTTCTCTGGTCCGCTCCACGTTCGTCATGTTCCTCGATTCTGATGATCTGCTTTCACCCGACTGTCTGGAATCCCGCGCCGCGTTCATGCTGGATCAGCCAGATGTGGACATTGCTGTTGGCAACCAGGCGGTTTTTCATGACGCCTCTGGAGAAGGGTATTGGGTCAATATTCCGGACAATACTCAGGATGACATCGATCGTTTTCTGGCACTTGCTATGCCCATTGATGTGCCCTGGGTAAATGCCGGATGTCTAATTCGCATGAGTTCTTTGAAGGTCGCCGGCGTTCAGTGGCGAGAATCATTTCATTGGGATGACGTGGTTTTTCATGTGGATTGTCTTCTGGCGAAATTGAAACCTGGATGGATGCCCAGATCTGTCGTTCCCGATGCCTGGTATCGATTGCATGGGGAAGAGCACTACGGAGCTACTCTGATGTCGGCGGAAGGGCTCGAGAACACAAGTCGCATGTTCACTTTTCTGATTGAGCAACTGCAGGCACGTCAGTTGTTGTCATCCGTCAAGTTGTCGCTGTTGAGACGATCTTTCTTTCACTGTTGCCTGCTGCGTGCTGTGGATCAGGAGCTATGGGCGCTCGTTGCGGCAATGCTTGAGAAGGCTCGGGCCTCTGAAATCTATTCCAGTCGTGAGGTACGACACCTCAGGCGATTTGCTCATGCTCGACGGATGGTCGTTCGCTTTCCTCGACTTCGCTTTCAGATTAATCGCTGGGTCCGGCGGCGGTCTCTGCAGCAATATTTCTGCAGTCCGGAATCCACCTATTGCTCAATTCCCGTAACTCCATCGTCGTTGCTGACGATCGCGCCGTTTGATATCCAAACCACCAAGTCGTCCTATGTCCGAGAATAATCCTTAGGTGTAAGTGTGCCCGTTCGGCTTTTTGTATCGATTTATCCTGAACAAAGCGCTCAGAGGCGATTGGAACTTCAGGCGTGCTTTGAGAAGAACCTGGAAAGCCGACTCTTTGATAATGTGTGTTTGCTTGTAGAAGGAACTGCCGAATTAACGGTGTCGATCAGTCGGGTACAGCGTCGACAATTCTCGCGGCGTCCGACGTACCGGGATTACTTCCAATGGGCAAATGAGTGCATCTCGAGTGATGATGATTATTCCGTGATTGCCAATAGTGATCTTTACTTTGATGATACGCTGGTACCGCTGCTTAACTTTCTCAGATCAGGGCAGTGTGCAGCATTGTCTCGTTGGGATGTTCAGGCTGACGGTTCAGCTCGATTATTTGATCGGAATGACAGCCAGGACGTATGGGTCTTTAAGGGAAGGATTCGCCCCGTTGTCTGTGACTATCTTATAGGCGTGCCGCGTTGTGATAACCGTTTACTCCAAGAGTTACGCCAAGCTGGATACGAAGTAATCAATCCTGCGTTTTCTGTGCGTACTTGTCACTTGCACTCCGGAGAGAGGACGGAGTATCCGGGAAAGATCGAAGGCCCGCATGTTGAGGGGCCATATGGATACCTTTGGCCGCACAATCTGATGTCGTTGCCGACGACACTATTGCATAACCTTCGAAATCCCGAAGCAAAAATTGGCTGGCGAATCGACTGGAGAAGGCTACAGCGAATGTTGCCTTGGAGAGTTTTCAACAAGATTAAGCGGCGATGGGCTTGGGGCGAGGAGCGAGGGGCGAAAAGCTAGAAGCCCATTGCAATTTGTACCGTTTCTCAACCCGCGACCCGTTGCTCTCAGCCCTCAGCTCCTAACTTGAAGCCCCGCGAACTTGCGCCCTCTCGTCTCGATCATCATTCCTCACTTCAACCGGGCGGCGTTGCTGCATGAGACCTTAACGTCGTTGGTGAAGCAGTCTCTTTCGGAATGGGAGGCGATTGTTGTTGATGATGGATCTGAACCCGAAGAATGGAGAAAGGCAACGGAGTTTTATGATCCACGGGTTAGGTTTCTTCAACGGATCGATGGGTTGAAAGGGCCTTCACGCTGTCGAAATTTGGGACTGGCGATCTCGACGGGGCGGTATGTGATGTTCGTCGATTCTGATGATATCGTCGCACCGTGGTGTTTGGCTGGACGAGTGGAATGGATCAAAGCGAGGTCAGAAGCAGATTACTGCGTGTTTCCAGTCATGTTATTTCGGAAAGAACCGGGAGACATGGCAATACTCTGGAATCGTTTGGAAGGTGAAAACGATTTGCAGCGGTTCCTGAAGTCTGATCCACCTTGGCATACTTCATCACCTTTGTGGCGACGAGCGGCCATTGAGCAGCTTGGTGGATTTGATGAAGAGATTATGTACGGCGACGACGCTGATCTGCATATGCGGGCATTGTTTGCTGGGCTGCCTTATTCAAAAGCCCGAGATGACCTCCCCGACGTATTTATTCGCCGAGCGACAAATGATCGGATCACGAATACGCTGTCCGATCGACTTTTGGATTCGCGGATGACCCGGCTGGCGAAAGGAACGCAACTCATAAAAAAGTGCGGCACCGCAGGCCAGCAGCGACAGTGGGAAGGACAGTATTTTGTGGAAGCAGAATTTCTCCTGTTCAATGTGCCGAACGGCCACAGGCGACAAACAGATGTGCTTCGATTGTGGCGAGATGCCTGGAGGCCCACGATCAATGCGAGTTTAATGGCGGCGATCTATTTTTTTGTCGCTCGTCTGACTCGAAATCATTGCTATGTCTTGCTTCGGCTAATGCGACGCATCGCCATGAAGACACTGCCTAACGAGTATTTCCCGCGCGGAGGATTCTTCGAATCCGAGGCGGCATCTCCCATCGTCGTTGAATCACTTAACAGTCTGTTGATTCAAGCCGCAGGGCAAGGCGTTCCTTGAACACAAGGTGACACAACATGTTGGTCGTGTATCATACGGAATGTACGTCGACCACCTTCCTCTGGCGTTTGTTGTAAGCGTGTGTCTGTTCAATCCAATCTGGCTTCAAATACCGTCCGATCAGTTTGGAGCACTGAGAAAACTGCGGTGGAATGCCTAGATCATCAAGCTCTCCCCTCAGTCTGCTTACCGTTGGTTTGGCGTCATTATCATACCGATGGTATGGAGAAGCCCATTTTGTCTGTGCAAGAGGCATGGTTTCCTGTCGGCGGCTTCAATCAGCTTATTAAACGGCTCTGCGCGAAATGAAGAGCGCGTGCAATAGTTCTGATTATCCAATGAGGGCGAACTTGGCGAGGTGGAGCGCATAGAGTTTGGCGATGAAGTAGTCCTTATCCTTGTAACCATAGGCCATTCTCTGAAGAGCTCCAATCTTATTGTTGATCCCTTCGAGTGGCCCGTTGGAGATCGGGTAATTGTACCAGTTGAGGATTCCTGTACGGTGGCTTTCCAGAGTCTTGGCCATGGTGATCAGGACTTTGATTGCGGACGCACGAGCTCGGCGACACCAGTCTGTCAGGAACTTTGCTGCGACGGCTTTCGTTGACTGTTGCCAGATCTGACTGAGATCTTCTTTGAGATAGTAGGCGACTGACAGCGAACGATTTAGGTCCAGGGCTTCCTGCAGGCGAACACGTTCGTTCTTCGATTCGTCCAGATGGTCCGGGTGTTTGACCAGTAGCCAGCGCATGCCCTTCAGGACGTTTCGGTTCATCACTTCTGCTTCACGTTGCAGGTCGCGACGTAGTTGAGTCAGCTTGTCATTCATCTGTTTCACAATATGAAATCTATCGAACACCTGAAGTGCCGTCGGTATATTCTTGATGACCGCCGCGTAGTAGGCGCTCGACATGTCAGTCGCCACGGCCTTGATCTTCGCTTTGGAGCTTCGGAGGCGTTTCCAGAAGGGTTTTAACGCATCCTGGCCCTTTCCGTCGCCCACAAAAACGATGGCCCCTGTCCGCCAGTCGATAACGATCGTGAAGAATTTGTTCTTCTTGCCAACGTAGATTTCGTCGATGGCGATCACTTCCAGGTCTCGCAGTCGAGGTTTGCCGAATGTCTTCTGCAGGTACGACTTATCAATACCGCGAACCATCCCTTCACCAACTCCGAGGTAGCGAGCCACATCGCGGATCGTCATCATCTTCCGCAGATCCACAACGATCCTGGCAAAACTCTTTGTGTAGTTGCATTTGGGAACCACATTTGGAAGAGCGGCGTTCAACACACGCTGGCAGATACGACATTCAAGACGGGGAGTTCTGATGAACAGAACCGTACGATCCATACCGATTCGTGGAGCATGAACGATGCGATCCACTTGACCTCGCCGAATGACGTCGCGATTTCCACACTGGGGACATCGATAGGACGCCGCCGGAGCCTGAAGTCGCAAATGAAAAATACCTTCTTTTCGCCAGCAGCCCAACGGCTCATAGCCAGCAACCCCAATCGCCTTGTACAATTCTCGTGTGGTCATCTCGGTTCTCGTGGTGAAACAGCGTTAGACACTGCTCATCAGACCGAGTTGACCACTCTTCGTAAACCCTTGGCAACAAATCAACTTAACACCGCGCACTTCATTTCGCGCAGAACCTATTAAACGTATCTCTTGGGAAGTTCTGTTTCAGTGATTCTTCATGGTCGTCTTATGAATGATTTCGGAGCCAGAACTCGATGCCACTGAACATTTCCCGCGTTTTGAGGGCAAAAGCACTGTCTGTGGTTAATCGCCGCCGAATCCTGCAAGCGATGACACGATCGGGAATACTTGAGAAGCCGCTGCTCGTATTCATTTTCACTGAAGAACTCATGCATTTCGCTCGATACTGCATTCCAAAAACGACTGGCCAGTTTCAGGTGATGTTGGTTCTGAATGGTGTAACTGACGCCAGTGCACAATGGATGACTTCCCTGTTGCCGGAGAGGTGTATTGTACGGCTGAAGTCTTCACTCAGCCGGAATAGCAAGAGCATGCTGTCTCATGCTGCGGTGTTGCATGATCTGCTGGCTGTGATACGAAGGCCATTTTGTATTCAGGACCCAGACTGCTTTATCATTGATCCAGCTTTCTTTGATAGCGTTTTCGTTGATGAGGATGAGTTTGCCGCCGGTCCCTTCCTGAAGCGTCCGACTGAACACGACCATATTCTGCCGGATACGTTTTTTCTGATGCTGAATTCTTCGATGTACCATCGACTCTCGAAAGAGTTCGGAGTTTCTGCTGAACTCCTCACATCCCTGCCGAAGAAGGCAATGAAAGCCGCGCAAATTCTCGGCTACCAACCGGGGCAGTTTACGGAGAAATTTAAGAACTATTTCGATACGCTTCAGGCCTATTGGATCATCGCACAGGCAGAAGGTAAACGCTTTCGTCTTCTGCCGGGAGCCAGCAAGACAGTGTTCCATATCGGCGGAACGAGCTACCTTCACAACAGCACCCTTGATCTCGCACATTGGGATTTTTGGCCGTTGAGTGTGCAGTACATCAATCTGCGACTTTTAGAGATGCCTGTCAACGCTCGATTCCGACAACATTTCAGCACTCTGTTCTCCATATACAAAGACGCAGATGAACTGGTAGCAAAATATCCTGCCTTTCAGGAGGGATATCGATACCGTGATATTCATCGAATTCTGGAGACATGCGTCTATCCTCAATCAACTTCTGGTAGTTGAATCAGTGCGCGTGCGAAGGTTTCAATTTCATGGTCGTGACTCTGCCTAGAATCAGCTCATTATGCCGTTTGTCTCGATTCTAGTTACCGTTTATAATCGTGAAGCGTATCTGGAGGCCACGCTCCGAAGCGTTCTGGCGTCGTCGTTTACCGACTTCGAAGTGATTGTTGTTGATGATTGTTCGGATGATCAATCTGTAGAGATTGCTCGAAACGTCCAGAGAGAAGACTCAAGGTTAAGGGTTCATGTTAATGAAAACAACGTTGGTGACTACGGCAACAGAATGAAAGCGGCTTCTCTTGCCAACGGCAAGTATCTGAAATATGTTGATTCCGATGATTTGATCTACGCTCATTCGCTGGGGGTGATGGTTGCCGCGATGGAAGACAATCCCACTGTAGCTCTCGCATTAAGTCACTCTCTCCCTGAAGACGAACAGCCTTACCCTTGGGTGCTCTCGCCGCAGGAAGCGTATCGGAAACAGTTTCTCGGTCGTGGATGTTTATCGTGCGGACCTTCGGGCGCGATAATCCGTCGAGAGGCGTTTGAGCATCTCGGTGGCTTTCGACCAGAATGGAAGGTTTTGTCGGACATCGACCTCTGGCAGCGCCTTGCATCTCGGTGGCCTGTGGCGCTACTCCCCCCTGGGCTTGTGTGGTGGAGGCGGCATGAAGGGCAGGAATTCTCGAGCGCGAATGCAGAACTCTTCTATCTGGAACGCGGATTCAAATTGGTGATGAAGACACTTGACGATATTAGCTGCCCGTTAAGTGAACGTGATCGGCAATTGGCTGATCAAAGAGCCCGTCATCGCTATGCTCGTCGGTTGATTTCGCTCGTCTTGAAAGAGGGGCGTTTTTTCAACGCGTGGGATTTGTATCGTTCATCCGGATTGAAGTTATCCGAATTGTTGCGGGGTTTCCGAGAACCATAGGGGTATTGAGTCCGACATGGGCCGCGAAAGTCTTTGTGGTCAAAAGTCGGCCTGTTGTACAAGCTTCTGAAGTCACGCCTATATGGGGTATAGTTTTGTCCGGTTTGTGGATTCGACGCTTTGGCCGTTAAGTTTTTTCCCGTGCTTATGCACCAGTGCGTTCCGCAATCGAAGAAGTGCACTTTAACAGACGATTTTTGGGGATCGAAGAAAGCGATTGCATCTCGCAACCAAACGCTGGAAATCGGGGCGGAACTTCTCGAGCAGAAGATCCGTTGAGTCAAGTTCATGGAAATGATAACACTGCGGGGTTGAGGTAATGGGTATGTTACGTGTCTCCGTGGTGTCGAAAGGTGACTATTGGACAGCTTTCAGAGAGTCATTAATCACATGCCTGCAGGATGCGAGTTTTGAGACAGATCTCTGTGAATGCATGGAAGAAGTAGATTGGGGATGTCGCGTGATAATTGTGATTGGCATTCACGAACATCCGGACGCATGGAAATGGGCCCATAAGAAGCTCATTGGAGTGCAAACCGAGCAGTTGCCCACTGATCAAGCACAGTTGCAATTGGGACGCATGCGAGTAAATGATCTAATCGCGAGGGCCGTGTTGCCATTTTACGATTTGATTATCGAATGGAGTCCTAGAGGCTGTTTCAAAACCTGATTTGTAGCAATTTCCATGGCATGAGATTTGAAGTTGATTGAGAACGAAAGGAGTAGCTCTCATGTTGATCAACCTGTCCTCATTGCCGAAACGACGTCGGCCGAATACGACAGGATCCAGGACGGCTCCGAAGCCCTTTGTTTCTGATTCGCAATGGAACATTATCAAGGATTTGTTTGAAAGCCCGGATCCGTCACCTGAAGGCGGACGACCGCGAGTTGATGCGCGAGCGTGTCTCGAAGGCATTCTGGGGATGCTGAAGAACGGAGCTAGATGGAAAGATTTGCCAGAGAGGTATCCATCTCCTGCCACCTGTTGGCGTAGCCATAAAGCATGGACAGAAGCCGGACTACTGGTCAAAGCCTGGGAAAGGCTGATCAGCATCATGGATCGGCGAAAGCTGCTGGACTGGTCGCAGGCAATGGGTGATGGCACCTTTTCGCCTGCAAAAAAGGGGGTCTTGAGGTGGGTAAGACCAAGAACGGCAAGGGCACAAAGCTTATGCTGATGACAGAAGGCCATGGCATTCCCATCTCGGCGTTTACGACATCGGCTTCCGATGCTGAAGTCAACACCATTGAAACGCTTGTTGATATTCGCGTAACGAAAAAGCGTCCCGAGCGACTGCTCTATGACAACGCCGCGGACGCCGATTGGCTGCGAGATGCTCTTGAAGGTCGTGGCATCGAACAGGTGACTCCACATCGCAAAGGACGAAAGAAACCTTCGCGCCAGGACGGACGAGCGCTGCGGCGATACCTCAAACGCTGGAAGATCGAACGCACTATCAGCTGGCTTCAAGATCAAAGACGACTACTCGTTCGGCACGAGAAACACGCGCATCTCTTCGAAGGATTTCTCCATCTTGCTTGCATGATGTTATGCCTGAAGGGGTTTTGAAACTGCCTCTAGCAAAATGGTGGCGAAGAAACATGTGAGTTTACTCTCGCCTTTCGTGAGCGGACTCTGCGAACGTTGGAATGTTCTCAGGCTTATCACTCAGTTGAGCAGTCCTCTTTAATCGAACGCGAACGGATTTTTGATGGCCCGTCTCCGAAACTCACGACATCCGGCAGTGATTCGGATTTACTGATGAACAATTTAGTTTCTGTAGTTATTCCTGCTCACAATGCGGCAAGATTCATTTTCGAGACGTTGCGATCAGTTGCTGTTCAGACTCATTCGAATCTGGAGTTGATTGTCGTTGATGATGGTTCTGACGATGGGACATGCGAGATCTTGCGGGGGTTCCGGGACAGGCGAATACGCCTCCTTCAAACGGACCGGACCGGTGCAGCATTTGCGAGAAACATTGGCTTGGCTGAAGCACAAGGCGAGTTTATTCAATTTCTGGATGCGGATGATATATTGTCACCGCACAAATTGGCGAGCCAGCTGAGTGCTCTGGGGCATGCGGGTGAGTTACTTGCTTCATGTGCTTGGCGGGCCTTCGTAGATTCTATTGACGCCGCCACTATAGTCTCCGAGCCCGTTTGGACGACGGAGAATACTGTCGTTTGGCAGCAGCAGTCGATGTGTGGCCTCGGGATGATGCAGACAGGCTGCTGGTTGACACACCGTTCCTTGATTGAGAAAGCGGGGGCATGGAACGAGTCCCTCACCTTGCACGATGATGGTGAGTTCTTTACGCGCGTTATGCTGGCTACACAACGTCAGGTCTTTGTCCCGGACTGTTGCGTTTATTATCGCCGCGTATCTGGCAGTCTGAGTCGACAGCGAGGCCGCAAAGCAATTGAATCAGCATTCGAAACCTGCCGACTACGAGGAGAGTGGTTACTTCGGGCCGAAAACAGTGCTGCATCAAAGATAGCTGCAGCCACGCTCTGGGGGCAGTTTGCGTATGAATTCAGCGCAGTACAACCCGCGTTGGTAAACTCAGCAATGCAACAAATCAGGCTGCTAAGGCAGTCGCCGGAGAATGTAATTGGGGGCCCCAGTTTTCGGATGCTCCATCGCTGGCTTGGATGGAAGCAGGCAATGATTGTCAGGCAGCTTTCGGGGCGGTAACGCCATGGGTTAACCTTCTGTGAGTTTATCAGAGATCATCAAAAGACGTGCGTTTCATTTACTGTTTCCGAAAGTCTGAGTGCTGTTTTAATCTCCTATATTTTTTCGCTTTCTTGTTTTGTCGCTGGGGGCATTCGTGCTGAGCGCGCGCACCGTATCTTCCTACCCTTTTGCAATAGGTGTCGATTCTGACGACCCTAGATGCATCGACAAGCTTGTCTAGAAGATGCAACGCTATCTCAAGAATTTTGAGCTACGAGAGAAGATTGCGCTGCAGGGGCTAGGGACTGCTCATTGGTTTCATTACCGCGAGTGTGCCTGGATCGTGGCCCTTGAAGTGCAGAGAGTAGCCGTCCATTTCTCCGTGAATCCCCATCGTCGGCGTCTTCGTTACGCGGCTTTTGGGAGTGGAATCAGGGTATTGAGCCTGGATTCTGTGGGCGGATCGAGGCCGCAGTTTTTCGCGAGCCGAGAGAACAGGCTCTCGCCTGCTTTCCACCAGCTTTCAACTTCGGCCTGAACACTGGTCAAAGTGAATTCGGCAAGATGCAGCTTCAGAGATTCCAGCACGCTCACCAGAATCGTGCGACGCTGCGCCCCGCGAAGTGTTTTCGTGGTGCGGCCGGTTTTGCGGTCCAGAGCAGCCGAGCGAAGAGATCGTTCGGCTTCGTTGTTGGTACTTTCCACTTCCGGATGCAGAACAAACGTAAACAATTCTTCATTGCACATCAGTCGCGAGACTTCATGCACGAGACTGTCGAACTCATGTTCCGTCTCACTGTTCCACGTGCGAACACCATTGGCATCGCCACAGCGTCCCACACACAGTTCGGACAATTCATCCACAAGTTCCGCCACTCGAACTGTGCGGCCGGCGTCCTTCAATCGCTGATCGATCGAGGCTTTACAGGCCTTGCGATACACGGACAGCAGGCCCTTCAGAAATGAGTCATATTCCTTGTTGTTCGGTTCGAGCAGAGTGAAACGAATGGCTTTGCGAAGCAAATGAGCCCAGCACTTTTGAGACAACGAAAATCCCTGATACACGGCCGCGTCATCACTCACAACAATCCCGGTGAAGCTGTCTTTCGGCAGAATCTGAGCCAGCGTACTGGCATCTTTCCGACAACCAAAGATCAACACGCGAGACTTCTCGGACAGAAACGCCCAAACGGAATTCTGACTCCAGCTCGTTTCGTCAGTATGTACCACGGCACTGACCGCCAGCAACTGGCACAACGAATCAAACTCCTTCGTCCAATGACGAGACAACTGATTCAACAGAGTGTCGGCCTGAGACTTCGAAAGTTCCAGCTGCCAGAAGAACTTCAGCAGGGAACACACTTTGTCCATCGAAAGACCAACGATCGAAATCAGAAATGCGACGGCCACGTGAATCTCAAGCCCGAACTCCGCTAGAGGCTTAACTCCGTCGATCGAGCCTTGTTCGCCATTGGGGCCGCGGTAGATTTCATACACAACCAGAATGGCTTTGCCATCTCGAATTCGCCACACCGGTCGATCGACGACAGGGGTGCGTTGCGCCCGGTTGAATCCTTCCGGAAGAACCAGCTCATGAACACCGGCCTGGTCGATCTTTTCCTGGGGCGGCTTACGCCCGCGACGATCAGAGGCTTGCTGATCACCATGCGAACCATGCGGCCTCGACTTGCCGGATTTCTGTTCTTCTTCCAGCTGCTGTCGCTTCTCCTCGGCTTTCACCGAATACGACTCATCAAGCCGCTGAGTAGGATTCTTCTTCGCCAGCGTTTCTTCCAGCTCAACAATCCGAGCCTTCAATTGCACAACCTCAGCACGCAACTCTACAACGATTGCTGCCAGCTCCGCGTAACTCGGTCGTTTGACTCGTTTCCCCATGAAACGCGGTGTACCACACAACACATTTCTACAATACCCCGGTTTTCACGGCAGAATGGACGGCTACTGCAGAGACTGCTTTCCCGACGATCCTCGAATTTTGTCCTGTTTCAACATTGGCTAAGTGCGAGGCTAAAGTCTATGGTTTCTCAGACGAAGGATTGGCTGAGTGAGAAGCGTCGCAGAATATTACGCAGGGTTGACTCGTGACAACGCCGCAGAAGAATCTGCCGACGATTCCTGCGACGGAATCAAAGTACAGTACGCCCAAATCAAGACTGTTGTACGTTTCTCATTTGCCGCGTCGACCGTCGGGTGGCGGAGTGTTGGCGGTCAGCTTCCGGATTGCTCAAGAACTGGACCGCTGTTTTGATCTGCATGATGTAGGGCCAATTGTCCCGCGAGTGCGCAGGACAGATACTGTGCTTTCCAAAATGCGACGCAAAGTATTTCGGGTGCCTGGAGCGTTCTATCCCTTCTCGGCAGGTACGCTTCAGTCTACAGCCCACCAGATTGAAGGGCTCGTTGACAAGGATACAGATGCCGTCTTCTTTCGATCGTCAACACGCTGGATTCATTGTCGCCCAACGGTTCCCTACTTTGTGCACACGGACGTCGTGTTCCATACGTTCTTCCACAATACTTTCGATCCGACTGACTTTATCACTTCCGATCTTCGGAGAATCTGGGCTACAGAGAGTGCTTTTCTTGAAGGTGCTGCGGCCGTTTTTTTCGAATCCGAATGGGGCTTGCAGAAGGCCCGCGATGCTTACGGCATCTCTGGCCAAAACATGTTCGCGTTGCGAAATGGCGGTGGAATTGATCCTCCCGCGAATGATGTCTGGGATTCTTCTCGTCCTCATCGCATTCTGACTATCGCCAAACACTTTCGACAGAAAGGTGGCGATTTGGTACTGGACGCGTTTCTCGAATTGAAGCGACGTTTTCCTGATCTGGAATGGTCGATTATCGGTGGAGAACCCGAGGGGAACTGGCGCGAAATTCCGGGGGTTTCTTATGAAGGGTTCCTTCGGCCTGATAACCCCGAAGAACTGGCCAAGTTTCGGGATCTGTTGGCCAATGCCTTCTTGCTGATTCATCCAACGCGAGAAGACACCAATCCACTCGTGCTGGTTGAGGCTGCCTATTTTGGGTGTCCCTGTGTCTCGGTAAATGATTTCGCCATTCCGGAGTTGGTGATTGATCGCCAGACCGGAATTCTCGTGGATCGACCTGTCACCGCGGGTTCCGTGGTGCATGCCATCGAGCACATGATTGAACATCCGATTGAGTATCTCGATATGCGACGAAGTTCGCGTAAACGTGCGGTGGCCAAGTTTGACTGGAATGCAATTGGTGCGGAAATGGCGGGCCACATCAACCGCTGCCTGGCCAGGGACAAGTGATGAAAGTTGCGATCCTGCATCAGTTGCCTCTCGAGTATTACCCGCCGGTCACAAATGCCTTGCAGTACTTTAGCCATCGGTCAGATATTTACGCTCTGGCGATCTCGTGTGGGAACGAAAAAGGCCGACCGGCTTTTCATAATGAACGAGTCCAGACTCAGCGGTTTCGGTTCGGGCGGCGATCAGATTCGTTCCTTAGACGCTGGAAATGTTCCCTAAGCTGGCACTGGCATGCCGCGAAAGCGATGAAGGAGTTTGCTCCTGATGTCGTGTTGTACTACGAGCCGCATTCTGCTTTGGCCGCATTTATCTACTACCGTTGGTTTAATGGGACAGCTCGACTCTTTATTCATCACCACGAATACTACGCCGCCGAAGACTATCGGAAACGAGGGAACCGGCTGACTCGGCTGAATCACTATTTCGAGCGTCAATATTTGCTGCCTCGAGCCGACTGGGTCTCTCAAACCAACCTGGATCGGCTTCGTTTTTTTCAGTCCGACAACCCGGAGGTTGATGCACGTAAGTGTCATGTGATGCCAAACCTACCGCCACGCAATTGGATGCTGTCAGGTAGTTGTCGTCAGGAATCGAGTACACTGACGTTTCGTCTTGTCTACGTTGGTTCTGTGTCGGTTCATGATACTTTCATCGGTCCACTGGTCAACTGGCTGTTGGCCAATACGTCATCAAGAGTTTCGTTGGATATCTTTGCCTATAATTGCGATCCGGCTACGCGGGAGTTTTTGCACAAATCACATGGGGAAATCGTACGGTTTCATGAGCGTGGTGTGGATTACGAGCAACTGCCTGATTTGCTGTGTCAGTTTGATGTCGGTGTCATTCTCTATCGATGCCACACGGTGAACTACAAGTACAACGCCTCTAACAAGTTGTTCGAATATCTTATGTGTGGTCTGGACGTTTGGTATCCGCCCGCAATGCTTGGGGTGAAACCGTATGCTCGGGACGATCTATGGCCGCGAGTTGTCGAGGTTGACTTTGAAAATCTTGACAGACTTGATTTGGGAAAGCTCAGGTCACGTGATGGTTTGCCCAATAAGCCATGGACGGAGTCGTGTGAGTCGCAGCTAGCGATTCTGGAAGCGGAGATGAGGAAGCGATCATAGTGTTTGGTTGGTAGTGCTGAGTCAAATCGCAGTTCCTTAGTTCTTGGTGCTGGGTTAAAAAAGCAGGTGCGCGGTGCAGGGTTCTTGGTTGCGGGTTGGCGTCTTGTGTAAAGCATGGGTAGGATGACCGCGATCAAGTCTGTTTTCGATGTCTCCTTTCGAACGGTCAGATATGTCCAGCGGTGTTTTTGAATCACCTGTTGACTTTCCGAAGGCTAGAGAGCCTGCGTGGAGAATCGCATTGTTTTATCCGGAGCAAGGCGGGTGGTCTGAAGCCGATTATCTGAATCTTGATGGTGGTCCGCTTGTCGAATTCGATAACGGCTTTGTGGAGGTGCTGGACTTGCCGACCAAGGAACATCAGCGCTTCGCGGGTGCTTAGTCGAAAAACAGGTGCTTAGTGCTTGGTCGAATCGCAGGTTCTTGGTTCTGGGTGCTTGGTCTGTCAATCATCGAACGAGGAGTGGTGCTCAGAAAAGGGGTCAGGAGCCAATAGTGCGCAGCACCCTTCGGGCCATTTGGCTATTGGTTCCTGACCCCTTTTCTGAGCACCCAAGCACCAAGCACCAAGCTTTACTACCGGCCACTCACCCTATGCCAGAGCGATGCGGTGGTTTCGTAGAGCCATTGATGGTTGCTGTTGATTCCACCTGTCGAAGGAATCCAGCGGGGCCAGATCTTGTCCTGCGGGCTGCCAGCGCGAGGAAACCAGAATTCCGATGGGGCGGCGACCGGCTCCAGGCCTTTGTCTGCAAAAATCTCCATCG
Organism: Planctomycetaceae bacterium; assembly: GCA_046349735.1. Taxonomy (GTDB): domain Bacteria; phylum Planctomycetota; class Planctomycetia; order Planctomycetales; family Planctomycetaceae; genus SXXK01. The sequence goes on from JAXMBU010000011.1 coordinate 29,596, forward strand.
CACGCACCATGTGCCCGGCAGATGAGACCACTACGATCTGTTCGTCCTTCCGTTGTCTGGCCACTTCATCCGCTTCGTCTGCGGTGCTCTCCGCTTCTGTCATGATTGAAACTCTGGATGGATCCAGTTGCAACAGTTCGATCATTTGATCAAAGAAGTCCGCTTTTTTCGGCGCGTCCGCATCACCCGCGATCGAAACCAAAAGCCGCGAATTCGGATGTTGCCGCAAGATCCGAACTCCTTCCAGCAGTCGCGAATGAAAGGTACTGGAGACCTGACTATTTGGCGGCAATTCCGGATCCGGATTGAATCCCGTGCCAAGGACGATGATCAGGGCCGGTTGATTCCCATCCAGTGACGTTGTCACGTTGAGTGGTTGGTAGGCGTGTTCTCTCGCTCGGGCACTCTCATACGTGATCCCTGACAGCCCGCCAATGAACAGCACGAGAGTTCCTGCAGCGATCATTTGCAGACTTATGCGGTTTCGCTTTCTGAGATAGGTCAACCAGCCTACGACTTGCAGGGTCAGGCAGATCAGCATTGGAGACAGAAAGCCTGCGACAATCAGCTTGAAGGTTTCCATGGGGCGGTAACTCTGGAGATGGGTTATAGTTGTCGGGATGTTGTAGGGGCGGTGGGGACCGGACGAAAATGAGCTCGGTCAGGAGACCGGTCAGAACAACAGGTTTTCGGTTTTCGGTGTTCAGTTTTCGGTTGAAGCGGGATTGGACCACAGAGGTCACGGAGAGTGAAAGTGACCACGAAAGGAACGAAATACACGAAAGGGCGGGAGTGAATTGGTGTTGAGGCGAGACCTACGGTCGATTTGCTGGCTCGGTCAGGAGACCGGCCAGAACATATAGGCTGGTCAGAACATGATGGGACTTGCCAGAACAAGGAAGGTTTTTTTCTTTTCGTGTGTTTCGTGTATTTCGTGGTTGGCCATGTGTTTCGTTCTGCCCGGGAACTAATGTAAAGGCATGGTTGACCTCGAATATTGCAAACAATAAGAAGAAGTCGCACAGATCCGAGTTTGTTTTGTTGCAGAAAAACATCAATGTCTTTCTCCCAATACGACAATTGAAAAATCGGCCATTTGTGGTTTCCCCTGGGGTTGATTAACCGTTGCCTGTGATGCAAGTTTGGTTCTTAAAAAGTGACATCGGCTCCTAAATTATCTCTCTCATTCAGATCGTGGCTTGCTGGTGAAGGCTCTTTACGTTGGCATTCAGACCGCTGGAACGACGTCGCAGTTACGTGCGGATACGTTGCGCCGTGTCGTTCCATGCGAATGGACCATGATCGACACGGATCGTGCGTTTCTGCCATTCCCGCGATGGGCTCGTTCCCTTTGGTTTCGTCTGCGAACGGGCCCGGCTGTTCAGGCGCTCAATCGGCTCGTCTGTAGTGAGATTGGTGACGAGCCATACGACGTAGCGTGGATCGACAAGGGTGTCTGTCTGTGGCCATCCACGATTCAAAAGATTCGCACTCTTGCTCAGCGTCTGATTTACTACACACCCGATACGTCATTTATGGCGAACGGGTCCCGATTTTTTCGAGCCACCGCACATCTCTACGATTTCATTGTCACGACTAAGTCTTTAGAGATCGATTCGTTCCGAAAGTTAGTCGATGCGGATCGTCTTGCCCTGGTAACCCAAAGCTACGATTCTCAACTACATGTGCCCCGGATGGAGTTTGCCAGGAAGCGCAAAGAGGTTGTTCTGATCGGGCTTTATGAAGCTGACCGCGGGAATTGTGTTCAGACGTTATTGTCACGCGGAATCCCAGTTCGAGTTGGTGGTAAAGGCTGGTCCATGTTTCTTCGCAAAAACTCTGGAAATACTCTCCTGCATTTCGAGGGTGAAGAAGTATTTGGGGTTCGTTATGCGGAAACATTGTCTCAGTCCATGATTGGCCTCGGGCTAATGACGAAGCGTTTCCCTGAACTGCATACGACTCGGACCTTTGAGATACCGGCGTGTGGTACGGCCATCGCCACTGAAAGAAATGCTGAAACCTCGGCTATCTTTCGTGAAGACGAAGCGGTTTTCTTCAGCGATTACAATGATCTGGCGGACCGGATTCTTTCAATGTTTGCCGAGCCGGCGCGGTTACAAGCCGTTACGAATGCCGGGATGCAGCGCGTTCAGCAGGGCGACTTCAGCAACGAAAAAGTGATTCGCAGAATCATGGTTCAGGCAGGTTTAGGCGTCGGGAACCAATAGTGCGCAGTACCCTTCGGGCCACTTTTGAAGTTGCTTGCTTGCAGCCATCCCAACCCGAAACGTCAGTGAGGGATTACGTTATCGCGTTTTACCAATGTCTCCGTAAATCCCTCGCTGACGCGTCGGGTTATGATATTTCTCTTGGTTTTCGCCCCGGTGATCTCCGGCAGTCCTGAACATCGCAACTTCAAAAAGTGCCAGCGAGTTCCGGCAATTCGGCTATTGAAGAAGCTGGAACTTGTTTCGCTCGGTCCGGCCTACATCCTTCCGACCATTCTTGACCTGGCACTCGTTGTCTATGTGCTCTACTTGTTCCGCGTCATACTCGTGGCGTGATAGTGATCGCGACCAATCGCAGGGTGGTTTGAGCCGCGAATAGACACGAATGAACGCGAATAGCATTGTGTGATGAGATCCTTGGTTTCTGTTCGTGCCATGGGGTGTTGGGATTTTGGACAACAAGTCCTGCAAGGTGCTTGTTTCGAATGAGATTGCCTGTAGCATGTTTCGAGCATTGTCCTATGGGTGGTTACTCTCGATTGCCCAGATTGTTCCGGTTTTTTAGGTTTCATTGAATCCATGACTTCCCTCGTCACGCCCAATTATTGCATCGGCTTTCTCGGAGCCGATTGGTGGGGAAGTGATGCGCGGGCGCTTGCTGCAGAATTGCGTGGGCAAGGACACATGCTGATTGATCGCCATTATGAAGATTATTTCCCGACAAAGTGGCGAAGTGTCTTGATGCGGAGCGTGCGACGCCTGCTGCGGAATTGGATGGCGGCTGAGTACAATCGTGCTGTGGAGGAATTATTGCAGGTTGAGGCGATGGATTTTCTGTTGGTCTTCAAAGGCATGCTGCTGAGCCCGAAGACGTTGCAGAAGTTTCGTGCGGCCGGCATTCCGTGCTACTGCGTCTATCCTGATGTCAGCTTTCAGGATCACGGTGCGAATATCTGGGATTGTCTGCCGTTTTATGATTGCGTGTTCACAACAAAGTCATTTCATCTGGAGGATTCGGAACTTCGCCAACGGGTGAAACGACTGGAGTTTGTGCCTCATGGGTTTGATCCGGAGGTGCATCGGCCGATTCCTCTCACGGAAACTCTAAAATCGTACTACTCTTCAGATCTGTCTTTTGTCGGTGTGTGGACTCCTAAGAAAGAGCGAATCCTCTCAACTCTTGTGGAAGCCATGCCTGACGTGCGGCTCAAGATCTGGGGGCCGTTTTGGGAGCGAGCCGAGGTTTCCGTTCGAAATTGCTGGCAAGGTCGCGCAGCCTATGGTGATGAGCTTGCCGCGATTTGCACGAACGCGCGAATCAATCTTGGCTTGTTGAGTGAGGCCGGAGGCGGAACGGTGAAGGGTGATCAAACGACGGCACGCACCTGGCAGATTCCGGCTTGTGGTGGCTTTATGTTGCATGAGGACACGGAAGAACTGCGTGCGGCTTTTAGCGTGAGCGACCATATCGCCGTCTTCCGAGATACGGAGGGACTCGTCGCTGCTGTTCGTCGTTATCTTGGCGATGATTTGTCAAGAGATCGAATGCGTTTGGCCGGGTATCAGCACTGCTTAAACTCTGGGTACTCCTATCGTACGGCAGCCGATCGCATTCTGGCTCACCATCGATCAGCAACGGGTCACGCATGATTCTGATGTACCATCATGTGTGTCCTCGGGATGAAATTCCTGAGGGTCAGGCTCCGCTTGAAGGCTGGAAATACAATATTGATCCAGCCGATTTCGAGGCTCAACTGCATAAGCTACTCTCGCTCGGGCGGCGTTTTGTGTCGTTGGATGAGTATCTATCTGAGCTTCAGAACGGTTCGACATCGTGTTTGGTCACAGTGACTTTTGACGATGGTTGGGTTGATAATCTTCGCTACGCATTTCCCATTTTGACGGCGCTGGGGTTACCGTCCACGCTGTTTGTTGTGTCGAGAGAAATGTCGGGCGTACCGCGGAATCGTCGGCTCAACACAGACGAGTTGCGGGGACTAAAGGATTACGGTGTGACGGTCGGTGCTCACACGCGGACTCATCCGAATCTGGCGCAACTCCGAGATCAGGAGTTGGTTGAGGAACTGGGTGGTTGCAAAGCTGACCTCGAGGATCTGCTGGGAGTCGGTGTGAAGTATCTGGCTTATCCTGGCGGGCGGTTTAATGGACGTGTAGTCGAGGTTGCTCGCCAGATTGGATTCGAGGCGGCATGTTCGGTGATATCATGGGGATTTAATTCAGAGGTATCGCGTTTTTGGCTTTATCGCGACGTATTCAGTGACCAGATGAATTCCTGGTCAGATCGATTGCGATTAAACCGCTGGGGTCGTTCGCTACTGTCGTGGAAGGCTGAACGATCGTTGCGCAGGATGTTGGTTCAAGACTGAAAGCCGATTGTTGATTTAGTCGCCCCCGACCCTGCGTCGCGGGTTTACCGGCCTTTGCACCAGCAAAGAACAGATGATTCAGTGGTGCAAAAGCCCGCAGGCCCCTGAGGCAGGCTCAGGGGGATTAAATCAACAGACCGCTTACGGCCATCGGCCGATGGATCGCCGTTCAGAAATTTTGCAGAGTGCCTCGTGTCATCTCACTTCCCCGGAGTAAAATGAGCGATATCGAGTTCTATTGCCGAACACTCTCAGACGGATAAGAGATTTCAGGAACAATGAGTCAATATTCAGCAACGCCTCGGAGCCGCTTTCAATGGCTTCGCCACGCTCTGGAAAAACGCAGTGCTTCGGCGGCCGGGATGGTTGCCGTTGTTGTTTTGGGCTGTCTGGGGTCTGTTCAGATTGTCCCAAACTCGGCCATCGTTTGGACCATTTTTGCGATCATCCTGTATGAATTTCAGAAGCGACTGGATCAGGGGGTGCCGTTGCTGCAGTTGACCAGCGTCATTGCTGTGTTGCAATGGCTGGTTGGGCCGCACCTGAACTATTCCAGCAACATGACGTTCGGTCGTTATTCGAGGTATGTGCCGGAGCCGGTGTACTTTCAGTTTGCTATCCCTGCCACGGCGTTTTTTATTGCCCTGATGTTGAGCGTTGGAGCATCGGTTAAACAGAGAAATCTGCTGCAGGTCGTGGAGCGTCGCAACTTCTTTGCAATTGGGATCTTGTTAAATATTGTTGCTATCGGAGCGACGATCGCCGCTGGCCGCGCGGGTGGTGGGTTGCAGTTTTTCCTGCATCTTGTCTCGCAAATGCGTTACGTCGGAGCAATCTATTTTCTGTTTTCGCTCAGTCCATTAAGACTTCTGTTCGCTGCGGGTTCCTGCGCCACATTGTTATCGAGTTCTTTGGGCTCCGGAATGTTTCATGACCTGATTCTGTGGCTGGCAATTTTGTTCTGTTACTGGTTTGCTCAACGCAAGTGGGTTTTGAGCGTCAAGCTGGCAGTTCTGTCGGCTGCCGCCCTCACCCTGTTTTCGATTCAGGTGATCAAACAGGAATATCGGCTGGAGTTAAAGAAGGGGCAGGATCCGTCGATCGTGCGAATGGTGATCGACTATGTAACGCCCGGCGGAAAAGCATGGGAGACTTCCACATTGTCGTTGGCGATCACTCGCTTGAATCAGGGCTGGATTATCTCGGCCATCATGAAGCATGTGCCTGAAAACGAGCCGTTTGCAGAGGGAGAAACGGTCAAAGAAGCGGTGTTGGTTTCGATTGCTCCGCGGTTCTTATGGGCGGAAAAAAAAACAGCAGGTGGCCGAGAGAACTTTCGCCGGTTTACAGGGTTGCAGATTGCGGACACAACCTCCATGGGGATTAGCCCGCTGGGAGAAGCGTATGCCAACTATGGTGTCACCGGAGGCATTGGTTTTATGGTTTTGTTTGGGGGATTCTTTGCGTTGTTTTATTACGGGACATTGCGGTATACGCTGAACAACCCGACGTTCCTTTTCTGGATACCACTGATCTTCTATCAGGCGATGAAAGCTGAGACGGAGCTTTCTGTTGTGATCAATCAGCTGACTAAGGGTACTATCGTGGCGTTTGGAGGCTTTTATCTTCTGCGACAAGTGCTGCCCGTGAAAATGAAAAAGATGGTGTCAACCGCCGTGATTGCTCCAGGGGTGGTGAGTGCACAGCCGTTGCCGTCTCCTCTTGCGAGGCTTGGGGCTACTCCGGGTCCGAAGTAGCGGAAAAGCCTTTATGGATGATTAGCCGGAACGCATTAGCGTCCGGTTCCAACTTCTTGTCAAGTCTTTGTGACGAAAGTCACCGGTGGCTATCGCTATTCCGCTCACTTAGTGCCAGCCATTGCGGACTGTAGTGCTGGCTTCAGCCAGCATTCGATTCACGACTGATCAAAAATGCCGACTGAAGTCGGCACTTCGAACGCGAGATGCGACCTGAGGCGTTGCCTCAGGCTGACTTGTCAGAGCCCGTTGGGCCGAATCACAAAGCATTTACAAACCGGGTGCTAGCGCACTGCGGCTGATCAGAGCACTGGACTATGCATTCGTGAAAGTGGTTCATATTCAGCGGCGGCCTGTGCCGACTCAGTTCAGTGTCGAAGGATACTTTGAGCGAGTCCGCGAGTGCTTGCACGCGACAAATCCGATTCGCCACTTTGAGGTTCCCTGCTTTAGTCGAGGTGTCCTCGGGCGCATCAGGAATTGCCTGGCGGCCAGACGGAACCAGGCGGATATCAATCATGTCACCGGAGACATTCACTACGTCGCTTGCTTGCTGCCTCGCCGAAAAACAGTTCTGACGGTCCTTGATTGCCAGATATTGACTCGACTAACCGGCTGGCGCAGGGCTCTGGTGAAATTGCTGTGGTACACGCTTCCGATACGCTGCGTATCACGGATTACGGTGATCTCTGAAGAAACCAAGCGGCAGTTGCTGAAGGAAGTGACGTTTCCAGCAGACCGTGTGCATGTGATTCCGGTGTCTGTGTCAGAAAGGTTTCGGCCATCTCCCAGGGCCTTTGATCACCGGAATCCTCGCATTCTTCAGGTGGGCACAAAGGCTAACAAGAATGTGGTGCGACTGGTTCAGGCTCTGCAGGGCATTCCATGTACGCTGGAGATAGTCGGGCCGATTGATGAGTCTCTGGCGAAATTGCTTCAAGAGACAGGGGTGCACTATCAGGCTTACGGAAGACTGAGCGACGACGAGTTGGTGCAGCGATATCGCGAAGCCGATATGATCAGTTTTGTGTCGACGTATGAAGGCTTCGGAATGCCGATTGTGGAGGCGCAATGTGTGGAGCGTGTTTGTGTGACGTCGAATTGCTCCTCCATGCCGGAAGTTGCGGGTGACGGAGCTTGTCTGGTTGATCCGTTGGATGTGGCATCCATTCGTGCAGGCTTCCAGAGGGTGATCGCCGACGAAGAGTATCGCACGGCCCTGATTGCAGCCGGTCGAGTAAATCGATTGCGGTTTAATGCTCAGAAGATCGCGGACGATTTTCTGAGAGTCTATGAGTTGGTTTATGAGGAGTCTCGAGGCAACTCTGCGTAACGTGGTGACGTGATGAGGGTTGCGAGTGGTTCGGGCAATAAAAAACAGACATGTGGAACCCCGGCGAGCGGTATAGCGTGAGCTATCCGTGTCTCTGCGATTGTTCGCGATGTTCAAGTCATGGAAAACAGGCTCTACGCGAAATGAAGTGCGCGACCCAAGACGCAGCCAATGAAACAGCGAGGGATCTCCATGGCCGGACCTAAGGCCGCGGCTGGCAAATAACCTAACAATCAGGCGAGCGGCCGGTGTGAACCGGCCGGTACCTTCGACTGAGTTTCAACCGCTGATGAACGCCAATGAACGCTGATAAATACAAAAAAAGGTGGAGAAACAATGGCATCATCCGTATTGGATACGAACTCTCTCATTCCTCGACAAGTTGTTCGAGGCCAGCAACCGCAGGACCTCATAAACCATTAGCGTTCATGAGTGTTCATTAGCGGTCTAAACAACAATTTCGATCTGCGCACTTCATTTCGTGCTGAACCGGAAAACAGACAGGGGCGGACACGGAGGGCTGACGCGCAACCGCTCGCCGGTTCTGTTCGCTTGAACCACTCAGGTCCACTCAATTTTCGATGCATGACTCGTTTCCTGCAGAACTCGAGTTCCGATGTCTTCGGCCGATTTAGAAGTCTGGCGACTTCGACTACGAAAAGATTAGGCCCTGGAGTTTTTGGCTCGGTCAGGAGACCGGCCAAAACGGAAGACCGTGTTGGGCTAGGCAAAATGGCTGTCGAAGCCGGGAGGTGTGTTTGAAGCAACGATTGCTGATTTGTGCAGATTGGTTTGATCCTGGTTTTCGAGCTGGAGGACCGATCAGGAGTTGCGTGAATCTGGTGGAGTTGCTGGGGGACATTTCCGAGGTCGCAGTGATCACCTCGGATTGTGATCTCGGAGAATCTCGGCCTTATGCAAACCTAACTAGTGACCTTTGGTCGAATTGGCGTGGCAAGGCGAGAGTGCGATACTGCTGCTTGCCGTTTCAGCGGATGGTCCAGCTTGTCGTCATGTTGAGGCGATGGAAGCCTCAGGCCGTTTATCTGAATAGTATGTTCTCGGTAGCTGGGACATTGTGGCCGTTGCTCTGGGTTTTTCTGACGAGGCCGTCTGTGCGAGTAGTCCTCGCACCACGAGGTATGCTGAAGCCGTCGGCGTTAGCTCAGAAGTCATGGAAGAAACGGCCGATCCTGGCAATGTTGCGGGCACTCGGACTGGTCAGGAAAATCACCTTTCATGCAACTTCTACGGACGAGGTGAGTGAAGTTCGCGCTGCGTTTGGCGCTGTTTCTGTGGTACTTCTTAATAACGTGCCGTGTGTTCCTCTGAAGCACCCCGCGACTCATTCGAGGTCGGCGGAACAATTGAGTTTATGTTTTCTGGGGCGAGTTCATCCGATCAAGAATTTGTTGTGGCTCCTGGAGAGCATGAAAGGGGTTGATTGTCGCTGCCATCTGGTCGTCGTTGGGCCGATTGAAGATCAGCGATGCTATGAACAGTGCCTGCGAGCGGTTGAGCAGTTACCGTCGTCGGTGACCGTTGAGTTTGTGGGAGCGAAAACAGAGAAGGAAGTCAGAGAGCTTCTGTTGGCCAGCGACGCCATGATACTGCCAACGTTGGGGGAGAATTTTGGCCATGCGATCTTTGAATCGCTGGCGGTGGGAACTCCGGTAATCATCAGTGATCAGACGATCTGGCGTGGCTTAGTTGAGCAGAAGGCCGGTTGGGACTTGCCATTGGTGCCAGAAGCCTTTGTCGGCGCGATCTGTCAGTTGGCAGGGATGAACGATCCTGAATATCACGCTCTGCGTCAGAATGCTCTGGCTGTTGCGCATCGTTTTTTGGACGCCAACAATTTCGTGGTGGATTACCAGCGAATGTTTTGGGGCGACTCTGTTAGCTCTTGCACCGGTCCATAAAGAGCCGTTGCCATGCTGTTCCGCCCACAGCCTGTAGCGCTGGCTTCAACCAGCGTTCCCGCATGAGCTCGAGCAATTATGCAGACTGAAGTCAGCACTACGCGGAATAAAGTGGACAGGCTCGCGGGCTGTCGAGATACAAAACGGCGGGGTGGAGGTAGTGGATCTTGCTAAAGATCCCAGCCCAAGAGGACCTTTAGCAAGGTCCACTACAGAATTAAAGCGTGACAGAGCAATCGCGGGCTGTTGATTTAGTCGTTTACCGCCGTTTACCGCCCAGGCGGAGGCGCCGGCAATCGCAAATGCCGGCGCCTCCGGCTGGGCGATAAACTGCGATAAACTAAAGTCCGTAGAACTCGACGAAATCGATATTCTGCCAGCGGTTGTTGGGGCAACGACGGCCTTGAAAGGCTCTCCGATGAGGAATTTCAAAACCTTTGCGGGCCAATGGTTCTTCAAAGCGACTCGTAGCTGCGTCCACCGATGATGCCCCATTCGGATCTGGACAAAAAAACAGGTCGTGCTGAGTTTGAGCAAAGCCGGATGCCGACATGAATCCAATGCAGAGCTCTTGTCTTCCCTATCTCCCCCTCACTGTACATTTGGCAAAATGGGGATTTTGATAAAAATCTTCGTAACTGTTTTTGACTTGAGTTATTCCTGTCGCGTATCTTCCCGCCATTGTCTTTATGTACCTGCCCCTATTCTGCAAAGAACGGTGACCGTATGAAAACCCTGTTTCGCGTCGCAATGGCGATGATGTTGTCCACAGTGGCTGTGCAGGCAGAGATCGTGCTCGATGACTTCAATCAGGCCTCGACTGTCAACAACAACTTCGTTCCGGCCAACAGTGGTAATCCTGCGACACTGAATGATGGATTTACAGGAACGCGGACCGTTTCAGTTAGTCCAGCTGGAGCTGGTAGTACTCCGAATGTTCAATTCAGTGCCTTGGGCGGTGGTGGCTTTAACTTCTCCTCTAATGCTGCTGGTGGTGCGGTTACATTGGATTATGCGATTTCGCCGTCTTGGGATCTGACGACTGGGGTGTTCAATCTGAATTTGGATATCTTTCAGACAGTCATCGGCTCTTGGACGGTCACTGTTTCTACGAATGGTGGTGCTCAGTCAAGTGGCGCAATTGCTGTTGCGAGCGGGTCATCTGTCAATTTTGCCCCGGGTGTTGCATCAGTTGCGGACGTTAGAGTTGTTTTGGCATCTTCGACCGCTGGGGCAATCATCAACAATCCTGGCTTCGGTCGAATTGTCGCGAATCCAGAGCCAGCTTCCCTCGCCTTGCTCGGATTGACCGGACTTGGTGGGGTATTCGTTGCTCGTCGCCGTAAGAAAAGCGAACAAGCTGCTTGATTCAGCCAATAGTCTGGATGAGTATGTAAGCCGTGACAGGCAAAACTGTCACGGCTTTTTTTGTGGCTTGATGGTTGGTGTTGAGCGCAATGTCGTTCAAAACGTAGTTTGCAGTTTGGGCTGGGAACTTGAAATACTGGTTGCCGGAATCCGCTGGGTGGTGGTCCACTGTTCGAACTGGACGCTAACGCGTTCCGGCTGATAACTTAAACGCCGAACGGCTTGCTAAGCACCGCGACAATCCACGCTGGTCCTTACCCTGAATAAGTGATCTTTCTTTATGGCTACCGGCCCAAAAACCTTTACCGGCAAACCTCAGATCATTATTCCTGTTGCCACTTTCCTGCTGCACGCGGTGTATCTGGGCGGACTAGCGTTCTGGCTGTGGTCGAGAGAGCATTATCAGTTCTTTCCCCTCGTCGTGATTGGCTCGCTTGCTCTGGGGTGGTACCGATTAGGTAATCAGTTGAGTCCAGTCGAATGGGGCGGGGCGGCTAAGCTCAGTTTCAGAGTTCTTGGGCTGGGTGTTTTTGCTTCCCTCTGCTTTGTGGTCGCGACTGTCTTCGGGAGTAATTGGTTTGGTACCATTGCCGCGATTGTTTCGGCGTGGGCTTTGATTTGGTTCTATGGAGGCATTACGCTCGCCAGTCAACTGCGAGGTCCAGTGTTCCTGTTGCTGCTTGGCATCCCATTGCCGCTGAACTTTGACCTGAAGCTGATCATTAGGTTGCAAAAGATTGCTTCTCTGCAGGCCAGTCGGTTGTTGGACTTGTGCCACGTCCGGCACAGTATCTCGGGCGTTGCGATCTCTACGGGTGATCGCAGTTTTATGGTCGAAGAAGCATGTAGTGGGATTCATTCGTTGTTCTCATGCCTGTGCGTCATTGTCTTTATCTCTGTGGTGCAAAGATACGGACTGATTCGCATCGTGATTAATGTGGCTCAATCCGTCGTCTGGGTTGTTGCTGCCAATGCTGTGCGTGTGTTTTTGGTCGTTTATGCTCATGTTGTTTGGGCCGTTGCATTGGACAGTGGCTGGCGCCATGAAGCGTTAGGCGTCTTGACGTATGCGATGGCTCTGTTGATGTCGATCAGCACAGACCGGCTGATGCAATTTATTGTTCCGCATGGCGGGGCGACTGTGGCGAAGAAGGACAGCAACTACGAGACTTCCAAGAACCCTCTGGCTCAGTTGCTGGCGTTTGTGGAAGATAGTCGAGTCCGAATGAATAAGTTTCTTGATCGGCCTCGGCTGAGTGAGTCTGTTTCGCTTAAGTTGATTGCTGGCGTTCTGGTGCTGCTGTTATTTCCTTTGTCAGCCGTCAGTTACGGAAGGGTGATCAGTCGCTGGTTTGCCGCCCCGGTGGTCGCGACGAATGATGCCCCGGAATCCCTTGGTGACATCGGTTCCTTATTGACAAAAGTCGGAGCATTGCCCTCTGGCGTCGATGGTTGGACGCTGGTCAACACGGAACGTGTCGATCGATCGCCGGATGATCCTTTGGGTATGAGTTCACTGATTCATACCTATCAGGGCCATGGGCTCGAGGTCAGCTTTTCTGTGGATGGGTATTATTCAGGCTGGCACGATCTGGCGTATTGCTACACGGCACTCGACTGGAAACTCAAGGATCAGGCCAATTCACGAGATGAGCTCACGAAGTATTTCAGCACGCGTTTGAATCTCTGGGCTGACGATGGCCAGTACTTGCTGAACTATTTCTCCTGTTTCGACAGTCAGTTGGTCCCTGTGCGTCCGGGTGACCAGAGTATTGGAACAATCAAGACATTTGAGAATCTGTTGGAACGAGTCGGCTTGAGACCGGCTCCTGCGGAGAAGGATCCTCCTGTTACTCTGCCGGTTTTTCAGCTCCATCTGATGTGCGTGAGCCCTCAGGAACTGCTGGATCATGAAAAGGACAATCTCAGACTGTTGTTTGATCGTCTGAGCCAGCACACCCTGGAATCGCTCAGGGGGGCGTCACGATGAATTGGTACCGAAAATGGCTGCGGGAATGGAAAAGTTATCGGCGTGAATTCCGAATGCCAAAAGTGCTGACGTTTCAGTACTACTGGTCGATTATCACGTTTCCTTTTCAGTGGGTCTTTGAAAACTGGAAGAACCAGCGATTGCGAGATCTGCTGCTGGGACTTCCAGCTGTGGCCGGTCTGATTGGCATCCCTGTGCTGTTGGCCGATCTTCAGGTCCAGGAGCAGTCTCTGTCGACTGATTATTACCGTGAAGCTCAGGCGGCCGTCTCCAGCAAGGACTATCCTCGAGCCGAGTTACTACTGACTCGGGTGCTGAATCGCGGCAGTTCTTCTGTCGTCAGCGATGCCCGATTTCTGATGGCAGTGCTGATGGAGGAGACAGACCGCAAGGGCCGTGCAAAAGAGCTGTTTCGTATGCTGGCTCCGGATGACAGTCGTGGCAACCGGGCCGCTCACCGTCGGATGGCGTATCTGTTGTCGAACGATATCAGCTACCAAAGTGCTCCTGAAGACATTAAGCGTTTGCATTGGCACTTGACGTCGTCCGACACGGACGAGTCGCCGGAAATGGCAATGGCGTGGGGCCGGTATTCGTTGGCCATTCAAGACCTGAAGGCTGCAAAGGCTTATTTTGAAAAGGCGGTTGATCGTTTTCCGGAACTGTGGCAAACGCTGGGGTTGATCGAGACGCAGACCGGCCAGACCGTCGCGGCGGTTTCGAGTTTTCAGAGATCGACGGAGTATTTGCGGAAGAAGCTGGATGAAAATCCTGCCGATGACCGTATTCGCATCAATTACGCTGATGTCCTGATGAAGTTGGGGCGTCTGGATGAAGCTCGATTGCTGCTTGAGCAGGGCCAGCGAATGAACCCGGATGGCCCGTGGCCATGGCTGCTGGCCTCCCTCGCAGTGGCCTACCACGACATTCAATCAACGCAGCAGATTCCCGTTTCGGATCTGTTGAGCTATCTCGATCGAGCCTTGACGTATGAACCGAATCACGGTCCGGCTCTCAATCGGTTGATGGCCTACGCGACGGCCAAAGTTGAAGGCAATGTTGAGCTCAAGACGGTACTGGCTCGTGTGATTGCCGAGGGGAAACAGCCTGCTCTGGCGCATTTGGCGATGGGTAATCTCTGTTGGATTGAAGGTGATCCCAAGGAGGCTCTGTTTCATTTTGAGCGAGCGATTGCGATACGGGATGACATCGTTGTGGTCTTGAACAATCTGGCGTGGTTGATTTCTCATGATGAGGCCAATCCGGATTTTGAACGAGCTACGGCCCTGGTGAATGTGGCCTTGGAAAAACAGCCTCAGAATGCCAGCTTCCTGGATACTCGCGGAACGATCTTTTTCCTGCAAAAGGATTGGTCGAAAGCCCTCACGGATCTGGAGAAAGCACTGTCCGGTGTTCGAGACAAGCGGGCTGTACACCAGAAGCTGGCAACGATCTATAAGGAACTGGGAATGAAGGAGATTTCGGAGCAGCATCAATTGATGAGTGAGGAGACTCCGCCGGTGAATTCGGTATCAGCCCCGTGACAGGCTGTTGATTGAGTCGTGTGATCAGCCGCCGGGCGTTAGCGGTGTGTTGGTTTAATCCTAACCCGCAGCGTCCGTTTTGAAGTTGCGAGTTTTCAGGCCCGGAGGGTCGACAAATCCAATGCCGGTGGCGTGAGCCACCGGTATGCGAACAAAAGGAATCTTCGGCCCTGAGGGCCGACACAAGAGCGGATGTGTCGGCCATTCAGGCCTGAAACGTAGTGTTATCAGCAGTCCGGTGGCTCATGCCACCGGCAGAGGATATGCCGAGCTTCCAGCCCTCATGAAAATGCTCAACTTCAAAAAGCGTCAGCGAGGGGTTGTGGTTGAAAACGCAGCAACCTTTATCCCTCACTGACGTATCGGGTTGTGAAAACCCTTCAATCACCAGCCCCTTGAAGTTCCGTGCAGATCGCTCTGTATTCTGCCGGAGCAGCATTAATAGTGTGATGACTGATTTGTGAATCATTGCCGGTACGATGCAGGCATCGGTTCAAACTGGATTTTTGGACAGTAGAAACGACTGAGACCTGTTAAATGAAAATTATCGGCCTGAACGCATACCATGGCGATGCCTCTGCCGCTCTGGTTGTTGATGGTCAGCTTGTGGCCGCAGTCGAGGAAGAGCGATTTAATCGGGTTAAGCACTGGGCTGGTTTTCCCGGTGAATCGATTCGTTGGTGTTTGCAAAAGGCAGGTTTGAATGCTTCGGAAGTCGACCACATAGCGATTTCGTTTGATCCCAGAGCCAATTTGTGGCGACGACTGGGATTTGTCGCCAGGCATTGGCCGTCAATGTCGGCGATTCTGGACAGACTTCGTCGTCAGGGAAAGACGCTGGCTCTGGAGGACCAGTTTGCAACAGCGGTCGGAATGTCACGCGACCGCATTAAGGCTCAGTTTCATCGGATCGAGCACCACCAGACTCATGTGGCCGCCGGGTTCCTCATCTCACCGTTTGAAGAAGCGGCCGTGCTGTCGGTCGATGGAATGGGCGACTTTACCAGCACCCTGACGGCTCATGCCAAAGGCAATGCGTGGACCGAATTTGATCGAGTCTACTTTCCGCATTCGATCGGGTTTCTGTACACCGCCATCACGATGTACCTTGGTTTCCCTTACTACGGTGATGAATACAAAGTCATGGGGTTAGCTCCTTATGGCGAGCCGGAGTTTGTGGACTTCTTTCGACGAATGATCCGACCGAAGGGGGACACGTTTGAACTAAATCTCGACTATTTCACACATCACAAGAAGGGTGTGCGAATGGCGTGGAACGATGGGGCTCCCGTCATAGAGCCGTTCTACAGTCAGAAGTTGATCGATGAATTAGGTCCGGCTCGTGACCGGAAGGAACCGATGACGTCGCGTCACGACAACATTGCCAAATCTCTGCAGGTTGTCACGGAAGAGATCATTATGCACCTGCTGAATTGTCTGCATGCAAAGACTCGCTCAGAGAACGTATGCATGACTGGCGGCGTAGCGATGAACTCCGTGGCCAATGGAAAGATTACGACTCAAACGCCGTTCAGGAATGTCTATATTCCTGCTGGTGCGGCCGATAACGGGACGTCGTTTGGAGCAGCCTTCTATGTCTGGAATCATCTGCTGAAGAAGCCACGGACTTTTGTGCAGGATCATGCCTATTGGGGCTGTTCTTCATCAAACGAAGAAGCGATTGCTGCCGCGCAGGTGGCCGGAATGCCATACGAATTGCTGGACCAGGAAACTCTGGTGGATCGAACGACCGATCTGATGATCAACGGCAATGTGGTGGGATGGTTTCAGGGGGCGATGGAGTTCGGGGCACGAGCTCTGGGCAATCGCACGCTGCTCGCGGATCCTCGTCGCACCGACATGCGGGATATCATCAATCTCCGGATCAAGTTTCGGGAGAAGTTCCGGCCGTTTGCCCCAAGTATTCTGGAAGAGCAGGTGGGTGAGTGGTTCGAGATCGACGAAGCCACACCGTACATGGAGAAAGTCTTCCCGATCTGTAAAGAGAAGCACGCCATCATTCCTGCGGTGACTCATGTGGATGGCAGCGGTCGATTGCAGACGGTTTCGAAGCGATCGAATCCTCTGTATCACCGACTGATCAGTCGATTCCATGAGAAGACCGGTGTGCCAATTGTCCTGAATACGTCCTTGAACGAGAACGAACCTATCGTCAGAACGCCGGCTGAGGCGATCAGTTGCTTCCTGAGGACTGATATGGATGTGATCGTCATCGGGGGAGTACTCATTGATCGCCATCGGGCTGATTTCCCAGAGCAGTTCCGGAAGCGGGTTCAATGAAAAGCGTGCTTGGTGCTCAGTTGAAACACGGTGTTAAATCGCAAGTGCTTGGTTCTTCGTGCTTGGTCGAATCGCACGTGGGCAATAGAAGGTGGGCAGTGAACGCAGCCGGGGGAAGGCAGCAAAGTTATCTTGGCCTGCTGGCTTCAGTCGGTTAGGGATTGGAGACTTAATCAAGATTGCCGACTGAAGTCTGCAATACGAAGTATTCGATCTGTTTGTGACTGGCGGGTAATCGCAGTTTGAGGGCTCGGCGGAGAATTTCCGTAGGGCTTTTTTATGTGCGGAATTCAGGGAACCCGATTGGAACCCGGATCGTCATGATCTGTTTGATGGCATGGGAGGCGGATAAAGGTCGGTGCTTTGTGCGCTTCGCGGTGCTTGGTCGAAAAAGCAGGTTCTTAGCCTGGTTGAATCACAGCAAATCGCACGTTGAGAAAACAGGTAGGTGCTTGGTTGAAAAAGCAGGCAGGCATCGTGGGAGAAGGTGGCCAGTAGGCCGGAGGAGGGGGCTTTCGAAGATTGCAGCGTTCAAAAACGCCCCCTCACCCCGGCCCTCTTCCCCAATGTTTTGTGTAAATGCTGCCATATGACGCCAAGTAACACCCAAAAACACTGGGGCGAGAAAGTGCAGAATCGAGCTGTCCAGTTAGTCATCTTTTGATCGCCAGAGACGACTGCGTCAGAAGCGCTGGCTCAGGCCGGTGCCTTTGACTGGGCGGTGAATAGCGGTCGATAGAATACGGAATGCAGAGTCCGTGTCTGAATCTTGTGTCCATGAACGGATCATGTTCGGGACTGACGTTGGCACCGCCTTTGGTAGATGGCTGTACACAAGCCACTGGCAAAGATGAAGGCGATAGATGACGGTTCCGGGACGGCCGCAAATTGGGCCGTCAGCGAGAAGTTGTCAATGGCGAGCCCGTCGTCGGACCCGGATGAATCAAAATCGTTCCAGCGCAACCAGACAGTTTGGCCAGTGCCAATATTCAGACCACTGATAGAGTTTGCAAGCGATGTTCGATTCGTCGACAGGTTACCGTCGAGTGCCCCGGTGGCCGACGTGAACGGCGAAATGAAATCGAGGGCGTTGAAGTCCAGCCATGTGCCATTGTTCAGGTTCGTCGCGTTCACACTGTATTGAAAGTCCAGCCGATCGGTTCGGCCGATGGCTCCGAGTCGCCATTGTTCGCCTTCATAGGCAATCTCAAGCGACTGAATTGATGATGCCGCAATATTAGTGAATGAGACTCCTATAGTTGGTGTCAGACTGCCGCTGCGAATTCCACCTAAGGCACGATCTGCGTTTCCACTCGAGCCAAAGCTGTAGGTGTCTCCAGTGTTGTCACTCCCGGTGCCAGCGCTATAGAGAGAATTGGCCGCGGTGCCGGTTTCCAAAAATTCCCAGCCCACTGGTGTCACAGTGCTGGTGCCAGTGATGGCCAGCGAATCGAAATTCTGCGTGTAGGTCGCGGGACTGTTGATGATGATCCCGGCGTCTGCCCCGGAGAAAGTGAAAAGGCTCACAAAAGCGGCAGCCAAGTATGACTTCATTGATCACCCCGTTGCGATGTTGGCTAATACCCTGAGGGTGATATTCATTTAAGGGCTCACTGCATGTCAAGTATTTAGGGTGTATTTTTAGGCCATACACAGACAAATCGAGACGAATTCACCGCAGAGGATAATCGCCGAGAATCAGGGCGAGCGGCAGAACGTCAGCCCTCGGAGTGCAATTTGTTGGTCCGTTTATGCCCGTGTGGTCCGAGTCGGGCGTTTCAGACAAACAGCGGAGAACTGGCCGCTACGCTTTAATGCGGACATCCAGTGGGAGGGAACTGGGCGGCGAACTTGCCTGGAACCTGTTTTGAGGTTTGAGAACACCCTACAGCAGTTCAACGTCCGCTTCGTCGACCAGGATGGAAGCACCTTGTTGCATGAAGTTGACGATGACGGTCAGGCGGTGCTGAGAGTGGACTTTGGAGATGGTGCCACGCAGTCCCGTCATGGCGCCGGTCTTTACAATCGCAGCGCGGCCGATCAGCGGTTTCGGTTCAGGCTGAACGTCTTTGCCCTTTTCAATGATCAGCCGGATTCGCTGCAGGTCCTGCAGCAGTTGTTCAGACTCTGTAACCTGAAGGCAGCGAGAAATGCAGCCCGTCGAAACGGCTTCGTGTCGAGCGACTTCATCACCGCGAATAAATACGTAACCTGTAAACAGAGGGACGTAGCTGGTGCGAATTCTCCCTTGAGGTGATCGCTTTCTCTGCTGCACCATGGGCCCATAATGAGCGATTCGCAGAGGACGAAGCTTTCGCATGAACTCTTTCTCGTGACGGGCCAGTGTGTACATGGCAAACCACGACTCATCGATCGCCGCTGCTGGATCATCCAGCAGTGACTCAGGGAACATATCGGGTTCTTTGGCAAGAATGGGCATTTTTTAGTAGCTGGTGCTTGGTTGAAGAAGCAGGTGCTTGGTCAGAAAACAAGTGCTTTTGTTGGACCTCAGAAATGGGGTCCGCAATTTGAGATTTGAGATTTGAAAATCGTGTGAAGGTCGGAGAACAAAAGCGAGTTATCAGAAATCTGACTTAGCGAATAATGCACTGAGCGAAATCCAAAGCATTGGTCCTGTCCCGGGGTTTGCTGGATGTATCGAATAGGAAGAGACTCACGGCTCTGACGATTAGGCGGGCCAGTTGAAACCGCTGAAGGCTCAACGCTTTCGGATAACTTCTCGCGTCACATGAAACGAACTGTTACGCTCATCGGCTGACAGACGAAATTGGCTGAACACGAAAGATTGTGTGCGGTCATCTTCCTTTTTGATTCGGTCCTTTCTGCTGGTGTCGAATGATTCTGCTTCTTGGAGGTAACGGCTACGTCGGAAGTGCCATTCAGAAAAATCTGACTGGGCGAGGCTTATCGTTTACCGTGGCTTCCAGAGCTTCTTCCGATTATTCCAATCTGAACGTCCTGGTCAAGATGTTGCGTGAGCTGCGGCCGGAGTTCCTGATCAACGCGTCCGGCTACACGGGAAAGCCCAACGTCGACGCCTGCGAGATTCATCGGACGGAATGTCTCAACGGAAACGCTGTTCTGCCAGGCCTGATTCGGGAAGCCTGCGAGCAGACTCAAACACCCTGGGGACATGTTTCCTCCGGTTGCATATTCACGGGAGCCAAAGCGGATGGCAGTGGCTTCACGGAGAATGACGCTCCGAATTTTTCCTTTCGGCAAAACAATTGTAGCTTCTATTCCGGGTGCAAGGCTCTTGGTGAAGAGGTGCTGGATGGGGCCGAGAACTGTTTTATCTGGCGATTGA
This sequence comes from Planctomycetaceae bacterium, assembly GCA_046349735.1. GTDB lineage: Bacteria > Planctomycetota > Planctomycetia > Planctomycetales > Planctomycetaceae > SXXK01. Next base: position 49,757 of record JAXMBU010000011.1, read on the forward strand.
GAATTCCGTTCAACAACATCAACACCGAGCGTAACTACATCAGCAAGATGATTCGTTATGACCGTTTGTTGTTGGCCACCAACAGCCTGTCTCAACTCGATGAGTTTGCCGATGCCTGTGTGGCCAGTTGGACTCAGCGAGTTCCATTCGGAACATATAACCTGACGAATCCTGGCAGTGTGACGACTCGCGATGTCGTGCGACTGATTCAGAAGCATGGATTATCGAATCGGGACTTTCAGTTCTTTGAGTCTGACGATCAGTTTATGAAACTCGCCGCGAAGACGCCTCGTTCCAACTGCGTGCTCGACAGCACCAAAGCCATCGCCGCCGGCTTGCCGCTCAGCCCCATTGAAGAAGCGCTGGAAAAGGCGATGAAGAACTGGAAGTCATAGTTTGAGTTGAGCTGCAGGTTTAACGGCCGAGTTCACCGAGACCACGGAGGCGGCACTGAGTTTTTGAACGCAGAGGAGAATGACCATTGTTGGTTTTTCTCTGCGAACCTCTGCGTTCAAAATTTGCTGAGCTTTCCCTGCGACTCCCCTCTGTCTTCTCCGTGACCTCCGTGGTGGAATGCCCTGTGCGGTCAGCGGACGCGGGACGATCTTGATTTGGCACGAGAGGCACGGTAGCCATATTCGATGGCGAACCAGTCGGCGTACTGTTCTCGCTTTTTGAAGCTGGTGTTGCGGTCGTCGTTGATATGACCGATCTCGTGGATCAGGACGTTGTTGAGATAGAAGTCCCGGATCGTGTTCTCCGTCCAGATCAGACGCCACATGTTTCCATCCTGAACCCAGCGGCCGCCGTACATTTCGCTTTCGATTCGCTGAGCGGGGCGAGGGGCTCGGACGTAGAGCTCTTCCAGTGACGCTTCAATCGGATAAAGATAGACCGCGCTGCCCCACTGCAGTCCGTAGCAGGGGAAGAGCCGACGCTTGCGAGTCATACGGCTGAACTGCACGACCTCCAGTTTTTCCTGAAACTGTTCCGGCAACTGAAGGACTCGCTCACGCACATCGTCGGGAGTGACAGGGTGAAGGTAACCTTCGCCAGCTGGTTGCACCACGATCTGCAAGTCGCGACTGCCGGAAGAATCGTCTGATGCCACCGGTTCATGCCACACTTCAGGCGCATCAAACGCACGACCAATCGCCAGTCCGTTGCCTCGATGCTGATGCGCGGACGCTGGCCGAACTGACTGACGCACGCCAGCGGATTTCTGGCGCCGGGCTGATCGGAGATTGGAGCGTGTGGTCGTTCTTTGGTGGGATTTTCGGTTGGTCATGGCATCACCCGCGAACAGGAGGCTCGGCGAATCAGGAAAGATCCGTTCAATACCTCTTGGTAAGCGTCGAGAAATCTCCGGGGAGATTGCTCAACAGAAACGGGCATCCGTTCATGAGGGGAAATCTGCCCGTCGTACTCCTCTGGGCAGATCAGACGACTCGCGGTTGAGTAAGACTGCAGAAGAAACGACACAACTCCACAACGTTTGTTGATGAGGAGTCGGGAAGTGTCCTTCGACAGCTCGCTCGGCGAGGTGCCACGATCCTATCGTGGTCGAAACACGAATCCAGATGAACATTCCAAGTGGCTTGCTGCAATAGGTTTACGGAAAGTTATCGCCTCTGACGCCAGCGGCTTCAGTGCGCGGGAGAGCCCTAAAGCGTTTGTCTGTCAGTGGTTGGAGAACTAGCCAGCGAGCGGTCCGGTTTTAAGGCCTTGTACACCATTGGGGCTGTAAGTGGGGGAGTCTGCATCGATCGTGGGGGCTGGTGGAATTTGGGTGCTGGCCGCAGAAACTGCCGAAAGCGGGCGAACGGAAGGAGTCCAGTCTTGACCACGACCGGCTTTTGCGGGGACCGGAGGGAACGATCCAGGCTGATTGCCGTAAACTACAGTTCCGGACAGCCGAGGAACTTTGGCTCAAAGAATTTGTCTCTGAAGTCTTGAGACTTCAGAGGGCTCCGAACTCTCACGAGTTCGGCTACAACGTAATCGATACTCAGGAAATGTGTCCCTGCTTTATTCACAACAGGGTATTGGAGGCAGGATTTTCATCGTGCGTCAGTTCATGATCACCAAATTAATCGTAGCCTCCAGCATCCTGCTTCTTGCAGCAGGTTGCGGTGCGGCTGTGCAGAAAACCGGAACGGAGCAGCTCGTGCTGTCCGATTCAGTTGACCGCGCGATTGATCAGCTGGATCTGGCGCCGCTGGCTGGAAGAAAAGTGTTTTTGGACACGACGTACATGCAGACTTACAAAGGTCCGAACGTGTATGTGAGTTCTGACTACATCGCGAGTGCACTACGACAGAAGTTGACGACCACGGGCTGTCGTATGGAAATCAATCGGACCGACGCCGACTACGTTCTTGAGGCACGCGTGGGTGCTTTGGGAACAGATACGATGGAAGTCACCTATGGAATTCCATCGAGCAACGGATTGGGAGTGGCGGCATCTGCGTTGAGCGGTGCACCCGCCGTTCCGGCGATTCCGGAGATCTCCGTTGGAAAGCGTAACAACCTGCTTGGCGTATCCAAGATTGTGGTATTTGCGTATCACCGTGACACGGGGATTCCAGTCTGGCAGTCCGGTGCTGCTGTCGCGCGAAGCGATGCGAAGGATTCGTGGTTTCTGGGTGTTGGACCATTGACGCGAGGCAGCGTCTACAATGGTGTGACGCTGGCAGGCAATCGAGTTAATCCGCCGTTCGAAAAGAAGGTTGCTCGACAGATTAAACCGCTGTCGATGGGTGACCGCCACAGCTATGTGCATCCTGCTGTGCTTGAGAAGCAACTGGCCGATGCGAAGGAAATCGAGGCTCAGCAGAAGACGGTTGACCAGGTTTCGCATGAAGCTGCGACCGCAGAACTACCACCAGGCAGTCCTGAGAAGGCAGCTCCTGAACCTGCAACCGAGCAGAAGCCGCCTGAAGATCTGGAGAACTCCGGCAGTGCGAAACTTGAGCCGTCTGAGGAATTTGTCCCAGCGCCGGTACCGCCCGCTGAGTAATTGAAACTTAGCAGCCTGTTGAATAAATCAGCCGGAACGCGTTAGCGTCCGGTTCTCATTGCAAAACCGGGGCAAAACAACCGTGGGCTAACGCCGGCTCTCGCCCTGCGGCTGAAGAGGCGACTAAATCAACAGGCTGCTAGAGATGACTTACGAGTCATCGCAGTTATTTGCAGAACCGGCAAAAGATTGAAACTCGTTCGTTTTTTGAATTGGTTGACTTTGGGTCTTTTGGCATACGTTTCTCGTTCGAAGCGGCGGCATAGACGGGGCGGTTGGGGAGTTTGTCTTATGTCGGGTATAGCTTAAAGCAAGTCGGTACTTCTCACGCCACTCGCCAGGCTCTGTGTACATCGACTGCAGCAGGAATTGATTGAAGGTGGTCCAGATGCGTTTGAAGCTCATCCGCCGAGGTGGCTCACTGATCAGTTTTGCGGCCTGGCAATGAAACTGGGTGACAAGATTGTGTAGGAGACCACCGATGCCAGAAGCTCTTCATCACCGTGTCCACGCTGCGAGCACGAAGATGTTCGTATCCAGAACGACTTTCAGATTCCGAATATCGATTTCCACATCATTACGACGTTCGTAGCGCCGCCACCTCATCAGGCGTGTCTTCGGGTATCCGTCGCCAGCAGCAAAGTCAGATGTTCATTGATCACAATTTCGTGCAGACGAATCTCCAGCATGGTGTCCTGCGGAAGATCAGGATGAGCAGTCCGTTCCTTCGCCGATGGGGTCCAGCGATGAGACCAGACTTTGTGATGATCACCATTTTCCATCAGTTCCGATTTCTTCTTCAGCGAATCAAATCGTTGCTGAGTCATCCGCAAAAGAAACACATGCCCGGCCTGTCTGATTTGAAAAGCGACGTTGAAGATGCCGAATCCCGCATCTGCCATGACCACGCTGTCGGTGGCAATGCGCTGTGACTTTGCCTGATCAGAGCGGTTTCGGAAACAGCCGCAGGACCGTACATCGCGCCTTACTTCGGGAACCAGTGCGGCTCCGCCGCTGAGTTCATGGCAGACCGTCAGCAGCATCACCGGCCACACTCCTGTGCCAGGTTGATTGAGGCCGTCGGAAACGCCTTTCGCAATGCGGGCTCCGGTGGCAAAGTCATCGTCGCAGCCGTCCAGCGTGAACACACGTCGTTTTTTCCACGTGGGTTGTGTGGCATCGATCAGCGACTGACTGACCTGTTTTGCAAACCATTCTGCAGCCTTCAGCGGCATTCTCCTGCTGCGAGCGGCCGAATATCCGCTGGTATTAGTGGACAGGGTGCTCGGTGACGCTTATTAGAAGAAAATCGGGTTTCGATTCGATCATCTTCTTCACGGCGGCTTCGAGCGAAGCGTCAGGATTCATTCGCTGATAGACGGCATCCACAAAACAACGGATGTCGTATAGACCGAATTTCCTCGCACCGGATGCCGTTCATCCGCCTGTGCCAGGTCAAACCGATCCCTGAGCAGTTCAAATGCCTTGTCAAATCGAGCGTCACTTTCCGCATCCAAAGGCACTACTCGTCGCGTTGGCTTGATAATCTGGCTCCTTCGTGGAAGAAACCAGTCGGTGGCGCAAATGTTGTGCCAGTTAAGCGACAATTTCTCGGCTTTCTAAAATAGGTACCATTGGGCTAACGCCGGCTCTCGCCCTGCGGCTGAAGAGGCGACTAAATCAACAGGCTGTTAGGGTGCGGAAGCTTTGGACTGAAGTCCAAGCTACAGAAAAGGCCTCAGAGTTGGCGGAAGAGTTCAAGCAGGATCTGTTCGAGTCGCTTTCCGCCTTCTCCAGCGACGCGCACAATCTTTTCGATGTCGGCTGGTTCTAACGCATCCGGCAGGCACATGTCAGTGACGATCGAAAAGGCCACAGTTCGCAGGCCCGCATGAGTTGCAGTGATGCATTCGGGGACCGTCGACATACCGACGATGTCTGCCCCGATTGTGCGGAGCATGCGGTATTCCGCGCGTGTTTCCAGGTTTGGGCCGGGTACCGCGACCAAAACTCCCTTGTGCGCGGAGATGCCAAGTTTCAGGGCAATCAGGCGAGCCTGTTCCACCAGCGTGCGATTGTAGGGCTGGCTCATGTCTGGAAAGCGTGGGCCTAAGCGATCATCATTAACGCCTCGCAGAGGATTGTCGGGCATCAGGTTGATGTGGTCTTCCAGTACTACGATGTCACCGAGCGAATACTGCGGATTCATGCCTCCGACGGCGCTGGTCAGCACCAGCGTGTCGGCCCCCAGAGCCTTCATAACTCGGATCGGAAACGTGACCTGGCGAAGGGAGTAGCCTTCGTAGTAGTGAAAGCGACCTTCCATCGCCATCACCGGAACTCCCTCAAGCGTTCCGCACAGGAGTTTGCCAGCATGAGAAGGAGCTGTGGATCGTGGGAAGTGTGGGATCTCGGCGTAAGGGATCTCTGCATCCGTCTGAATGCGAGTCGCCAGCCCACCGAGACCTGTTCCCAGAATCAGGCCAGCGCGAGGCGTTTTGCTCCAGCGAGCGGTCAGCCAGGATTTGGCTTCCTGAATTTCTTCCCAAAGTCCGTCCACAAGTTTTCTCCAGGCTTCGGATTCTTATTGTCAGCACGATCACGAACCCTGATATTCAAGGCATTGGTTGTGATCATTGATTTCAGGGCAGGAAGGGTTGGGAATTCACCGGTGTGAACCGGCCATGACTCAAAACAAATTTAACCCGAGACCATCAGCAGGGCGTTCCACATGGGCAGCCTTGCCAGCGGCATCGGGTTAAACAGTCAATATCAGCGATCAGCACAACCAATGCGCATAAGACGCGTTGATTGCAACTGCCGAGGGGACGACTTCTTCCTCAGAAGTCTTCTTCCTCTTCTTCCTCTTCCTCTTCTTCATCATCGTCATCGAAATCGTCGTCTTCGTCATCATCGAAGTCGTCATCTTCGAAATCTTCATCGTCGTCGAAGTCGTCTTCGCCTTCATCGTCGAAGTCATCATCGTCGTCATCTTCGACTTCTTCGTCTGCGAAACCTTCGTCTGCGAAGTCATCGTCGTCATCACCACGCAGGCGAGGACTTACAACCGAATCAAACTGCTCGATCCCGGCGAAGACCGAAAACCTGTCTTTCTCTGCGACTTCGCCTGCTTCCAGAGTCAAAACCATGACCAGTAACCTCGTGTAAGTCCTGTGCCTTTTACGTTTACGTTTTTCTGACGCCCATTTCACGCGTTTGATAATCAGACAGGGAATCCCTTGTCAACCCCGTATAATCCCCTGCATTGAATAAAATCCCCGGCTTTCCACGGGTCGGAAATGGTCTGTCCTCTTTTCGGACGAAACGCGATCGTACTGCAGCCGTTCATCAAATCGCGGCGATCTTTTGGTTGAGGCTTCTTAAAAATCGTTATTCTCTGCACGGTATGCATTGAGGCTGAGTGTTCACTCTTGGCCTTTCAGAGGAAAGCCTGAATCTTCTCTGTGCAGTGTTACTTTCAGCTCGGGAGTGTGTTCTGGTGTCACGTTCAGTTCCCAATGAGATCATACTGAACGATGACAAATTCTGGATTGTCCGTCGCCATGCTCTCTTCGGTCCGTTCGATTACCAGTGGAGCGGTGACCTGTACGGGATTGAGTTCAACTACCAGGGGCAAAAGTTTGGCGAAGTCTGCAGTGATGAAGAATTCTTTGCAGACCTGAAGCCTTTTGGTCTGCCCATCAGTGTCGCTCGTGTGGCGGCGCTGACGGCTGGTGTGATCGCCGTGGGCATCCGAGCCGGCACTTCACTGGACGAGCGAGTGAGTCATCTGATTGCTTTGTTGCAGCAATTTGAACTGCAGCGTTTCAGTATCCGAGAAAGTTCTCCTCGGGATCCGTGAGTCTCTGTGGACAATCCTGTGACTTGAGAGGCGTTGGCCCGGCAAAGTTGTTACCACAGAGGTCACAGAGTGTAGTGCAGAAGCCTGTTAACCACCGGGGTAAACCCGGTGGCGGACAACATCGTTGATGATGTCTAATGGCCGCTCAGCTTTCTGCGGTTCTCTGCGGCTGCTTCCCAAAGTTGTTCCAGTGCTTCGTTGTTGCCGGATGTTAGTGATTCGCGAATTTTTCGCAGTTGCTCTTCGGCCCCTGCGATCGCTTCAACGCAATGCTTCGAGTTGCCCATCAGGATTGATGCCCATAGCTTTGCCGAACCGGCCGCGATGCGAGTCGTATCGCGAAATCCGGTGCCTGTGAATGTCAGCAACTCCGGATTCACACAGCTGGCTGCGACCGATGCCAGAATATGCGGCAGGTGACTCGTCAACGCCAGAACTCGGTCATGCTCATCCGGGGACATCAGATAAACAGAAGATCCCAGCGCTTTCCAGAATGCGATGACGCGCTGGACACGACTCCGTGCACAATCTTCGGGGCTGGTCGTCGTGACAACGCACAAACGATTATTGAAAAGGTTAGCATCGGCATGTTCAAAGCCGCTTTGCTCACTTCCGGCGATGGGGTGAGAGCCAACGAAACGTCCATCCGGATTTGGTCCCAGGGCTTCGTAAACCGAGGCCTTTACGCTGCCCGCGTCGGTGACGATTTCACAATTCGCGTTCAGGAGTGCGGTGACGGCATTTGGGATTTGATGCACGGGCAAACAAACGACACCCAGGCTATCCGTAGGAATGGTGGACTTGTTGAGATCAACTGTCCATGAAGTCAGCAGTCCGGCCTGTCGGGCTTGTTCCAGACGTTCTTCGTTGCGACCGACTCCGATGACCTGGCATTCCGGAAATCGTTTTCGTACGGCGGCGGCGATTGAACCGCCGATCAGCCCAACGCCCACGATGACGACGCTGCGTTCCTGAAATTGTGGAGAAGTCTCTGACATGCGCGGGATGATAAAGGTGCGGAAATCGCCGAACCGTTTCACTACAGAAAATACAGCATTTGATTTTCAGATAGCCTCTAAGCCCACGCCATTGGGCGCTCCGCCGACGAGACTGCAGCGCTTGCTCAGAACTGCACAAGGCCGACACGAAGATCCATCACGTTGGTATGTGTAGGGCCGGTTTTCAGCAACCCGTTGAGTGCCTCAAAGAAGTGATAGGAGTCATGAGCGGCCAGGCTGGCGGAGTGATCTGTCTTCTGTAGAGTCATTCGGGCAACAAGTTCCGCGTCGGCGACGGCTCCTGCGGCGTCGGTGGGACCGTCTTCGCCATCGGTTCCGCCGGACAGCAAAACAATTCCATTCCAGTCTGCGGGATTCGGATTTTGATCGATGGCGGCCAAAACCAGTTCCTGATTACGGCCGCCTTTCGCTGATGTGGACGGCGTTGTTTGGTCCGGAGATATCGCCGCCGTTGTGTTACGCAGGTCGACAGTGGGTTCACCGCCACTCAGAATACAGAGCGGGACTTTCGAGTGTCCGTCTTTCCTCGCCGCGCGAGCTTCCAGAAGTCGCTGCATGAGTTCTCGTCCTTCCGCTGCGGCAACACCAGCGTTTTCGGAGCCCAAAGATTCTACATCAAAGCCAAGCTCCCGGGCCTGTGCTGCCGTCGCCGCCATCGCAGTTCGGTTGCTGGCCACGATGACGTTTCGCACTGCTGTTGTCGGCGACGGTTCAGTTTGAACTGCGGGGCGTGACTCAAGGAACGAAAGAACGCTGCGAGGAATCGCCTGAAACAGTTGACGGCGTTTCAAGATCTCAATCGCCTGATCAGCACGAGACGGCGCGGGTGTTGTGGGGCCGGAGCCAATGACTTCCAGAGGATCGCCGATAACGTCGGAAATAATCAGTGCGATGAGCGTTCCGGCCGTGCAGGCCGCTGCCAGCCGTCCGCCTTTGACCTGTGAGAGTTGAGTTCTTACGAGATTCAATTCCTGAATCGGTGAGCCGCTGGATGCAAGGGCTCGCGTCACCGCCAGTTTATCATCCAGAGAAATCTGTGGCACCGGACTGCAGAGCAGGGCACTGGCGCCGCCAGACAACAAGACGAGGCAGACATCGTTTTGCTGCAGGTTGCTGACGCGTCGGAGGATTTCATTCGTTCCGTCGACACCTTCGCGGGTGGGTTCATTGATGCCAGCGGGACGTGCAGCGTGGAGATGGATTCGCTGCAGCGGTCTGACGCAATCGGCTGGCACATTGACCCAGCCGCTGATTTGTGAGTCGGGCAGATGCTCCAGAAGGGCCGACTCCGCCCCAGCCGCCATTCCCGCGCCAGCTTTGCCAGCGCCAAGGATTTCAATGCGCCCAATTTGACTCAGTGTAAGGAAGACATCTGCGATTCGAAGCGTTGTTCCATCGCAGGAGATTTGACGTCGAACAGCGGCTGATGAATCCACCGCTGCGACACCGGCGCGCCAAATAGCTTCCGCATGTTCTCGAAGCGACATCGCTGATGTGGCCTGTGTTGTCTGACGAGATAACAAAAAAACGACGGTCAAAGATGACCGTCGTTAGTGTATTGAATCATTCAGAACCGTTGAACTCAGGCACTGGGACGCATCTGAGCATAGGTCGTCAGGACTTCGTATAAGTCGGCTGAGATGCGAACATCATCATCTGCGAAGTCAGAAACCCAGGTTCGATCCCAGATCATGGCATCCGCCAGGATTCTGGTGAGTTCACCCAATTTGATCGACACTTCAGGCTCTGGAAACGTCAGTGTTTCTGGTTCATCAGCACCGACAAACAGCCGTAATCTGGGACGCATTCGTGAATCCTTCACCTTCACGCACCTCTTAGTTGAACCTGCAATTCGAACTACGGTTCCTTGCTGCAAGAGCAAATTAGCCGCATTTCGACTTCTCAGGTCCGTTCCTCCTCCGTTCCAGAAACGTTATCGGGTGCAGTGTTGGGACGCCTTCACCAAAAATTCCGATTGGGTAAGACGTGCGGATTTGTTGGAGAAAGATGGCGGTGAAGGTAATTCGTGTTCAAGATTCGGTGTTTGGCTGATGCTTGCTGAGCAGCGTTTACCCGACAATTTCCTTAATCACGTGACCGCGACTCAGAGGAAGTGGGCGATCTGTCTGGTCGTAAAGCATTGTTTCCGGGGAATAACCAAGGCAATGAAAAATCGTCGCGGTAATATCTGCCGGTGAAACAATGCCCGACACAGGAAACGCAGCATGAGCATCGGACTCGCCGTGGACCGTACCGCCCTTGATGCCAGCTCCGCCCAGTGCGATGGAAAAACAATTTCCCCAATGATCACGGCCGGCATTGCCATTAATTCTTGGCGTATGGCCGAATTCGCCGAGCCACACGACCAGCGTTTCGTCCAGTAGTCCACGTTCGTCCAGATCCTGCAGCAAGGCCGAACACGCCATATCCATTCTGGGCATCAGATGATTGCGAAGATCTGCAAAATGGTTGCTGTGAGTATCCCACGAACCGTTGCCTTTGATCTCTTCAACTCGCGTCCAGTTCACCTGAACCAAGGACACGCCAGCCTCGACAAGTCGACGGGCTAACAATACTGACTGACCAAATCGATTTCGTCCGTAGCGATCACGTGTCTCGGGTGACTCTTCATCAATTTCAAAAGCGCGACGGGACGCGCTGCCGGTCAGAAGGTTGAATGCCTGTTCGGTCTGCTGATTGAATCGTCCTGACGCACTGACACGTTCAATTGTTTCTCGCACCGGATCCAGTTGCGAAAGTAATGCGCGGCGGGCCGTGAACCGAGCTGTGGAAACGTCGTCGGGAAATGCGAGATCTGGGATACGAAAATTGGGTTGTGAAGGATCGCACTTGAGCAACCACGGATCATACTTGCGACCAAGGATCCCCGCCGTTTGCCCCGGCCAAAGGATCTCGCCATCGTTGGCGATGTGATACGGCAGAGCAATCGCGGAGGGTGTGCCATCTCGATCAGGTTGCAGAGCCCGCATGATGGCGGCATGAGATGGCGAAAGATTCGGAGCTTTGGAGGTCACATTTTCCTGGCTGAGCGGTGCATGAGGCACTCCGGTCAGCATTTGATAGCCGCTGGAGGAATGAGCCTGATCCTTCGTGACGACCGCGCGAAGGACAGCCATCTTGTCTGTATGCATGGCCGTCCGCGGCATGAGTTCGCCGACATGAATTCCGGGCACGACAGAACTAATTGGGCGATATTCACCTCGGACTTCTTTGGGTGCGTCGGGTTTTGGGTCCCATGTTTCATGTTGAGGCGGGCCACCGAGCAGCCAGAGCATGATGACTGATTTCGCTCGCCCGAATCCCGGGCAGGCTTCTTCGATCGGTTTTGCCTGAACAGGGCGATGCAGAAGTTGCGGCAGGGACAGTCCGAGGGCCGACAACCCGCCAATTTGCATAGCTTCTCTGCGCGGAAGTCTGTCGCAAAGGGACGTCGGACGATTCTGCATGGTGAGCATGAAAATCCTTCCGGGATCTGGCGGGCGTGGTTTCTGAGGCGGGAAGTCAGTATTCTGGGGGACGTTCACTATCGCACAATGCCCTTGTCCGATCAAGAAGTATGCCTTCAAACCATTGATCCGGGGTGATATCTGCCTTTTTTACTTCCTCTTTCCTTTGCTTGAGTTCTGGCCCATGAAGAATTTGTTGCTGGTCGTCATTTGTCTTTTACGGCTGTGTTTTCTGGAAGGCGCTGAGTCGTCAGCCCAGGAGACCACTGACGGTTTTCGTTCGCTGTTTAATGGGACGGATCTCACCGGCTGGGATGGCAATCCGGAACTTTGGTCCGTTGAGAATGGTTGTATTACTGGCAAGACCACAGGCCCGGAGCATCTGTCGTACAATCAGTTTCTGATCTGGCGCGGTGGAGTGCTGAAGAACTTTGAACTTCGAGTGTCCGCGAAAGTCACAGGAAACAATACCGGTATTCAGTATCGCAGTCGCGAACTGTCGGACGTCGGGAAGTGGTCGATTGGTGGTTACCAGTGCGACATTCATCCGTCCCCAGTTAATAACGCGATGGTGTATGAAGAACGTGCTCGTCGAATCCTTGCGGAGAACGGACAATCGGTTGTCATCGATCCGGATGGCGTGCGGTGGCTGACAGCCAAACGTGAGCCGGTAGCCAAAGACGTCGCCGAATGGAACGAATATTCCGTCGTCGCTATGGGTAATCATCTGGTACATCGAGTCAACGGTGAGATCACGGCAGAACTGACTGATTACGAAGAGTCAGCGAACTCGTTCGAGGGACTGCTGGCCTTTCAGATTCACCGTGGTCCGGCGATGACCGTGCAGTTCAAAGATGTGCGGCTGCGCGAACTGCCTGATGCCGAAGTCACGAAGTTTGATCGTGCCTCTCTTCCGGCGGATGCGACGAAGATAGAACAAAAGCCTGCAGCGGCGGGCAAACAGAAGGCTGACGGGAAAGCGAAGAAAGCTCCGAAGTCTGCACCAGCACTCAAGGATAAGACAGAAGAAAAGTCAGAGGCGAAGTCAGACGCAACGACAGACGAGAAAGCCAAAGATCGTCCGGCTGCGAAGGCTAAAAATCGACCTGCCGTTGTTGGCCCAGCCATCGGAGAAAATGTAGCCACGCCTGTTGAGCGAATTAAGGCAGCGAAAGATTTCAAAGTCGAGTTGTTGTACTCCGTGCCGGGTGTTGAAGAAGGATCGTGGGTCAATCTGTGTGCTGACGAAAAGGGCCGAATTTATGCCAGCGATCAGTTTGGTGGGCTCTATCGGTTTATGCCTCCGGCGGCGGGCGAGCAACTGAAACCGGCCGATGTTGAAAAGGTCCCCGTTGATATTCGAGCGGTCAACGGGATGGTTTTCGCCTTCGGTGCCTTGTATGTCGGCGTGAATGATTATGAGCAGAAGCTGCAAAGCGGGCTGTACCGAATCACTGACTCGGATGGCAATGATCAGCTGGATAAGGTCGAGCTGTTACGCGGGATCGATTCCAAAGGTGATCACGGAGTCCATGCCGTGGTGCCGACGCCGGATGGTCAGGCTCTGTATCTTGTCTGCGGTAACAATGCGAAGCTGACAGAAACGCCCGACAGTTCTCCCGTTCCAAAGATCTGGGGTGACGATCATCTGTTGCCTCGCATGCCGGATGGTCGAGGACACAATCGCGATGTTCTGGCGCCGGGAGGCATCATTTATCGAGTGACTCCAGATGGAAAACAGTTTGAAATCTACGCATCAGGTTTTCGAAACATCTTTGATGCGTCCGTCAATCATGATGGAGAGCTGTTTACCTACGACGCTGACATGGAGTACGACTTCAATACGTCGTGGTATCGTCCTACTCGTATCAATCATGTGGTCAGTGGTGCTGAATATGGCTGGCGAAACGGAGCTGGAAAATACCCGGAGTTTTATCCGGACAATCTGCCGGCCACGCTGAATATTGGTCCCGGTTCACCGACCGGCACCACATTTGGTTACGGCGGAAAGTTTCCCGAGAAGTATCAGCGGGCTCTGTTTGTGCTCGACTGGAGCTGGGGCAAGGTTTACGCCGTACATTTGACGCCGAGCGGTTCCACTTACTCGGCCACGAAAGAAGAGTTTCTGTCTGGAGCCCCTCTGCCTGTGACAGACGCCATTATTCATCCAAAGGATGGCGCGATGTACTTTGCGATTGGCGGACGGCGAGTTCAGTCGGGGCTTTATCGAGTGACCTACACGGGCGGCGAACCGACATCGCCGGTTGAAACCGTCGTTACATCCACACCAGAACGTGATCTGCGGCATCAACTGGAAGCGCTGCATGGCAAGCAGAATCCGGCGGCTTTGGAAACGGCGTGGCCTCATCTGAGTCATTCCGACCGATTTATTCGCTGGGCTGCTCGTACGGTGCTGGAACATCAGCCGTCAGCGACCTGGGAAGCGCGAGCTTTGGCAGAGACGAATCCCACGGCTCAACTGGAAGCTTTGCTGGCGTTGGCTCGTGTGGAGGGCGTTTGTCCGCTGCATCGGCCGGAGAATGCCGTTATCAACACGGGCGCGCGCGACAAACTGTTTGCCGCTCTCTTGAACCTTGACTGGTCGAAACTGACTGCAGAAGAGAAGATCGTGTTCGTTCGAATTTCGCAGATCGTGCTGCATCGCTTTGGAAACCCGGAAGAGTCCGTGCAGGCGGCGTTGACGAGCAAACTGGATGCTGCGTTTCCGGCCGACACTTTTGAGCTCAATTGGTTGTTGTGTGAAACTCTGGGATATCTGCAAGCTCCGAACACGGCTGCAAAAGGGATGGCCTTGATTAATGCAGCGGCCAGTCAGGAACCTCAAATTGAGTTCGCTCGCAGTCTGCGATTTCTGAAAACCGGCTGGACGAAGGAATTGCGAACAGCTCAGCTGGAGTGGTTTCTTAAGGCGGCCAACTATCGTGGTGGTGCCAGCTTCAGCAAGTTTATTGAATTCATCCGGACTGATTCGCTGGAGACTTTCACAGAGGCAGAGAAGACAGAGCTTGCCGAATTGATTGCCAGAAAGCCGGAAAAGAAATCAGCCATCGAGAATGTAGGAGCCATGTTTGCTGGCCGGACGGTCACACCGTGGACTCTGGACGAGCTGAGCGGGGCGACGAAAACGGAATTGAAGGCCCGCAATTTTGAGACAGGTCAGAAGGTCTTTGCTGCGGCCGCCTGTTTCACATGTCATCGATTTGGGAATGCCGGTGGCATGACCGGTCCGGATTTGAGTACCTCCGGACGCCGTTATTCGCCGCACGATTTTCTGGATCAGATCGTGAATCCCAGCAAGGTCATCAATGAGCAGTTTTCCGCGGTGACTGTGGTGACGACCGAAGGGAAAGTTCATACCGGAGTGATTGTTAATCTCAACGGCGATACCGTGACGCTGAATACAGATCTAACAGATCCTGATCAGCGTGTGGCCGTGGATCGGAAGGAAGTTGAGGAGATGGAAGTGTCGAAGACCTCTCCAATGCCAGCCAACTTACTGGGGCTGTTGACGAGGGACGAGATCATGGACCTGGTGGCGTATGTGCTCAGCGGTGGCGATGCGTCTCACGAGTATTTTAAGAAGTAGTCGATTGGACTCGTTTCAGTAACTCGGCAGAGCTGATTAAGTGAAGGGCAGTTTGAACCGCTAATAGACGCGAATGAACGCTAATAGAGACAAGATGGGATGCGTGAATACGTGCGATTTTGAAGTTGGCACTTCAATCCCCGGAGTCTTTGGACGTCCACCGGATGGAATCTGAGCCAATTGCAATCAACTATTAGCGTGAATTCGTGTCCATTTGCGGTTCCTCATAAGGTTTGCCCATAATTTGATGCTGAACCGAATGATCGCGAATCTGAGCGAAGCACGTGATGTGTTCCGGTAGAAGAGAAGTTCGCGGGGCATTTTTTGACCGAGCTGCGATTAATTGTGCCAAATTTGGGCCGTGCGGATCTCTGTGATTGAGATTCAGCGTAAGAAGGCTCACCATTCGCGAAGATTCTGCCCTCGGTCTGTGATTTTGCTCGGATCGAGTGGTCGTTCTGATTTGGGAAACCGAACAGTAATCCCACGGATTTGGAATCGATACGGTTAGCAGGTTGTTGATTTAGTCGCGCCATCAGCCGCAGGGCGTTAGCCCCCGGTTGTTTTTTGCTGTTTGTTTGCAACGAAAATCGGACGCCAACGCGTTCCGGCTGATTAAATCAATAGTCTGCTAAGGACCATAGTAGCTCTCTTTACCGCTTGTTGTGACTATGTCAGATCTTCGAACCTGCCGTCTTGTAACGCTGGGCTGCAAAGTCAACCAGTACGAAACTCAACTTGTCCGTGAAGCGTTGCTGCAGAGTGGCTATCGCGAAGCGGCTGAAGGTGAGTCTGCGGATCTGTGCGTCGTCAATACATGCACAGTGACGAATACTGGTGACTCGAAATCCCGTCAGGTGATCCGGCAGTTATCGCGTCAGAATCCGGGCACAAAAACGATCGTGATGGGCTGCTATGCCACGCGGGATCCGCGGGCGGTTTCCGAGCTGCCCAATGTGATTGAAGTTGTGACCGACAAACGCGAACTCCCGGACGTACTGAGTCGCTTCGGCATTGTTGATATGCCTAACGGGATCAGTGAATTCGAAGGACATCAGCGAGCGTTCGTGAAAATTCAGGATGGCTGCATTCTGAAGTGTTCGTACTGCATCATTCCCACTGTTCGACCGGGTCTGAGAAGTCGACGTCCCATCGATATCGAAGACGAAATCCGCGCGTTGATTGAACATGGATATCGTGAGATCGTGATCAGCGGTATTCATATGGGACACTTTGGTGTCGATACGAATAATCTGGCTCCAGGAGAAAAGCCTGAGCGATTATGGCATTTGTTGCGTCGTCTGGATCGCATTCCTGGTGATTGGCGAATGCGTCTTTCCAGTATCGAAGCGGTCGAAGTCAACGATGATTTCATCAAGGCCGCTGGTGACTGCGAGCACTTGTGTCCACAGTTTCATCCGGCGTTGCAAAGCGGAAGTAACAGCGTGCTGACTCGCATGCGACGGCGTTATCGGGTTGAGCGTTTTCTGGAGCGTCTGGACCAGATCCGGAATATGCTGGGAAATGATCCCGCCTTCAGCACCGATGTGATCGTAGGCTTCCCAGGGGAAACAGACGCGGAATTTGAGGAGACTCTGGAAACCTGTCGTAAAGCTCGCTTTATGAAGGTGCATGTGTTTCCGTTTAGTCGTCGCGACGGAACACCCGCAGCCACGATGGCCGATCAGATTCACCCCGATGTGATTAAAGAACGTGTTCATGTCCTGAGTGAACTCGAACGAGGTCTGGCGGAGCAGTTTTATTTGAGCCGCGTTGCTGTGAATTCAGATCGGCCGACGGAGGCATCACTTCATGGCGCTCCGCTGGAGGTCCTCGCGGAGCGAGAGTCGGAGACTCGTCCGGGATATTTGCGAGGCACAGATCGCTGGTATATGCCGGTTGAAGTACCGGGCACTGCGGCCGACATCGGAAATTTCCTGACTTGTCGAGCTGTCGCGGCGAATCGTGAAGGTGTCGTTGCCGAACGAATGATGGTTCCCGGTCAGGACCTGCCGTCTGGCTCCGAGACTTTTCAGGATCGTGTCGCAGGGCGACGCCGTGCATGGCAGAACGATCAGGAAGAGACTTCAGGCCTTGAAGAAGCTCTTCAAGCAGTGTGTGCTAACGGCGTGGCGGACTCCTGCGGTTCAGAACCTGTGGAGTTGGTGCAGCTCAGCTTTTCTTCAATGGCCAGTGCGCAGACAGGAGAATCGGCATGGCCACGTTGATAGCGATTGAAGGAATTGACGGAGCCGGGAAAGGGACTCAGGCCGGTCGATTGGTTTCGGCTTTGCGTGAGATGGGCTTGCGGGTTGATACGCTGCAGTTTCCACGTTACTCGTCGACCACGTTTGGTTCGGCGATTGGCGATTTTCTGAACGGAAAATTTGGCTCACTGAACGAAGTGCATCCTCAACTGGCCGCGGTGTTGTATGCCGGTGACCGATTCGAATCGCGTGAGTTGTTGATGCGGATGATTGAAGACAACGACGTCATTGTGCTTGATCGATTTGTCGGATCCAATCTGGCCCATCAGTCGGCCAAGTTGGATGGGGAAGCTCGAACTGCGCTGGTGGAGTGGATCGAGAAAATCGAATTTGGCGTCTTCCAGTTGCCTCGCCCGACACTGACGATCCTGATCGACATGTCATCGCAGATGAGTCGTGAGTTGGTGTCACGAAAGGCTGCTCGAGATTACACCGAGCAGGAAGCCGATCTTCAAGAGTCCGATCTGCCTTATCTGGAACGCGTGCGACGTTGTTATCTCGCGCTGGCCCATAGTCGGCTGGACTGGCGCACGGTGCATGGACTGGACGACGCAGGTTCGTTGAGAACAATTGACGATGTAGGCGAGGAAATTCGAAGACTGGTTTGCGAACATCTGGAGCAGGTGTAAGACAGGGGTTTTCGGTTTGACGTTTTCGGTTTTCGGAGAACCGCAAGATCACGTTGGCGGTGGGCAGCGATCGAGTTCTGCAAAGACATCTGCGAGACGAATCTCAAGGCCCGGGAGGACATCGTGTCCTGTGAGCATCTGGCTTTCGTCCAGAATCTGGTATCCACTGGCGCTGGTGTAGACGGCCACTGTTCGTTCGCGCGGATCAACCATCCACACGAGGCGAACGCCAGCATGGAAATATTCATGTCTCTTCCGTGACATTTCCATGAACGTGTTGCCTGTACTAAGCACTTCTATAGCCAGATCTGGCACGACTTGAGGAACAGGGGTTGTTGGGATTCTTCCATCCGGGAGGCGGTTCCAGGAAACGAACGACACACAGGGGCTGCGCACCAGTGTGTGAAAGATCTCGAAGCACGCATCAGGCCCCAAGATTAGTCCCGGATTGTCTCTTCTCGCGAACGGGCTTAGCCCCTCTATTAACGCCGCAACAATGAGTGATTCATTCCATCCGGTTGCTTTTTGAACCAGAATGCCGTCAACGAGTTCGCAAAGGCAGCCTTCATCGTTGACTCGGATCAGGTCAGCAATTGTCGCTTTTCCAGTCGCGGGTTCAGAGCGGACTCGACTCGCGGCAATTCCACCGAGTTCTTCAAGGATGTCTGACAGACGATTGGGCACTGCCGCGTTAAGGGCCATTGTGTGAAATCCCAGTTATCGGTCCGGAATCAAGTTCCTGTGTTGGTGAGGTCGAGTCGCTCGATGTTGTTTAAGAGATAACGTCATCCACAACATGACCATGCACGTCCGTCAGGCGAAAGTCGCGGCCGGCGTAGCGGAATGTAAGACGTTCGTGATCGAAGCCCAGCAGATGCAGAATCGTGGCATGCAGGTCGTGCACGTGTACTCGCTTTTCGATCGCATTCCAGCCGAATTCATCGGTGGCTCCGTGAACGTAACCGCCCTTGACGCCGCCTCCAGCCAGCCACATGGAGAAGCCGTAGTGATTGTGATCGCGACCACTGCCGATTGAGGAAACTCCAGGCGTCGGCAATTCCACTGTCGGAGTACGCCCAAACTCACCGCCCCAGATGACAAGCGTACTGTCCAGCATCCCGCGTTGCTTGAGGTCTCGCAACAAGGCCCCGATTGGTTGATCGACCTCAGCCGCGAGACCTCGATGATTCTGTTCCAGTTGATCGTGAGCATCCCATGGTTGGCCGGCTTTATGCCAGACTTGCAGAAAGCGAACGCCGCGTTCCAGGAGGCGGCGAGCAACCAGAAGCTGGCGACCATAGACCGTATCTCCATAGTCTTCACGTACGGATTGTGGTTCATGACGAACATCGAACGCATCGCTGGCTTCCGTCTGCATGCGATACGCAAGTTCAAACGACTGAATTCGCGCGTCGAGTTGCGAATCAAACGGGCGAGCTTTCCGGTGTCGCTGGTTGAGGGCCCGGACCAGATCCAGTTGTTTTCGCTGACGGCCCGGCCGAAGGAACTTGTTGCGCAGGTTTTCGATCAGGCGATCGGGTTCTGTCTGCGCGGTATCGATGTAGGTTCCCTGGTAAGCACCGGGGAGAAATGATGATCGCCAGTTTTGAGCACCAACAGTCGGTTGACCTCCGGGACACATGGCGATGAAACCCGGCAGATTCTGATTCTCGGTGCCTAAGCCATAGGTGACCCATGAGCCCATGCTGGGTCGGGCCTGACGACCGTCGCCGCAATTCATCAGCATAAAAGACGGTTCATGGTTGGGAACGTCGGCATGCATCGATCGAATGACACATAGATCATCGGCCGATCGCGCGACGTGAGGAAACAGTTCACTGATCTCCAAGCCGCTTTGTCCGTATCGCTGGAACTTAAATGGTGAGGCGAAAGCTGCGCCTGTTTTTCGTTCGGTGCGTTCGGATGTGGGCAGTGCCTGGCCGTGATACTTTTCCAGGAGTGGTTTGCGATCAAAAGTATCCAAATGTGACGGGCCGCCATTCATAAACAAGTGAATGACGCGTTGGGCGGTGGGGGCGAAATGTGGTTGCTTCGGCGACAGGGGATTGGTTGATAAATGCTCGGCCTGCGCCGTTGTGGATTGCAGCAGATCCGCGAGGGCTAAAGATCCGAATCCCATGCCGGTTCGAGAAAGCAGATGGCGTCGATTGAGCATAGTGTTGAGTCGTCAGAAAGTGTGGGCATGGTTTTCCGAACTGGATCTCTTCTACAGATTTTAGCAGGCTGACAAGGATTCGTCATCGCACTGAAACGGCAATGGAAAACAGGATTGCCGTTGGGAGGAGCCGAATTTATTCGGTACACTGCTGATCCGCGGTCGAAGTCTTCACTCCAGAACCACCGTCAAAAGTTACTTCTCCGGAGATGCCAATGATGATCAGATCAACTCGCCGAACGGCCCTGCTGGGTGCTGGTGTGACGATGGCTTTGCCGTGGATGGAGTCGCTTCAGGCCAGTGATGAGCAGGCCTCAACGGAGAATCCAGTTTTCCCAAAGCGTTTCGCAGCTTTGTTTATGGGGAATGGAATTAACGCGGATCACTGGTGGGCCAAAGGGGCTGGCGAGGAGATGGAACTCAGCCGAACTCTGGAGCAGCTGGATCCGTTCAAGAAAAAGTTGAACGTAATCACAGGATTGTTCAATCGCAATGCCAATGGAGTCGGCATTCATCCGGGACAGACGGGCAATATCCTGTCTGGCGCTGCGTTGCAGAAGGGCGCTGTGTTGAAAGGCGGCGTCAGCATGGATCAGGTGCTGGCCAGTCGGATTGGCGAAGATTCTCCTCAGCCCAGTCTGGTATTGGGTTGTGAGCAGCCCATCACGGGCTATCACGAAACAAATTTTTCGATGGCTTACAGTTCGCATATTTCATGGCATGATGCGAACTCACCTGTTCCGATGGAGGTCTATCCGTCGCTTGCGTTTGACAGTCTGTTCGACAACCATGGCAGTCGACGGATGCAGAGCATTCTGGACCGCGTTCGTGAGCATGCGAGTCATATCCGTCGTCAGATCAGTGCGGCAGATCAAGCAAAGCTGGACGAGTATCTGACCAGCGTTCGCGAGATTGAAAAACGCATTGAGCGGACTCGGGAAGACAAGTCAAAAGCCGACGAGAATGCCGCGCGACGTGGGCAGCCGGTGGAGTTGATGAAGCGTCCGGACAATGGTCTGCCGGAAGATCTGCGTGAGCACATGCGACTGATGGGCGACATTATCGCCACGGCGTTTCAGACGGATAAAACACGTGTGGCCACGCTGTTGTTGTGTCGAGACTTGTCCGGATTGTTCTACCCATTTCTGGATGTTCGCAAGGCGCATCATCCGGCTTCGCATGATGACTTGTCCGACGATTACGAGCGCGTGTCTCGATACTATGTCAGTCAATTGGCTTATTTGGCGATGCGGCTGGATTCGATGCCGGAAGGGCAGGGGACAGTTCTGGATAATTCCTGCCTGATGTTTATCTCCAACATGTGGTCTGGCAGCCGACACGATTCTTCGAAGGTGCCGCTGTTACTGCTCGGTGGTCTTGGGGGAACGCTGGAGACCGGTCGCGTCCTGGATTATCTCGACAAGGGCGACGACAATCGAAAGTTGTGCAGTTTGTATTTGTCGTTGATGGATCGGATGGGTGTTGAGCTGCCTCAGTTTGGCGATGCAGAGACGCGGCTGGCAGGGCTGTAATCGGCGGCGCCGCAAGAGACTTTTTAAGCGGCATGGCGCGAGCCATCCGGTTTTGTTCTGAATTCTCGGGCACTCACCGTACGGCTCGCGCCGTTACGCTACCATTGACTGCCGTCGCAGCTTGCGCTGTTATGCCTTAAGTGTCAGGTCAAGGCGTTGACGTTGTTCCATGGTTCTCCGCAGGTCGAATGGAATCGCAGACTTCCAGTTTCATGGCGGCGAGCGAAAGATTGATATCGCGGATGAACTCTATCATCGAGCAAATCAGGCAACTGAGACAGCCGACAAACTGAACCAGAATCAAAGCGCCGGCATTCAGCTTCAGCAAGGTCGCGAGGAACAGACTGATGATCAGGCAGGCGGCCAGAAGCACGCTGACGGAAGCGAGTACGATGGCCATACGCAAGAGTCTTGCGCGGTCGACGAGGATTCGCAGTTGTTCTCGATTTCGATGAGGATCTTCCGGTGATCCAGGGCGAAGTTCTCGATCCAGAATTCTTGCACGATCGATGACTCGACCGAGTCGGTTGGTCATGCTGAGCAACAAAAGCCCGACACCAGAGATCAGTATTACAGGACCGACTGCTACCTGAAGGACCGGGATCAAATCTGCTACGCTGGGAAAAGACAAGAACTCTGCTCCTGAGTTGAGTGTATAGCCAACAGCCGCGCATTGTATTCCGAAGGCTGACGTAAGTCCCTCGTTCGTTAGTGTTGGTCTGTTCAACGTTGATCAGGATTGAGAACGATTTCCATTTATCTGTGCGGCCGAGGGCTGCGTACTGTGGACTGAGAAGTTTGTATTCCTGAATGGATGCCGTGCAGCGATGACCGTTTGCGACGCATCCCCGACTGCACTACCATCCCGCGCATGGTGGCGATCGAAGTCAGGGAATTGTGTCGAGAATACAAGGTCTTCCGGAAACGCGAAGGGCTGATGGCGTCCGTGCGCGGGTTGTTCCATCGCGAACACACGATTGTCAGCGCGGTGAAGAACGTCAGTTTCTCCATCGATGAAGGCGAAATGGTGGCGTTTCTTGGGCCCAATGGGGCCGGGAAGACGACCACGCTGAAACTGCTGTCCGGACTGGTCGTGCCATCCTCCGGAACCGCGACGGTCCTCGGGCATGTCCCGTGGAAACGAGAAGATGCATACCGCCGGCGGTTTTCTCTCGTCACCGGTCAGAAGGAACAACTTTGGTGGGACCTGCCGGCGCAGGAATCATTTCGGCTGCACAAAGAGATCTATCGGATCCCGGCCGAAGATTATACTCGCCGCATTGACGAGCTGACGGATCTGCTGGAAGTGCGTCGCTTGATGGCTCAGCCTGTGCGCGAGCTGTCGCTGGGTGAGCGCATGAGGATGGAGCTGATCGCGGCGTTGCTGCATCGCCCCGACGTGTTGTTTCTGGATGAGCCGACAATCGGGCTGGATGTCGTTAGCCAGCGGCGAGTGCAGGAGTTTTTGCGGCACTACCAGCGTGAACAGAGAATTACGGTAATTCTGACCAGCCACTATATGAAGGACGTCGAAGCTCTGTGTGAGCGAGCCATCGTGATCAACAAGGGGACCGTGATTCACGATGGTCCACTGGCTGCTATTATCGATCGCTTTAGTCGTCACAAGATTGTTGAGTTACAGTTCTCCGATAATGGTTGTCCGGAAGGGCTCGAGCGCTTCGGACGGATCGTGGAAACTCGCCCACCGCGGGTGCGAATCCAGGTGGAGAAGCAAAGGGTTTCCGAGTGCCTTGCGACGATCCTGAGTCAACATTCTGTCGATGATATCAGCGTGGTTGAGCGACCTCTGGAAGATGTCATTGCAGAGCTCTTTTCGAGCGACGATGCATCAAGGGCCGCTACATGACGGCCGCGACGGAATCAATTGGCGGAGAGTTGCGAGCCAGGCTGCGACTGAAGTGGCTGATTCTTCGAACGGCTATCGAAGAGCGACTCGTCTACCGCGCAGACTTTGCGTTTTCGACGCTGGTTCGATTTCTGCCCATCGTGACGCAGATCTTTCTGTGGAGTGCGATCTTTCAGAACGACTCTTCGCGAACGATGAAGGGTTACAACTTTGGACAGATGGTGTCGTACTATCTTTTGGTGATGATGGCTCGTGCGTTTTCCAGTATGCCGGGATTATCAACAGGAATTGCCGGTTCGATCGCCGATGGATCAGTCCGCAAATATCTGATTCAGCCGGTTGACATGTTGGATCATTTATTCTGGCATCGAGTGGCTCATAAGTTGGTCTATTACGTCATCGCCGCCGGTCCATTTGCGCTTGTTTTCTGGATGTGCCGTGCTCATCTGCCGGGTTGGCCCGCGTGGCCAGTGACCGCCGCGTTTGTGGCGTCATTGCTGATGTCATTTGGGATTGGATTTTTGATCGAAGCGCTGATTGGACTGATTGCCTTCTGGTTTCTGGAAGTCAGTTCTCTGATCTTTATTTACATGATGCTCAGCTATTTTTTGTCGGGTCATATGATTCCGCTGGAGCTGTTGTCGCAGTGGATTCCGTTTGTTGATTACCTGCCGTTTCGATATCTGGCGTACGCACCGGCCGCCATTATGCTGGGAAAGATTCCGCAGGAACAATTGCCAATGGAGTTATTCGTTCAGGCCGTTTGGATTATGGTGCTGTTCATTTTGAACCGCGTGGCCTTTCATCGCGGCGTGCAGCGATACAGTTCTTTTGGCGGTTAGGCGCGACGCACAAATGAGTGTCGCCTTTTGCTCCGCAAGAGTCTCTTTTTTCGCAGTGAGGCTGTGAATTTATTGTCAATCAATCGTAGAGGCACCCATATACAAGCCCGAAGCGCCAGCGAGTGAGTCGCAAGGAACACACTCGCTGGCGGCTTCGGGCTTGTATAAACTCACAGCCTCAGAGCGAAAGACGACACTTTAGACAATTGTTGATACGCTGGTCCTTAGCGCACAGTTGCTGGCCAGAGAGCGTTGATTTGTTCGAGCGTTCGTTCGACCAGCACCTTACCGCCTTCGGGGCCAACTTCGTTGCTTTCTGCGATCGCACTGTACCCGCCACCCTGAGCCGCGCGGGAGGACGGCAGATAAGTTCCGGGACCAGCCAACTGGATGACAAATGTTTGCAGAGCAGGGCTGCGAGTTTTCATCTGGATCCCGTAGTCTGTGAACAGCTCGAACGGATTTGTCGCGATCGCGATATCACCCAGACGAATCACATGCAGTTCCATTTTGTACGGCTCGACTGTTCCAGCCAGTTGGTTTTCGTAGCGTTTGACAACTCCGCCGTGCCAGTAAAGCAAAGTCTGCTTTCCCTTTTGCTGGGATAGATCAGCGATTTTTTCCTGGGCGAGTTTCCATTCGCGTTCCAACACCTCGCGGCGCGGTAACTCAAGATCTTCGACGAGATGGGACATGGGCACATCCTTGTGTTTATCCTTTTCAGCCCCTTCCAGTGCTTCCTTCCAGGCATCCACGATGCGGCGAGAGATTTCTTCCAGGCGATTGATGCCTCTCAGATTTCGCATGCGTTCTTCGGCTTTCTGGCGGAACATCAAGTGAGGCGACTGATCACCGGCGGCTCCAGTCCAGGCGAGAACGTGCAGATCATCGCCGTGGGTTGCTCGAAGTGATTCGCGAACCTGATGCCAGAAGTCTGCGTTGACAGCAGAACCGCCTTCGACTTCCTGAGAAGGGCATGCCAGATTCAATGTGGTCGCAATCAGTTTGTTGTCGGCATCCCAGAAAAACAGACACTCGACCGTATGATCTTCGTAGCCCTCGATCATATGAAAATCCGGGCGGGAGGTCGCACCGTACATTGCGGCGGTGCCATCGGTGTAAACCGTGCGGCGGTTCTGTGCGACAGAGGCGTGGCCCAGTCCCCAACTGGCCTGACCGGGACGGCGAGAATTCCATGCCGTCACAATCGCCTCAGCGACCTGCTCAGCAAAGAAATCTACATACGCGGCGGGCTGCATGACTCCGTCTGTCGGGATCTCGTAAATCCCTTCGGTCATCACGGGTCCGGTGTGAGTATGGGTGCCGCTGAGAACGATTTTGTTCACAGGAAAACCGGGCAAGCGTTTCGCGACCTGCGCCCGCGTTTTGTCTCGCACGTGGTCGGGAATCGCGACAGCATCGCACGAAACCAGAATGGCCGAATCTGTGGATTTTCCGTCGGTCACAGATTCAAGGGCGAGAACCGTTGCCGTGCAGGGACTTTCGACAGACGTCGAAATGCGAGTATGCATTTGTCCCCAAAGAGCGATCGGCTGCTGTTCAGGGGTGATGCTGGTGGACGAAGCGCCGACCAATAGTTCGGCGGTCGTTACGCGTGAGGTCAGCAGGATGATGGCCAGGATGCGAAGGGATATTGTGGAGTAAAGCTGATGTCGAGGGACGCTCATTTCTGAATCCTTGGCTGGTGTAGTAATTCAGGACGAGAACAATAGAATCGCGACACATTCGAATTCTGATACTCAAGCCTCGTAATTACTGAAGTACAGGGGACTGACAATGAAGATGCAACTGATCGCTCCACAGAATCATGTGGGTGGCTCCGGAGAGGGTACTCAGGCCGTTCGAGCCGGCAATCTGATTTTCGTTGGCGGCCAGATGTCGCTGGATCCGAACGGGAACGTAGTTGGTTCCGATATCAAGACGCAGGCGAAGAATGCCTTTGAGGCACTCAAACGCGTTCTTGAGGCTGCTGGCGCTTCGATGTCGGATGTTGTGAAGCACAATGTCTATCTGAGCTGTCCTTGTGATGCGTCGGCGATCGCCGGGTTTATGGAAGACCTGAATTCTGTTCGAGTTCCGTACTTCACTGCGCCGGGGCCAACGACAACAGAGACATTTGTCGGACTGGAACGCGAAGGAGCCTTGATTCTGGTCGATGCATGGGCAGTTGTCGGAGAAAAGAAGGAACTGCTGACACCTCCTGGGCATTGGAACTGGAAGGAGCAGTTACCGTTTTCGCATGGCTGGAAAGTTGGCGACATGGTATTTGTCGGCGGCCAGCGGTCATTGGGATCCTTCGGCGAGATTCTGGGAATTGAAGATATTGAGATACAGACGGATCACACCTTCAGAAATCTCGACACGATGCTGCGTGAGGCTGGTGGAGATCGGCACACTCTGATGCGCCAGAACACTTATTTCCGCTTCTTTGGTCAGGGACGTGAAGTCACTGACTACTGGGAGAAGATGACCAACGTCCGACGCCGCTATATGTCGGTTCCGTCAGCGGCGGGAGCGGGTCTGCGGATCACGGGCTTCCCGTATGCGGACGAGTTGATTCAGGTCGAAGGCATTGGAATGCTGGGCGAGAAAAAGCAGCGACTGCAGCCGGAGAATCACTGGGATTGGAGCATTCCCAATACTCAGTTTACGCAGGGCTGGAAGATCGGAAACATGGGCTTCATTGGAGGTCAGATTTCGGCAGACAACAAAGCGAAAGCAGTCGGAAAGGACATTGAAACTCAGACGCGCAACGTCTTTCAGTTTATCCGGGCTGTCCTTGGAGAAGGCGGCCTGACGGAGCAGGACGTGGCCAAGCTGTACATTTATTACTACGCCCCGGATGACTGGTCGCAGATTGCCGAGGCGAAGGCGACCATTGCTCGAGTGCAGCAGGAGTTTTACCCATCTCCGGGTCCGTGTGTTACGGCGATTCGAGTCTCAGGATTCGCATTCGAAGATTTATTGATCGAAATTGAGGCGATGGCCGTATGTGATTGATCCAATTCTCTCTTCTCCACGTTACAGAATCTTTGCTGTAGCGGATTGTGTCCGACACGGTGTTTGAAGTCGGGCACATGAGTTGCATTAGTGTGTGTTCGACGCTGCCGAAACTGCAGCGTCGAAAACGGTCAACTGTGGAGAGGGAGAAAACGATGTACGGCTTTATTGATCTCAATTATGTCCTGATGGTCGTGATTCCCGGGCTCGTGTTGTCGGGAATTGCCAGTCTGATGGTCAAGTCGTCGTTTGCCCGTTACTCGCAGGTGGGGACTCGGCGGGGATATACGGGAGCCAGGGCGGCTCAGATTTTGCTGGATCGAGCGGGAATCACGGACGTGCGGATTGAGCCGACTCATGGCTTTCTCAGCGATCACTACAACCCGGCAACGAAGACCTTGGCGTTGTCCGAGCAGGTTTACGCAAGCAATTCTGTGGCCGCGATTGGTGTAGCCTGCCACGAGGCTGGGCACGCGATCCAGCATGCTCGGTCTTATGCGCCGCTCTGGATGCGATCGGCACTGGTTCCAGTGGTCGGGTTTGGTTCTGGCATCTCGAACACTTTGCTGATGCTGGGCATTCTGATGTCGTCAAAGCCGTTGTTGGCACTTGGCACGATCGCGTTCAGCACCATCGTCCTGTTTCAGCTGGTGACTTTGCCGGTGGAGTTTGACGCGAGTGCTCGTGCCAAGCGTCTGGCGGTGGAGAGCGGAATCATCAGTGAAGATGAACGATATGGAATGAACAGTGTGTTGAATGCGGCCGCATTGACCTATGTGGCTGCGTTTGTGTCGAGCCTGCTGACACTGCTGTATTATCTTATGAAGTCCGGGCTGCTGGGCGGTCGTCGCGAAGAGTGATGTCTCAGCGTTGAGCCGAGACGTTCCGTAATGTAGCCAGCAGTTCGGGTGCCAGATATGTGACACGGTAAACGCCATTGTTCAAAGAGACTGCTCGTGGTTCAGGCAACAGCATCATAAAACCGGCGAAGGCCACGATTGCGGCGCAAACGGTCATTATTCCCCAGCCGAACGAGGCAGCAAAGAGCTGAGGAAGGACGATCAACGTGGGGCCCAAAACGAGCATGCCGGCCGCCAACGATGGGATTGTTCTGCGAAACAGATGACGTCGTCGTCCTTCGCGACTGCGACGATAATAGAACCGAAAGCTGGGCGTCCGGCGGAGGATGATGATGAAGATCGCGGCATGAGCGAGCACGAACACAAAAGCGGGAACACCAAAAATCTTCACCGGTCCAGCCTGCATGATACGGCCCAGCACGAGCAGCATCAGAATGGTCGCGATGCTCAAGGAATGAAACAGGCGAAACACGATTCGTCGTGGCTGTGAAGGAGCGAAAATCTTCATGTAGAAGACCTTTGCATCAGGTTCCACGGGTAATCCGGTAGAGAAACAAAGCCAGTCAAAGCTCAGATCGCCGCGACATAGAAGGGCGTCACCATCAATCGTCCACGGGCTTCCCGTGGGCAATTCCACAGCAGGCACGCTGCGATCCGCAGTTTCAGGGGCCGCGTAGGGATTGGTGTCGTTGGAACGACTGTGAAGATTCATCCGAGCTGCCATGTCAGATATCGTCCATTCAATTGGGGGGCTTTCGAGCGTCGGTCGGTGCAGGAACTACGCTGGTTATTGCGAGGTGTTGAGATCGTCTGCTTCCATCATTGAGATGGCGAAGCACCGTTTTGATTCCAAGCCCGGCGGTTGATGTCTCAGTCGACCTTGACCTTAATCTCCTGCTTATCATTCATGCGATAAAGAGGCAGAAAGCGGTAATAGACTTCGAGGGTCAGTGTCGCCAGGGCTGTCGAGTAAAGTCGCCCGCCGTAACGTCCCCATTGATCTTTGGGTTCCCAGCTGCCCGCATTCTTTCCCGAAGTTACTTGCTCGGAAATCAGAACTTCACGCACGGTCGAATTCCAGTCCTGCCACGCTCGACCGCCATGCTGGTACATGGCCAGAGTTCCATAATACCAGTAGTAGTAATTGAGATCTGACAATCGGGGCGTGTTCCTCATCAGGTAGGCGACGGATTCCTGATTTGAGGCGGAGTCCTGAGGATAGCCCAGCATCTGTTGGCAGAACAACGCTTCGGCCGTCATTGTTGGGCTGACCGGTTCCGAATCCTTTCCGTCTCGCACGATGTTTCGACGGTAGCCAAAGAGTCCGCCGTCCTTTCCCTGACGAACGCTCTTTAGAAAATCATCCATCCGCTGTCGAACTTTTGAAGGAACAAACACGCCTGCGATTTCAGCACTTTTGAGCGACATCATTTGCCAGCCAAACATACTGACGTCGCCTTCCTGCAGTTCTCGATAACGCCAGCCTCCGCTTTTGGGATCTTGTCGTCCAATGGTAAAGGCGACGGCTCGGGCGAGAGCTGCACGCAGTCGGAGATCATCCACGAGGCGTAATGAACTGGCCACCTTGTCGGCCACCATCTGGCTTCGACCAGGTTCCACTGCCAGCAACAGGAGACCACTTTGTGAAGTGGCGCTGGCGGCCGCAACAGCTCCGGCAAGAGCCGCAGCGTCGTTGGGAGCTCGAATCAAGGCCGGATTAACAATAGGGCCGAGAACCGTATCCTGCTGCATACCGTAAGCTTCGGCCAATGCATAAGTGGCCATCGCATGGCAGTACATTTTGGCGAAGTGCTCAGACTTCCCGAAGAGGTTGCCATCCGGTTGCTGTTGGCGAATCAGCCAATCCAGAGCATGATCGACCTGAAGGGCGTAACGTCCGTCTTCGTGAGTATAACCCGCACCAAGAAATGACAGGATCACGAGGGCCGTCAGTCCCGTATCGGCTTCACGTCCGGCGTATTGTCGATCAACGCCGATTTCGTCGATCTTGACGCGCCCCGCGCCGTAGTCTTCTGCGTCCCAGCGTCCATCGGCGGACTGGCAGGACGCCAGCCAACGCAGGCTGCGTTCAACGGCGTTTTCTGATTCACGAGTTCCCCCGAAACGCAGCGCCGCATCGCGTCGTGTGGCGAGGCTGCGAAGCTGGTAGGTGGCCGGTGGATTTTCTCGCCGACGGACCGTGGGCAGATCAGCCTCAACCAGCGCGGCCGCTGATTCCAAAGCTTCGCTGAACTCCGGAGCGACATCACCGACTCGAACGTCATCGTATGTGCTGTTCAGCGGCGTCATTGTCCGCGCACGATCCGGAGTCATTCTGGACGGGCGTTCGGCCGGAGTGCGATCGGGTGCTGATCTAGCTGGTCGAGGCAGACGAGCCTGAAAGCTGGAGGCGGCTCCATTTTTCGGATCCAGAACGTTCTGAGTGAGTCCGCTGCCGTCCGTTGGCTGCATCGAGTAGATGGGTGCACTGCGGCTTTCGATGGTTTCCTGCGGATTGATTGTCGCTGGCGGCAAGGTAATGGCCGAGTCACTGATGGTGGCGAGGCTCATCGCCACGTCCTGTTTGGGCGACTCAAATTCCAATTCAGGAGCCGACATCAAACCAGTGGGATCGTCAATTCGACGTCCTTCCTCCGGACGCCCGATCTGAGGCAGCGTTCGGGTCATTTTTGGCGTCAGCACGTCAGCACTGTTGGGTTCATACGTGGTGATCAGGTCAGAAGCGACGTCTTCGGCCCCGACTTGTTCGGGGCCGAGTTCTCCGGAATCGGTGGGCACCGCCAGTTCTGTCATCTGCCGTTCTTCGAACTGAGTGACATCTCTAGCTGCGGTGCTCAACGATTCCAGCTCATCGGGAGTTCGTTCGGGGGTTTGAGTCGCCGTGATCTCCGGCGATGTGACGTCGAGCCGCTGCAGTTCCGCGTCCATCTTCGTCATCATGTCAGCGATCGGCGTATTCCCGGACTCAGGCAGTTTTACGTCCTGATCGCTTTCGACAAGGATCTCAGTCACGGTCTCAGGCGGCTTTGGCGGAGTGATTTCTGCACGGGCTTTGCGTGTCACGGACGGTTCAAAAACTTCCAATCCCAGAAAGCAGACACCGTGCACCAGTATAGAGGCGAGTAGTGACTTCGTGGTTGTATTTCGATCGCCCCACTGCGTCACCAACATGGTCAGCAGATGAGTTAGCGAAGCAATCATCGTCAGCACCAGCAACAGCGCGATCATGTCGTCACCATTGAGGGACGCTCCGCGAATTATCTTGCTGATGAGCTGATTGAGTGCGTTCATAAGGAACAGCAGGGTTTGTCGAACTGCTCTAACTTCTGGGGAACAATAAGGATCAAGGAGTGCGACTGATCTCTGCGTCAGGGTTTTTCTGACACGACTTCCGTAGGTTTGAATGCCAGTGAGAACTTCTTGATTCCTGCCTGGTGGCAGGCATTCATCACATCGATCACTGCCTGGTAGTTGCCGTCTCCATCTCCTCGAATCAGAACGGCCTGGTCCGCGTAGGCAGCTTTGGCGGCTTTTAACTCCTGCTGAAGCTGTTCCGGCGACAACTCCTTCTTTCTCATCGTGATCGTGCCATTCCTCGCTACCACCACGACAAGAGCGTCGGGCGTGCGACTCATGATCTGAACGGGTGCCGCGGTGGGGAGTTCAATCTCAAATTTCTGATCGTTGGCTTCTTCCGTAAATCGAGCGCCAACCATAAAAAAGATGATGAGCAAAAAGACGACATCGATCATTGGCGTCAAATTCAGCTGCGGTTCATCCAGAGAGTCAGTCTTAATCGGCATGACATTCTTCTCGAATTTCTCTAATTCCATCTGGTGCCGGTTGCGGCAGTGTCCCTGGAAACGCATCGGTTCAGGTCAAAAGTATATCCAGATCCGTCCGTTCCCGTGCAGGAGTTCATCAGAAATCCACAGAAGTAAGCCCCTGATCAGGCCTGCGGCGGCATGAAGTGACGTCGGTACAGTGCCATTGCTTGTTCACGACCAGGGTTCAGATAGACTCCTGAGCGTTGAGAATCCCACGCTTCTGTGTGCCGTTTAACCCCTACAGATTTCCGGAGTTTCCTGATGTCTCATGCGACCAGGTCTGACCGTCGAACGTTTTTGAAATCGTCTGCTTCGTTGGCGGCAGCCGCTACAGCGGCGGCTTGCTTTCCCTGGGCTCAAACCGGCTTTGCCAACACGCTGCTGAATGACCGTCCTCGGATCGGCTGCATCGGGCTGGGTGGCATGGGCCGCGGGGATGCTCATGGGCATCGCAGTTATGGCGACATTCTTGCCCTGTGCGATGTGGATGAGAACCAGGCGAAGAAAGCCAATGACGATCCCAATATTGGCGGCGGGAAAGCCGATCTCTATGGGGACTACCGCAAAGTCCTGGAACGAGCTGATATCGATGTCGTCAGTATTGTGACTCCCGATCACTGGCACGTCAAAATTGCCATCGAAGCGCTGCAGGCCGGGAAGCATGTCTTCTGTCAGAAGCCTTTGACGCTGACTCTGGAGGAGAATCAACTGATTCGGAATGCCTGCCGCAAATACAGTGACCGCGTCTTCTTCGTGGGAACTCAGCAGCGCAGTGATCAGGATCGTTTTCTGCGGGCCGTCAATCTGGTGCGCAGAGGATTTCTTGGCAAGATCACAAAGATGACGGTGGGGATCGGTGGAGGTGATGTCGGCGGACCATTCAAAAAGTCTGACCCACCGACCAACCTGGATTGGAACATGTGGCTCGGTCAGGCTCCCCTGGTGGACTATATCGAGCAGCGATGTCACAACAATTTCCGCTGGTGGTATGAGTATTCCGGCGGCAAGTTTACGGACTGGGGTGCTCACCATGTAGACATCGCGTTGTGGGCAATTGATGAAAATGGCGAGGGATCCGGGCCAATCGAAATCGATGGTACTGATGCGAAGCATCCGGTTCCGTTCGAGAATGGCTACCCCACGAAAGATGATTCTTACAACTCGTCGCATGACTTCAACGTCATTGCGAAGTTTGCGGGCGGCGCGGAAATGCACATTACCAGCCGAGGCGACAATGGAATCTTGTTCGAAGGGGAGAAGGGCCGCTTCTTCGTCAATCGCGGCAAGATCACCGGACAGCCGATCGAAGAAAATTGGGATAAGGATCAGTTCGGCCCGGAACAATTGAGCGAACTCTACAAGGGCAAGCCATTCGAGGGTCACAAGCAGAACTTCTATCGGTGTATTGCAGATGGTGGTCTTCCGGTTTCAGATGTGTACAGCCATGTGCAGACCATGAATACCTGCCATCTGGCTGCGATTGCCGCGCGGCTGAATCGTGTTATCAAGTGGGATGCGAAAGCGGAGAAGATCACCGGCGACGATCAGGCCGCTGCGTTCTTCGCACGAACTCCGCGGGCGGGATTTGAGATTCCTCGCGTTTAGCCTGACGGGTTAAATGAGTTTGCCATATCGTACTTGTCAATGAACTACCGCCCCATCCGGCGTTGTCGGATGGGGCGGTGTTGTTTCCAGATGAATGCAGATCGGACCGAGTTCCGGCTTGTTCCCGGAGCGCTGAACTACCTGACCTCGCTGGCGCTTGGTCCGGTCTACGAAACACTTGCCGACAATGAGAATTCTCGCCCGGATCGAACCGATCAAAACGGACCGGTAATTGGGCGGCGTCTGATACACTTCTCGCAGCCTCAATCTCAGAGACGTCTCTTCATCCAAATGCAGGAATCCAGAATATGATTACAGTGGGTATGAACTATCACGTTATCCCCGGAATGCAGAAAAGCTTCGAGGATAAGTTTGCGGGCGTCATTGATGCTCTGAAAGCAGCACCGGGACATACCAGTTCCACGTTGTGGAAGGACGTAAGCGACGATGCGTCTTATCTGATCACGAGCGAGTGGTCAGACGAATCTGCATTTCAGGAGTTCATTCGCAGTGAAGCGTTTCGCGCTGTTACGAACTGGGGCAAAGAACAGATTCTTTCCGGTCGACCACAGCACAAAGTGTACAAGCACTGATATGGTACGTTGGACATTCTTGTCCGACGCAATTGCGACGGGCAGGAATTCTCATCCCGTCCGAAAATCGAATTTTGATACAGCACCAGTCAGTTGAACTGGTTTCATCAGAGCCTCGATCGGCCACTTATTTGGCTGGTACTGGCTGCGGTGGCAGAAACGGAAACAGCCGTCGGATCTCTGCATCCGAGGGCTGTGACCCGTACTCACAGATCTCAAAGGCCTCGGCATATTTGACGGCCGCCCCTTTTTCGTCGCCGTACCATTTCAGCAGAGCCGAGCGATATTGATTGGCCTCGCCGGACTGACGGCGGTCCCATCGCTCCCGCAGCCAGGCTCGACGCAATTCCGGCTGAGACGCCGGAGGAGCTTTCGCCGTTTCTTCTTCCGATCCCAGCGCGCCGCCTTCAAATGTTTGCGACTCCAACGCCAACAGGGCGTCGACTTTCTTCTCGAAGACATCGTCAAGAGAAATGGCGATATCGGCTTCAAAGGGATAAGGTTTCTGAAATCGATCGCTGCTGTAGAGGAACACCGGGTTCTTCTTCAATGGTGGAGTGTCAGGGCAGAAGAATGGGACAGAGACCATATAAGCGGCGTCCTGCACCAGAACTCCGACATAGCGATGGTCCGGGTGATAATCCCAAGGCCGATGAGCAATCACGACGTCGGCATTCCAGGTACGAATCAATCGCGTGATCGTCTGGCGATTCTCGAGCGTCGGCAGAAGCTCGCCGTCATGAATGTCGAGAACTTGTGAGGTTACACCGAGTCGCCTGGCAACCTCTGCAGACTCGGCGGTTCTTCGTTTAGCCAGAGGTCCGCCAGCCATTTGCCAGTGTCCGATATCTCCGTTTGTCACCGAGACCAGTTTGACGCGATGCCCCATGGAAGCCCAGAGTGCGGCTGTTCCACCGCTCTTGTATTCCGCATCGTCGGGATGAGCCCCGAAGCAGATGATGTTGAGCTTTTCATCGTTGGCTGGCTCATCGCCTCGAACAACCGCAGGCAACGAAGCGATCAGCGTGATGGCCAGCAGCAGGAGGGACGAAGACAATCGGGTAGGCGATGTGCGCATAGCGAAGCTCGTGGTTGTCTGATTGACGGCTTTTCGGAGCGGGATATTCCGAGAACGGAAGTGGTCAGACCAGTTCCGGCATGATCTTTCCACCGTCTTCGACAAGATACTGTGGTCGACCATTGTTGTCGGGGATTGTTGTCTGTTCGACTCGAACGCCCAAATGATGGAACAGTGTTGCGTAGACTTCGCCAAAGGTGACGGGCCGAGCGATCGCTTCACCGGCGATGCGGTCTGTGGCTCCGATGACCTGTCCATGACGCATGCCGCCGCCCGCCATCAGAGCACAGTTGACCTGCGGCCAGTGGTCGCGACCCACAATATTGCTGATCTTGGGAGTACGGCCAAATTCTCCCCAGACGATCACTGAGCAGTCGTCAGAGAGTCCGCGCTGATGCAGATCTTCAATCAACGCGCTGACGCACTGGTCAAACACCGGGAAGTCTTCCTGTTCGCGAACAAAGATGGAATTGTTCGCGCGGCCTTCGGCGTTCGTGCCACCGTGCCAATCCCACTTGCTGTAGTTCAGAGTGACGACTCGGACACCCGCTTCAATCAGTCTGCGCGCGACCAGCAGGCTTTGTGGAACACGAGGAGCACCGTTGGAGTCGATGAAGATTTTGGGATTGCCGGTCCCGTATCGGGCCACGACCGCCGGATCTTCTTTAGACAGATCGAGTGCTTCCGCCAGGCGAGATGACGTCAGCAGGCCCATCGCCTGTTCTGTAAATGTATCCATGCCGGTCATCGTCATGGTGGCGTCAATGTCTCTGCGAAGCTGGTCCACACTTTTCAGCAGCGACTTGCGATCCGCCAGACGTTCCAAAGACACACCATTTAGCACCATGTCTTCTTTGGTTGGCCCCATCGGTCGAAACGGCGCGTGAGATGTCCCGAGGAATCCCGGGCCGGGTTCGTTGTAAGGGCCGTGTGTACACGGATAGCAAAGACTGACAAAGGGTGGAGCGGTCGGAGCTGCCGAGCCAAGAACATTCGACACCATGGAACCAAACTGAGGCCAGCCGCCGGAGGGTTTTGGCTTCTTCGGATCACGGCCGTTGAAAACCTGGACGGCATCATGATCTGCCTGGTTGCCGACCAGCGATCGAATGATCGTGAGCTTGTCACCCATGGTCGCCAGCTTGGGAAAGGCTTCGCAGATCTCCATCCCGGGGACATTGGTTGCGATCGGTTTCCACGGACCGGCGAACTCTTTGGGGGCTTCCGGCTTCAAGTCAAACATGTCCTGATGCGGCGGTCCACCCACCAGATAGATCATGATGACGGATTTCGGGTTCTTCTTTTTGCCGGCAGCTTCTTCGGCTCGCAGCAAGGACGGTAACGACCATCCTCCTGCCGTGCCCAAAGCGGCCAGCGTTCCGATATTCAGCAGGCTGCGGCGAGAAAATCCATCACTGATGCGGCCAGATCGATCATTCTGCGCAGTGAGACTCAGCATTCGGCAGGCTCCGGCAAGGTCGGTGGGAACTGAGGACGGCCAGTTTGCGGCTGGAAAAACAACGCGGGGATGGTCTTGTTATCAGGGATTCCCGTCAGAATCCAGACCAGACACCCCGAATTACCCCGAATCATGGAGCCTTGTCGGTCTAAGCCGGTGCCGTCTGCGTCTGTTGTTTTGGTCGCCCCCGACCCTGCGTCGGGGGGGTAACGGCTTTTGCACCAGCAAAGAGAAGATCATCGTCGGTGGTGCAAAAGCCCGCAGGCCCCTGAGGCAGGCTCAGGGGGGGCTTGAATCAACAGGATGTCTGAACTTGGAGCTTGTCGAACTCATGAGCTCATTCGACACATCATCAGAAAAAACCTTAACCGCGGACCTGACCTGAGCCGCGAACGACGAACTTGTAGCTCGTGAGTTCACGCATGCCGCATGGTCCACGCGCGTGAAAGCGATCGGTACTGATGCCAATTTCTGCCCCCATGCCCAGTTCTCCACCGTCGTTAAAGCGAGTGCTCGCGTTGATCATGACGGCGGCTGAATCGACTTCGGCTTCAAACTTCATGGATGATGCCACGCAGTTCGTAACGATTGCATCGGTATGAGCAGACCCGTAACGTCGAATGTGTTCAATGGCTTGGTCGATGGAGTCAACAATCCGCACGGACATAATCAGGGTCATATGTTCAGTGCCGTAATCTGCCTCCGTCACTGCGACACCACCGGAGATCATTTTCAGGCTGGCTGGGCAGCAACGCAATTCCACTCCGCGAGACTGCAGCTCTTTGGCAAGAGTCGGAAGCAACCGGTTGGCGGTGTCACGATGAATCAACAGCGTCTCGGCGGCATTGCAAACACCTGGACGCTGGCACTTGCTGTTGATAGTAATGTCGACGGCCATTTTTTCGTCGGCGGACTCGTCAATGTAGACATGACAGATGCCGTCGAAATGTTTGATCACTGGCATTGTGGCTTCGCGAGTAACTCGTTCGATCAGCGAACGGCCCCCGCGCGGAATGGTGACATCAATCAGATTGCCCATCGAAAGCAGTTCACCCACGATGCTGCGATCCGTGGAATTCACAAGTTGGACGGCATGCTGCGGCAGACCCTCTGAGATCAATGATTCTTCAATCACAGACTGCAGAGCTCGGTTACTGTGAATCGCTTCGCTGCCTCCGCGAAGGATCACTGCGTTGCCGCTCTTGACGCACAAGGCTGCGGCGTCGATCGTGACGTTCGGACGCGATTCATAAATGAAGAATACGACTCCAAGTGGAACTCGCACACGACTGATGAACAGACCATTCGGACGTCGCTGGCCTTCGATGATTTCGCCCACCGGATCAGGCAGTGAGATGATATGTTCAACGGCCTTCGCCAGGGCTTCGATGCGGTCTGCAGTCAGCTTCAATCGATCCAGCATGGCGGAGCTAAGTCCCGCTGCCGCACCGGCGGACATGTCGATTTCGTTGGCGGCGACAATTTCTGAGGATCGGGCACGCAGATTATTGGCGACTCGCTGCAGCCAGGCATTCTTTTTTCCGGCGGCGAGTGGAGCCAAGGCAGCGGCAGCGAGGCGAGAATTCCGGGCCAGTGTTTGGGAGTATTCGAGAGTTGTGGACGTCGTGGACATGAGGATCGATTGCTGTTGTGTTGAATACGTATAGAAAATGCAGGTGGATCGAATTCGTCCGATAGTCGGCCGAAAAGCCTCCGCGGCGAGATTTGGACGGGCAGGAATGCCCATCCTACAAGACATTCGGTGCTCTAAATCCCGCCAAGCGTTGTCGCCCGAGCCACACGGCCTATGCCCACAAGATACGCGGCTACTCGCAGTGAGACCTTCTTTTCCTGCGCTGTTGACCAAACTTTATCGAAGCTGCGAGTCATCGTGCGTTCCAGCTCTTCTCGAACTCGGCCAAGATCCCAGCGGAAGTACTGCTGATTCTGGACCCACTCAAAATAGCTGACGGTCACGCCGCCCGCGTTTGCCAAAATATCAGGCAGTACGATCACCTCGTTCTTGTTGAAGATCGCGTCGGCTTCCGGAGTTGTGGGACCGTTGGCCGCTTCCACAATGAAACGTGCTCGCACATCTTTGGCGTTGTCCTCTGTCAGGACACCGCCCAAAGCGGCAGGGATCAACACGTCAACGTCCAGAGTCAACAGAGCTTCGTTGGAAATCGGCTCGCCGCCAGGAAACCCGGCCAGGCTTTTCTTGTCCGCAACCCACGCCAATGCCGCCGTGATGTCGATGCCCTCTCGATTCAGAATTGCACCGCTGACGTCGGAGATGGCTACAACTTTGCCGCCAGCTTTGTGCAGATACGCGGCTGTAAATGTACCGACGTTTCCGAAGCCCTGAATGGCGACGGTTGATGATTCGATCGATCGGCCGAACTTGCGAAGCAGGGCCAGCGTCAGTGTTCCAACACCGCGGCCGGTGGCTTCTTCGCGTCCTTCGGCGCCGTAAAGTTCAACTGGTTTTCCAGTCACACAGCCGGGACTGAAGCCGTGAAACTTTTCATACTGATTCATGATCCAGGCCATCGTCTGAGCATTCGTGCCCATGTCCGGAGCCGGGATATCTTTGTCCGGGCCAAAGATGTCATGGATCTCATCTACGAAACGTCGAGTAAGCCTTTCCAGTTCGTCGATCGACAGATCTTTGGGATTAACGGCGATGCCCCCTTTGGCACCACCATAGGGAATGTCCACAACGGCGGTCTTCCATGTCATCAGAGACGCCAGGGCCAGGACTTCATCAGCGTTGACTTCGTGATGGTACCGCAGTCCGCCTTTCATGGGGCCACGCTTGCTGTTGTGCTGCATCCGAAAGCCGACGAACGTCGCGATCTCGCCGTTGTCACGCTTGATCGGCACCTGAACCTTGACTTCTCGCTCAGGGATCAACAACAGCTCGCGCATGCTGGAAGTCAGATTCATGACAGCCGCCGCTTCTTCGAAATATTGCTCGGCTGCTTCAAACGCGCTCTTCATAATGATGATCTCTGTGTGCGGTGAGAAATGGGCTGTCGACAGAACGAGATATACGCGGAAAGGCGTCTGTTTCCAATTGATTCGCCCGGCGACAGCATTTCATTCGGCCGGAGTTTGAGGCGTGGAAGTCAGCTCAACCAGACTTCGCGTGATCTCGCGGGCATAAAGGGCCATGCCGACTTTTGAGAGAACAGGCGCCGATTTTGAGAACAGTTTCTCGGCTTTGTCCCGACGAAAAGCGGGAGACGCATCGCAAAACGGTAGCTCAGCCTCCTGACAGAAACTGCGCAGCAGCTCAAACGGGAATGTGCTGCCAAACGGTGTTTTTCCCGTGATGCCGAGGCGGCGAGTAAGCTCAGGCGCTCGATCGGCTGACACGACTTGCCAGAGGACCGGGGATGTTGTGATCAGCAACTTTCCGCCTGCTTGTTTCACGGAATCCTGTAAGGCCTTGATCGGTTTTAAAGCATGGTCAATCTGTAGTCGCAGATCTGGCGGATTATCAGTAATCCACAATAAGCCCTGATGCTCGGAAAGGCCGGCTCGCGAAACGGACAGAAGCGCGGGACCATGTTGACGAGTTTTTGCGAAGAGCCATGAGGCCGTTGCAGACTGTCGTACGAATTGCAGAGTCGGATTCTCCGGCTTTGCATGCAGACGCAGTGTGGGGTGGGAGCAAACAGAATTGTCACCTTCCTGAAGCGTCAGGCTCCGATAACAACAGTCGTCGGCAATGTCCGTCATGTCGATGTGCAAGACAACGACGTCCGGCTTTAGTTTCGAAAGGTCATGTTGAAACTTCAGTGATGCGAGCAGCGGACAATACCCTGGAACGCCCGCATTGATGACTTCAACTTCTTCGCCCGTCGATTGGGTGAAGAACTTTTTAAGCCATGCGGCAACAGTCTCAGATTCCGATACCTGCGTTCCACAGATGGTATCATCGCCCAGGAGCAGAATTCGGCGAACTCCGATTTGCGGAACCGATTCGATTTCTCCGCCACGGCAACCCAGAGAGTTAATCCGAATCTCGATCGGCTTAGCACCGGGCTCAGTCACATGCGAAGTCTGCTGCAATCTGCGAAGTTCGTGATGGTAGACGGCGGACGGAACGAGGAAGACCTTGATCTTCGATGGGGGCCTGTCCGGCGACGATCAAGGCTATCGGGGCTTGC
The DNA here is from genome assembly GCA_046349735.1 of Planctomycetaceae bacterium. Lineage (GTDB taxonomy): Bacteria > Planctomycetota > Planctomycetia > Planctomycetales > Planctomycetaceae > SXXK01. The sequence continues at coordinate 90,683 of JAXMBU010000011.1, forward strand.
GTGCTTCTCAGCCAGATCTCTACACCGAACAACACCATGATCAACAGCGTCAATGCTGTGACAAAGTGTCGAAGGGCAGTGAGAGGACGAAGCGACATCGGTATCCGCGCAGGGGTTCACGGGCCAGAGAGTGTTCGAAATGTGAACACAGTTCGGTAAAAGGTGAAAAGACAGGTTTCCGTAGTTTACGTGGTCTTCTGAAAACGCCTCAATAGGGACTTCACTCTGGGTTTGGGGGATTTGGCGAAGCTGCGGCCTGTTGTGTGGCGGGAGTCCTTAGGCTGTAGCAAAGAAATACGAGACTATCTCGGCGAGCGGCCCGGTGTAAACCGGCCGGTAGAAAAGCTTGAGTGGTCGGTTTGCCGTATCGACGCGGCTATGTTTCCGATCTGAGGACAGATCGGACTACGGAAAAGTAGGTGTTGTTCGCCTCGGTGAATTCAGGTCGCTATTCTCCGCATCTTGCCAGGTAATTGGGGATTCATATCACCGTAGCGTGGACTGATCTCCCTCAATATCCCATTTCGGCACGCACTGTACTTTCGTTCGTGCCCCTTTTGTTGGACGGTTCCGGCTAACCCATCATGACTTTTGCATCATTATCAGGACTGCGAATTTTAGTGACCGGATCGTCCGACGGGATTGGTCGGGCGATTGCTCTGGAATGTGCAAAGGCTGGCGCGGCCCTCATCGTGAATTGTCGTCAGTCGATCAGCAAAGCGGAAACTGTGGCGGAAGAGATTCGAAAGCTGGGCAGGACCGCCGACGTGATTTCGGCTGATGTCTCGCGAGAAAGTGATCGCCAGCGTTTGCTGCTCGAGTCGTTCCGGACCGGCCGCGTGGATGCCATCGTCAACAATGCCGGGGCCGATTTGCTAACGACCGAGTTGCGCGGTGCAGAGTTTTCCGTGAAGCTCAATCAACTGATTCAAACGGATCTGCTCGGTACGATCGAATTGTCTCGGGCTTTCGGGCAGAGGTTTCGAGAGCAGCAGCACGGTGCCATCCTGAACATTGGCTGGGACCAGTCTGATCGCGGCATGGAGGGCGACAGCGGCGAGTTATTCGCGACGGCCAAGAATGCCATCATGGGCTTCAGTCGCTCGTTAGCCGTGAGTCTTGCACCCGTTGTGCGGGTCAATTGTATCGCACCTGGCTGGGTTCGAACCGCCTGGGGAGCGACGGCCAGCGAGTACTGGCAGAATCGAGTGATGACAGAGACACCGCTGCGGCGATGGGGCGAGCCGCAGGACATCGCGAATATGGCGCGGTACCTGTTGAGCAATGAGGCTTCCTACATCACGGGGCAGGTCATTAACGTCAATGGTGGTGCCGTACGATAGTGTCCGGCCGCAAGCTTGCTGATGTGCAACCTCACGACCTACAGTTGCCGAACTGATCTCGATATCTTCTGTCCTATGCAGGCCTCATGACATCCTCCTCTACCAATTCTCAGCCATTGCTTCTTTTCGTGACTGGTCGTCTGGCCGAAGCGAGTTTGCGAGAAGTGCTGGGGGCGATTGCTCCCAAAGCGGGCTTTCGATTCGAGGTTGTCGTTCCCGGAATTCAGGTTGCCGCGCTGCTGCACAGTCGACTGCTGTTGAAGCGATTAACCGTTCCCGCGGAGATTGATCGAGTGATTCTGCCGGGCTGGTGTCAGGGCGATCTCCATGAGCTGGAGCAGCACTTCGGGAAACCCTTCGAACGCGGACCTCGCGATCTGCATGATCTGCCAGAATACTTTGGGCTGAGCAAGCGTCGTAAGGCCGATCTGACGGGTTACTCGATCGAGATCATTGCCGAGATCAATCACGCGACGCGAATGCCGCTCAAAGACGTCGTGCGCGAAGCCTTGAGTCTGTCTGCCTCAGGAGCCAATCTGATTGATGTGGGGGGAGTGCCCGGAGAAAGCAGTCCTCGCATCACGGAGATTGTTTCCGCCCTGAGACAGGAAGGGCTGCGCGTGTCGATCGACAGTTTCGACCGCAACGAAGTTGAACAAGCGGTGACCTCGGGAGCTGAACTGATCCTGAGCTGTAATCATGCCAACATCGACTGGGTGACGCAGCTGAAGACAGAGGTGGTCGTAATTCCTGATACGCCACAGGACATGCAGTCGCTGGATGATCTGATCGAACAGCTTCGAAGTGCAAATGTTCCGTTTCGCGTCGATCCGATCATTGAGCCGATCGGGATGGGCTTTGCGGCATCTCTGGATCGCTATCTGAAGGTGCGTCAGAAATATCCGGACATTCCCATGATGATGGGAGTCGGCAATGTTACAGAGCTGACCGAGGTGGATTCTGTGGGCGTGAATATTGTGCTTGCTGCCTTCTGTGAGGAACTGGGAATTCAAAGTATTCTCACGACGCAGGTGATCAACTGGTGTCGAAGTGCGGTCCGTGAGTTTGATATGGCTCGTCGACTGGTTCATCACGCCGTGGCAGCTCGCACGATTCCCAAACATCTGGATTCGTCATTGGTCATGCTGAGAGATTCTCGTCTACGGTCCGTCTCTGCGCAGACGCTGCAGACAATGGCCTCTGCGCTGACTGATACGAATTTTCGAATCTTTGCTGAGGCCGGCCAACTGCATTTGATGAATCGCCATGGACATTGGAGTGGTAACGATGTCTTTCGCCTGTTTGAGCAATCTCAGGCTGTTGGGATGGCTCACGGTGTGACGATGGATCCGAGCCACGCGTTTTATCTGGGCTATGAACTGGCTCGTGCTGAGATCGCACTACATCTTGGAAAGCAATACGTTCAGGATGCTCCCATGCAATGGGGGCTTCTTGGTGAGTTGAAAGCCGGCTCGTCCAGCGCGATGCATGGAGCGGACGGACAGAATCGCTGACTGGTTTCTACAGGTTAGTTTTCCTCGGGTCGAGGTGCGGCATTCGTTTGCAGAAAACCGCGAAAGCCATCGACGGCATTGTTGGCAAGGCCATGTCGTGCAGCCACAATCCCGCCTTTGAAGTCCCTCCCGGAAATTCTCAAAGGAAAACCGTTTGTATGTTGCGATCAGAACTCATTCATCCGCAGATTTCGCAGATCCTTGCGCGAGCCGGCCATAGTTCCAAAGTGCTGATTGCCGACGGAAATTATCCGGCATCGTCTGCGATTGGTCCAAAGGCCGAATTGATCAGTTTGAACCTTGCGCCCGGGCTGGTCACAGTTGCTCAGGTGTTGCGAGTGCTCCTGACTGCAATCCCCGTTGAAGCCGTCAATACGATGGGAATGCCGGAAGATGATCCCTACCGATTGCCACATGACCCGCCGGTCTGGAGTGACTACAGGAAGATACTGGCGGACGCTGGTCAGTCGATTGAGTTGCAGCCGATCTCTCGCTGGTCATTCTATGACGCTGTCGATTCGCGAGATCACGTACTCACAATTCAGACGGGCGATCAGGCTTTGTGGGCCAATTTACTGCTGACCGTGGGTGTCCGAAAAGCACAGTAGGTGTTGGAGTGGAGCTTGTTTCCTGGTCAGGCCTTGAGTTCCGGACGCAGCCAAAGTGTGACTGTCCCAAATCGATCCCTTCCGCCATGTGCCGAAGTTTAGAAGGTCTGGTCATCAGAAAAGCGATCGCTCTGCCCCCCCGAATCCTCATGTGACCGCCGAAAGCAGTCGTTTGATGGATACGGTATTTAGTTCTGGTTGCCATATGCTTCGCCATTCAGGCAAGCTGAGTGGCGTCAGAAACAATATTGGGGGCCGTCAAAAAAGTACCCCGGCGCGGCGGTTTTTCTCGGCTGTTGCTGGTCTCTCGATTCGGACTCCGAACCCGTCCGGTGTCCGTCAGACCTTGTTGATTTCCCGCGTTGTAGGGCTTTCGGGCGTTTCCTGAGTCTCAACGCCCGGAGGCTGGGTAGAATCGGTCTTCTGTGAAGTTTGCCTCATCTGGTATGCTTTCACGAGTGTTCAGAAGGGCAGTTTGTCAGATCTGGATTTTGTCGCCTTCGGATCGTGAACCACGATTACAAGTCAGTGCATCGGGAGATTTCTCAGATGGTGTCGCGTTTGATGTCAGCGTTTTCTGTTCTGTCGGTTTTCTTTGCAGCCGCAATGACAGCTTCGGCTCAGGACAGCCTTGCATGGAAGTTCGAGTCCGGTGAATCGCTGAAGTATGTTGTTCAGCAGAGTACACAGATGGTGATGAATGCTGATGGAAAGCAAAACACCATGAACATGGAGCAAACCATGGACATGGTGTGGAACGTGACTTCGGCCGCCGCAAATGGTGGCTTCAAAATGTCACAGAGTGTCGAGCGAGTTCAGGTGAAAACAGAAGGCGGGGCCTTTGGTGTTGTTCAGTTCGACAGCAACAGCAAGGAGCCGGTGACTTCCCCCGTCGTAAAGTCGATGGCTGATTCGTTCAAAAAGATTGTCGGGCAGGAATTCGCCGTCACCATGCAGGCGACCGGAAAGGTGACAGAAGTCATCGTTCCGGAAGATCTGTTGAAGGCACTGACAGACTCGGTTCAGAATAGCAACGTGATCAACGAAGACACGTTGAAGCAGATGATGTCGCAGTCTCCAGTGACATTCCCCGCGCAGCCTTTGAAGAAGGGTGAGTCGTGGGAAAGCAGTCAGAAGGTCGAGTTGCCGTTCGGCACGATGACTGTTGTTTCGAAGCTGGTGTATGAGGGAACCGAAGACGGTGTGGCCCGGATTTCCCAGTCGCCACGGATTGAGGTACTGCCTCGCGAAGGTGCCGAGATCACGATGACTATGAAGAAGTCGGAAGGCAAGGGACTTGTGTTGTTTGACGTCGCGCGGGGTCGTATTACCAAGTCGGATCTGGATCTCAAATTGGATCTGGAAGTGAAGAGACTCAACAATGCCGTGCAGCAGTCGATGCGTCAGAAGACGTCTATGGTATTGGCCGAATAGTCCGATTGCCTGATTGGCAAATCGTTTTCAGGATTGAAAAAAGCGGGCCAGCTTTCTGAATTCTGAAGGAATTATCGAACAGGGCCGCAGAGGAACGCTGAAAGTTCTTCTGCGGCCCTTATTCTTTGCTGGTGACTTCTTGCGGGACTTCACCTGCGAATTTTTGTGTTGTTGGGAGCCTGAGCTGTGAAACGAATCTTTCTGACTCTGGCCATCCTCGCCAACATCATCATGATCATCGCCATGGTGCTGGGGTTGCAGGTCGGCGATCCGATGCTGGCCAATGGCCGGGACCCTGAAGTCAATCATCGTATCGGCACGCACATTTTGATTGGGCTGGGAGCACTGACCGGAACAACGATGGTACACGCCCTGATCTTCACCTACTTTATGGGTACGGGCCGCTGGATCGAGGAGACCTCGTTGGCGTACAGCCTTTCCGGAGATTTCTACCTTCGCAATCAGAAGATCAAATATGGAATTCTACCCGGGATTCTGATCAGCTTCCTGATGATTCTGGCCACCGGCTGCTTTGGTGCAATTGCCGATCCGGCGACGGCTGTGGAGCTGGGCAGTAAGTTTGGCATCTCTGATTCCACAATACACTTTGGAGCGGCCGTCTCAACCTGGCTGATCACGCTGATCGTCAACTTCACGCAATACATCGCAATTGCACGAAACAGTGCGGTTGTTGAGAGTGTGCTGGCCGAAGTTCGACGGATCCGTCTGGATCGTGGTTTACCTGTCGATTAATTGTCGGCCGAGCGGTCTGAATTCTCAGGGCAAAAAGACCGGGCCATGTGGCTATGGACATCATAGCCCGGTGCTGGCTGAAAACTCACTTCTTCTCTTCGACAGCAGGTTCTGGTTTTGTTACTGGCTTTTCTTCCGCCTTTGGCTCTTCTTTCTTTTTCTTCTGCTCCAGGTTGAAAGGCGCGCTGACACGACGGCCAACTGGTGGTTTGATCTCACGCACCCAGATGTTGCGGAACTTGACGGCGTCACCGTGGAACTGCAAAGAGATCGGGCCGGTCTCGGCATGGGGCTTGTAGTGTGGGGCTTCGACGAAGCTGGTCGGGCCCTCAAGTTCAAAATGATTCAGCATCAGAACACCGTTCTGAATCAGAGTCACGTAACCGGGCTTCACGACATCTCCGTTGCTGCGAAATCGGGGAGCATTGAAGATGATCGTGTAATAATTCCATTCGCCCGGCTTTCGCATTGCATTGGCCAGTGGTGGTGTCTGCTTGTAGATGGAACCAGCCTGACCATCGAAGTATGTGGGGTTTTCAAAGGAATCCAGCACCTGGACTTCATACAGTCCCATCAGGTAACAACCGCTGTTTCCTCTTCCCTGACCTTCACCGCGAATCTCCGTGGGAGCCGACCATTCGAGGTGCAACTGGATGTCTCCAAAGTGCTGTTTGGAGGTGATGGCGGTTTCCTGGGGAATCGCGACGCCGTCCTGAATCTTCCATTTCTCGCCATTGTGCCAGGCATCCAGATTCGTGCCGTCAAACAACACGATGGCATCCGACGGTGGCGCGTCGTCGGTGGATCCGGGAGAGACCAGAGGCGGCTCCTGCCACTCGATGCCACTTTTCCATTCCTGTGCCGACAAGGTGCCAGAAGCGGTCACCACGAATGCGGCGACCGGAAGTACAATGCGTCGGAATCCTGCTGAGAACATGTGGGACAAACTCCAATTGTGGGGACGATCACCGAGAATTGTTGCTTTAACCTGCCAGGAAGATCGATCGACTGACGAATCAGTAGATTCTCGATTCCTTTGGCGGAATGACTCCTAATAGTAATTGGCCTTGGCATCCGAAAAAACTCTGCGAAGACTCCAACAAGGACAGATCACATGAAGATATTCTCTCCGCAATATCGCGAGTTGGGTGCTCTCTGGTTGATGCTGGTAATGACCGTGTCGGCCTCTGGTGCCTCACCTGTTCCCCAGCAGCGCGAAGATGTTTCGGCATTTTCCGAAGCAGAGATTGTGGCTGCTCAGCAGTTTGGACATTCGTTGTCTATCGCTGAATGGCTGGGTCCGATGGCTCCCGTGGCGCTATCTCCGTTTTTTGGAGTCGCCTGCCTGAGCGGACTGTCGCTGTTTGGAGGCGACTGGGTGGCCAGCGGAAATCCTTTGATCGGCCCCGATTCGCCTCTGCACGATACCAGAGTCTTTGGAGTCTTCCTGACCCTGACCCTGTTGACCTCGATTCCACGACTCACCAAAGTCAGCAAGCCTTTTGCTCAGGCCGCCGATCAATTGGAGTCATGGTCCGGGGTTATCACCATGCTGGTGCTTCGCTACATGATCTCGTCGGAGTCGGCCGTTTCGGACGAGCCCATAGCTATGGTTCAGCTTGGCCTTCTCAGTTTCTCTGCCGATCTGGTGCTGATGCTGGCCGCTGCCGTCAATATTTTTGTCATCAGTGCCGTCCGATTTTTCTGCGAAGTTTTAATTTGGTTGACACCAGTCCCAATGCTGGATGCTGTCTTTGAGCTTTGCAACAAAATGGTTTGTGCAACACTGATGGCTTTGTATGCCTGGAGCCCGATGCTGGCGTTGACTTTGAATGCCGGAATTTTCCTGGCGGCGTTGTTGGTGTTTGGCTGGGTACATCGCAGAGAAATCTTCTTTCGCACGATGTTGTTCGACTTCCTGCGAGGATCGTGGGGTTCTCCACGACCGGCGGACGCCTCTTCGCTGATTGTTTTCCCTGTTCGCGCTGTTGGGGCGATCAAAGCTCGTGCACGGTGTGAGTTGCGTCCGACAGATGGTGGGTGGATGCTGACCTGTCACCGCTGGTTCGGCCGAACTCTCATTATCGCGGTGGTGGGCCGTTCTCAGCCGATTGTCCGAGCTGGTCTTTTCTCAAACACGATTGAGTTTTCAGATCCTGCTGTCGAGCTGACATTCAGCCGCCTGTACGCTGGGTCCATGCCCAATATGGCAGCCAAATTCAGGTTGTCGTTGCCTGAGAATCAAAACATCCCAGCCGAACGGGACATCAAGGCTGAGTTCGCCTGAGTCCGGGGCGCAGAAAGGACTTCGAGTGGCTTCGCCGAAATTCTCTTCGCGTTGTCCGTGAGCGTTTCTCGGACAGGTACGGACACACACTCAAGGGCGCGGCTCAATGATCCGGAGACTGGCAACGCACCGTCGGCCGGGATCGAAGACAGGATTGCTGCGTTTTAGCTCAACGCCAGTGCCGCCGCATTCCACAGCCACTGAGGAGCTACGAACAGAACCAGGGTTGCTACGGCACACAGGCAACCAGCAACCCATGCGGCGTTCTGATCGGAAGGCTCTGACACAGTCGTGGACTGCTCAAAGTACATCACTGAAATGAGTCGCAGATAGTACGTGGCCGCGATCACAGCGTTAATCGCCAGTGTGATAGCAAGGATACGGCCATCCTGTGAGCCTTCTGACCAGGCGGCAAGAAACAGGTTGAGCTTCGCCAGGAAACCTCCGGTTGGAGGCAGACCGCTCAAACCAACGACGCAGACCGTCATCATCAGAGCAATGGCGGGCTTGGTACGGCTCAGACCTGCCAGATCGTTAATTGATCGAATCGGCCGGCTCGCGTTTCCAGCGGCCGTAATCAGGGCGAACAGTCCGATCGTCATGATTCCGTAGACGGATAAGTAAAACAGCAGAGATGCAACGCCACTTGTACCCTGCGCCGCGTTCCCGACCGCGAGCCCAACCAGCATATAACCTGCATGGGCAATGCTGGAATAGGCCAGCAGACGTAACAGGCTTGACTGTCGAAGAGCAAGCAGGTTTCCAATGATCATCGTCAGGACTGCGATGGCGATCAGAATGCTTCGCACAGCTCCGGATGGCATCCAGTTCACAAAACCTGTCAGCCCCACGCAAACAGGTAACAGTCTCAGCAGTGCAGCAAATCCGACGACCTTTGGGATAAAGGACAGCATTGCGGCTGATGAAGGGGATACGCCCTGGAAGACGTCCGGAGCATAAAAGTGAAAAGGAACTGCGGTGAGTCGAAAACTCAGACCGGCAATGATCATGGCCAGTGCCACGCGAAACATTCCGTGGTCGATGGCAACTTTGCCTTCGGCCGTCTTTGCGGCGATGACCGTCAGGTTCGTCGTTCCGGCAAGTCCAAACACCCAGCTCAGGCCGAAGAGCACGATTGCCGAGGAGAAGATGCTGAGCAGGAAGTACTTGATTGTTGCTTCCTGTCTCATCCAGTCGTGACGACCCAGATTCAACAGGATATAGGTTGGAATACTGACCAGCTCTAATCCCAGAAAGACTCCAACCAGATCGTTGGAGAGTGCCACAAAATTGACACCGCAAAGAATCGCCAGCAGGCAGGCATTCGCCTCAGCCGCAATCCCGTCTTCCACCTGATCCCAAAGAATCATTGTCAGAAGCATACCGAAGACGATGGAAAGTCCACGCACAAACCACACGAACTGATCAGCCTGAAATGGCCCCAGACCCGTGTCCGAAATTGGAGCCTTCAACCAGGCAAAGGCTGCGGCCGACAGAGCCAACAGAGACAGTGTGCCCCAGCGATGACGCAGCCCAGGGGCCGCTTTCCCGGTCTCGCTGACCAAAAACGGAGACGCAAGGAACATTATACAGACAGTCGCGAGCAGAATGATTTCCGGAATGATCAGACCAGCAGCCTGATTGATTGCATCATACGCGGGCACGGAAGCAGTCCTTGGGACTCAGGGAAAAAACTTGCTCGTCGAGTAACAACGACTTCTACTCAGTCAGCACAACAAAACAAACACAACGATTATTCTTCAATCTCTGCAGAAGCAAAAACCAATGCACCTGCGACAGGCGATTCAACATGGGCCGTTGCTTCCGCAGGAGCCGCATTTCGAGTTCCCTGGATGACATCCACAACAGCTTTCACATCGGGTTCGATAATCTCAATCAGACTGGCGGGCTTCAGGCCAATCCAGAGGCATAGCACAGCCAAAGGAGCAATCGCCATAAACTCGCGAGCATTCATATCACTGACGTCGTCTTCATGGTCACCGTGGTGCGGTTCATTGAGAGTTCCGAAGAAAACTCGCTGAACAGCAGTCAGCAGATACCAGGCACCGAGAACAACGCCAGTCGTTCCCAAAGCCGCGTACAGACGATTTTCTTTGAACATGCCGGCCAGTGACAGGAATTCACCAACGAATCCGTTGAGTCCCGGCAACCCGATACTGGACATCGAGATGAAGACCATGCTGATGGCAATCATTGGCAATCGTGTGGCCAGCCCGCCCAGATCGTCCATCATTCGTGTGTGATAGCGTTCGTAAACCATACCCACGATGAGGAAGAGAGCTCCCGTCGAGAGGCCGTGGTTAATCATCTGCAGGACGCTTCCTGTAACTCCTTCTGTATTCAGGGCAAAGAGACCCAGCATGCAGAAGCCAAGGTGAGCGACAGAACTGTATGCGACCAGCTTCTTGATGTCTTTTTGAGCAAGAGCGCAAAGGGACCCGTAGATAATTCCAATCACCGACAGCAAACCAATCACAGGTAAGCCAACCGTCAATGACGCTTCGGGAAACAACGGCAGACAAATGCGTAGAAAGCCATAGCTGCCAAGCTTCAGCAGCACGCCGGCCAGGAGAACACTACCGGCCGTCGGGGCTTCAACGTGTGCTAGTGGAAGCCAGGTATGGAAAGGGAAGACGGGGACTTTAATCAGAAATCCGGCCGAAACTGCAAGGAATAGAGTGACCTGCAGGGAAGCTGGCAGCGGGTGGGCAACAAGCCAGGCCGAAAGAGCGGGAATAGACGTCGGATTGACCAATCCCTGCTTCGCGACATAAAGAACAACATAGATCAAACCAGACAGCGTGACCAGGCTTCCTGCCAATGTATACAGGAAGAACTTAATCGCAGCCCAGCGACGATCAGATCCACCCCAGATCGCGATCATGAAGAACAGCGGGATCAGGGTCATTTCGAAGAAGATGTAGAACAGCACAAGGTCAAACGAACAGAAGACTCCGATCAGGCCCGTCTCGAGAATCAAAACTGCCGCGTAAAATTCGGACGCACGATCCTTAATGGCTTCCCACGAAATGAGCACACTGCAGGTTGTCAGCAGTGTTGTCAGGGCAATCATCGTGACGCTGATGCCGTCGATTCCAAAATACATCTCCAGCTGCAGACTCTCGGTGGTCGCCAGCCATGGACGACGAAACTCAGCCTTCGGATGAACAGCTGACGAGGCGTCTGCTGATGACAGCGCCGGAATGTTTCCCGTACCCAGCGGGTCAACAGTACCGGCTTTGTATTGAGACAGCAGGAGCACTGAAAACAGCAGTGCCACAGCGCTGCCGCAACAGGCGATCCAGCGAGAACTGGACTGGTTCAGTGAGTTGCGGAACAGCATCAGCAGCAACGATGTTATCGCCGGGATTGCAAGTGTGATAAAAAGAAGAGCAATCATGTGAACTCTGCAATCAAACTGAAAAGGGCCAACAACTCAGGGTCGAAGAAATTTTGAGCGAGGACCGTTTAGAACATGTAAAGAACCAGAACAACGGCCGCCACAACTCCGGCCCACATGACTCCCGCATAAGACGAGACAACTCCCGTATGGAACTGTCGTGGTATCGAACTCAGAGCTTTCGGAATTGCACCCACCGAATCAACGATTCCGTCAATCACTCCTCGATCAAAGACCGTGGCAAGTTTTGCAATGCCCACCAGAGGCAACACCACAAGACCCTTCAGAATTTCATCAAGGAAAAACTTGCCCTGCGAAATCAGATACAGCGGCTTCATCGCGCTCGCGATCGCTCCCGGTACCTTAGGAGATGCAACGTAGAACATCCACGCCATGCCAATTCCGGCAATGGCCACGACACTGCTTAGTGCCATTACGCCCCAGTGAAGGTGCTGTGATTCGGGCGGGACAGGTGTTAGTCCCATGGTTTTTTGCAGATAGTTTGCAAAGATATGGGTTGGCCCGACAGCCAGACCAATCAAAGCAGCACAAACTGCAAGGATCCTAAGCGGCCACGCCATGATGGGCGTCGCTTCATGAGGATGGTGACCCGCTTCTTCTGGGAATTTCTCAGGGCCACAGAACGTCATGAAGTATGCGCGGAACGTGTAGAACGCTGTCAGGAATGCCGTTCCCGTCGCCACAGCCCAAATCACGCCAAAGAACAATCCATGTTCTTTGCTGTGTGATGCTTCGGAAAGCACCGCAAGAATGTCGTCTTTGCTCCAGAAGCCAGCCAGCAGCGGAACGCCAGCCAGTGCTGCAGCACCCACCAGAAAAGTCCAGTGAGTGATTGGCAGGGCGTGTTTCAGACCACTGAAGCGTCGCATGTCAATCACGTCGCCCATAGCATGCATGACACTGCCCGCGGCAAGGAACAAGAGAGCTTTGAAGAACGCGTGAGTAAACAAGTGGAACATACCAGCGGTCACAGCGGGTGTTACGAGTTCTGCACTGGCCGCACCACAACCCAGGGCCATAAACATGAAGCCCAGCTGACTGACCGTCGAATAAGCAAGCACTCGTTTGAGGTCCATTTGTGTCAACGCCGTCAAAGCCGCGATTGCCGCCGTGGCAGCACCAATGGCCGAGACCGCAAGCTGAGCATTCGGCGCCATCACAAACAGCGGCGTGCAACGAGCCACCAGGTAAACACCGGCCGTCACCATCGTTGCCGCGTGAATCAATGCGCTGACCGGGGTCGGCCCTTCCATCGCATCAGGCAGCCAGACCTGAAGAGGGAACTGAGCGGACTTTCCCATCGCTCCAAGAAACAGACAAAAGCAGATCATCTGGATGACACCAGGATTCTTGACTTCGACAGCAGCGATGCGAGCCGAATCACTCAGCACGCTTACGAAGTCCAAAGATCCAAAGTTCGTCCAGATCAGGAAGATGCCCATGATCAGGCCGAAGTCACCAATTCGATTGACGACGAACGCTTTCTTCGCAGCAGCAGCAGCCGAAGGCTTCTGAAACCAGAACCCAATCAATAAATAGCTGCAAAGACCTACGGCTTCCCAGAAGACGAAGAGCAACGCGAAGCTGCCCGAAAGGACCAGCATGCACATCGAAAACACGAACATCGATACTGCAGCAAAGAAACGCGGATAACCAGGATCATGGCTCATGTAACCTGAGCCAAACATCGCCACCAGCAAACTGACACCCGTGACCATGCTGAGCATAATGGCCGTAATGGAATCGGCCCGCAGCTCAATATTCGCATGCAGGTCCCCAACGTGCAGCCATTCGTATCCGGAAACCAGAACTTGTGGTCCGGCAAAAGTACCAACTTCGGCGGCTTCACCCGCAACTGATCCTGTTGAAGGCAGGATCTTCAACAACAGAATCAAAGAACAGACAAAAGAAACCGCCAGAGCTGACCAGCAGGGGAGGTGACTCTTGTATCGCAGCAGCTTTGGGCCGAGCAAAGCGGTGATGACTGCCGATGCCAGCGGAGCAACGGGAATCAGCCACAAAACCAGCTGTTGGATTTCTTCAGACATAGGAGACAACTCAAGGCACAACGGTCAGACAAATTTCCGAATCAGACACCGCAGAGATCAGAGTAGGAACTCTGTCAGGTTCGTGCCGACGACGCACTTGCCGCCGACTTTGTTCGTGGTGGGTCTTTGGGAGCAATCCCGGCTGGAGTCAGCTTTGGTGTATCACCATAAGAACCACTTCCATCATCAATTCGGGTCGGTGCATCCTGAACCGGTGCCGGCATATCGGGCTCTCGGAGTTCAGACCAAAGCTGAATATCCAGCGAGTGCGACTTGCGATAAAGCGACAACACCAAAGCTAGTGCGAGGCCTGCTTCACAGGCCGCGACAGTCAGGGTAAAGATCGTGAAAATCTGGCCTTCCTGAGTTTGATGGATTCGGCCGAACGTCACGAGTGTCATCGACACCCCGTGCATCATCAGTTCTGCAGATAGTACCATCAGAATCAGGTTGCGACGTGTCAGAAAACCAATCGCACCGAGCACAAAGAGCCCAGCGCCAACCAGCAAAAATCTTAAATCTTCTGGTGTCATATTGCACCCTGTTCTCTACGCGGTGCGAGAGCGATTGCACCGATGCTGGCAACCAGCAAAAGTGTGCCCGCAAGTTCCACGGCAAACAAATAATCGCTGAATAAAGAACGTCCCAGACCTTTCAAGTCACCTACAGCATGATCTGGGTCCGCCGCACTCAGAAGATTCCCGGGTTTCGCCGGGACTTCGGCCTCCGACGATGGCGTCATGGATACCATGTTTTCTGATGGAGCCACCGGGCTGGTGCCGACAACTTTTTCTTTGGCGACGACAACCGGTACACCAATCTCCAGTTTCCCTTGTTGAAGTGTCATCGCCACTGCACCCAACAGCACGAAGGCCGAGATGGTGGCCATCAGTGACTGACCGGACTTTTGGTCATATCCTGCGGCGCCGCTCTGCTGAGCCAGCATGATGACGAACAGGAAGGTGACGATCACCGCTCCCGCATAAACGATCACGGTCGCCGCGGCAAGGAACGGAGCGCTTTGAAGCAGAAACAGCCCGCAGGTTGCCAGTGTGGCAAGGGCGAACCACAGGGCAGCATAGACGGGGTTCTTTGCGGTGATCATCAACACTCCGCAAAGTAGAGCGCCGATTGCGAATACCCAGAACATAACTTCATTAGCGAGTTCTGTCTGAGGCTTGCCACATGACAGGCAGAAAGCAAAAACCCCCGCGGCCGTCAGCAACAATCCTGGAATCTTTGGCCGAGTTGAACCAGCCTGCTTCCCGGGCATCAGCCAGAGAATCCCGACAGCCCAAAGCACGAGGCCGACGACTGTCATGGGGTGTGCCTGTAACCAGTCCATCATGAGTTTGCTCCCAGGCTGCCCTTGATCACCCCGGCGGTTGGGTTCTTGGCTGATCGGTCGGAGTCCGGTACGACGGTGGCCGGACCAAGAGTTGGCAGCGAGGCGAACTCGGCCGCTGGTCCCAGAACTCCGCGTCGAGTTCGGACGGGATCGCGAGGATTGTCTTTGGTCTTGTCAAAAACGCTCAGCAGTTTCTCGCGATCATACATTAACGCATCGCGAGTCTCGCCAGTCAGGTCATAGATATGAGTCAACTCAATCGCATCAACCGGACAAGCCTCTTCACACATTCCGCAGTAGATGCAGCGCAGCTCATCCAGAACAAAAGACTTTGGGAACTTGTCCCGGTCGGGCCATTCCGGCGGAGCCGCCTGAGCCTCAATCGAAATGCAGTTCGCCGGGCATGCCGTCGCGCACATCATACAGGCCACGCACTTCACACGATCCTTCTCGTCCCGATTCAATCGATGGACGCCTCGATAGTGTAAAGGCAGATCGGGCTTCTGTTCCGGATATTGCTGCGTGACCGGGGCTCGATCAGTGACGTGTTTCAGGGTCGTCTTCAGACCCTTCATAATGGCCGGAACAAACGTGGACTCCCAGAAGCCCAGTTGAGGCTCCTCCACCCACGCCACCGTCTTTTTCGGTTTGGCTTTTGTTTCAGTCATAAGTGTTGGTTTTCAGTGTTCAGTTGACAGTGTTCAGTTTTGAATGCTCTGGTCATTTCAAATTTGAGGTTTCAAATTTGAAATCAATGATGTCCAGCCGCATGGCCGTGACCATGAGCAACCGCAGGAGCTTTCTTCTTTGGCTTCACATAACCAGGACGCTCAGCCAGTTCTGCCTCGCGAAGATTCGCACTGATGACACCCCAGGCTGCAAACAACCCTAGTGAACCGAAGAACAACCACCAGCGGCTGAAGCCGAAATGCATACAGAACATGACCATGACCAGATTGGCGAGTGACAGTGGAATCATCACCTTCCAAGCAAGTTCCATCAACTGGTCGAAGCGGAATCGAGGAATCGTCCAGCGAAGCATGATCATCAGACAGATAAACGAGAATGCTTTGCCGAACAGCACCAGCAGCTTAACCAGCCAAACGCCGGGATAGTTGCTGGAGGCTTCCGCGATAAATGGCATGTTCCAGCCGCCCAGAAACAAAATGGAGGTCAGGAAGCTGATCGTGATCATGTGAGTGTATTCACCGAGGAAGAATAACGCCCACTTCAATGCGCTGTACTCGGTATGCCACCCACCGATCAGTTCCTGTTCACACTCGGCAAGGTCGAATGGCAGACGGTTGGCTTCCGCCAGCGAAGCTGTGAAGAACATGATGGCCGCCAACGGCTGGAACCAGATATTCCAGCTCATAATTCCACCCTGAGTCTGCTGATGCATCAGTTCCTCAAGGTTCAGAGTTCCTGACATCAGAGCCAGCCCGAGGACTGACATCCCCAGCGGAATTTCGTAGCTGACAACCTGAGCACTGGCACGCATCGCACCCAGTGCACTGTACTTGTTATTCGAGGCCCAGCCGCCTAAAACAATTCCGTAGACACCGAGGCTGGTGATGGCGAAGATGAAAATCAGTCCGATATTGATGTTCGGAGCAATGATGAACCGCAGAAACGAAGGCACGGTCTCGTCGACTGGTCCGAAGGGTACCACTGCGAAGGCCATCAGGGCTGTGAATACCGAGAGGGCAGGGGCCATCACATACAGGACTTTGTCCACATGCGGTGGGACCACTTCTTCTTTAAGCAACAGCTTGATACCGTCAGCCAGAGGCTGGAACAGACCCATCGGTCCGACGCGGTTAGGGCCAATACGGTCCTGCATCCACGCGGACAGCTTGCGTTCCAGAAGAATGAGATAATTACACACCCCGGGAATTGCCGCAACGACAACACCGATGGTGATGAGTGTGATCAGAATTTCTGGCATAGAGTTAAGTCCTCAATCGGCAAGCAGCAGGGCGATTTGAAACCCTGCCGAGCCCATGGCGATCATTTCAGAAGGTCTTTTCTAAACCTTCCATACGCCTCTATTTTCATACGGCGACGACGGCCTCTTCCAAAAGAACGCCATTAACCTTGAGTTCCGGATTGTTGATCGCAGCCAGCGCCGGGATTACTGTCGCAATCTCGCTTCGCAGTGCGTCTGTCTGAATGAGCCCTGACCGCTCCGAAAGTTCCCAAAGAAGTCGCCCATCCGGACGAGTTCCGTCAGGTCCTCGCACTGAGCGACGAATCATTTGAGCGAGTCCCTTATGATTCACAAACACACCTTCGCGTTCAACAAACGTTCCTGACGGCAGAACGTGAGTTGCATGTTTCAGAACTGGTGATGGCAGGATGTCCTGCACGATCACAGTCTCGATCTTGCTGAACGCTTCCGCCTGAATTTCACTGATCCAGCCTTCCGGATCTCCACCAACCAGATAGACCGCGCTGAACTGTCCGGCTGACGAGAGTCGAAGCAGTTCCTCAAATGGCATCACGTCGCCAGCGAAGTGGCTGAGTACCGCTTCTACTCCAACGCGATTCGGAGCCTTTTCAGCGCGAATCGTAAACTTCACCGGTTCAACAACATTCCCTTTGATGTCTTTCGGGAATTGATCATCTTTACCTTCGACACGAACAGGTCCCATGGCCAGCGTCACAGCACTGGAGAGACCTTTCAGGAAACCAGCCAGCAGATAAGCTTCTTCCACAGTCATCCAGGGAGACAGAACTGCAGCGACTTTTCCCTTGCCCTGTGCGGCCTTTTTCAAGGCTGAGCGAACGGAAGTGAGAACAGATTCAAAAGCAGACGAAGTGACGTGACCGTTGGTGCGTGCTTCCGGAGAAGTCAGACGCTGATCAGAGTGAGTGTACTTCCAGCCAAACCGACCTTCGTCACACATGAAGTGACCCTGGGCCTTTTCGTTCGTGCGTGGGTGAAGCCGGTAGACTCGTTCTTCATTTTGGTCCACAGTCACACTACAGCCCGTGCTGCAACCCGGGCAGACAGAGGACTGGCTTTTGAGCCACCAAACACGTTGCTGGTAAAGAAAATCCTTGCTGCACAGCGCCCCAACAGGGCACAAATCGACGACGTTTCCGGCCAGAGGATTATTCACTGGATGACCCGGGAAGATGTCGATCTCTTCATGAGAGCCACGGCTCACGACCTGCAGTTCAGCCGAGCCAGTTACTTCGCGAGTAAACCGCACGCAGCGAGTACACATGATGCAGCGATCGGTGAACAGAGTAATCTGATCGCCGATATAAGTTTTGTCCGGCTTGATGTTCTTCGGCTCGTTCAGACGGCTGTAGCCTCGACCATAGTTGAAGCTATAGTCCTGAAGATAACACTCACCAGCCTGATCGCAGGTTGGGCAATCGAGCGGATGGTTCAGCAGCAGATATTCCAAAGTCGCTTTTCTGGCGTCTTTGACCTTCTGGCTGTCCGAGATAATGACTGTTCCGTCCTTAGCCGGAGTCTGACAGCCCGGAACCAGCTTGGGCTGCATTGCCACAGTCCCATCCGGCTTCTTGTCTCCGACTTCCACCAGACACATGCGACAACTGGCCACAACCGACAGAGCCGGATGCCAGCAATAGGCCGGGATCTCAACGCCGACCTTCGCCGCTGCCTGAATACAGTTCAGCCGCTCACTCGCGCCGATCTCAACTTCTTTACCGTTTACTGTCACCGTTGCCATGACGATCCCTGGTTCTGAATTTCAAATTTCAGATCTCAAATTTGAAATCTCAAATTACTCAATGTGCTTCCATCAGCTTCTGAGCCGACGTCACAGTGGCTCGTTTGCTGTTGATATATTCTTCGAAGTCACCACGGAACTTGCTGATCGCGTTCTTCACCGGCCAGGCAGCACCATCCGACAACCCGCAAATTGTCGTTCCCGGAATGATGCCCATTGATCCGGCCACTTCCATCAGCAAGTCCAGGTCTTCAAGCCGTCCCTGGCCAGCTCGGATACGAGTCAGAATCTTTGTCATCCACGCAGTGCCTTCACGGCAAGGCGTGCACTGACCACAGGACTCGTGAGACATAAAGCGACAGCAGTTGAACAGCACGTCGACCATGCTCGTCTGATCGTCAACCACCACGACCGCGGCTGTACCCAGTCCAAGGCAACCAACTTTACCAGGGCCGGCAAAGTCCAGTTTGGTGTCGAGCTCTTTATCAGAGAGAAAGCCCATGCTGATTCCACCCGGAACAACGGCCTTGGCTTTTCGCCCCTTCCAGACACCGCCAGCATGCTCTTCGATCAATTCGCGTGCCGTGACTCCGAGCGGCAGTTCCACGCAGCAGGGCTTGTTCACATGACCGCTGACGCAATACAACTTTGGTCCGTAGCTGCCGGGGTCGCGTGGGTTGTTTGGATCTGGCGGAACGCCGATCGACTGAAACCACTCTTTGCCACGATACAAAATATGTGTGACGCAGCACAATGTTTCCACGTTGTTGACAATCGTAGGCTTGCGGAACAGACCTTCGATCGCAGGAAACGGAGGCTTAATGCGAGGCCACGCACGCTTGCCTTCCAGGCTTTCGATCAGCCCGGTTTCTTCCCCGCAGATATAGGCGCCCGCACCACGATGCAGCACAATATCAAGATTAAAGCCAGTCCCCTTGATATTCTTGCCCAACAATCCGGCCGCGTAGCATTCTTTGATCGCAGCATCCAGAGTTCGATAGCTGCGACCATACTCGTAACGCAGATAAAGATAGGCGTTATTGGATCGAATGGCGTGACAGGCGATCATGATGCCTTCGATCAGCTGATGAGGATCCTTCTCCATCAGGATGCGATTGTTGAAGGTCCCCGGTTCGCTTTCATCGGCGTTGATGCAAAGATAAATCGGACCGGGATGATCCTTGGGCAGGAACGTCCACTTCAGGCCACACGGAAAACCTGCGCCGCCACGACCTCGCAGGCCAGCATCTTTGACGACGTTAATGACATCGACCGGCGCCATGCTCAGGATCTCTTTGATCCGCGCATATGCGCACCGTCGGCCATGTATGTCTTCAGTGACGTACTGTCCGGCTTGTTGATTCGAGCAAAAAGTACTGGTTCGAACTGTCGCCACAACCGACCTCTGATCTGAATTACCGCCGACTACAATTTCTCAATCAACGCAGCTACGGATTCTGCATTCATATCCATATGACATTCGTCATCCACCAGAATGCACGGAGCTCCTTCGCAGGCTCCCAGACACTCCGCGAATTCCAGCGTCACCTTGCCGTCAGCAGATGTCTGCCCGGGATGAACATGGAACTTGTTGCAGACTTTCTCCAGGACCTCTTCACCGCCTCGAAGCATGCACGAGATACTGCGGCAAACCCAGATTCGGTGCTTGCCCAGTGCGTGTTTTTCATCCTTGAAGAAGTTGTAAAACGACATAGTGTCGTGAACTTCTGAGGGATGCAGTTCAAGCAGTTCAGCAATCTCTTCGATTGCTCCTGTTGAGACCGCCCGCATGGCGTCATGCACCATATGCAGGGCCGGCAGAACGACAGCTCGCTTGTTTGGATACTTTGGAAACTCCTGGCGAATCCGCTCACGGAGTTGTTCACTGAGAACACTCATTTCACAACAGCCCCTGTTTAGCGATCCAGTTCCGCCGCGATAATGTTAATACTGCCCAGCACCGCCACCACGTCGCTCAGTTGATGATTCTTGATCATGTGAGGAAACATGGAAAAGTGAATATAGGAAGGCGGACGAGTTCTTGCACGGTAGGCACGAGTTTCCGCATTGCCAACGATAAAAAAGCCCAGTTCACCGTTCGGTGATTCTGTGGCCGCGTAAACCTGCTCTCTGGGAACATCGTAGCCCTTATTCGGCATGATCACTTCGAAGTGCTGGATCAGGCCTTCAATGCTTCGATAAACCGACGGTTTTGCCGGAAGAACCATGTCACTGTCGACCGCGATGTTAACAGGGCCGGAGGGAATGTTTTCAACGGCCTGTTCGATGATCTTGAGGCTTTCGAGCATCTCACGCATGCGGACGAGATACCGCGAGTAACAGTCCCCGCCTTTTGAGCAGACAACGTCAAAGTCAAGATCTTCGTAAGCCAGATACGGCTCATCACGACGCAGGTCTCGTTCAATTCCACTTGCCCGAGCAACCGGCCCGGTGGCACTGAGATTGATTGCGTCTTCCGGACTGAGGTAGCCAATGCCCTTGGTACGATCGACGAAGATTCGATTCTTGGTCAACAGGCGGTCGACTTCGTCGTACACCTTCGGAAACTCTTTAATGAATTTACGAACTCGGTTGACCCAGTCTGTATTCACATCAAACAGAACACCACCAACTCGAGTGTAGCTGGTGTGGAATCGCTGCCCGGAAGCCATCTCGACGATGTCGTAAATGTGCTCACGTTGCTGGAAAAAGTAGAGGAACGCCGTAAAGCCACCAAGGTCGAGTGCTGTTGTTCCAAGGTTCAGCAGGTGATCGTGCATCCGCATCAGTTCCGCAAGAATCGTTCGCAGATACTTGCAGCGCGGGGTCAGTTCAATGTTCAGGAGTTTCTCAACCGCGTGGTGCCAGGCGATTTCGTTTGCCAGCGGCGACAGGTAATTCATGCGGTCAACGATGGTCACATACTGGTTGAAATCCAGATGTTCGCCAAGTTTTTCGAAGCCGCTGTGCAGATAGCCGATGTACGGCACTGCATTGAGGACTCGTTCCCCATCCAGCGTCAGAACCAGTCGCAGCGTAGTGTGCGTTGCCGGATGTTGAGGACCGAAGTTCAGCGTCCAGACGTATTCACGTTCGGCCGATTCCGCTTCCAGATTATCAACAGGAGTCAGGGGCATCAGTAGAAGCCAGGCAACAAAGACGATAGGAAACTCAACCTGTGCGGTACGGCGCCGGCCATCGGTGTTGATCACAGAACCCCTGAGCGGCACCGAAGGCTGGCACCAAACCGCTCAGGATCACCTCTAACTCCCAGCTCGAGTAATCACCGGGAAGTTATGACGTTCCCCGCGACCTTTGAGCGGATAATCTTTTCGGAGGGGAAATGCTGTGAACTCTTCCGGCATCAGGATGCGACGGAGGTCAGGATGACCTTCGAAAACGATCCCAAACATGTCGAAGACTTCTCGCTCCATCCAGTCACAGCCACGCCACAATGAATAAACTGTTGGCAATTTTGGATCCGGCAGATTGACGGCCGTTCGAACGATCAGACGTTCCCCGGTGGCAACGTTGAGCAGCATGTACAGCACTCCAAAGCGATCAGTCGCTCCTTCGTACTCCAGATAATCCACGGCGGTCAGATCAACCAGCATATTGAAGCCGTGATCGGACTTCAGACTGCTGAGAAGATCAAACAGCTTCGCAGCAGGAACATCAACGCGCCGGTTGTCGCGGAAGCTGCTTTCTGTGAGTTCAGATCCGAATTTCTGCTGGAGAACAGACAGCTCAACCATTCTTGCCAGCTCCTCGATTCAAACCAGCCTGGGTCATTGCAGCGGAGAAACCACCCAACTGAACCAAATTGGCATCCTGAATGCGGTATCGCTCGTCGGACTCAAATGGCTCTGGTCCCATCGGGGTGTCACGGGCCATAAATTCTTTGCCCATAACGGTTCCAGTTCGGCGAACTTTTGCCTGCATTTCCATAACCGCCGCAATCAACTGCTCGGGTCGAGGTGGGCAGCCAGGAACGTACATGTCGACCGGAATAAATCGGTCAACACCCTGAACCACGGCATACGTATCGAAAACACCTCCCGAACAGGCACAAGCTCCCATGGAGATGCACCATTTTGGTTCAGGCATCTGAAGCCAAATGCGTTGCAGGACAGGCAACATCTTCATGACCACCCGACCCGCAACAATCAGCAGGTCGCATTGCCGCGGGCTGAATCGCATGACTTCGGCACCAAATCGGGCCAGGTCGTGCCGAGATGCCGCCGTGGCCATCAGCTCAATACCACAACAAGCCGTCGCAAATGGCATTGGCCACATGCTGTTGGAGCGTGCCCAGTTTGCAGCTGCATCCAGCTTTGTCAGAAACACGTTTTCCGGGAGACCTACCGCCATCGAAATACTCCCTTCCGCCACGCATAAACCCAAGCCAGTGCGAGAGTTGTCATGAATACGAGCATGACAGCAAACACCGTGTCCCGCAATTCGGGCGGGATTCCAAGTTGACTATAGGCACTTACGGCCCATGGATACAAAAACAGCAGTTCCACGTCAAAGACGAGAAACAGAATCGCAACCAGATAAAATCGCACGTCAAACGGCTGGCGAGCATCCCCGACCGGGTCCATACCCGACTCATAAGGCATATCCTTGACCGGAGTATGCTTACGAGGCCCCAGCAAATGTGCCAACAACAGGTTCGTAATCACAAACCCGACGAGAATCGCACCGTAGACAAATAGAGGCGGCAGGTGAAAATTTGAAAGGTCCACTAAACACCTCTTTCAGATCATGATCAAAGAAAGGCTTTCAGCTGATCAGTCGTGAACTGCATAGCGGAACTAGTCCGGCGTTCAGAGGACAGCAAGCTGTGCAATTCTGCACAGAAACAACGAAGCATTCCTGAAAGCTGTGAAATATGCCCAAACACAGGTCGAATCAAGCCCAACGGCGAACACAACCCTAATCATCTCGCTTTCGGAAATGGCAAACCTTGAAAGAAACTGGTTTAGTATCAAAAGTCAACGACTTCCAGTTTGAGAAAGTCCGGCCGAATTAAGCCGAGTATGATTCCTGAAACGCTATCCAGCCCTCGCGCCCTTTTAGCGTTCGAGGTACGACTTTATCGGTGGGATGGTCAGGAAAATCGGTCAGCAACGCACCGGTCGGTACCACACTGACGCCCTGAGCGGCTGCTTTTCTTAAAAAATCATTGAACAGCGCGTGACAGGCAATCCCCTCTACTTCGGCATGGATGGTCAACAGGTTCATTTTGCCCGGGACAACGAGTGATAAGATATAATCGTTGTAATTGGCGTTTGTAACCCCATTCCGGCCTATGACTTCGTCGTACGTCGGGAGATTGACGGGAATCTGCGGCTGTGACAGTTTCTTACCGTCCACCACGGGAGAGAACACAGAATCGCCACGGCAATCGCTGTTATAAGTGAACGGGAAGCGTTCTTTTTGCGTGAGCACACGCTCGTTGGTCTTCCAGCCTGGTGTGGCCGAGCAGGTTGGAGGCTTTCCGCAGATTCTTGTCAGTGCCTGAACGCCCTGCTCAAGGTGCCGGAAAATCGCCTCGGAATCCATCGAATCGATGCTGGCTTGCCATGCATGATGATCCCACGCGTGAAGTCCGAGTTCGTGTCCTTCGTTGACGGTCCGACGAATTGTCTCCGACAGCCTGTCTCCGATAATGGGCCCGGGAAAGAATGTGCCTCGCAGCAGGATGTCCCAGCCATAAAGGCTGGCAGCCTTGCTGCGCAGCATTTTCATGAGGAAAGCTGGCTTAAGCAATCGCCACAAATGTCGCCCCATGTTGTCTGGGCCAACGGAGAAGAAGAACGAACCTTTAACTCCAAACTCAGCCAGACTGTCGCATATTGCCGGGACACCCAATCGGGTGCCCCGGAAAGTGTCAACATCGATTCGAAGACCGAGTTTCATGCGGCGTATCGCTTTGCAACGGCTTCAACAGGTGTTCCCGTCGACTCATGGCCGAACAGCCCTGACTCTACAGCCTGCTGCAGGAAAAAGTCGAGCGTCTTACCGATCGAAACATCAAATGATGTTCGTGGCTCCCAGTCGATGTACTTCTTGGCATTCTTGATGCTCGGCACGCGACGCTGCATGTCCTGGTAGCCTTTCCCGTAGAAAGCAGCGCTTTCCACTTCAAGGCAGCCGGCTGATGGCGGAAAATGACTGCGCAGCGGATGCTCGTCGAATTTCTTGGTCAGCATTTGAGCCAGTTCCCGAATACTCGCTTCGTTTTCGGGATACCCGATGTTGATGATCTTGCCGTTACAACGCCCATCTTTATTCTCAACGATTCGGAAGAGCGCTTCAATCGCGTCATCCACATCAATAAACGAACGTTTTTGTTCGCCACCATCAACAAGTTGAATCGGAGTTCCCTGGCATAGATTCAGAATCATCTGAGTGATAGCGCGGGACGAACCAACGCGAGCAGACATTAAGGTGTCCAGGCGTGGGCCAATCCAGTTAAACGGACGGAACAGAGTGAACTGCAGGTCTTCCTTATCACCGTAGGCCCAGATTACGCGGTCAAGCAACTGCTTGATTGTTGAATAGATCCAACGCTGATTCTTGATCGGTCCTGTAACCAGAGTCGAAGATTCCTCATCGAAGTTCTCATCGGGACACATCCCGTAGACTTCCGACGTCGAAGGGAAGATGATTCGCTTTCCATATTTTACGCAGGCACGAATTGTGCGAAGGTTCTCTTCGAAATCGAGAGAGAATACTCCAAGTGGGTTTCGTGCGTATTCAATCGGGGTAGCGATGGCCACCAATGGGATGACGACGTCGCACTTGCGAATGTGATACTCAATCCACTCGTTATGAATGGAGATGTCGCCTTCGCGGAAGTGAAAGTTCGGATGGTTGAGGAGGTGGCGAATGTAATTTGAATTCAGGTCCAGACCGTAGACTTCATACTTTCCACTGGCCGTGAGTTTGTCGCTCAGGTGACTGCCAATGAAGCCATTCACACCAAGAATCAAAACACTTTTCTTGCGCTCGGCGTGAAACTTCGTAATCAGGTGTGGACCGAATTTCATATTCGGCTGCAGCAATGCATCTTTGGCAAACTGTCGGCCAGTACAAATCACACCTGATTCCAGTTGAGCTGATTCGATACGCACGCAGCCGGATCCACAGGCTACTGTGAGAGGATCAATCGACAGGATTGTTCCCGGAGCAGCCGTTGTGACGTCTTCTCGTGCAGTAACCTGCCAGATGAGACTTTTGCGGTCACTGATGAACGTAAACGCGCCCGGATAAGGCTTCGTGACAGCACGTACAAGATTGCGAACCTCTTCCGCGCTTTTCGTCCAGTCGATCTCACCGTCTGAAGGCTGACGCCCACCGTAATAAGAGGCCTTTGAGTCGTCCTGGGGCGTCCGCGTTGCGGTGCCGTCTTTAATGGCGGGAAGTGTTTCCGCCAACAACGTCGCAGCTTCGGTAATGACCTTCTTAAACAACGTCTTTGCGGTATCAAAATAAGAAATCGAAATCGCCCGCTGAGCAATGATGTCGCCAGCGTCGGCACGCGGCGTCATGTAATGCAACGTCACGCCGGTCTCGGTTTCTCCATTCACGAGTACCCAATTCACCGGACTGCGGCCACGATAGGAAGGCAGCAAAGATCCATGAAGATTGATGCAACCCAGCTTTGGAATCTGCAGAATCTGGCTCTTCACCATGTCGCGGTAATAGAACGAAAAAATCAAATCCGGCTCTAATTCCCGAATGCGATTTTCCCAGACCGGATGATTAATGTCTTCGGGAGCGTAGACAGGGATACCTTTTTCGGCAGCAAGCTCTGCGACAGAATCAAACCAGATGTTTTCGTTTGGGCTGTCAACGTGCGTAAAAACAGCCGCGATTTCGTAACCATTCGCAAGCAGGGCTTCAATGCCAACACAACCCACCGAGTGGTAACCAAGAACAATTGCCTTCATAACTTCAGCACTCCATTGCTTTGTTGTGAAATATTTCAATCCCTACCGACGACGCTTCGAACAAAATAACGGGGACGATGACGTACGTCCTGGTAAATCCTGCCGATGTATTCTCCGAGTAAGCCCAGTCCCACAAACTGTGCGCCTATGAGTACAAACAGGATCGCAAAGAGTGTGAACACTCCTTGCGCTGCCCACTCTGAGCCCCAAAAAAATCTCAGCAGCAGAATCAAAAGCCCAAGACCAACACCGAACAAGGAAATTATCCCGCCAACTACGCTAAGCAGACGGAGTGGAAACGTTGTGATACTCGTCAGAAGATCGAACTGGAGATTGATAAGCTTCCAAAAACTGTACTTTGAATCACCGATCACGCGCTCGCTGTGCGAGACTGGGATTTCGACGACCTTGTGAGCAAAGGCATTGGCCAGCACAGGAATAAACGTACTCCGCTCCGGACATTGCAGCATTGCCTGCACGACTTCTCGGGTATACCCACGCAGCATACAGCCGTAGTCATGCATTAGAACGCCAGTGGATTTCTGGACAATTCTATTGACAATTTTTGATGGAATAGTTCGCAGAAATGAATCTTGTCTGTTCCTGCGAACAGTTCCCACGACATCATAACCTTCCTGCAGTTTTGCCACAACCCGGGTTATCTCCTCCGGCGGGTTCTGAAGATCAGCGTCCAGTGTTACCACGTAGGCTCCCCGGACGTGGGAAAAACCGGCCATGATTGCTGAGTGCTGACCGTAGTTTCTGTTGAGCAGTACGCCCACGATTTTTCCCTGAAGCGTCTGCGCGGAGGCAGTGATCATCTCGACTGAGCGATCCTTACTTCCATCATCTATCAGGATCACTTCATAGGGCAATGCAATGGTGTCGCATGTTGCAATGCATCGTTTGATAAGTTCCTCAAGGTTTCCCTGTTCGTTAAAAACCGGGATAACCACGGAAACCACCACTTTTTTGTCCACGATTTCCTCTGTCATGCTTTTCATCAATCCTGGTGTTTCTTCGCCAGCACATCTTTAATCGCTTCCACAACGTCATCCACATCTGTGCTTGACATCGATGGGCAAAGTGGCAACGACAGAATGCGATCAGAATTCCATTCCGTGTTCGGCAACAGGCCGCGTTTGATTCCCATCGTTTCTGCGTAGTATTTCTGGAGATGCACCGCGCGGAAATGCAGCCCTGTGCCGATGTTTCGTTCCTTGAGCTTTGCCATGAAAGCATCTCGATCCATGCCGGCTTTGTCCACGTCAAGTCTGACGATGAACAAATGCCATGCGTGAATATGCGAATAGCTCGGCAACGAAAGAGGAATGATTTCGGGGATTCCTTTGAGTTGCTGCTGATAGTACTCCGCCAGTGCTGTGCGTCTGGCGTTGAAGTCGTCAAGACGTGCGAGCTGACTAATGCCCAGGCTCGCAGAAATGTCCGTGAGGTTGTACTTGTATCCCGGCTGGATCACTTGAGCCTGGGGGGTTCGCCCCAGTGCCTGTCGATCGAAGGAATCCACCGCCAAGCCATGAAACTTTATCGACTTCACCCTTGCCAGGAGGTCCAGATCGTCCGAACAGACCATACCACCTTCTCCGGTGGTTATGTTCTTGATGGGATGGAAAGAAAAAATCGTTGTGCCATTCTTCCCAACCTGATTTCCCTTGTAGGTTGTCCCCGCAGCGTGTGCGGCGTCCTCAATCAATGCAATCCCTCGTTCGCGGGCCAATTCCCGAATGGGATCCAAATCGACGGGAGCACCCGCGAAATGAACCGGGATGATCATTCTTGTCTTATCCGTTATCAGTGGCTCAATGTCTTTTCGCGTCAAGAGTAACGTGTCACGGTCGACATCGGCAAAGACAGGTCGTGCCCCCTGCAGGCAAATCAGATTGACGGTTGAAACCCATGTCATTGCCGGGGTAATGACCTCATCACCTGGCCCGATGCCATATGCCTGAAGTATGCAATGCATCCCACCTGTTGCGGAACAAACAGCGACGGATCCCCTGGCCCCTGTATATGCGGAAAAGGCATCCTCGAACTGGCCACAGCGAGCCCCGGTCGTGATCCATCCACTGCGAAGCACGTCCGCAACGTTGCTGATTTCCTCTTCAGAAATACAGGGGGTTGAAAATGGCAGGAATTTACTTCTCATGCTGGCTTTTTCCTGTATTCAATTGCTCACCTTCGGGCTGAGGGGGATAAAAGGCAAACCAAATATTGTTCCATTGGGCTTGATAACCGGGCTCCGGAAGATCGTGCCTCCAAGTGTCTTCAGGCTCCGATTGGAGAATCATTGCCAACGGACGGGTTCCGCGCTGTGAGATTAGTGAAGCAAGTTCCGGTACCTCGAGACTGCGATTGGCTGCTTCAGGGTACGACAGCCCGTAAGCGACCTCACCATGAGCCCCGAAGAATTGAACGTCGATACGCTTGTAAACGTAACACACAGCATGAATGGTCTTGATGTCGGCGACGACAATTGAGTCCGTCTCAATACGGTGTTGTTCCGATTCCAGAAATCTGTGGATTCCGATATTCGCAGAAATCTCCGTTGGGACACAGAAACTTCCGGTCACGAAGATTGCGGCCGCGGCCAGCCCCGTAAAGACCGTTTTGGGTACTCCGCCCACAACTCTGCAGGCGGTCAATGACAGGCCCAGCGATATCGAAAGTCCGATTCCCCACCCGATCGTTTTCGAGATGTAATCCACATCAAGGGGGGCGAGGATACCAAACGCGTTCAGTAACGCTATCACTCCCGTTGTTATCAGAGACAAGACCGCAATTGCCACCATGAGACTGGCGCCCGTCTGAAGAGAACGATTTGGGTGGCCCTCATCAAATCGGTCCGTCAGAGCAATAGCCAGAAGTATCGAAAATGGTGCAAAGCATGGCAGGATGTAGGTTCCCAGCTTTCCGGAAGAACAGGAAAAGAAGAGAAACGGCATGACTGTCCAGACGACTGAAAATTGAATAAACGGTTCAGCCTTTCTTCGTCGAATCAGGTCACGAAGGGGCAGCGGTCCGAGCAGCGACCAGGGTAATGTTCCGCACACGAAAACTGGAACAAAAAACCAGAACGGAAATTTGTGCTGACCGCCGCCTGGATAGAAGTAACGGCGGATGTGTTCTTCCCAAAAGAAATATCGCCAAAAATCAGGTTCCTTAGATGCAATCGCAAGTGACCAAGGCAGCGACACGATGGCTGCGACAACCAGCGGAATCCAGGTCAACGTCAGCAACGCCTTCCACTCGCGTCTCCATGCCAGGTAAGGCCCAATGACGACGACCGGCACCGCAAATGCGATGAAACCTTTTACCAGGAACGCTCCACCGGCGAACACACCCGACAGAACCAGCCAGCCAATACGCCGTTTTCCTGTGGCAACGATCCCTTCATAAAAGCAACAGATCGAAAGCGTGACACAGCCAGAGAGCATGCTGTCGAGCACACTGAAGGTACCGATTCCTAAAACTTCTGCACAGGTAAGGAAAATGAATGCGGCCAGCAATGCCGTCTTTGAAGACTGATATCTTGCCACCAGCAAATAGATCGCCGCAGCCGAGAACGCGGTGGCAACCACCGACATGAACCGCACCGCGAAATTCGTTTCCCCGAAAACCAGCATTGCGCAGGCGTTCAGAATGTGACCGCCAGCAGGTTTTTCGAAATAACGAAGGCCATTCAGGCGTGGCACGATGAAGTCGCCGGATGCGATCATCTCTCTGGAGATTTCGCCGTACCGCATTTCATCCGGAATTGCCAATTGCCGTGCGTTGAGTGGTAACAGATAGACACAGACAAAGAAAACAATCAGGCCTGCCCCAGCGCGATTCATCGAGATACCTCAAACTGAATACTGGTGGGGGCCAGAACACTAACACCAGACCACTGAACGGTCGTTGCTAATCTCTGTTTGTGAATCCCTGCGAACGAATGCGTTGGTGCACGCCACACCCTGCTGAAACTGTCCACGCACATCCTGAGGATCCTTCCGGTACACTGCGTTGCACATCGACCCGTTGCGTCGATGTGCCGAGAGCCTTCTCTGTGAGAA
The DNA here is from genome assembly GCA_046349735.1 of Planctomycetaceae bacterium. Lineage (GTDB taxonomy): Bacteria > Planctomycetota > Planctomycetia > Planctomycetales > Planctomycetaceae > SXXK01. The sequence continues at coordinate 121,204 of JAXMBU010000011.1, forward strand.
AGTTTTAATTGGTGAAGCCGATCTGAAATTCCTGTTCAGGTCATAGTCTTGTGGAACATTGTCTACCGGGTCAATGCCAAATTGCCTCTCCTGAATGGACACCGTAGTCTCCTCAGCCGCTGGCAGGTCTGGGATGCTATCGTTACTGCTCTTGCTGCATTTTCAGCCATGAAATACCCTGTCGGTTGGTTCCCGAGCAATTCTCATCTTCAACACTTTCCAATGGCCGCAGCATTGCGGAACTCGAAATGCCGGCAATCGCATTCTGCAAAACACTGTCGATTGGCTGGTTGAAAACAGACCGGTTCGAGGTCTGCTCATGAAGATGCTACAGCGATACATACTTCGAGAACTTGTGCAGGTATTCTCGTTACTGTTGACTATTCTCACAGTGATGCTGGTTTTTCTGGGAGTATTTCGTGAAGGGGCAGAGCAGGGGCTGGGGCCGGTTCAATTGCTTCAAATTCTTCCCTACGTTGTTCCCAGCATGTTGCCGTTCACAATTCCGGCAACGCTTTTGCTGGCGATATGTGTTGTCTATGGGCGTATTTCGGGCGACCTCGAAGTTATTGCCGCAAAGTCAGCAGGAATTAGCGCCGTTCAACTGTTGGTACCAGCTCTTGTCCTTGGGTTGGTTTTGGCGGTGTGCTCATTCGGGTTGCTGAACTACGCGATCCCCTGGGGAATTGCCAACATTAACAACATTGTGACGAAGGCCATGGAAGAGATTTTCTTTGATGTGTTGCGCACCCAGCAATACATCAGTTATCCGAGCGGTGGCTACACGATTACCGTGCGTGACGTAAAGAACCGCACCTTGCTCGATCCAACAATTCGCTGCCGAAAAAATCGTCAACAGTACACCATTCGTGCTGAGGAAGCTCAGATCCGCTTTGATCTCGAGCAAAAAGAAATTCTTGTGCAACTCAAGAATGTGAGCGGGGCAGGGGCTGAGGCGGATTCTTCTGGTCAAATGAAAGTTGCAACTTACCGCTTTCCGATGGAACTGGCTATCAGCGACCTTCCAGCTCGTCATCTGACGATGTCAACGCTCAACCAGGAAATTGTTAAGTCAGAACTCGATCAGCGCAGGTTGGTGACGGAGATTAATATTGAAACCAACATGCTGATGGTGACCGGCGAATTCCAGCAACTTTGTGGAGACCGGCTCCTAGTGCTTGAGAGATCGCTTCGTAATGCTCGCAAGCGGGAATTGGAGTATCGCGCCGAGATTCATAATCGCTTCTCCATGTCCGTGAGCTGCTGGTTCTTTGCGTTTCTGGGTGGCCCCTTTGCCATGCTTCAGGCGCGGCGACAGTTTATCACCAGTTTTATACTCTGCTTCTTGCCAATACTTCTGATGTATTATCCCGTCATGTTTTTGATGATCAATTTGTGCAAGACGGGTACTCTTCAGCCCTGGTGGGCAATGTGGATTCCCAATGTTATCATTGGGCTTGCTGGCATGCCGGTGTTGCGTAAAGTCGTTCAGCATTGAGTGTTACGCAGGTCTCATTCAGTTCCTGCTGCGGCCCGCTGGTCCCGAACGCGTCAAAAAAGCGGACGTTTACAGGTTTACTTTTCCGGGTGAATATCCAATGGTGTTAGAGTGTCGACGTTCACATTCATTGGTGGCGGTCTTTGTCATTGCTTATTCCACCCTCTGGACGACATCGACTTTTCTCCTTGATCCAACGGTCCCCTATGATGCATTGGAAGCCCTGAACTGGGCATACAACGGGGAATCTGGATCTCCGAAGAATCCCTATTTCGTAGGCGCGGTTACTGCTTTCGGGCTTCTTCTGGAGCCAGTCATTCCCATCACCCTGTACTGGTATCTTTCTCACTTTGTGGGAGTTGGAATCGGGATGTGGGGTGTTTGGTTATTGGGTAGAAGACTTTTTGGAGACAATCAGATTGCTCTTCTTGCCCTGATGAGTCTGAACATGTCAGGTGTCCTGAACATCGACATTATTCCATACAACGACAACTATTTGCTGGTCACTTTATGGCCGTATATGTTTCTCTTTTTTATAAAGGCTATTCACGATAATCCGAACCACTGGTTTTCTCTTGCAATGGTTTCGGGTATTGCAGGGATGTCCAAGTATTCCTCGTGTGCTTTTTTGCCCTTCATGTTTGCCTACACGGTGCTTGTGCCGGAAGCACGCAATGCCTACAAGTCGCCGAAAATCTATCTGGCTGTTGTGCTCATGCTGCTCATTGCCATGCCAAATGTCGTTTGGCTCTACCAACATGATTTCGCGGCATTCAATTGGGTTGAGTCTCGCCTGACACTGGGACTCAATGTAAAGCTGGCCATCTTTGTGACAGCGGTGTTCTATCCTGTCATGATTCTGGCTTTGATCCTCAGGCATTTGGGGGGACGATGGAAGTTGCCGTCAGCACCGGAGAAGACAGCGTTTCTTTGCGTCTTCCTGCCACCAGTGATTCTGATTCTCAGCTATTTACTGGTGCATAAGGGCGGAAGTGTTACAGAATGGCTTCAGCCATTTGTTGTTCTGGCACCGGCCGCGCTGTTGTCGCTGGTTGACTTCGAACGTGTGGGGGATTTGCGGCCCGTTCTTCGCACTTTCCTGGGTCTGTCGATGTTTATCCTGCTGGCCTACTCAGTTGTTATGTTTCTGAATGTTGGTGGTGCAAGTGGAAAGAATAACTTTGTAGGGAAGGTGAGCGCTGAGATAAACGCGGTGTGGAGAGAAAAGTACGATCAGCCGTTGAGGTATGTTGGAGGAAGCAGATTCTCACACTGGCTGACATTTTACGCGCCGGATCGGCCAAGAACGGTGACTCCCTGGTCAAATACAGCCAAACCGAACATCTATAACACTCGAGTTTCCGAACAGGAGGTTCGCAGAGAAGGAGTTTTGCTGATTAGTGATCCCGGTGCCTCGTTCGATGAGTCGGCACTAGCTCTCGATTTGTCCATCCTTCCGCAGGTGGAGTTGAGTGAGCAGCAGGATTTTACTTTCAAGAATGAACATGGGGAAGAAGTGACAGTCAAACTGGGCTTTGTGCCGCCCGCAGTGAGGTAGGTCAGATTGAGATGCCTGCGTGTCCTGTAGTGCCCGGCTTTGATGAATGGTCGAAGTGGAATTCTGATGAGCGAGTGTGATGGTTGGCCTCGCGAAGTCAGAAACGTCGGTGAATAGTTGATTGCCTTTCTGCGTTTTCAGATGTCGTCGAGCTGAATAGTTCTTTATTCCTGATAGCTCCATTTAAGTGGAGCAGGCTGTGTGTGGGTGAACAGGAATTAAATTTGTGGAACTCCTTCAGAGCACCGGAGCGTGGGAAAGTCGACGCGTTGAGGAGTTCAAGTATCCTGGACCCGAACTTCGGGAGCTTTATGATCTCGTTGGTGGATCAGTTGGCGAAATATTGAAACGACATATGCAATCAAAGCTGCAATGCACAGCCACGGATCAATCAGGTAATCCCAAAGGTTGGGCGATTCGTGAAGCTGCATAAGGTGTGCAAGAACTGCAGAGGCGAGGCAAAGTCCAAGGATCCGCTGACCGCAGAGAACAGTGAGACCTGACAACATCAGGATGCACCATGACATCGTGCTTTTGTAGCCGTAGGCGTACGTATCAAAACTGAATAATCCCAATGCTGAGGGGTATAAGAGCATTCCGGCGGTTATCCAGAATAGATTTATGTTCGTCAGAATCTGTGGGCTAAGCGGCTTTATGAATTGCCCGATGGTGAGCAGTTGGGCGGTCATCAACAGCAACGTTGAAATGCTGAGAGTTCCCATGTGAACCAGGGCAAAGCCAGAAATATCTGTCTGCTGGAATGGAAGAAGACCGATTGCTGTTGAGATGATCAGGCAAAGCAATATTGAAAGTCTTTTGCTTTGCCGCCTCAAAAGCAACGCGAGCACATTACCGACCAGAAGTGCAAATGCGAAATGAGTCCAGATGCAGAAGGCGGGGCTCACGGAGTGTTCTCCAGCCAGTGCTCGTCAAACGCCAGGTGGCGCATTTTCGTGCGATTCCAGGTATAAACCAGATGATATTCCCCGGGTGCTGACTGAATCAGATAGGGATATGAGTATTCCTCAGGTGGATCGCTCACTTCAACATCACGAAGAATCCTCCAGCTTAATCCATTTCTGGACGTTGCCAGCGAAAGCCGGTTCCGACCTGATTCAATCGGGTTGCATGCCATCAAATAGTCGCCATTGGTCCGGCGGACAACAGCGATCCCGGCATCGGGATTCGGAATGTTCGCAAACTGGATCGAGCCACAGTTGGACTGAAATACGCTATCCAGCTTGTTTGTCAGGACTAGTTTCCTGTTATGTCCTGACTGCCGGTAAAATGCGATCGATGCTTCACGATCAACAGGTACGATCCAGGGTTGAATTGCTCCCCGCTCGGCCGTGATCCGGATTTTGGAAACCATATCGCCTTGAGGGCTGATGACCACGGCTTCACTGAATTTTCGGATGAATTCGTGGTAAACGGGTATAAGAAGTTCCCCTGATTCACACTCAATCGGGCATCCCTTAACCAAGGTGCTGATGTTCAAAAACGGTGAGGTGACCAGCCGTTTTGCTGTACTCCAGGTCGCTCCATCGTCGTCGGAGTGCTTCATCGTAATGCTGCTGCCGGACCAACCCCCCATTGAGACGGTGACATAAAACAACCAGAGTCTTCCACGTGAATCAGCGTACAAAATTGGATTTCCAAGTTTTGCAATGTGGCGTTCTAGATCCTCAGCAGTCTGTTCTCGTGTAGCGATCACCGCTGGCTCGGACCAATCGGTGGATCCTGGTAAGAGGCGTGACATGACTATCCGGACATCTCGAGCACCTTCTCGAGTACCGGCGAACCATGCTGCGAACAGTTGGCCATCATGCAAACGTGTAATCGTCCCGGCATGCACTGAAGGCGGGCCACCCGACAGCTGAATAAACCGCAACTCAGGCTTTATCCCTGCTTCTGAGTTCACACGTTGAGGAAGTGAGGAATCCGAGAATCGAAGGTTGACTGTTCGACTGGAATTTGTGAGCAAAAGACCCAAACAGGCGGTCACGATGGCCGAATACACCAGTAACACTAAATCATGCTTGTAGCGTGTAGAGGTCATGAAGTACGCCAAAAAGTCGAACCAACAGATATGGCAAGTAAGGTTTTACAGTGCCTGCTTTTAAACCTGGTCGCAGACGGGTGAATGCCCGGTTTTCACAGCCTGCTGGAAAACGTTAGTTGACCGATGGGATATCTCCGTTGATTGGTGAAGGTTAACCCAGCAAGAAACCCGTCACAAGATTGCATGATATTGAATGGTTCGGTTCTTCAGAACGCCTTGATCCGGCCTGTCGTGTTTTCTGAAAGTGATTATAGCTCTTTGTGTTCCAGCCAGTCCGTGGATATGAAAAAGCGATCCGCCAGCATTCTCGTCCACGCCACTGAGTTTTCTTGTTGTGAATTCCGGCAATTGACTTCTGTTTATTGACCACCCCGAGGCAACGCCGGTTTCTTGAGGGAGCATTCAAATCAATCGCTATTGATATTCGCGAAAAATTCCGGCCTTGCGCGAAATGAAGTGCGCAGATCGAAGTCGTTGTTTAGACCGCTAATGAATACTCATGGACGCTAATGGTTTCTGATGCCCGGCGGTTGCTGGTCCCGAACACTTTGTCGAGCAATGGCAGCCTTCGTGTCCAATGCGGATGGTGTCATTGTTTCTCCATTTTTTGCATTTTTCAGCGTTCATTTGCGTTCATCAGCAGTTGAAACTCAGGTGTTCTCGCCGTTCTCTGTTTCGCTGTCGCTGACGTCCGACCACGGAGATCCCTCGCTGTTTCGTTCGCTTCGTCTTCAGTTGCGCACTTCATTTCGCGCAGAGTCAAAATTCCTGACGGAAATCAATGCCGTTGTTGGCAGGTTCTTCGTTTCTGACATCTCCGCGATTGTTCAGAAGATGATTGACGTCTGACTCAAGTATGATCAAATGTTTGTTCCCAATACAACAATGGGTTACTCCGTATCCAATAGGTACAATCTGCCCTTGCCACAACGATCCAGCCTCGGATTTTGGGATGAAGAAGTGACGAATGTTGCCTGATGACGGGTGTGTCAGATTGAGGGCACTTGGCGCGAGAATTGAGTCAACTAACGCGACTCCACTGGTTCGATCCGCCGTAAATCGCCGCTAGACCTATTGCAGGGACTTTCTGAACCGATTATGCTCCCGCCCAAATCACGCCAATCGGTCATTTGTTACCCATTCAAGGAGGAATCGGGTGCGAGTCGTAATTCTAGCAGGAGGGATGGGAACTCGGCTCCAGGAAGAGACCTCAGCCCGTCCGAAACCGATGGTCGAGATTGGTGGCAAGCCAATTCTTTGGCACATCATGAAGCATTTTGCTCATCACGGCTGTGATGATTTTCTAGTCGCCCTGGGCTACATGGGCGATTACATCAAGAACTATTTCCTTGATCGGCTGAATCTCAGCGGCAATTTGACAATCGATTTCAGTCGGAACATTGTCCATCGCGAGATGCAGGAGACCGAAGAATGGTCCGTCGGTTGCATCGAGACCGGGGCACTCACAAACACAGGCGGGCGCCTTTTGAGGCTGAAGCATCTCCTGGATAGTGGGACCTTCATGCTGACCTACGGCGATGGTGTGAGCGATGTTGATGTGACGGAATTGCTTGCGTTCCATAAGTCACATGGAAAGATCGCTACGGTGACTGCTGTTCGACCGCCCGCTCGATATGGCGGCCTTGTCATCAACGACGGCATGGTTGAAAACTTCACCGAGAAGCCCGTGGCAGGTGAGGGTTGGATCAACGGGGGCTTCCTTGTCTTCGAGCCAGCAATTTTCGACTATCTCTCAAGTGACACTGAAAGTCTCGAAGCGAACGCCCTCAGTCGAGTCGCATCGGATGGACAACTTGCTGCATTCCAACATGCAGGATTCTGGCAGTGTATGGATACTCTGAGGGACAAAAACTATCTTGAAAGTCTGTGGCAGGCTGGTAATGCGCCGTGGATGACGTGGGCGAGTGATACGGTGGTACCACGGTTTCAGATTCGGGCCAAGGCCGCTTAACGGAAAGTGTCATGGACGGCGCAGTAAACAAAGCGTTTTGGCGTGATCGGCGAGTATTCGTCACCGGAGCGACTGGTCTGGTCGGTGGCTGGTTGGTACGGCGACTGGTGTCTGCTGGTGCGGACGTCGTGTGCCTCGTGCGTGACTGGGTTCCACAATCGGAGATGAACCGCAGTGGCCTGCTTGACCACGTCGCTGTGGTCCGAGGCGACATCTGCGACCTCGATTGCCTGGAGCGCACACTTGGCGAGTACGAGATTGAGACGGTGATGCATCTCGCCGCACAGACGATAGTTGGTATCGCGAATCGCAACCCGCTGTCGACATTCGATGCAAATATCGCAGGGACGTGGAAACTGCTGGAGGCGTGTCGTCGCAGCCCCAGAGTCAAGCAGATCATTGCAGCCTCTTCCGATAAAGCTTACGGCGATTCGCCAGTGCTGCCTTACACAGAAAAGACGGCACTGGAAGGACGACATCCCTACGACGTGAGCAAGTCGTGCAGTGATCTGATCTGCCAGGCTTATGCCACCACGTACAAGACACCCGTCATCGTCACTCGTTGTGGCAATTTCTATGGCGGTGGTGATCTCAACTGGAATCGAATTGTGCCCGGTACGATTCGATCGATTATTCGCGGCCAGAACCCTGTTATCCGGTCCGATGGCTCCTTCATTCGAGATTACTTCTACGTCGAAGACGGTGCCGCAGCCTACATGATGCTTGCTGAGCAATTGGCGGATCGGCCTGAGCTGGCGGGCGAAGCGTTCAATTTGTCGAATGAAACTCAGGTTACTGTTCTGCAGCTAGTGGAGCGTGTCCTTGCGGTTATGAACTCACCTCTGGTGCCTAAGGTTCTTGGTGAGACGAGTTGTGAAATCATCCATCAGTCACTAGATGCCACCAAAGCACGCACGATGCTGGGGTGGACGCCTCTTTTTTCGCTGGAAGAAGGGTTGAGCAGGACAATCGCATGGTACACGAATCATTTTCGGTCAATGGCAGTTCCCGGTTTGAATGTCGTTCCTGCGGCAGAAGCGGCCTGAACAACATCATCTCGCTGGGAAAAACGCCCCTTGCGAATGCTCTGCTGACAGAGGATCAAATAGGTCAGGTGGAGTCGACATGGCCGTTGGATCTGGCGTGGTGTCCCGATTGTTCGTTGGTGCAGATCACGGAGGCTGTTCCTCCTGAGATGATGTTTCGCGACTACGCGTACTTCTCATCTTTCTCGGACACAATGGTTCAACACGCGAAGTGCATTGCGGATCGACTGACTGAAAATGAGTCGCTCAATGAGCGAAGTTTGGTTGTCGAAGTGGCCAGTAATGATGGCTACTTGTTGCAATGGTACAAGCGATCCGGAGTGCCGGTCCTTGGGATTGAGCCAGCGCGTAATATTGCGAAGGTTGCAGAGTCGGAGAAAGGTATTCGCACGATCAGCGAGTTCTTCGGACGGGAATTGGCGGATCAACTCGTAGCGGATGGTGTGCAGGCGGATGTGATTCATGCAAACAATGTTTTGGCCCATGTTCCTGACCTGAATGGTGTGGTGGCTGGATTCAAAACTCTCCTGAAACCCAGCGGTATGGTCGTTGTGGAAGCGCCGTATCTTGGTGACCTGATCGAGCATGTAGAGTTTGACACAATCTATCATGAACACCTTTGCTACTTTTCACTCACTGCCCTCGACCGCTTGTTTCGCAGGCATGGGCTGGAAATCGTGGAAGTAGAACGATTAGCGATTCATGGAGGCTCGCTGCGCGTTATTGCTCGACACATGGGTTTCAGCTCAGTGGGGCAGAGCGTCCTTGCAATGCTGGCTGAGGAATCAAAATGGGTCTTCTCTGAGAATCACTATAAGAATTTTGAGCGGAGAGTGGGGGCACTTCGCAGCGATCTTGTTTCACTTCTTCGGAAGTTAAAGGCAGAGAACCGCAGGATTGCGGTCTACGGTGCTTCTGCCAAAGGCAGCACGCTGCTGAATTACTTTGGAATTGGTGGTGAGACCGTCGACTACGTCGTTGATCGCAGCACCGTGAAACAAGGGCGATATACTCCTGGTACCCAGCTAAAAATTCATAACCCGGCCAAGCTGTTGTCTGACCGCCCTGATTATTGTCTTCTGCTGACATGGAATTTCGCAGATGAGATTCTGGCTCAGCAGCAGGCTTATCGTGATCAGGGAGGCAAGTTCATTATTCCGGTACCACACGTGCGGGTCGCCTAGGCACTGAAAGTGACGCTCGTTGTGATATTCACCCCGACAAAACTCAGCGGAGTCTGGCTTATCGAACCAGAACGCCATGTAGACGAGCGAGGATTTTTCGCCCGCACCTGGTGTTTCCGGGAGTTCGAGGAAAGAGGCCTGAATTCTCGACTTGTTCAGTGCAGCGTGTCATTCAATCATCGGAGAGGAACTCTTCGAGGTATGCATTGGCAGCGCGAACCTCACGGGGAATGCAAACTGGTCCGTTGTACCATGGGTGAGATCTTCGATGTTGTTGTGGACGTGCGCCCCGAATCACCAACGTATTGCCAATGGGTTGGTGAGGTCCTGTCCGCAGACAATCACATGGCATTCTATATTCCGGAAGGCTGTGCCCATGGATTTCAGACACTGACGCAGAACGCCGAAGTCTTTTACCAGATGTCACAAACTTATGTTTCTGATGCAGCGGCAGGGGCACGGTGGAACGACATTGCATTTGGAATTCAATGGCCAATAGGCCAGCCGGTCATGTCGGATCGAGACCGGAACTGTCCAGATTTCGAAACCATTGACAGAGTGTCACCAGAATCCGTTGAAGGAGGCCGTAATGGCTAACAATTCATCCCCATTGACCGAAGCTCAAGTTGAAACATTTCATCGCGACGGTGTGCTGGTTGTGAAGCAGTTCTACAATCGTGAAGCGTTGATTGAGCCGATCCAGCGTGGGGTGCATCAGCTTATTGGATTGCTCATCCGCAAGTATGGCCTGAATATATCTCAGAAGCCGTTCTCGCCCGAGTCTTTTGATGGCGGTTATCAGGAATTGATTGCAGCGAATCGCCGCTACGGTGCGGAACTCTATGATGCCGTCAAAATGATCCCGGCATTCGTACGTTTTTGTGCCTGTGAGCAGCACGATCAGATTCTCTGCCAGCTTCGAGGTACTGAGGCGCCAGGTATTGCCGCCGGAGGCTACGGGATCCGGATCGACAATCCTAATGAAGATAAGTTCCGCGCCGAGTGGCATCAGGATTATCCAGCTCAGCTTCGCAGTTTCGATGGTCTCGTGTTCTGGAGTTCGCTCGTAAAAGTGACTCCCGAAATCGGCCCCGTCGAGTTCTGTCTGGGCTCACACAAAGATGGTCCGGTTCCCGTACACACCTCGCACCCGACGAATCCAGAGAAGACGGGAGCCTATGCATTGTACCTGCAAAATGAAGAAGAAATCATTGCTCGGTACCCTCATGTTGCGCCAACAAGTGAGCCTGGTGATCTGATCGTGCTTGATTACCAGACGATTCATCGTTCCGGATTCAATCACGGGTCCCGATCTCGCTGGTCAATGCAGATTCGTTATTTCAACTACTGTGATCCAATTGGAATGGGTTACAGCTGGAAGGGATCCTTTGCCGCAGGTGTGAAACTACAGGACATACACCCGGAACTCGTTGTGCCGATCCAGCGTGCAGCATAGGAAATTCGTTTTTTGGTAACCCAACCTCCATGGTTCAGATGAATTGAGCCATTGACTTGTGAAGATAGATGTTCGGGACGAACCCGCAAGGACGTGACAATGTCGGCGTGCAATATCTGTAATACGGAGCATTCAGCACCGCTCTACGTTTCGACAGAAGAAGTGTCGATCACGTCGTTAACAGAAACTCGCGCAGGACGTACGGAAGTTTGCTTTTGCGAAAATTGCGGACATCTTCAGACGGTGCCGCTTGCTGATCTCGACAATTATTACGACGAACAGTACCGGATTCTCATCGACAGTGAGGAAGAGGATCAACTCTACAAGATTGTCAATGGAGAGATCGTCTTTCGGGTAGCGCATCAGGTCGATACGTTCTTAAAAAATGTCGATTTGCCCCAGGGCGCGAGGGTACTGGATTTCGGTTGTGCCAAAGGGGCTTCTGCAAGGCTGCTTTTAGAACGTCGTCCTGACCTGGAGGTCTGTCTTTTCGATGTCAGCCAAATGTACCTCCCGTTTTGGGAAAGATTTTCGGCTGCTGATCGCTGGGCGACATACGATATCCCTGCTCATTGGAACGGTCAGTTCGATGCAGTTTTTTCGATGTATGTTGCGGAACATGTAGCGGACCCGGTCACGTTTGCTCGAGAGATTTCTGCACTCCTGAAGCCGAATGGTACCCTTTACTGGCTTGTTCCAAATGTGGCCGCCAACAAGGCGGACTTCATCGTTGCCGATCACGTTAATCACTTCTCTGAGCATTCCATGGTGAAGCTCATGCAGGAGGCGGGTTTAACGCTCAGAGATGTGGATTGTGTTTCTCACGAAGCGGGGTTAATTGCAATCGCCGACCGCCGACCGCTGGCTTCCTCTTTTCAACCGAAGAATTCGCTGACCTGTTGGACTGCCGAAGTGCGAAGCATTGCCTCGTATTGGTCGCAGCTGGGAACACGAATTCGGGAGTTTGAGCGGCAGCGACCTGCGAACGAAAGGTCAGCCATTTACGGTTCTGGTTTCTACGGAACCTTCATTGCATCCTGCCTGGAAAACCCCGAAAAAATCAGTTGTTTTCTCGATCAGAACCCATACCGCCAGGGTAAAGAGATGATGGGAAGGCCAATCATTGATCCTCGGCAGATGGATGCATCAATTCACACGGTGTACGTTGGGCTCAATCCGAGTTCGGCCCGGAAGATCATAGGTGACATCAAAGGGTGGCATAATCGAGATCTTGAGCTGTGCTTTCTCAACGACGACGTGAATGTTCGCAAAGCGGCCTGAAAGTAGATTCAGAAATGTTGAAAGGCCAGAAAATCATCCTGCGACCGTGGCTTGAAGCCGACCTTGAGTTCTTCGGAAAACTCCGTAACGACGTCGAGACGCAGCTCGCTCTACTCGCGCAGCCTCGACCGACTCCACCAGGTCGAGTTCGGCAGTGGCTCGAAGATCGCACAAGCGTCGCGAACAGCGTGTTCTTTGTTGTTGCGTCAGAGCCGGATGGGCGGGCGGTGGGATTTGTTGAATTGCGAGATATCCAGACCACTCACGGTTGGGGGCATCTGGGGATTTGCATCGATCCGATAGCACGAGGTCGGGGATTTGCGATGGAGGCGCTGGGGCTTCTGGAATCCTACGCTCGTCGCGTATTGATGCTGAGGAAAATAGTGCTGATCGTTTCGGCGAATAACACGCCCGCGCGACATCTTTACAGCTCGACCGGATATACAACGGTGGGAGTCCATCATGAGCATTACCATGTAGGAGGCGAATGGCTCGACGCCGTGGTGATGGAGAAAAACCTGGGATTGGAGAACCCAAAGGCTGTTTCCGGTGACGAATTGGTGCAAACCGACTTGCACGTCAGGACGGATGGCCGGAAAGCTCAGAACGTAATTGCGGAGGTTGCGTCTCCATGAAGAGCATTGTGATCTCTCAGCCGATGTTTTTTCCCTGGACCGGAATGTTCGAGCAGATCCGGCTGTGCGATGTTTTCGTACACTATGACGATGTTCAATTTTCGAAGGGCAGCTTTTTTAATCGAGTCCAGATCAAGACAGCGAATGGAACAAGCTGGTTGACGGTACCGCTCAAAGAAATGAGTCTCGGGCAGTCCATCAATGAATCAATGATTGACCACTCGAGCAACTGGCAGAGGAAACATCTTGAAATGCTCAGGCAGTCTTACGCCAGGGCTCCGTTTAAGAGGGAAATGCTTGAAATCGTCGAGGCGGTCTACGGAGTCGGGCACAAAGATCTCGCTCAGTTCAGTGCGGACAGCATCGAAACAGTTTGTAAGTACTATGGCCTGGATCAAGGTCGTGAATTTCAATGGTCTTCGCGGCTCAACATTCCAGGCGAGAGTACCGACCGTGTGCTGGCGATCGTAAAGCATTTTGGAGGCGACACCTATGTGACGGGGCATGGAGCGCGTCGCTATTTCGGTCACGAACTGGCCGAATCAATGAATATCTCGGTCGAGTATATTGACTACCGCAAGACCCCTTATCCGCAGCTTCATGGTGAATTTACACCATACGTATCAATTCTCGATTTGATCGCCAATGTTGGTCGGGACGGATCAAAGTACCTGCATTCGACAACGCTTCCCTGGCGCACCTTCCTTCAAAATGAACAGGCCTCAGCCGCATGAATCCCACAGAACAGTTTTCTCAGGAAGTTGCCAATAACGTTAAAGGACTCCGCGAAGACAAAGACATCCAGGCGCTGTCTCGCATCTGGCTGCGAGAGATTACGCCATACAAATACACCTACAACTTCAAATGGATGGGGCGTCCTGTTATTCAACTGCCACAGGACATGATTGCTCTTCAGGAACTCGTCTGGCAGATCAAACCAGACCTTATCATCGAAACAGGTGTTGCGCACGGCGGATCGATCGTGTATTCGGCCTCGTTGCTTGAACTGCTTGGTGGAGACGGCCTTGTTGTTGGCATCGATATTGACATTCGTGCTCACAACCGTGAGGCCATCGAAGGGCACCCGATGATGAAACGCATTCGTCTGGTTCAGGGATCCTCGATTGCTCCGGAAACAGTGGCCGAAGTAAGGCGCCTTGCAGAGGGCCGTCAGCGGATTCTGGTCTTGCTTGATTCAAACCACACCCATGATCATGTTCTGGGAGAATTGGAAGCTTACGCTCCGCTCGTCAAGGCTGGCAGCTATGTGATTGTCTACGACACATTGGTGGACGACATGCCTGCCTCTTTCTTTGGTGACCGGTCGTGGGGTCCAGGAAACAATCCCAAGACAGCGGTAGCTGAGTTTCTCCGGCGGTCCGATCGTTTTGAAATTGACAAGGATCTTGACTGCAAATTGCTGATTACCGTCGCTCCCGATGGCTACTTGAAGTGTGTGAAGGATTAACCATGGAATCGCTTCCCGTCGCTGGCCCGTCTATTACCCAACGCGAAATCGATTATGTCACTGATGCAGTGAAGAACTGTTGGTACGACGGGGCAAACAAGTATCACGACCGATTTGAGAAGGCGTTCGCCGAATACATTGGAGTCAGTCACGCTATTGCATTGCCATCATGCACTTCTGCTCTTCATTTGTCGGTCGCGGCGCTGGGAATCGGGCCAGGTGACGAAGTCATCGTTCCGGACGTGACCTGGATCGCGTCGGCGGCGCCCATCAGTTACGTTGGAGCAACTCCTGTCTTTGCCGACATTGATCGCGAAAACTGGTGCCTGTCGCCGGAATCGTTTGAGGAGTGCATCACTCCGGCGACTCGGGCTGTCATTGTCGTGGATCTTTATGGAAACATGCCGCGGCTTGACCAAATCCTGGACATTGCCCGGCAGCACAACGTCGCAGTCATTGAAGACGCAGCGGAAGCATTCGGGTCGGAGTACGGCGGGCGGAAGGCTGGTGCTTTCGGAGACACCGGCGTATTCAGCTTCCATGGTTCCAAGACGATGACAACCGGTGAAGGAGGCATGCTTGTCACTTCCCGTCGAGATCTCTATGAGCGTGCTCTTGTCCTTCGCGATCATGGCCGCAGGCCGGGAGATATCAGCTTCTTTAACCACGAAGTGGCATTCAAATACAAAATGAGCAGTATGCAGGCTGCACTAGGGCTTGCGCAGGTTGAGCGGGCGGAAGAATTAGTTGAGTACAAACGCCGGTTGTTTTCCTGGTATTCCGAGGGGCTGGCTGATGTTCCCGGGGTGACATTGAATTCGGAACCGGCCGGAACTCGAAACTCATATTGGATGGTGACCGCCGTCCTCGATCCACGCCTTGGATTAAAGAAGGAACTATTGAGTCAGCAGTTGGCCGCGCGGGGTGTTGCCACCCGGCCATTCTTTCATCCAATGAGCTCACTTCCGGCTTACCAACATCTTTCAGAGGCTGCTGTAGCCCGTCGAAGAAACACCATCTCCTATGAGATCAGTCCACATGGCATCAATCTTCCCTGCGCGTTGTCGCTGACACAGAATCAGGTCGAACGAGTTTGCCATGAACTGCGAAGTGTCATTCAAGTCGCTGCAGGCGATCGAATCCGATCCGCTGCGTAGTTTCAATGCGATATGAACAATCATTGGACCTCTATGGAAATCTGCAGATGACAGACGAAAGACTAACGTGTGTCGTGCCCACCCATAACAGGCCGCACTTCCTTCGACGCCTGCTCCACTTATACAGGCAGTTCCCGCCTGGGTTTCCCTTCATTATTATGGATTCCAGCAATCCGGGTGCTGCCGCACAGAATCGCGAGGTTGTTGAGAGTTTTCGGGATGTGTTGAGCATCGACTATCAACATCTTGATTTAAACATAACGGACAAATGCGTTGAGGGATTGAAGCGAGTGCAGTCGCAGTACGTCGTCTTTTGCGCTGACGATGACTATTTGTTTCCTGATACGGTCTGGGATTGTGTGAATTTCCTGGAACGCGAACCTGATTACGCCACGGCTATGGGGCGTACTGCGCAGCTCAATCCTAAATTCCCGCGATGGTGTTGCAGGGTTTTGAAGGGCTACTCGATTGAGCACAGTCGTCCTTTTGATCGCTGTCGAGAACTGGCTGCCAACTGGTTCACAAATTTCTATGCTGTCTACCGAACAGCAACCATGCTTGACATCTTTCAGATCACTGCTGCGAATACGAACTCATCTGTGAACTACCACCTCCCTGAGATGTTGTTCTCGCAACTCAGCGTGCTGCGCGGGCGAGTTAAGATCTTTCCGAAGATGTACTCGCTTATGGAAAAGCATTCTTCAAACGCCGGAGCTGCGATGCGAACCGGAGTGCGACCAGATGCGGAGTCGATGTATCTTCGATTCAAGGGATGTCTCGTCGACCAATTTGTTCAGGTCGGGACTGACCGCAGCGAGGCAGAGAGCTTCATAGATGAAGAATATGGTTATTTTCGAGAAACAGACTTGTCGATTCGAAGGAGGCCGCGATCAACCGCTGAACTAGTCAGGCACTGGGTTTCAGGCATAGCGGAGAAAGCAGCTCCGTTAGCGAATACAGGCTCTAATCGACATCGTCGTTTTATACGAACGAAAGATGTTGAGAGTTGCGGTCCTGTTTGGAATGCCGCTGTGCAGCTGCTGAAGCAATTTCCACTGGGAATTCCCGCGGATCAAGCTGATTTGAAGCGTTGTGCGTAACAGTTCCCGTCGGTCGTCAGGAGCCGTCTGCTCATGTCACACGAACGTATCACCTGTCTGGTCCCGACGCATAATCGACCGCAATTCCTTCGGAGGTTGCTGACGTACTACAGTGTGTTCTGGCCGGAATTTTCGTTTCTCGTGGTTGATTCGAGCGGGCGGCAGGCAGCCGCCGAAAATAATGCCGCAATCGAACGTTTCAGACGGACGTTGAAGATCGAGTATCGGCACTTTGCCTCAGACTATATGTCCAAGTGCATTAATGCCCTCGGACTCGTTCGCACGCCATTTGTGGTTTTCTGCGCAGATGATGACTTGTTGATACCGGATTCCGTTGGCAAGTGCGTTGAGTTTCTTGAGGTTGAAGCAGGATTCGCTACCGTACAGGGGCGAACAGCATTGTTGAATACGACACGGTCGACGTGGCGCCGCAGACTGAAAATTCTCAAGGGATACTCGATCGATCAGAATTGTCCGCTCGATCGTTGTCACAGGATAGCTTCAAATTTCTTTTCCAATTTCTACGCTGTGCATCGAACAAAGTGTCTGCTTGATAATTTCAGGATAGCCGCTGCGAACATGGATCTCAATTCGTCCCCTCATTTGGCAGAGCCGCTCTTGTTGCAAATGAGTGTCTTACGAGGTCGAGTCAAAGTGCTGCCACTGATGTACTCGATCTGGCAACGACACGGAGAAAACGCGAGTTCACAGAATCAGAGTGGATTAGAGCCTGAAGCTGAATTGCATTATCAGCGTTTTAAGGGGACGTTGAGAAGACAGATGACCAGCGAAGGGATTGACCAGTCGGACGCTGAGTGTTTCATAGATGACTGGTACGGACATTGTCGGAATCCTGAATTGGCAAGTTGGCGGAGATGTGTTTCCATGAAGGAGAGATTCCGCCGCATCATGACAGGTCTCGTCGAACGCATGGAGGATCTTGTCTCACTGGATCGTGTCAGACATTGCCGCTCGATACGGCCGAGCGATCTCGTTGGATGCGAATCCACATGGCAGGCAGCAGTGAAACTCATCAGTGACTTTCCTCAGGGTATTCCAGAGGAGAGTGCTCTCCTGAAACGCAGTGCATGACTGCTCATTTCCTCGTCTCTTCAATCATTCGCAAAGACTTGTTTCTGTTCAACTAATGGCTGCTAACGTCGGCCGCTTCTGCCCGATCTCAGGATTTTGGAATCATGTCGAATAACCCTGTGCAAAGTTTCGGCCATCTTGTAGGGGCTGAAGAGCCTCCATTCGGAACTTATGAGCCGCGGGGCCTACAGAAGCTGTTGCGCGCTTTGGCTCAGGTTCCTCCGTTTCATCGAGGTGCCCTGCGTCGTCCCATGGCGAATCTTATCCGACGTTTTGCAAAAGACGGCATTGTTGATATTCGATACCGAGGTGCGGCTTTTCGTCTTCGGCCCGAAGTTAATCTCATCGAGGACGCACTGCTTGTATATCCAGGCTACAACCGTGAGGAGATTGATTTTCTGATCGAAGGGACGCCGAAGGGCGGAGTATTCATAGATCTTGGGAGCAATGTGGGTCTGTATACCCTGGCTCTCGCTGCCCATATTGGACCGACCGGTACGGCTTTGGCAATTGATGCCAATCCCGATATGGCTGCGGCTTTGCAGTTCAATGTGTTGGCATCCGGTTTCAACAACGTTCGAATTGTGAACGTGGCTGTGGGAGAGACCGTCTCGCGAGCAGATCTTCGGGGAGGCCGAAATGATTTGGCCATTGTTCATGTCACCGAGAACCCCCTCGGCAATATTGAAATCCGACCTCTCGCCGATATCGTTCATGAAGCCCGGCTAACGCGAGTTGACTCACTGAAGGCCGACATTGAGGGCTTTGAAGATCAAGCCCTGATACCGTACTTGAACAATGTCGAGCCAGCCTTGAAACCGAAACGGATTTCTATCGAGCATCTTGGTCGAAGTGGTTGGAAGTCCGATCTGTTTCCAGTGTTTGCTGAGCATGGCTACCGTCTAGTTGGCACGACGAGAGGGAACACACAGTTCCTGCGAGAATAGATCGCGGCGTATTCCTGATACGCGTGATTCTCGCAACGGTAGCGCCTGTTCGTGGAAAGCTGCCAGCATCCAAATTCCATCTCTGATGGGTATTGGAAATAGCTGTCAGCAACCGGGTACGCTTTCGGACCGCAACTCGATGCAAAAAAAATCGCATTCGATCTGGCGAAAATCACCGAATTTGAACGCTGGCCCGAAAACCTGGTTTCACTCCATACAACTTACAGCGTTGTCATGCTCTTCGAGATATACGGGAAAGTGACAACGGCCCTCGGAGACAATGATTTAAGCAGCTTTTGACCAAAGTTTGCGGTAAACATCGACGATTCGAATCGCTTCCAGGTTTGCTGAATATGACTGCTCTACTAATGTGCGCCCCGCCTTTCCCATTTCAGCCAGCCTCGTGGGGTAGGCCATGAGTTTATCCAGAGCTTCCGTGAGAGCTTCGACATCGTCGCACGGAACGAGGCGGCCAGTCACACCAGGCTGAATGACATCCCGATAGCATCCGGTCTCACTTGCAACGACCGGCACGCCCGATGCCATTGCTTCCAATGGGACAAGTCCGAAACCCTCATATCTTGCTGGCGCCACACACAACGACATCGAGGAATGGAACAGAGGCATACGTTCATATGGGACTTCACCAAGCCAGACAAAACGATCTGACAAGCCCGCTTTTTCGATTTTTGCTCGAAGCTGCTGATGGAACAGTTCGTGTTCCAACGTCGCTTTCCCGGCAATACAGGCTGTGAATTCAGGATACCTCGGCAGTAGTCGGACCATTGCCTCGACAAATAAATCCGTGCCCTTCTCAGGCCGAATGCGTCCTACCAGCGAGATTCCATGCTCACCAGGAATTCCAAACTCTCGCATCGCAGCCTGGCGATCGATGACTGGTCTAAATCGGTCGCAGTCCACGCCGTGTGGGATCGTTGCGACAACATGGTCCACAAAACTTGCTGCTTCATGGCTGGTTGCGATGACCGCATCCATAGATCCCAACAATTGTCGCGGAAACCACGAGTGCCGGCGTAAAGCACAAGAGGTCATTACCAGACGAATTTTCCCACGCAGCAGGTGCTTGATGATCAGCCCCAGCAGCATCTCTTTATTGCGTCGTGCATGCCAAATTCGAAACGGCTTGTCTTTTGGCCGTTTCAGGCATGCCTTGATTGCTCCCCAGATCCCGACAGATTGGATTCCGGGAATCGTTCTTGTGGAGACCATCGCCAGCGGTTCGATGGAATGGATATGAGGAACGAGCGTTCTGATTGTCGAACCGACCCCGGTAATCCGAGGGTGCATGTCCGTTACAATCAGGTTGGTGTCGCTTTCGGCCATCAGTGTAATCCCATTTGAACCGGCTCCTTGAAATATGTCTTGGAGTCTATTGGCCATGCCAAAAACACGTCAACATCAGGATCTGTGGCCTCAAAAGCGATTACTTGTCGAATTTGTTCTTCATGAACCGGAGCAGGATTGTCTGAAATGAACGAGATGAGGCGTTCGGTGCGGTCCGGCCGCAGGCGAGCGTCAGAAACTTGCATGAGCTGCAGAATGGCTAAACAGGTTAGATCAGTGAGCCGGAATCCAGGTCGACGGTCGTGGAAGCTTTTGGAAGAAACCATCTCATCCAGCGGCTGATACCGTGCGTAAAGATTCGCTTGATCAGCTCAAATGCCGCTTCAGGCCCCAGCAGTCTTTTCAATCTGCGAAGCATTATTGCATCTCTTCCGGCGTAATAGTGAACTCGGTCCGGGCGATTATCCGTGGCTGCCCTGAAGACGACCCTTGCACATTCTTCGGCCTCTCCAGCTGGCCATGATCTCTGCATCGCAAGGAAGCGATCGAGCATCGGCCGATAAACCGCCGGCACCTTCCCGCTGGATTTAAGTTTTGAACTATCAAAGATCTCAGTCCTGAATAGCCCTGGATGGACCGCTTTCACCTGTACTCCGGCGTCGTGCATTTCTACATTCAGAACCTCGGAAAACATTGCCACTGCCGCTTTTGATGGTGCATACGCAGCGACAAACGGATATCCGTTATCCGCGCTAATGGACGCGATGTTGACGATCCGACAGCCTGAATTTTCACGACAATGTTTTAGAAAGGCCTGAGTCACAGCCATCAGGCCGAAAACGTTAGTCTCGAATTGCTGCCGAATTTGCTCCAGAGTTGTCGTCTCGAAAGTGCCAAGCAGGCAGTAGCCAGCGTTGTTGACAAGAACGTCAATCTTTCCGTAACGATCGATCGATTCCCGAAAAGCTTGAGCGATGGAATCGCCGTCCGTAACGTCGAGCCTGAGCACCAGTACATTTTCGATACCATCGAGAACTCCAGACTGGTCAAGTCGGCGCATTGAGGCGATAACTCGCCATCCTTTGCTCGCGAACAGCCGAACCGTCGCAAGTCCGAGTCCGGAATTGCTTCCCGTGACAAAGACAGTTTTCATCATCCGAATGAAACTCCTGCCGCATCCTGACATTCTGAAACACTGGCATCATTGTAGGTTGTCGAGGCAATCTGGCAGAAGGGCGAAAGAAAACGCTCCCGGATAGGCACGATCTGAGTGAAACTGCGGCTCGGGAATTCCTGTCGGCTGATGCAGGCACGTGATACATGGGCTTGCGTCCATCATTTTCGGGCTCAAACGTCTATTGCGATCGAATTAATGAGGTCAACGGCGGATACCAGCATTCCGAATTGTCGTTTCGGCCTTTTTCATTGATCTTGACCCTTTCAACGCAGATGAGATAAAAGCCGATTGAAGGTGTTATGGAAAAACGCCGCAAGGGATTGCATGATGCAGGATTTTGTTCGTATCGGAAAATATGTCTGGCCGTACCGACGCTTGTTTGTGTTGTCGGTCGTCTGCGCCATCATTGTGTCCGTGTTCTGGGCGCTGAATCTCTCCATCGCATTCCCGGTTGTAAAAGTTTTGTTCCAGAATGATAGTCTGCATGACTACGTCGAAAAGGAAATCGCTTCACTGGAAACAGCGATTCGCGAAGACACGGCCGCTCTTGACTCGATTCCGGAAGAGCAGGTCAAGGTGCGTGCGAGGTTGCAATATCGAGCGAGTGAAAAATCTCGCAATCTCTTGATGTTGACTAAGGTTCGTCGCTCCGTGTTGCCCTATGTCCCGGAAGACAAATTCGATGCTATGGCGTTGATTCTTGGAATCCTTTTGGCGGCTACCTTTCTCAAAGGTCTGTTTATCTACTTCCAGGAAATGCTGGTCGGAAGCGTCGTTCAGTTGACGGTTAACTCAATTCGCCAGGACTGCTTTCGCTCAGCGCTGCGACTGGATTACCAATCGCTGAATCGAATCGGAACCTCATCGCTGATGTCGCGAATGACGAATGACATCGAGCAGATGACGTTGGCTATTCGTGTCTTCGGAGTCACGCTTGTCCGAGAGCCACTTAAGGCCATTGCCTGTACGGCTCTGGCATTTTACGTAAATTGGCGGCTGACGCTTCTGGCGATTACCGTTGTGCCGTTAATGGGTTTAATCTTCAATCTCTTCGGAAAACGCCTGCGCCGCGCTTCGCATCGAACGATGGAGAGCATGGCTCGCATCTATGAATGCATTTCAGAAACATTTGGCTCCGCTCGTATTGTGATAGCGTTTTCGGGATTCAGAAAACACAGACGGCAATTTCTTCAGGCCAATCGTGACTATTACACCGGCTCCATGAAAATCGTGAAGCTGGGAGCATTGGTACGGCCTATCACTGAAATCATGGGTGTGCTTGGTGTCTTCGCAGCGCTGGCGCCAGGAGCTTATCTTGTTCTTCGCAACACAGACATGATTCTGGGCGTGAAGCTTGCTGCAGAGCCGATGGGAATAGCCGAATTGGCAACGCTGTATGCATTACTTGCGGGTACGCTGGATCCCGTTCGAAAACTTTCCGGGATCTTCGAACAAATCAAGCGAGGTATGGCTGGCAGCGAGCGGGTTTTTGACCTGATCGATCAGAATACAATTGTGCCGGAGCCAAAGTCACCGCGAATGATGATCCGGCATTCGACAATGATCTCCCTGCAGGATGTTTCTTTTCGATATGAAGGTACGGAGGAAGAGGGTCATCAGCGGCCACTTGCGCTACGAGATGTCTCCCTTGATGTTCGGTTCGGCGAAGTTGTTGCTGTAGTTGGTGGCAACGGATCCGGAAAATCGACATTGCTGAGCTTATTGCCGCGATTCATGGATCCCGGTGAAGGCCGAGTCCTGATGGATGGCGTAGATATTCGAGAGCTTCGAACACGCGACCTCCGCAGTCAGATTGGATTTGTGACACAGGAAACGCTGCTGTTCAACGATTCCATCTTTGAAAACATTCGTTATGGAAACCCAGTAGCGACTCGTGAGATGGTTGAAGCCGCTGCCGAGCAGGCTCAGGCGGCCAGCTTCATTAAACAGCTGCCAGATGGTTTCGACACTGTCGTCGGCGATAAGGGAGGCAAGCTCTCAGGTGGCCAGCGTCAGCGTATCGCACTTGCTCGAGCAATACTGCGAGATCCGCCAATTTTGATTCTGGACGAGGCGACTTCGGCAGTAGATTCACAGAGCGAGGAAGTGATTCACTCGGTCCTGAAAGGCTTTGCGAAGAATCGCACGGTCTTCATTATTAGCCACGTGCTGAATCGCACTTTCCTGGATCTTGTCACGCGTATTGTTGTCATGGATCAGGGCCGAATTCTGGCAACCGGCAGTCATGAGCACCTGATGGAGTCATGTGCTGCTTATCGCGCGCTGAATCAGTCACAGTTACGAATTCGCGATGCCGCATAAAATAAGTGTCCCTGAATCAACGGTGAAAACATGCCGCAGTTTAACGAAAACACAGCAGTGTCTGCGGTCATATGGCGTTTTCGGGACGGTCGAGCTGGCCATGAAAATCAAGTTGTAGGGCTTTCAGAGGCCATTGCTCGCCACTGTAATGCGAAATTTTGTGACATTTATCTTGATCGCAGTCTTCGCGGTTTGAAGAGTCTGTTGCCAGACAGGCTTTCTTTTGCCTCGAATCTGCCTGCTCCTGATTTGTTGATTGGTGCTGGCCATTCAACTCACCTTCCACTGCTGACGTTCCAAAAACGTTATGGCGGAAAAACGGTGGTGATCATGAAGCCCAGTTTGCCTACAGCATTATTTGATTTGTGCCTGATTCCGGTTCACGACAAACTTCTGTTCCAACCGCTGAATGTGATACGAACCGAAGGTTCACTCAACCGGATTCGACCATCGGCTCAGCAGGATCCCCGGCAGGGGATCGTCCTGATTGGTGGCCCTTCACGGCATTTCTCATGGTCGAATGAAGAGGTACTCGGGCAGGTTTTGAGCGTCACGCAATGTGAGTCTATCCATTGGACGCTGGCGACATCTGATCGAACTCCAGCAGGTTTTGTTCGAGCATGGCGCACACGGGTCCCGAAGATTCCACTCGTGACCCCGCAAGAGTGTTCGGGGCAGTGGCTTCCTGAACAACTTGCGAGATGTGGGGTCGCCTGGGTAACCTGCGACAGCATGTCGATGATCTACGAGGCTCTGACAGCGGGGTCAAGAGTTGGCCTTTTGGAATTGCCAACGACAACTCCTGGACGCGTTGCCGGTGCTATTCGCAGGCTCACCGAGACCGCTCGAGTGACATCCTGGAGTCAATGGATGAATGGTCAGTCACTCCCTATACAGAACGCACCGTTCTCTGAATCAGATCGTTGTTCTGTGGCTGTCGTCCAGCGCTGCCTTGCGACCTCTAAGGTACACGCTCATCGACGACCAATGGATGTTATTGCCAGCCGACTTTCGCTTGAAGCCAGCGGTCCACCCCTTTCGGGACTTGCCAATTTTGCTTCGGGTATTCAAATACCTGTCTCCTGATTGCCTCCCGCAGAATACAAAACAGAACCTCAATCAGATCCGATTGTTGATACGCGGGGAATCGCACTTGATACTGGACACCTAGCTTCATGGTCAGACCACCTTTGCCCCCGGAAGCCATAAGCAAACACACTCCGACATTTCAGTTTCCTAAATCGCTGCTGCACCCGCTTATTTGCCCAATCATCAAGATGCAGGACAGTAAGTGGCTTCCTGGTGTAGAACGGAAACAGCATGTTGTGATCTGCGGATTTCCTCGCAGCGGAACAACGCTGTGCCAACTCATGATTGAATCGTGTGTATCTGACCTTAAGGTCTTTGGCCGCGAACGCAGAGGGCTCGAGGTCGCAAAATTCGGACTGCGGACCCACATGCAGGTCATGACCAAACGGCCCAAAGATGTATTCGTGATCAGTGAACTTCGCCAGTTTTATGCATCTCATTCGGCAGATGTTCGATTTATCGTCATGAGCCGCGATCCACGCGCAATTCTGACCTCAGTGCATTTTTCGCAACCTGATAAGTATTTTGTTTCCGTTGAGCAATGGCGTCACATTTTGAGCCATTGGAAGTGGGCCAGCGGATTCTCGGATGTACTTTGCATTCGTTATGAAGATTTGATTCTTGATCTCGATCAAGTCGAGTCAGAAATCGTGGAGCTTACGCGGTGGAATCTGACGCGACCATTTACGCGCTTCCGCGAATTTGTTCCGAAAGGCTTCGATGGCCGAGCTCTCAACGGTCTGCGGGATCTTGATCAAAGTAACGTGTCTCGCTGGCGAGACGAATGCCATCGTGACAGGATTCGAACCCTGCTTCAGGAGTTGCCGGAACTTCCTGATGTGTTGATCGAGATGGGTTACGAAACGGATGATTCGTGGACCCGCGACTATGCGGATTTTCAACAGGCGATTCCTGCTGCGGCCTAACGAACTATCACGTCTCGAATGCGTCCATGATTGTCTCGCATAAGTTTCGATTCATTTTTCTGAAGACCGCCAAGACGGCGGGTACCAGCATCGAGATTGCTCTGTCGAAGTTTCTGGGTGATCAGGACATCATTACGCCGATCTCTGCGCCCGATGAAGCGATTCGTCGGGGACTCGGTTATCGCGAGCCGCAGAATTATCGAGTTCCCCTGCGGCAACACAGTCCTGTTGAGCTGACGAGTGCGATCTTTTTGGGCAGAAGAAAGAAGTTCTACAATCATATGCCGGCTCATGAAGTGCGCGACATGATTGGCGAAAAGATCTGGAACGACTACTACAAGTTTTGCTTCGAGCGAAACCCGTTTGATCGAGTCATCTCACTGTATTTCTGGTGTCACAAGTCAGAGCCGCGACCGACGCTGGCAGAGTTTCTGGAAGGCCCTGAGATCCACTTGCTGACTCAGCGTGGTTTTGATCTCTATACCGATTCGACGGGAACCGTCTGCGTCAATAGAGTTGGGCGTTACGAAAGTCTGGGTGAAAATCTGGAAGAGATCCGTCTGGCTGTCGGACTTCCGGAATCATTGCAGTTGCCAATGGCCAAAGCCGCGCATCGAACAGACCGACGGCACTATTCTGAGCTGATCGATGCTCAGTGCCGCAGGAAAATCGAAGGCCTGTTCAGTCGCGAGCTTTCGCTGTGGGACTATCAGTTCTGAAGATCTCAGAGAGCCAGTCGACCTCGAACAACAACCTTCTGCACAGCCAGCTTTGAGTCGAGAACCAGCAGGTCGGCTCGTTTTCCTGTTTCAAGGCTTCCGGTCTGGCGTGCAATTCCCGTTCGTTCTGCGGGAGTCAGGCTGGCCATTCGAATGATGTCGGGAAGGCTGGCCGATGTGCTTGCTTTCATGTGTCGGACCATGTGGTCCATGCCAACAATGGAGCTGGCCAGACTGCCATTCGGAGCCCAGCCCACGTGACCATCGCTGCGGAATTTGGTGCCTTCCGTCGAGTGCCCAAAGAGATATTCTCCCGGCGGCATATCCAGTGCGCGGTTGCAATCTGTGACGAGGCAAAGGCGGTTTGCGCCCTTCATGCGGAACGCGAATTCCAGTAGTTCCGGAGCCAAATGACAGCCATCGGCGATCACTTCCGTGCTCATCTCTGGATTCATCAGCACGAACTCTGCCATGCTGGCCTGCATGGGGACATTGAACCGCTGTCGCATCGACGGCACAGAACTCATCGCGCACCAGAAATGGTCCACGTGTCTCATCCCGGCGTTGAAGGCCGTCTGCATTTCTGACCAACTGGAGTTCGAATGTCCGCAGGTGACCAGGCACTTGTTCCGACGAGCCAGGGCGTAGAACTCAGATGCTCCAGGAAGTTCAGCTGCGCATGTGGCGATGCGGATCATCTTTGTGGCGAAGTACTTTTCGTATTCGCTTAGCTTTGGAGGTCGGCAACCATCTTTGGAATGACATCCGACCTTATCTTCGGCAAAGTATGGGCCGTAAAGATGAACTCCGGCGATGTTCGGAACGAATGATTTCTCCGAGTTCTTTCGTACCGTCGCACAGGCCTGAATCATGGCCATCAGACTTTTGAAGCTGCCTGTTGTCGTGGTCGGAAAGATCGTGGTTGTTCCGTGTCGCGCGTGAGCTTCGCAGGCCGTTTGGACAGCTTCCGGCGTGCCATCCATAAAGTCGGCGCCGGCTCCACCGTGAACATGGATGTCGATAAATCCGGGCGAAATGTATCCGCCGTTAGCATCGATCGGCTCAACACTCTTTGGGAGTCGGCGACGTTTACTGACGAAAATAATCTTCGACCCTTTCCAGCGGACCATGCCGTCTTCGAGCAGTCGATCCGGCAGTACAACAGTACCATTGAGAACGGCGTACTCTTTGGCTCCTGAAGTTTTCATGGGCGGCTTGGTTCCGGAGAGTTTCAGGGGGGACCTCGGTGTCCCGTCAATTAGATCTGCTCGTTACTGGCGACCTGTGAATGAAATGCTCTGGTGCGAAAGCCGTTAAACCACCGACGCGGGATCGGTGGCGGGTGAAGCAAGAAGCCGCTATCGAGCGTAGAGTTCGGCGAAGGCCTTTCGATAGGGGAGTTCGTTCTTCGGAAACAGTGCTTCGAAGGTCGAGTCTTCTGTTGCCCCCTTTTGGAATCGGCGTTTCTCGAACACTGGCATGGTGTGCCCTGTGATCTGTTCAATCCCGCGACGCACGACTTCTCCTTTGAGCTGATAGAGTTTGTCGTGCTGCCAGTCGGTGAGTTCGATGAACGGAATTCCTTCGGACACTTCGATCACATTGGGCAAAGCAAACGGGCTGAATCCACGGAATCCCAGCATGGTGGCCGGCGCCCACGAACGAACGTGGCCACGACTTTGACCTCCGCTGTAAGTCAAAGAATGTTTGACAGCATTTACTCCCCAGCCTTCGTGGTAGAGCAGGGGATTATTGAGCACGCTGCGAATGGTGAGTTCACTGTTCTCTTCGATCGGGTAGTCCTTCATGTTCTCATCGCCGCCGTCACCGTCGGCCAGATAAATCCATTCCGGGTATCGGTTGCGAATCTCTTTGCACAGAGCAAGCGACATGGCCGCCGATTGCACGTCGAGAGGTTTGTAGTCCTCAATGACTCGCACGGCTTCGCGATAATCGATTGCGCTTTGCGGTACTTCAATCACTTCCAGAAACAATCCGAGATCCAGTGTCGACAGGAACTCATGAGCCTGAGCCGCATCCTGACCTCGCGAATCCAGCGACAGTGTAAACGCCTTGAGTCGCCCTGGTGATTCTCCACGCTTCAGTAGGGCATCATAGATCGCCAGGAAAACCGCACCGCTGTCGATGCCGCCGCTGAAGAGCACTCCGATGGGTTCTGTCGACGGGATTTGATCCAGCCAGCGGTAAACCTCTTGTTGCATCGCTGCGATATATGCGTAACCAATTTCATCCAGATTGTTGCTCAGTCGATTTCGTTCCGGGGTGAAAAAGCGAGTACACGCCGGACTGGGATCCGGACAGCCGATAAGTGCCAGTTCCTGAATATGATGAGCCGGCACCATGCGGGTATACGATGGATGAAACTGCTCAGCAAGCCCTTCCTTCTTCAGCCAGTTCGCGATCTCATCGATACGCTCGGCAACGATCAGACAAGGTCCGGCCACCTGCTTTGCCAGGAAATATCGCATCGGCCGCCCAATCGATCGAGCCATCCGAATGATGTGCCCGTTCTGATGCACCAACGCGAACTGCCCATCGATCTCGCGGACCTTCGCAGGATCTCCCGACCCCAGTCGTGCTGTCGCTTCATCGACGGACATGTTGAAGATCGTGTTGTTTTTCGGGTCCAGCAGATTGACGAATCGTTCGACGTATCTGTGATTTTGCATTTTGTAACCTATGAGGAGAGCAGGGTCTTTCGAAAAACCCTTCGAGATTTGTTCGTCGAAAGGCGGACCTTACTTCGTTCCATCCGACCTATTCGGCTTCAAACTGATCACCATCAACCCCAGAATTGTCGCTGAGCCACTCCATCGAAGCAAACGATCGACGGTACAGACTCCGACATCAAATGCTTCAAGCTGAATTCGAAGACTCTCCACGAACCCCCATCCACGAGGAACAATTCCAGGGAAGATGCAATTTGAAGTGACTTTCAGTCCCAGCAAGTTCTGTCCATCGACCAACGTGACCCGAAACGCACCGGAGCATTTCGTACGTTGGCAGTCCCAATACGAATTCGCTGCCACCATCGCGATGGCTGCAAACAGGATCAACGAGCCCCTGGAATTGACGAATTGCCTCGCCATGTCTACCAACTACGTGCGCAAGGGCACAAACGCTGGAAAAATGGCCCGCAGGATTTTCTGTTTTCCGTGCGTTTGGTGTCAGTCGTTGGCGCAGCCTGTGTTTATTAGTGTATGAGCGTTGTTTTGAGCGGCATTCGCGAAGATTCTGAGTTCTTATGAACTCGGCTTCGAACAAATGCAGTGAATTGCAACGGCTGGGGAACGATTGGGACAATCGTTCTATACTGGGCATTCTCGATCGGTAGTGTCCCTGAACCAGATACAGGATCTAAGTCTGACGATGGTACCGCTGCCGGAAACTCGAGATAGTCTGATCCTGCAGGTTCGCGACCCAGCGAATCGCGAGGCATGGGAACAGTTTGTCTCGATTTACCGGCCATTGATCTACCGAATGGCTCGCGGGCGAGCAATGCAGCATGCGGATGCCGACGATCTGGCTCAGCAGGTACTGTTGTCGGTGTCGAAAGCGATTCCCGAGTGGGAACGAGCATCAGACGGCACGAAGTTTCGACATTGGCTGCGTCGCATCGCGGACAATGCCATTCTGAACGCGTTGACTCGCGGCGCAAAGTTTACTGCTGCCGGAGGATCGGCGGCCGCAGAGATCCTTGAACAGGCTCTGAGCGTTGATGTGACGCTCGATGACGAA
The DNA here is from genome assembly GCA_046349735.1 of Planctomycetaceae bacterium. Classification (GTDB taxonomy): domain Bacteria; phylum Planctomycetota; class Planctomycetia; order Planctomycetales; family Planctomycetaceae; genus SXXK01. The sequence continues at coordinate 150,957 of JAXMBU010000011.1, forward strand.
ATTGAACATGAGTACCAGCGTCAGATCTATCGCCGCGCGGCAGAAATCGTCCAGCGGTCGATTCAACCTGAGACATGGCAGATGTTTGTGATGGCTGTTGTCGATGGCCTCTCCAGCGAGGCAGTTGCAGCAGCAATGCACACATCTATCGCCAACGTCCATGCCGCGCGAAGTCGAGTCATGCGGCGGCTGCAGGCGGCAGTGAAGGAGATTGAGGAGTCCGAATCATGAATGCGAAAACATCGGACTGCGGAACATTGAACATCGACGCGTTTCTGGACGCCCAACTCTCCGTTGTCGAAGACGCCAGCACCCTGGCTCATCTGGGGGAATGTGAAAGCTGTCGACGACGCATCGAAGAACAGTCGGCGGCAAAAGTGGTCTGGTCGAACGTTACAGCATTCTTGCGCAGTGACGATCGTGATTGCGACTTGTTGTCCAGTGGTGAAGTACCGTCTTCTGCATCGTCGATGGCGGCAGACGAAACGATTGGAAGCCGACAGCATATTCGTCAGGTGCTGCAGTTGCTGAATCCCACCGACGATCCGCAGATGCTCGGTCGGCTTGGTGGCTACGAAGTGTCGGGTGTCGTCGGCTCGGGCGGCATGGGAGTTGTCCTGAAAGGTTACGATCGGCCTCTGGATCGAACCGTGGCGATCAAAGTCATGGCTCCGTATCTTGCCAGCAGCGGTGCGGCGAGGCAGCGGTTCGCTCGCGAAGCCCGCGCTGCAGCGGCGGTGTTGCATCCGAATGTGATCGCGATCTATGGGGTCTCCGCCGATGCCGAACTGCCGTTTCTTGTGATGCCATACGTGGGCGGCGAATCGCTGCAGAGTCGGCTTGACAAAACCGGCCCGCTGCCAGTAAGCGACATCCTGGAGATCGGATTGCAGATCGCCGCGGGGTTAGCAGCGGCTCACGATCTGGGACTGGTGCATCGCGACATCAAGCCGGGCAACATTCTACTCGAACGCGGCATTGATCGACTCTACATCACCGACTTCGGATTGGCTCGCGCCGTCGATGACGCCTCTGTGACTCGGACTGGCGTCATCGCCGGCACGCCGCAGTATATGTCGCCCGAACAGGCTCGCGGGGAATTCGTGGATGCTCGCAGTGACCTGTTTAGTCTTGGCAGCGTGATGTACGCCATGTGTACCGGCCGAGTGCCGTTTCGAGCGGACTCACCGTACGGCATCCTTCGTCGGATCATCGACGATACTCCGCGAGACATGCGGGAGATCAATCCGGACGTTCCGGTCTGGCTGTATCAGGTCGTCCATCGTCTGCATGCAAAGTCGGCGAGCGACCGATTCGCGTCGGCTCATGAAGTGTTCAAGCTGCTGTCTGAATGTCTGGCTCATGTTCGACAGCCGACCCTGCATCCATTGCCTCCGCAGTTGGTTCAAAGCCGACTTGTTTGGCAGAAAGTACTCGCGGCTACATTTATCGCATTGAGTCTTCTGGTTGCCGTTGCACGGCAGATGATGTCACCTCCTCGCGAGGATGAAACCCGGGTGGCAAGCAGGAACCGCGTGGGAGCGAAGGTTCCGACAGCAAATGAAGATCCAGCTCAGTCAATCGCCGAGCCGACCGAACCATCAACTCCGGCCGTAGATCAGATTCCCGACATCAGAGAGACCATCTCAGCAAACAGTGCACATCCAGCTGTTCCGCATGATGGAGTGATTAAACCGTGGGACGATCCGTTTATTGATTCGGCGTCCTGGGATGATCAGCTCGACGGGGTTTTGCGACATGTGGAGCAGTCATTGAAGGAACTGGAGATGGACAGATAGGCGAGCGACAGGGCGTCAGCCCTCCGTGTCAACCCTGGAACGTTAGACGACATCACGAGTGATGGACAAGCTCGCTGCTTGCCACATCCTCAAATAAACCTTTATCTTTTGGAACGACATACACGGAGGGCTGACGCCCAGCCGCTCGCCATTTTTGAAGAAAGCAACCCCTATGCGGCTACGATTTCTAAAGTCATGTCTTGCTGTGCTGATCACAGCGTCGACCGGATTTTGTCAGGATGCAACTGTAAAGCCAGCGGAACCAGTTCGGTCGGTCTACCCGGATCCCAATGCTCCAGCTACTGCTCGGGACATCCAGATCCTGAACCCCGACGGCACTCCGGCGACGGATGCTAAGGTTGTGGCGGTGCTGGCCACGCCTGGTGGCATCGTTGATCAGGACCTGAAGCCTCGACAACTACCGAAAGTCGACAAACAGCCGCTGACAGAACTGGTCAACGACAATGGCAAAGTGACTGTTTCTACCAATGAGACAATGGCAATCGTTGCCTCGAACGAAAAGGGATTCCTGTTTCTCCCTTCATCCGCGTTTGGTGACACAGCGAAGCTCCGCAAGTGGGCACACGTAGAACTGGATGTTTCCACGGTTCCGGAGGATATGCGAGCGGATATCACGCTCAATGTCGTGTGGACGAATTCACTTCAGGGGATGTACGTTCGCCCACAGTCGATCTCAACGGACGGCCTCCAAAGACGTGGGGTTGCTCATCCGGAAGAACTTGAGTTCCAGCCCGACTGGCGTTTTGATCCAATGATCACGTGGAACCATAGCGTCCCGGTGACGAATCAGAGTGTACGGGTTCCGCCTGGCGAAGTCATGGTCTCGCTTACTTCAAAGCGACTGAATGATGAAGCCCAGTTACAGTCGGAATGGCTGCCTGGGTCTTGTGCAGTAACAGTTGGCCTTTGGCAAACACCTGGTGGTACGATCCAACACATTGCCCTCCCGGAGTTCGGAAATGTCGAAGGCACCACTAAGAGTAAAACAATGTCGACGCTTCCTGACTGGAGTAAGTCTGGTAGTGAGACGTTTCAATTCGTTCTCAAACAAGTCTGGTCTGCCGTGAGGCCACCAATACCCAGTCCTTCCGGAAATAACGACGATTACTTCTCGAGACTGTCTTCCGACGAAGGGTTCAAAACGCGTCAAGACTCGGCAGCCTACGCCAGGACAGCAACTTCTGACGGACAGTTTCAATTCCCATTTGTCCCGGTCGGCACGTACGCCATTTTCAAACTGATCGAAATGCGAAAACGGCCACACGGTATCCCAGGGCAACTCGGCTATGCGGCTATTCCGCTCAAACCGGACGGAGAAGGAGAAAGTCTATCTATCGTCGTGAACGCTAAGAACACGACGGTGGTGAACGTCACCGAATTGACTCTGCCTGCCCCGGTCACTGAACCATTCTTGGAAGAGCCCATATCTGCGTCGCCGAGTCCGCTGCCAGCCGGTGCACAAATCGCGTATCGACCAACACGGCGCATGGTTGACGGCAAAGAAGTGACACAGATGGTTCCGTATCTCGTTAATCCAAAACAATCCGAACCAACTCAGTTCTATAGTGAAGTCTATGGTGATGACGATCTGGGGTCCGAACAATCTCGACTCTTCGGTACAGACGATGCTCCATCAACGGTCCCTCAACCCGACGCCGCGGCAACTCTGATTCAAAACTGGCTACGATCCACCAAAGACCCGTCCGATCAAACCGAACTTCGAAAACTCCTGCACGACCATCTGCAACAGGAATTCGACGCCACTCAGGCATCCCGCAAAGCCGAAGTCGAACGACTTCAGAGACTCCTGCTTCAATCAGTGGAATGGCAGGACAGACGCGTGGAGAACCGCGATGAGATCATCCAAACGCGAATCAATGAGTTGATTCAGAACTCCGTCACCAACACTCCAGCTGGCCGATGACTCTGAATGCACAGTGAATCGATCAACCAGGCTTTCCTCCACTGGACTTTGATCGGTACGTGTGGGGCGACGAAAGACCTCAACTCCGCTCCGCAGCTAACTCACATGGACAACGCCGTGCAACAGAGACAGGAATCAGTTGTCACGGCGGCGTTTCTCCTCAAATCGTATTTGCTCGAGTTCGCGTTTAAGAGGATCCCAATACTCTCTGTCGCGTGACTGTTCAGAGCGAACCTCCGCATCGAGAGCGGTCCGAAGGTCCTCCAAGGTTCCCGATGGAGCCAGCATCAATAGCGGACGATTTTCTTGTTCCTCCGACGTCTCTACGGGGAACTGTCTCGCAAGTTCAACGAGTCGCTCAGCAATCCGACATTCTCTCAACCAGAAGCTGATCTTCTCACGCGTCGGCGCGTTCCGCTCATTGTGGTAATGACTCTCGACCAGTGCTGTAATCATCGGCCAGTCCTTCTCACGCTGCGTCTTCTTTGCAGTAACCAGATCGGCAACGGAAAGGACTTCATATGTGATACCGGACGGATCCTCCAGGGTTGTTCGTCGATTCCAAAGTGTTTCAAAATCTGGAAGCCCACGGAGTCTAGCCATCACATCGACACGCAGTCCTTCAACGCCTAATGCCTGACATCGAAAATGAACGGCGTGACCTCGTTCGAGAACCTCGAGGCTGAGACGAGGCACGGCGATTCGTTCGGCCTGCAATTCAGATAAGGCCAGCTCGAGACGTTGACGGTTGTCATCATTCGCCAACAGGACGAAATCGATGTCCTTGCTAAACTGGGCCGCGCCGTACAACACGCAGGCCTGGCCGCCCATAAGCAGGGCCCGTACCTGATGTTTTTGGATCGTAAAAAGGACTTGTCGGATCGGGGTCGGGATCAAGACTTCCTCCCATGGCCAGATATTGAGCGAACAATTCTTCACTTCGCCGGAATCGTTCCAGCGGAGTCAAATCGAGCCATTCTTTCCATTCGTCGGGCAGGTCTTCGTAACGCATGCTGATTACTTTACAAACGGCTTCACCGCTTCGGCCACAACCTTCATTGATTCATCGATCAGTTTCACCGCATCTTTGGTTTCGGGTGCTTCGGCGATGATCCGAATGATGGGTTCTGTGTTGCTGGCGCGGACCTGGACCCAGCGGTCGGACCAGTCGAGTCGCAGGCCGTCGCCGTCGCGGGCCTCGGCATCGGGGAAGGCTTTTCGTAAAGCATCACAAGCCGCTGGAACCGCGTTCGCTGGACATGTGATTTTGTCTTTGACGATCGTGTAGAACGGTAAAGAATCGGCCCACTTGGCCAAAGTCTTCTTTTTGTCCGCCATGCCCGCGAGAACGTAGGCCATCGAGACCAAACTGTCGCGAACGTAGCCAACGGCTGGCTCAATGACACCACCGTTTCCTTCGCCGCCAAGCACTGCCTGCACAGATCGCATCTTGGCACACACATGAGCTTCCCCGACATAACTGCGATGGAACTGGCATCCATGTTTTGCTGCGATGTCGGCGGTAACTCGGCTGGTTGATCCATTGACA
>JAXMBU010000012.1:0-137397 GCA_046349735.1 Planctomycetaceae bacterium
AGATCATTGAGAATGAAACGGATGATCCGCGCCCGTTGTATTTTCGTGGAATCCTGGCAGAGCAAACAGGCAAGGATGGCACTGCAGATCTGAAAGCTGCGGCGAAGGTGGAAGCCGAAACCAGTACCGCTACTTTGGTGAATCGCTCGATTGAACGAACTCAGGGACCGTTGCGAGTTCGGATTGAACGATATCGACTTGAAGCGCGGAATGCCCTTAAGGCCGATCCGGAAAATGAGCGGCTCAAGCTGGTTTATCGGGATGCGCTGGAGGCGCGGCGACAGGGAGATTCAAAGGCTGCAATTGAACTATTCAAAGAGGCCACCGCTGGCGGCTCCGACCCTCGATATTTCTACATGCTGGGCGTAACTCTTGCAGAAGCTGGCCAGATTGAAGAGGCGTCAGAGTTCTTTGTTGAAGGATTGAAGCACGAACAGACTCCTGAGCAATCTCAACTGGTCAGCGAAGCCCTGTCCAGTGTTCAGGGTGACCTTCGTCGTATGATTGAAGAGAAGACTTCGATCGAAGTGGCTGGCCGGAAGATTACTCGCCAGGCAAATGTTCGTGAGATTCGTCGACGGTCTTTGATGTCACAGGATCAGTCGTTGGCAGATTCCAGTGCAGCTCGTGAAATGGCGATTGCTCGCGAAGAGGCCGAAGAGGCTGCTCGTCGAAAAGCCGCTGCTGATAAGATTCTGGCGGAGAATAAGTCGCGTGAAGCGGCTGCTGAACGAATGAGACAAAATGCGGCAGCGGCTGTAGAAAAGCCGGCTGCACCGACGCCGGAAATGCCGGAAGAACCTGCCGTGGCGGCCACAGAGCCGATGCCAGCTGATCCGAACGCCCCTGTGAATCCGTTCTTGACGGGTGGTGCAGCGGGGCCTGCCATGGCTCCAAAATCCAGCGTGACAGCGGGGCCGATTGATATGTCTTATTTGCCTGCCGCGACAGAGTATCTAATGTATGTTCGCCCCGGAGATCTGTTGGCGAGTGGATTTGCAAAACCTCTGACAGACATGCCACAGTTTCAGCAGGCAATGACAGAAATGTCGGCTCAGACTGGATTCGTCCCTGCTGACATCGATTCTGTGACAATGGGAATGGGCAACTTGATCGCCACGATGATTCCGTTGATTGGTCAGGGAATGGCAGGAGGACCGCCGAATCCTGCCGCCTTGTCGAAACAGCTTATGGGTGGTGAAAACGTCATGATTGTTGTTCGAGCAAACAAGGACATTGACATCGCTCCTTTGATGGCTCAGGGCGGTTCAACGGAAATGACGCATGAAGGTAAGACCTATTACGTTTTGAAGAATCCGGACCCGAATGCTCCAGTTATGGCGATGCACTCAGTTGACTCAAAGACGTTCCTGATGGCGTCTGAAGCTGGACTCAAAGCCGCCATGACTAACGGGCCGGGAGAAACAACAAACGACCATTTTGCATTCGTCTCCAGAAGCAGCCACGTTGTGCAGGCCTTCTCCAGTCCTCTTCTGGCTGGCATGAGTGCCGGTATTCCTGATCCTCCGCCGAACGTGCCACCGCAGGTTGCACAGCTGGTGGGTGCAATTAAAGGACGAATCTCCGGTGGAGCGATCATTCTGGATGCGGGAAGTGACTTGGCGCTGAACATCAAATTGAATCTGACAGAGGAAAGTGCCGCCGGGGAAGCCAATCAGGCCTTGGCTGGGCTCGTGATGATGGGCAAGCAGATGGCTCCGTTGGCCCTCGGGCAGGCTCCTCCTCCGCTGCAGCCTTCTCTCGGCCAGGCCGTCAATAGTCTTGCTTCGACAAACGCCGATTCGTCGGTGACTGTGAGCATCACGATCCCTGGAACGCTGGTGCAGGTGCTGAAGGACAATCCAGAGTTGCTGGGACCGATTGCCGGTGGGCCTCCATCGGGCGGACCAATGAATCAGAATAATAATCTGAGGCAGATTGCCATCGCGATGCATAATTTTCATGACACCTTCAATCATCTCCCGGTTGCTGACGGAAATGGTGAAACGGGAGATGCAAAGAAGTCAGGTTTAAGCTGGCGCGTTCATATCCTGCCGTATCTGGACCAGGCTGAACTTTACAATCAGTTTCATCTCGACGAAGCGTGGGACAGTCCTCACAACATGGCGCTTGTGAATCAGATGCCCGATGTATTCAAGGTCCCGGGCGTTGATCAGCCTGGGCAGACCACGGTGCACGTGTTCGCCTCAACCAACACGCCATTTGATCCCGAGAAGCCTGTAGGGTTTCGCGATATGGTTGACGGAACCAGCAACACCATCATGATGGTTGTCGCAGGGCCGGAAACGGCTGCACCATGGACGAAGCCGGGGGGATTGACATTGGATTCTGCGAACCCCGCAGGTGCACTTGGAACGCCTGGCCCATCGTTCACGGTCGCATTCTGTGACGCATCCGTCAGGAACATTTCAGTGACTTTGGACCCGCAGGTTCTGAGTAACCTGATTCAGTTCAATGATGGGAATCCGGTCAGCGGTTTTTAAGAGTGGCTCTTGAATTCTGAATTTTTCGGCGGTCCTGACTCAAATTCAGGACCGTCTTTTCGTTTCCCTGCAGTTCTATTCGGTGCCGCAATCATACATCCGTCACCATCGCGGCATGCCGAAATGCAAGCACAGGATCACTCCATGTCGGAATGAATTCCTGGGCAACAAAGCCCGTGTACCCTGTGGCGATGATTGCTCGGAGAACTGCCGGATAGTTGATCTCCTGCTTGTCATCCAGTTCGCGCCGTCCGGGGTTCCCTGCGGTGTGATAATGCCCGATCAACGGATGATACATCTGGATACGACGAATCACGTCGCCATGCATAATCTGCACGTGATAGACATCGAACAGCAGCTTGAAGTAAGGTGAGTCAATTCGCTTCACCAGATCGATGCAACGCTCAACGTTGTCGCCAAAATATCCTGGATGTCCCTTCATCGGATGAGAACTGTCGCGAGTATTCAAATGCTCCAGAACAAGCGTAATCTTTTTTGACTCCGCATATTCAATCACTTTTTTCCAGCAGTCGATGCAGTTTTGCTCGGCCGTCTTGTCATCCATGCCTTCGACACGCATTCCTGTGAAGGTGATCACACTGGGGCTTTCGAACTCAGCGGCAGTGTCGATGGACTTTTTCAGTTTCTGAATGCACTCCTCATGATTGGCAGGGCTGACTGGACCTTTGGCAAACCCATGACTGCTGACGAGAGCGATCTTCAGGCCTTTGGCCCGAGCTTCAGGGTAAAACTTCGGGTCGACTCCTTCGATGGCTTCAACTCCGACGTCGACACAGTGCTGGATCAGTTCCTGGACTGGCATCGGGTTGAAACACCAACCCATCACGGACTGACGGATTCGCTTCTTTGTGATTCGAAAGTCAGCGGGAACTGGTGTTACTGATGTATTGCTCTCCTGCGATGCATTACTCGCAAAGCCGGTCGCTCCGGACAACAACGTTACCGATGCCGCCGTTGCGGAAGCAAGGACACTGCGGCGAGTCCATTTCTCGGAGGCATGTTCTGAAGCGTCTGACATGGGATACAAACTCCATCTGAAGATAATGCCGGAGGTGCATTGAGACGGACACGCCGTCTGCAGCATGAAGCATGCAGGCTCCCGTTCGTGATGTCAATTCGATGGCTACGTTCTTGTGATCAGCGTGCCTCTGATGCGATCCGGTTTGACAATCGTTGAATCACAGTCTGGCTCACTTCATACGGCTGATTGGTCAGGATTACGCACCAGATTTTCGTCTTCGGGTCAATCCACATCAGGGTTCCGGTGGCCCCCCAGTGACCATAGGTTTCGGGCGAGACGAAGTCGCTGAAGCAAGTGTTGTGATCGGGCCAGTTTAATCTCCATCCCAATCCCCAGGGACGATGGAGGCGATCGGACTCCGCCAATCCCGAAATGTGGCAGGTCTGGTTTTGCGTCGCACTGCAAATCGCCAGCGGATGAATCAGCGGCTGATCATCGGGCGACATCCCGCGATTCAGCATGCAAACGGCCAGTCGTCCCAAATCATCGGAGGTTGAAGTCATTCCTCCCCATGGCGCGCCGAGGCATCGCCAGTAACGACTGTTCCAGTTCCAGTTCTGAGCCTGCTGCTGCCAGATTGGTAACTCACAGGGAACAAGAGAGGGGAGAAGTTTTTCAAACTCAGCGGACGGAATTCCCAGCCATGAATCCTGCATCCGGAGCGGTGCGAACAGGTCTCGTTGAAGCAGTTCGGTAAGCGGCGTTCCGGTAATCTTTTCGATCACGTCAGCCAGCACCGCGAATCCCATGCTTGAGTAACGACAGCCGGTTCCTGCCGGGAACTCCGGGCTCACTTTTGCCGTTTCGCTGACGAACTCAGCGAGCGAGGCATGCCGGGCACGGAGCTCATTGTTGTCCAGCAGCATGTCCGGAAGGCCGCTGGTGTGAGTCAAAAGATGTCGGAATGTAATCGCTCGCAATGGGCCTCGATTAAACCCGTCGACAAACTCCCGGACGGGTTCATTGAGGGAAAGTCGTCCAGCAGAAGCCAGTTGCACTGCCAGCATGCCGACGATGGGTTTGGTAATCGATGCGATCAGATAGCGACGACTGGATCTCCCGGGCGGACAGTTGACTGCCGAGTCGTTCATGTGACCGGGATTCCTCAGGGTTTCCACAACCCCGAATTCATGCCCTGTGTATTCGAGGTGCAGTAATTGGCCGGCCGCGGTTCCGGCTGAGAGATCCGCAAACTGGACAGAACTGGCTGCCAAAATGGTCGTCAAATCGCGCCTAAGACGGCTTTGGGTTGGATCGGGCGGGCCATTCAAAATGCAGCACTCCTGCGGGTGGCTGTGCGATTGTGCGACAGAAAATGAAACACAATGCTGGGGAGACTAAGAATTATTCAGATTCTAGTGATTTTTTGTGGATTGGCACACAGGATGCGGGAGCCAAACGCGTTACATGCCAGGCTGATGTTTCCTGACCTCAGAATGGATTCCGTTTTTTCTGGGGCGTGTCGTGAGATGTGTGACAGATATTGTCGGCAAGATCTGGCGGTTCGCGTGTTGACGCAGGGGATTAAACCGTTGATACTTGCGACACAGGGATGTGTTTGACACGGATCTTGGAGTGGTGGCATCAAGGTATTGGCCTTGGCAGACCATGTGTTAATCGGGTGTTTCCCGTACCGGGTACGTTTCGATATGCCTCGACAGTTCGCACTTCATTCATTACTGAGCGGTTTCGCTCTAAGCGCGGCTTTTGTCGTCGCCCCGACCGCATTGGCAGATGAGGTTCCTCGCCTCGGTGCTATTCTCAATCACGATCACGCTCCCGTCCGCGTGCATTCAAAGCCGGTCATTGAACGCTTGCCGGTCAAAGTTGTGGAACCCGTGGACCTGGTGGTATCCGGGAAGTCGCGAATCTTCGTGGCGGATCGAAAAGCTGAATGTGTTTTTCGGCTGGATGAGCGCGGCTCAGTCAGTTTTGCGATCGAGCATTTGACGGGCATTCAACGGATTCAGGTCGACGCTGATGGTTCGCTTTACGTGTTGGCTTCCAGTGGTGGCGAGTCGTCGTTGCGTCAGATTACGGAGTCGGGGAAGCATGTCGTTCTACAAACTTTTTCATTCCCCGCATCAGCTTTTGTTCGTGACGAATTGGGGCGATTTGTGCTTTCTGTCAAGCAATCGGGACGACTGGTGTCGCTTGATGCCGAAGGCGAGGTAAAAGATCTTGCTCAACTCAATCAGGTCGTGCAGGATCTTATTCTTAACGCTGGTGGTCAGCTGGAAGCGTTGCTGCCGTCAGGGCACATCGTCCGAATCGACGAACAAGGTGAAGTGTCTCAGTCCGGTTTTGCGGAACCTGGTTCGACACGCCTTGCTTCACTCGGCGATGGCACCTTATTGTCCCTTGCAGACTCAGGAAGTGGTCGTAGCCGAGTCGTAAAGGTTTCGAGAGAAGTCGATCGTCCCGCCGAGTTAGCCGTTACGGCGACTGTACCGGTCGGTACCATGGCTGTTGGTTTTGATTCCCTTGGAAATCTGTGTTTGGCCAATCCAGACCTTCGTGCAGTCACCAGGGTCACCAGCCATTTTGAAATCGCCTGTCCGCACTGTGGTAAGCCGACACGCATGATCTTCACCTCGGAACCTCAGCCGGGTGCTGCTGATTCCGTTCGAAGCTTTTAGGCTTCGTGCAAGCCTCGAACAGGGACAAAGTTCCTGAGATACGAGTGGCTCTGTGTCAGCGATGCCGCTCGATCGTTCAATGATCCCTCGTACGCTCGATCTTCGACCTCGACGCAAACGGGGCCTTTGTATTTCGTATCGGTGAGCACCGAGAAGAATTTTCCCCAGTTCACATCGCCCATGCCAGGCAGTTTTGGAGTGTGATACTTGTTAGGGTGCGCCATTATTCCGACCTGATTCAGTCGATCCTGATCCAGGCGGACATCCTTTGCGTGGATGTGGAATAGTTTGTCGGAAAAGTCACGCATAGGACGCAGGTAATCCATGTGCTGCCAAATCATATGTGACGGATCATAATTCAATCCAAAGTTGGCCGACGGAATGTCACTGAACATTCGCGTCCAGATTTCAGGTGTCGTAGCCAGATTCTTTCCCCCCGGCCATTCGTCCGTCGTAAAGAGCATCGGGCAGTTCTCGATCCCGACACGAACGCCCCGGTCTTCCGCTAATCTGATGATGGGTTTCCAGGTGCTCAGAAATCGAGGCCAGTTATCATCCACCGACTTTGTCCAGTCGCGGCCAACGAAACTGTTGACGCGTTCAATACCCAGGCGATACGCCGCATCGATCACCACGTGAAGATGAGCGACTGCGGTGTCGGCTTCCGCCTGGTTCGGACTCAGCGGATTAGGATAGTATCCCAGTCCACTGATCTGGACGCCGGTCTCATCCACGCAGTGCCGAATCTCATGGACCAGATGTTCGGTCAGATTGGCCGCATCGATATGCGTGACTCCGGCATATCGTCGCTCGGCCTTTCCCGTGGGCCAGCAGCAGACTTCGACACAGTCGAATCCAACGCGTTTCGCAGTCTCAAAGACTTCGCGAAAGGAAAGATCAGGAAGAATCGCACTGACAAAACCGAGCTGCATTGTCGTATTCCTTGATAGATCTGAATGACTATGCTGACCAAAGTCAGCACCGCGAATTCCATCAGTATTCTGACGGTGGATCACTTCTGTTCCACCGTCGCCGTTGTCGGAGCCGGAGGTTCACCGGAGTCCTGTGGATACAGGATCAGTCGATCGTGGCACAGCAGAATCAGATCGAATCGACCATCCGAAGTCACGTCGGCGACGATTCCTTCACGTGGTTCCGTGCCGCGATCGGTGTCCGCACTAACAAGACGCTTCTCCTCGAAGACTCGAAAATGCGTCGCTTCGCGGATTCCTTTTGTCGTGTCAAAGTTCAGAATCTCGAGGCCGTCGATGCTGGTATCAATTACGCTCAGGTCAACCTTGCCATCTCCGTTGATGTCTCCCGCAATCACATCGGCCGGGTAGGAGTCATCTCTGTCTGATTCGAATGAGGCAATCTCCTTTAACTCAGAATCAGATCGACTCGTGTAGAGCACTGAGAAGTGCTGGGCACCGACCAACAGAAGGTCGTTCAGTGTGTCTCCGTTCAGATCCGCGACGATCGTGGATGTGAACTGCAGTCCCCCGAGTTCAACTTCTTTCCAAGGACGATAGACGCCCTCCTGCATCCGAAGCACTCGCAGTTTTCTCACGCCAGTGTCAACCAGCACAATCTCATCACCCTCTGCGCCATCCAGATTCAGCAGAGCCACCCCTTCGAGGCTGGCGGAGGTCTCGCCTGCGTTGAATTGATCCTCAACCTTCCATCCATTAGCTCCAAACGACATCGCACGGGCGAAAGAGTCTCTGGCGACCAGGAGTCGGTCTTTACTGACGAAAGTTCTGCCAGCCGCAGACACGCCAAGATCCAGCTGGCTTTTCTGCTTCGCCACATCAAGAGAGCCATCTTCCATCTGCAGCAGAACCTGAACACCAGCCTTTGACGTTCCACTTGGGACGGAAAGAACGTCTGTTCGTCCATCCTGATTGACGTCCATTTTGACAAGCCGAACACCTCTGGCGCCGACCGCGCCGGTGAGTTCAATCTTCTTGTCACTTTCAGCACGCACCCATTCGCCCGACTCCGCGCCGAGTCAGGCGCTATTCAAGTTTCATGGAGTTGCCGGTTCCCACGGTCAGCGCGCACGATCTGTGGCCTCCCGTCGTTTTCAATGATTGTCACGGCAGCGAGCTCTGCCCCGTCCGGCTTCTTAAAGATGCTTTCCGGGAACGTAATTCGACCTTCTGCAAAATGGCTCAGTGCGACAACACCTTCTTTGCCGCTCAACAAAACGATGTCCTGTTTCGAGTCTGTATCGACATCAGCCACGGCGAGATCTGTTACGCCAAGAAGTCCGGGGAAGACTTCCGCCATTCCCAGACCATCGATGCCATTTTGTCGATACAGCAGAATCTGGGCCTGTTCGGGGTCAGACACAACGACATCGCTCAGCGAGTCGCCATCGAGATCAGCCGCTGCAATCGCACGTTCTCGCGTTGCTCCGGCAGCGCCGATTCCGTACTGGAGAAGGCGAGAAGGCAGGCTTTCCGGACTGGCTTTAGAGGGCTGCAGTGCCGACACGACGATCCGCCCTGTTCGAGATTCGACGGTGATCACTTCATGTCCGGGCTCCTGATCTACGTTCGCCAGTGTCACACTTCTTGGCTGCTGCAGTCCGAAGCAAATCTCCGGTCCCGGGCGTCCATCGTTGGTCTGGAGTCGAGCACACAAGCCGCGTGTTGTTCCCTCATTCGCCATGTAGCAGAGATCGTTTTTTCCGTCGCCATTGAGATCCGCAATTTGAACCATGGAAAGTTGAGGCGACGTATTGATGAGCGGTTTTGGCGTTTCCATTTCTCCTTTGTCATTCTGGTAAATCACGTAAGTCACGTCCTTGCCCAGTATGACAAGGTCATCCCGCTTGTCGGAGTTAATATCGCCAGCGGAAAGCATCCACGCCACTGGCTCAAGACCGGGCAACCGAGTCACCCATTTGTTGTTCCATTCTTTCTGGCCGGCTTCCGGCTGGTAACGGATCGACAACTGGTCCGGCGTTCCAATACATGCGACGTCCAGACGTCCATCGCCGTTGAAGTCTCCGGTCGAAATTCCAGCCAGTGCTTTGTCGACAGGTATCGTGCGTTCGTCGAATCTCCAGTCCGAAGCCAAATCATTGACTTTGGCTCCCTGGCGAGATTTCTTCTGATCTTCTGCACTGCGTTGAGACATCAGCCGCAGACAACTTTCTCGGTTATCGACGAGCATCACATCGGTCAGACCGTCACCGGTAAAATCGCCTGCCTGCAGATTGAAGCCTCGGCCATCGACCTTAAACAATTCAACACCCGAAAAACCGTAGAATTGAGCCAGCGTGTTCAGAGTCTTTTCATCATCGCCAACGGCGAAGGAACTGTGGAGGAACGGATTCAGGAGTATGGAACAGGCCATAATTGGCAAAGAGGCTCGGAACATGAATGGCCGGGAAGCAACTAGCGACATTGATATGGGCTCCGGAATCGGATCACACGCAGGGCAAAATCAGTGGTGCAGAGAAAACCGGTATTCTCAGGGGCCTGCATCAGACATTCAAGCGCAGGGCGGGTTCCTGGCGGAGCAAACGAGCAGCGAATGTCAGAATTCCAGCGACGGGAAGTATCATTGCCGCAGGATCGCGATTTATCTCTGGCAGCCTCAGATGGGCTCGACAATCCAACTCTTGCTCGTTGACGCCACTCAGCTTGTCTGAGTGGTGAAGCGTTTTGCGACCAGAACCTGAATTGTCATTGAAATTTCTCAACAGTCTTAAGCGACTGCAATTGGCAGGCGACTAAGGCCGTTAAGAGTTATGCAATAATGCTTTTCTGGTTGTCAAACCCAGTCTCCATTGGCACGATGCCGAAGGAGTCAATTCCAGACAGTCGCACTCATCAAATTGCTCTATTGGCGACACGACGGCAGGCTTCGATGTCACTTTGGATCTGCGAGATCAGTTCATTGACCGAGCCGAATGACTGCAATGCTCGAACTTCGCTGAGCAGGTCGATGGCCAGTTTTTGATCGTAGAGATCTCCTGTGAAGCCATCGATATGGCATTCCACTTTTTCGCGATGCTCTCCAAACGTTGGATTTGGGCCAATGCTAACCGCCACGGCAAAGCGATTCCCGTTGATTTCAGTTGTTCCCGCATAAACACCATGAGCCGGCAGAAAAGTTTGGATCTCGGCCAGATTTGCCGTCGGAAAGCCAATCGTCCGGCCTCGCCCTGCACCGTGTCTCACCATCCCTGACAGTCGGTAAGGATGCCCCAGCAATTCAACTGCCGCTGTCATCGCACGAGCACAGATCAGTTCGCGGATACGGCTGGAGGAAATCATGCTGCCAGCATCGTCGAAGGATTTGGCAATGTGGCATTGAATTCCCTGGCTACGGCAGAGCTCCTGTAAACGGTCGACGTCTCCCCGGCGATCCTTTCCAAAATGAAAGTTAGGGCCTTCAACGACTCCTCGAGCCTTAAACTTGCCGACGATAACATCGCGAAAGAACTGCTCTGCCGTCATCTCCAGCAGAGCACTTGTCACTGGCAGCACAATGACGTCATCTGCTCCAGCCTGATGTAGCAAGCGTTTACGATCTTCAATCGTTGTCAGAACCGGCGGAGTAAACTCCGGTCGCAGAATTGCGATGGGATGAGGATCAAAGGTAATCGCGACAGCTGGTCCGGAAATCTCACGTCCCAAAGATCGTAACTGTTGCAGCATCGACGCATGGCCGCGATGAACTCCGTCAAAGTTGCCGATCGCAATGCAGCCTTCGCATGCACTCTCCGGGACGTGAAAGTCAAGAATGGTCATGGATCAAAGACTATTCCAATATCCAGGGCCACAGAACACAGCACTCATTGCATTCCGAGGCTATAAAAACTGTAGGACGCCAGTTTTCAGGGCGTCGACGAATTGGACAGCGCCGTGTTCACGAGGAACATTGAGAATACAAGCCTGAAACGCCAGCGAGTGAACGTATGAATCGCAATGTGCTCACTCGCTGGCGCTTCGGGCTTGTATGGGAGCCGAACATGGCGCTGTCCAACTGAAGAACATTGCTGAAACGATCGCCTTACTTCATCTGTCCAAGTAACTCCGGAAGCTTCGCAGCCAGTTTGGCGAATAGATCATTCCCCAGTTTACTCTTCAGGAAGTCGATCAGCATTTTCAGATACTGTGGAATCTTGTCGACACTGATCCCCGCTTTCGTCAGTGCGGCGGTTACGTCTGCGATGCCTTTGGCTTTGTCACCCAGCAACGAACCCGCGAGCGATGTCAGGGATCCCATCAACCCGCCTTCATCAGCGCGCCCGTCGGCGTCTCTGATCAGTCCCTGAATGCCTGGCAATTTCTCACTGATTTGAGCAAACAAGGCAGGGTCAAGCTGACTCTGAATGAGCTTCAGAATATTGCCTGTGGCTGACTGACCATCTGTGGAGCTTAATCCAAGTTGCTTCGTCAGTTGCTGAATGAACTCATCCATTTCCGGGGCTTTCGTGTTATCGATCGTTCTTGTAGTGCTATTCCGTGAGACCCATGATTTCTTTTGTTTCACGTTCGATGCTGTGAAGGTATAGCATTAGTTTTTCAAAGATGTCTGACGCAAAATCTTCAGCACTCAGTACCGCCGTCATTTTGTCGAGCATCGTTTTGTCAGTAACCTCCGTGGCATCTGCAACTTTGCTTGCATGCCGAAGCTCAGAAAGCTTTGGCAGAAAAGCCTGTCGCAGATGCTCACTGAGCTCACGCGCAAGATGCTCCGCTTTATGAAAGCGCTCAACCAGCGGGAAGTTTTCAGGGTTTTCGTTCATCCGAAAGTCCTCGCGGAATAAAAAGCAATTCCATCATGCCTATCGAGGGCCATTAGACCGGGATACCGAACTGCTTTCAAGCAGCAAAGCAGCTTGCGACTGCAATCTCAGAGCTTCACCATGCGAATGCAAACGGGACGTCCGACGGTCACAAAGTCCCCGGTCGGTTTCAGAGCGCCGGTCTGCTGGTCGATTGAGAAGACGAAAACCGTGTCGCTGTTCTGGTTCTCAGCCAGCAGCCATTTTCCGGACGGATCGATGAAGAAGTTACGAGGTTCCTTTCCTCCGGTGGGTTCGTTTTCCACGTAGGTCAGCAAACCTGTTTCCTGGTCAATGGTGTAGGCGGTGATCGTCTCGTGTCCGCGGTTGCTGACATAGAGAAACTTGCCACTGGGATGAACCAGACATTCTGCTGTGCTCTTGCGGCCATTGAAGCCGGCAGGAATTGTTGAGATCTCCTGAATGGCTTTGAGACTTCCGTCGTCCTGATTGCGACTGAATCCAGTCACCACCATTGTCATTTCATTGTTGGTGTAAGCAAACTTGCCGGACGGATGGATTGAGAAGTGACGTGGTCCGCCACCTGGAGTCACCAACGCGGCTGGCTGTTTAGCGGGCGAAAGAGTATGTGCTTCTGCGTCCAGCTTGTAGATCATGATCTTGTCGAGCCCCAGATCCGCAGCATAAGCAAACTTGTTGTCACTGCTGACATTGATGGAGTGAGCATGTGGCGCTTCCTGACGAGATTTGTCAACACTGCTGCCTTCGTGTTGAATGTTGCAGGAGACAGGCTTCAGGGAACCATCTTCAGTGATCGGATAAACTGCGACGTTGCCGCCACCGTAGTTCGCAATCAAAAGATTAGTTCCGGTGGAATCGACGTTACAGTGGCACGGTGCTCCGCCCTCAGAAGCCTGATGATTAATCTTCGTCAAGGTTCCGTCGGCGTTGATCGTCAGAGCAGTGACAGCGCCGTTGCCTCGGCCCGGTCCTTCACTGACTTCATTGACCGCATACAGATATTTTCCGCTGGGGTGGATGGCCAGAAACGATGGATTGATCAGTTCTGCAGCGAGAACAGGGTCTGAAAGCTTGCCGGTTTCGGCATCAAATTCACAGGAGTAGACGCCCTTGCTGATGCTGTCGCCGCCGGTGTAAGTTCCCACGAAGACGCGATAACGCTCCGCCTGGGCTGAATCAGAAAACAACAGGATCGCAGCAAACAGCATGGTGAATCTCAATAGCCGAGAATAGACGCAGAGCATTTCGTTGGAACTCCTGGACAGGGAGAATCAAAATTAAGGGCAACGGAGTGTATGGGAATCGCAACACCTGGCACTCCGAAGTTCGCAGCGTATCTCCAGTGGTGGCATAGATGCAAATCACGCCCCGTTCAGCTTTCGAATCGTCGCCAGAAACTCGCTCAACACCTTGACCGCAGTCTGAGCTTCCTTCGTGAAGCGAATACGAATCTGATCGCGTTCGCCTTTGTGGGGTTCGATCTCCTGCAGAGATCCGATTGACGCAATCGAACCCACAGTGACTTTTCCCGCAGGAGCATAAGCGATCAAGTCTGCTCCATCAGTTCGCTTGGTGTGTAGTTCAGCAAATGTCTGGCCATCCTTCGGATGAATCCAGTTGATCTTGCTGCGAATGCCATAGTCCGCTTCGCAGCCATCAAACGCCGTTTCCATGATTGGCAGAAGTTTTTCCAATAGATCGAACTCCCAGGGAACTCGCCCTGTCCCGGCCAGCCCTTTACGCATCAAATGCCACTTACGTCCCAACTGCTTCCACGGCATTAAATCTTCAGGATTGGCTGCGTCGGCTTTCGCTTGTTTCAGGTAACTATTTAATGCCTGCTTGACAAATTTTCGAAACGCCTCAGTATCGATCTCGGACTTATTCCAGACCTTAATCGTCACCTCCTGCCACGCAGATTTCAGATCCCGCGCTTTGACGCGAGGTTCACGGCCGTAAACAGGAATCTCTTCCATGTCATCCAGAGGAATCAGGCCCAACTTGCCGTCGAGATCTTCAGTTGTGAACTCCCCTTTCTTCACTCGGAAGCACAGCGATAACAACCATTCGCCGCCTGTGCGAGCATGCAGGAACCAGCCAAGTCCTTTGCTGGCTTTGACCTCCACCGTCGCACGATCATTCCAGTTGGTTGGGGCCAGGTCTTCGTGATCCTCCAACAGGCCGATCACATAGTCCAGTGCCTTTCCGTCCCAGCGACATGGCTGGCCAGTATGAGCAATGCGTTCGACCGTGTGCCATTTGCGGCCATCGGTTTCCCAGGGAAGCTTGGCTGACTTTCCAAGCTGTTCGATGCTGACATCGCCCTGCTTTTTCGCACTGACAGATTCGGCGTCAAATGTTTCAATGACCCCGCGTCGCGATTCTTCCAGAACCGGAGCCAGTAATTCGCCGGTCCATGATCGTGGCGCAATTCCCTGCGCTGCATAGCTGACAACATCTTCCGGAGTTCCCTGAACGACGATCTGGCCTCCACCAGCTCCGGCTTCCGGACCAAGATCAATGATCCAGTCCGCAGTTTTGATCACATCAAGATTGTGCTCAATCACGACGACCGTGTTGCCCTGCTCGACAAGACTGTTCAACACGCTCAACAACTTCAGGATGTCATCGAAGTGTAGCCCGGTTGTTGGCTCATCCAGAAGATACAACGTTCGTCCTCGGTTCGGACGACACAGCTCCGCGGCCAGTTTAATGCGCTGAGCTTCCCCACCGCTGAGTGTTGGTGCCGACTGTCCCAGAGTCAGATAGCCAAGGCCGATGGCATCCAGAGTTGCCAGTGGACCACGAATCTTCGGCACGTTGGAAAACAGTTCGAGCGCCTTGTTGATTGGCATCTCGAGCACATCGGCGATGCTGCAGTTGTTGAATCGAACCGTCAGCGTCTCCGCATTGAATCGTCGACCACGACACGTCGGGCATTCCACCCAGACATCCGGGAGAAAGTGCATTTCAATCTTCTGCTGGCCCATGCCTTCGCAATCTTCGCAACGTCCCCCCGCACGATTAAAACTAAATCGTCCCGGCCGATAGCCTCGAACTTTGGCCTCCGGCATGCGACAGAATAACTCCCGAATCTCATCGAATACACCCGTGTAGGTTGCGGGATTCGATGCAGGAGTTGACCCGATCGGATTCTGATCCACCAGCACAATCTTGCTGAGATGCTCAACCCCACGGAGATCGCGAAAGGCCCCGGGAGCTTCGGCCGCCATGTTGAGCTTACGAGCCACAGCCGGAGCGAGTGTGTCCATGATCAGCGAACTTTTCCCCGAACCGCTGACGCCAGTGATGCACACGAATGTCTTCAGAGGAATTCGCAGATCGACGTTTCGCAAGTTGTGTTGTGACGCACCAGTCAGTTCCAGAAAGTCCTGCGTCGTGGCAACGCTTTTCGCGGGAGTTGACTCAACAACTGATTTCGCCGTCGATTTCTTGCCGCGTTTGGCTGCCGCAGGCTTCGCTGATTTCGAATCTGTCTCGGCCACGCTTGCAGGAATCGAAACAACAACTGATGGCGCATTCGATGCGACGCGCCTGACCATCGGCACAGGAATCTGTCGAGTTCCACCCAAATAGCCGCCGGTCAACGAAGCTTTGTTCTTTCGCATCTCGCGAGGCGTCCCCTGCGCGACGACAGTTCCACCCAGTCGACCAGCGCCGGGGCCAAAATCGAAGAGTCGATCGGCCGCGTCCAGAACTTCGCGATCATGTTCAACCAGCAGAACGGTGTTGCCAAGATCTCGCAATCGCTTCAATGCAGTCAACAATCGGCCATTATCGCGCGGATGTAATCCGATGGTGGGTTCATCGAGCACGTACAAAATTCCCGTGAGCGATCGACCGGCCTGTCCTGCCAGTCGAATTCGTTGCGACTCGCCTCCGGAAAGCGTGGGCATTGAACGATCCAGCGTCAGATAGTCAAGCCCGACTTCGACCAGGAAATTCAGGCGATGAGTCGCCTCATTCAACAAATCCCCTGCGATCTTCTTTTCTTCTTTGTTCAGCCTCAGGCCATTTAAAAACTTTAGAGCTTCCGAAAGCGGCATGCGACAAAGCTGAGGCAGCGTGACGTTGCGCAGTCGAACGGCCGCCGCTTCGGCTTCGAGTCGGCTGCCATTACACATCGAGCAGTCGCGTTCCCCAGCCATTTCGATCAACGATTTTCGATGTGAAAACGACAGACGTGACGCCTCTTCAATCGCTGGATACAAGCCTTTGTAGCGAAACCGAAATGCTCGGCACCCTGCCGAAGTCGTTGTCGAACCGGCTGAACGTGATTCCTTGCGACCTTTCCCGACGCTGGATGACTCTTCCGCACTGCGCGAGGTGTCAACTTCGACCCATTTCTCACTGTCCCCGTACAGGATGAGTCGTTGCTGTGTCGGGCTCAGCAAGTACCAGGGCTGATCCAGAGGAAGCTCAAACGTTGTCGACAGAGCTTGCAGGATCATTCGAAACGAGGCATTTGTCTTTGGATCTGGCCATGCTCCGATGGCTCCATCCAGCAGAGTTCGCTCGGGGCTTGTCACCAGCATTGCCTGGTTGGCACCGAATTCCGTTCCCAGACCTTCACAGGCATGGCACCAGCCCAGCGGACTGTTAAACGAAAACTTTTGCGGCGTTTGTCGTTCAAACGAACGCTGACATTTGCTGCAGGATAAGTGCAAACTGAATCGCTGCTGGTTCCACTTCGGCTCTTCTTTCTTTGGGTCCGCGATCGCCACATTGATCACACCCTTGCCCAGATCCAACGCGGCCTCAATGGAATCGGCGATTCTTGTTCGCTGCTTCTTGTCGACCGAAATTCGATCGACCACAACCGCCACCGTGTGTGCTCGACGATGATCGATCTCTGGAACGTCCTCAAGATTGTAAGTCATCCCGTCGACGCGAACTCGAGCGAACCCGTTGGCCCGCAAACGGTCCCACACTTTTGTAAACGGCGTCGAACGATCGACCTCAATCGGGGACAACAGCAGCAGCTTTGTGCCAGCCTCTATATTCAGGATGCTGTCCACAATCTGATCGGTCGTCTGCTGCACAGCCGGAATCTGACACTTGGGACAGTGCATGACTCCCAGCCGCGCGTAGAGCACTCGCAGATAGTCGTAAACTTCCGTCACGGTGCCGACAGTCGAACGCGGCGTTGAGCCGACAGTTTTCTGTTCGATCGCAATCGCCGGGCTGAGTCCCTGAATGCTTTCGACGCGCGGTTTGGGCATCTGTCCCAGAAACTGGCGAGCGTAAGCCGACAAGCTTTCGACGTAGCGACGTTGCCCTTCGGCATACAGCGTGTCCATCGCCAGCGATGTCTTGCCGCTGCCGCTGGGGCCGCAGAACACGCTCATTTGTTCTCGCTGGACTTCCAGATTAATCGACTGCAAGTTGTGCTGACTGGCTCCGGTGATCCGAATTGACGTCGTGTTGGAGAACGGAGTCTCAGCCGACAGTTGCGAAAGTGCTTTAGTGCTCGGAGGGCTGACGCCCTGCCGCTCGACAGCGCGAAGTTTGAGATCAGGCAGCACGGTGCGAAGTGCGATCCCGGTATGTGATTTACTGCAGCGAGCCACATCCTCCGGTGTTCCTTCCACGACAACGCGACCGCCCCCTGCTCCGCCTTCGGGACCGATGTCGATGACCCAGTCGGAGGTCTTGATGACATCGAGATTGTGCTCGATCACAATCACCGTATTGCCCGCTTCAACAAAGCCCTGCAATACCTCAATTAACTTCTTGACGTCGGCAAAGTGCAGCCCCGTCGTGGGTTCGTCCAGCAGATACAACGTTCGCCCAGTCGATCGTTTTCCCAGTTCACGCGCGAGTTTCACTCGCTGTGCTTCCCCGCCGGAAAGCGTTGGCGACGCCTGTCCGAGCTGCATGTATTCCAGGCCGACATCGCACAATGTCTTCAGCAGTTGTTTGATCTTGGGAAAGCTTTCGAAGAGCTGTACTGCATCGCGAATCTCCAGGTTGAGCACATCGGCGATGCTGTGGTCCCGAAACTTCACCTCCAGCGTTTCGTGATTGAATCGTCGTCCTTCACAGACTGTGCAGGGAATCCAGATATCTGCCAGAAAGTCCATTTCCAGCTTTGTCGCCCCATGGCCCTCACACGCTTCGCAGCGACCATCCTCAACATTGAAGCTGAAACGGCCCTCTTTGTAGCCTCGCAATTTTGACTGCGGCAATTGAGTAAACAGCTTGCGAATTTCGTCGAAGACTTTGACATAAGTCGCCGGGTTTGAGCGAGGTGTTCGGCCAATCGGTGACTGATCGATATCGATGGCCTTGTCGATCAGTTCCAGTCCCTCGATCGATCCATGAACGCCGGGATCACCGACACCTTTGTTGACATCACGGTTCACAACCTGCCACAGAATGTCGTTGACGATCGAGCTTTTGCCCGACCCGCTGACGCCCGTCACGCTGATCAAACGCCCCAGCGGAAAGCGAACGGTGACATCCTTCAGATTGTTGTGAGTCGCACTCTTCACCGTGATCGCGCCACGTTCCGGATTGCGGCGAACTTTGGGGATCTCAATCTTCTGACGTCCCGACAGGAATGCGCCGGTCAGACTGCGTTCGCTTTTCAGAACGTCATCGACTGATCCTTCCACGACGACTTCGCCGCCCAGCACGCCGGGCCCCGGGCCGAAGTCGACCACGTGATCTGCGGCTCGCATGGTTTCTTCATCATGCTCGACGACGATCACAGTATTGCCCTGATCGCGAAGCCGCTGCAAGCTGCCCAGCAGCATCGTGTTGTCGCGCGGGTGAAGGCCGATGCTGGGTTCGTCCAGAATATAGACGACTCCCACCAGTCCGCAGCCGATTTGACCCGCAAGGCGAATACGCTGCGATTCACCCCCCGACAACGTCGGCGCTGAACGGTCGAGTGACAGATAATTCAAACCACACTGCAACAGAAAACCCAGGCGACCGCGAATTTCCTTGAGGGCTTCTTCCGCGATGAGTTGCTGCGTCGGATCGAGCACCAGCGAGTCGAAGAATTCTGTCGCCTCTTCGATCGATAACGAGCAGAGTTGCGGCAGACTGAGTTCGATGCCTTCCAACGCTGATTTGCCAGACTTCGAGCTGTCCGGTTTGAAATTGGCAATTTGGGATTTCAAATTTGAAATCTGAGATTTCGAACCAGCCGCCTTTCTGCGAGCGATAAACCGTGCGCTGTTCGTCTTTAGCCGCACGTTTCGAGCCTGGCGATTCAGTCGTTCGCCGTTGCAGGAACTACACGGCACAACTTCCATGTACTTTTCCAGTTGTCGTCGACGCATCGGATTGACGGCCGTGCGATAGCTTTCCAGCAGTCGATTCACCCAGCCTTCCCACTTGCCACCGTGTTTCCATGCGCCGGCTCGAGTCTTCCAGGTGAAGGTCACATGGCGTTCGCCGGTGCCGTAGAGCCACAGTTGTTTGGCCTGCTCGGGAATGTCTTTCCATTTCATCTTCAGCAGGGAGTCCACCGGCAGGCCGCAGTCCTGCTCGATAGCGTTGGCAGCTCCGGCCAGGATATGTCGCGGCCAGCGTCCGATCTTGGTCCACGCCGGCAGAAACAGCGTTGCACCTTTTTGGATCGACTTGTCTTCGTCCACAATCAACTGATGCATCGGGAATCCATGGCGCATTCCCAGGCCATTGCAGTCCATGCACATTCCCAGCGGACTGTTGAAGCTGAA
Organism: Planctomycetaceae bacterium; assembly: GCA_046349735.1. Lineage (GTDB taxonomy): Bacteria > Planctomycetota > Planctomycetia > Planctomycetales > Planctomycetaceae > SXXK01. Next base: position 19,692 of record JAXMBU010000012.1, read on the forward strand.
GAGCTGCGGACTTGGCGGCTCATAGCTCATCCCGCTCTCAGCGCAGGCGTAGTGAGAGCTATAAAGACGATCCGATGATTGCAGAGCCGGAGCAGGTGGGCCTGATCCTTCGAGCCCGTCGGAATCTCCATCGAAGCCGTCAATGTCGGAGTCCAGCTCCACACCATCTTCGGCCACCAGATCTGCATCACCCGGGGTTCTTGAAGCCGCTGTTCGTTTTGCTGCCCTTGCACGGCGAACGGATCGAGGCGGCGCGGGAAGGCTTTGCAGGCTTTGTTCCTCGCCTTGTGCTATTGCGTTTTCACCGGATGTTCTGGTCGACGCATTACCTGTCTGTTCAACACTGCAGATCAACTGTCCGTCAGCCAGCTTCAAGGCCTGCTCAACTGCTTCGGCCACGCGGGTTCGTTGAGTTCCCCCGGCCACGAGGCGATCAATGACCACTTCGATATTGTGCTTATGATGTTTTCGCAGAATCGGCGCGTCGCTGAGGTTGATGACTTCACCGTCGACACGAGCACGCAGGTAACCTTTCTTCAGCAGGTCCTCGAAGAGATCTCGAAACTCACCTTTTTGATTCTGCACGATCGGCGCAAGAATCTGATACTTCGTGCCGGCCGGTTGATTCAGCAGGCTGTCGACAATCTGATCGGTTGACTGAGCCTTAATTGGCTTGCCGGAAACATAGCAATAGCCCTGTCCGACTCGCGCGTAGAGCACTCGCAGGTAGTCAAAAATTTCCGTGATCGTCCCGACCGTACTTCGTGGATTGCGGCTGGTGGATTTCTGCTGAATAGAAATCGATGGAGCGAGCCCGGAGATTGAGTCCACATCGGGTTTGGGCATTTGTCCGAGGAACTGACGAGCATACGTCGACAATGATTCGACGTAACGACGCTGACCTTCGGCATAAAGAGTATCAAACGCCAGCGAACTTTTCCCGGAGCCGCTGACTCCGGTCATCACGATCAGCTTGTTGCGAGGCAGTGACAGGCTGATGTTGCGAAGGTTATGTTCCCGAGCTCCTCGAATCACAATATCTGAACTGGCCATGAATCCTGGTACACCGACAAAGGCAGCGGAATGCGGTTGTGGAACCTCCCGACGTTGGCGTGGGAGCGAACGTGATTATAGACCACAACGGCAAACTTACCCGTCATGAGCAACCTCAGTTGCCCAAAGCTCAGAAAAGGGGTCAGGGACCAATAATTCGAATCACCCTTGGGGCGATCTGGCTATTAGTCAATGACCCTTTTTCTGGGCCAATGCTCAGAATATATCGTCTTCAGTCCCCTGCGGGCCAGGTTCCGGGCAATTCCAGCAAACAACGAGGTGATTCAGGATTTCGCCGACTCCGTCCAGTTTCCGGATGGCTCGACAAACATCCACGTCATCACCATGAACGTGGATGACGCCTTCGAGACAGACTCCATTGGGAATGCGACGCACGACCAGTGAGGCTATGTCGAGGCCATCCTCGGTCAATAAGGCTTTCCGAACGTCCGTGGCGAGTTGATGTGACGAATCGGCCTGAGGCGCGCGAGTCGCCGGGATAAGAGCAGCCATGAAATCCTCCTCCTTGCGTGATTGAGAACAACTGCCAGCTCAGAACATGAGAGCTTGGGCAGAAAAACCGCCCGGGGCTACGACTTCAGAAAAGGGGGATTTTTCTGAGATCTAAAAGTGGCTGGAGTGAGCCCGGGGATTGCAATTTCTGTCCCGTTAGCCAAACGCCTTGAGTTTACCCTTGCCAAATTGGTCTGCCAGAGGGGATTTCTTTCGAGATGCGATTTTGTGCGAACTCCAATAAAGAATTTGTACACTCGAATTGCCTCAGTCCCCCGGCTTAACTTTTTGATGTTCGGAAGTCGTATTGTTGTTGGCCAATCACGAGCTGCCCCGCCACTTCCCTTTCAAAAAGTGGCGTCATGGTCTTGGGCAGAGTTCCTCCCGATTGGATCAGCACTGGGATTTAACGAATTAGAGTCGCTGAGTCTGGTGCTTCGAAACGGCCCAACTGTGGAGTTCTCCAAAGAGCTGAGCGAGGGTCGCTGGCTGGTAATGCGCATTCAGACCGCTCGGGTTTGGGAGTACCCAGGAGTAGCTGCCTGCGAAGGGTGTTGTTTGCAGGCCCACATTCACTTTCTTATTGCCAGAAATAATGCGGTAGGGACCGATTCCCACGAAGGCAACAACAGTGGGACGCCAGTATTCAACTTTTGCTTCAAGCCGCTTTCCGCCCGCCCGAATTTCATCTTCGGTCAGTTCATCTGCGCGAGCAGTCGCACGTTCGACGATGTTTGTAATGCCGAACTTCAGGTCAAGGAGAAGAGATTCTTCAAATGGAGAGAACAAACGTGGAGTAAAGCCGCCACCGAAAAGGGCTGGCCAAAAACGGTTGCCCGGGCGACCGAAATGATGGCCAATCGCTGCGGTGTAAAGTCCGGGATTGATTCCGACGAAAAGGGTGATCAGATTCCGGGCGATTACGTCCGGAACAAGTTTGTCAGAAGCAGCAAGGATCTGTGCTTTGGTTGGTTTCCACGGTGTTGGCAATAGTGGATTCATGGGGCATTCTTCCTGCAGCAATCGTGTCACTCACATAAAAATCATATCCGCGGAATTATGACCCAAAGAAGAATGTTCTGTCCCGGTTGGTCCGAATCTGGTGGTTCGACTTGCCTCGGGAGCCCTCGGTGAAAACAATCCGTTGAAGGTGGCCAGACGAATGGCTTCCGCGGAAAACACTCTTTGTGTGAACTGAACTGTCGAATTATGGCAAAGACAACGTTTCGATGGACGCTGATTCTGGCAGGTGTCTTCGGATATCTGACGACGATAATGACGTCAGCTCCCGCTCAGGCCGACGACGAAATCGATACGGCGGTGGAGGAATCTCTGGACTACCTCGCAGGTCTTCAAAAGCGACAAGGATACTGGGAAGCCAATGGTGGTCAATATCGAGTCGCGATGACAGCTCTGGCCGGAACCGCAATGCTGGCTGAAGGCTCCACCACGACATCTGGCAAGTACTCCCGGAATATTCGTCTGGCAGTCGATTATCTGCTGTCCATGAGCCGCCCCAATGGACTCATTGGATATCGCGAAGATTATCACTACACCTACGGTCATGGTTTCTCCATGCTGTTCCTCAGCCAGGTCTACGGCGAAGAAGAAGATGTACAACGGCGTGAGGAGATTCGAAACGTCCTGACCAATGCCGTCCAGTTCTGCGCGGATGCTCAAACACCTGACGGCGGCTGGGGTTATGTGTCTGCGAAAGAAGGCAGTAACTTCGATGAAGGTTCAACCTGTATTACACAGGTGCAGGGATTGCGAGCGTGCCGGAACGCAGGGATTCCTGTTTCGAAGGAGATCATCGATCGGGCGAAGGTGTATATCGAGAAATGCACGACCACTGACGGAGGCGTGCAGTACAGCATTCGTGGCGGTGGTGCTCGACCGCCGATAACCGCCGCATCATTGGCAGCGATGTTTAACGCGGGCGAGTATGACACCGAGTTGACTCTGCGAATGCGGAACTTCTGCAAGACGCATATCTGGCCGGACAAATCAGTGGCCAGCAACAACGGGCACTGGCACTACATGCATTTCTATTTCGCTCAGGTGGTGTATCGAACGGGCGGAGAAGACTGGCAGAAATACCGTGACGAATTGAATGCGAAACTTGTGCGCGAAATGCAGGCTGGTGGTGGCTGGCCGGATCCGCAGGTAGGAACCGTTTATGTGACAGCTTTGAGTTGCATCATGCTGCAACTGGATAAGGGCTTCCTGCCGATTTATCAGCGATAGCGGTTTTGTTAGAGTGTCCCGGACGAAGGCTAAGTGATTGCCGGGGATGTACTTGTGAATTCCTGTGATCCTTCGGATCCCCGGCGGCGTTTGTGCTCACTTCAGTTCTGCTCGTCGCCGGTAAATTGTATTGCTGCGGTATCACGAGCATTGGCTCAGGATGAGGTGTTCCGTGTTCACAGTCATGTTGCATGAAGTGAGTGGTCGTGGATTAGGTGTACTGCTGGGTATGGCTGTCGGTAGTCTTACGACAGCGTTTATTGCCTATCGTCGGCGGTCGAAAGAACGGCAATTGATCCTGGAAGGTGATGCTCGCGACACCATTGTTATCCATCAGCATTTGCTCGAGTCGACTCAGGTAACAACCGCTTCCGGTGAGAGCAAATCTGTGACAGCGCTCAGGGTTCGTACCCTTGGGCAGTCCGAGTTGAATCGAGTTGTTCCGAACGGTCACCTTGCAGAAATTCTTTCGAAGCGAGCTCAGCATGTGACCGCGCAGCATACGCTGATTTCAATGGATGGCGCGGAAGGTTCGTATCTTCTGGAGACGTTGACCAACTTCGTTTGTGACCGTGCATCGAACGGTCAGTTTCCTCATGACGTTTACGTGATGACGGCTTGCTGCGAACCTGCGGCGTTGTCGCATCACCAACCTATCACGATCATGCTGGTCAGGATGCAGGATTTGTCACAATTTGAAGACTGGTCGAAGGCTCGCCAGATTCATGTGGAGCACGGGTCCGATGGTCCTCGGATTCTGTCGCTGATGGAAATGGCCAAGCGATTTCGAGAAGAACAGGCTAAGATTCAAAAGCTCCGCGCCGCAGGGAAGCCAACAGCGTTTGCGGAGACAATGTATGTTCTCGACCTGTCTCTGGATCAGCGTTGTGCCGCGCTGCCTATTAAACCGGTGCCGTGGAACCGCTACACTGACGTGTTGAAAGATCTGAACCTTTCAGCTGCCTGAGTCGCTGAAATTTGAGATTTGAAATTTCAGATTTGAAATGGAAACAAGGTGACGAAATGGACGCTGAATGAACTCGTTTACAGAATCGAGTGAATTGGTTCGCCGTCGCAGATTTGGAATGGTCGGCCCTGCACGTCGTGGATCATTCGTGAGGAATCCAGACCGCAGGCATGGCAGACGGTCGCCAGATAGTCGCCCGGCGTCACGGGGTTCTCTTTGACGTAGGCGGCTTGTTTGTCGCTGCTGCCGTAAGTAGAACCGCCCTGAACTCCGCCACCGGCGAGCACTGCTGAGTAGCAAAACGGCCAGTGGTCTCGGCCATTGGCCGGATTGATTTTCGGCGTCCGACCGAATTCCCCGGCACACGCTACCAGTGTTTCGTCCAGCATGTTCCGAAGAGACAGATCTTCCAGCAGAGCCGAGAAAGCTCTGTCAAAGGCCGGCAGGCAGTAGTGTGCTTTCAGCATCCCATATCCGGTGGCACCATGTTCAAGGTCGCCGAGGCCGCCGTGAGTATCCCAGACGTTATAGACCTTGGCCGCTGGTGTAATAAACATCCAGTTGACCGTCACAAGTCGAACACCCGCTTCAATCATGCGGCGAGCTGTCAGGAAGCTGTCGCCATATTCATTGCGGCCATAGCGATCGCGAGTTTCGGGCGATTCCGAACTCAGGTCGAGTGACGCTGCGACAGCCGTCGAATTGATCAACCGATATGCATCCTCATAAATGCCCTGTTGGGCCGCGATCAGAGGATCTTTCTGTAAAGCTCTGTCCTGAGACTCCATCAGACCCAACAAACCGCGGCGAGCTTTCAGGCGAGCCATTGAGACGCCATCGGGCGGTGTGAGCGGAAGTCGATCCTGTTCGACATCCTGCCGAGGTCCGATTTCGACGTGATTATAGACTTGGCCCAGCTCCACCGGATCATGTGCTGATCCCAGAAAGCCAGCGTGAGTCCCAGCGTAACGAAGTCCGTCATGTGCGACGGGACGTGGGATGCTAAAGCTGGCCGGGATTTCGCCTTTCTCCCCCAGATAAGAAAACATGGAACCGATGGAGGGGAAGTCAGTGCGTCGACGACCATTGGACGGGAATGTCCTGGGCGGGATCATCGGGCGTCCCGTCAATGTATGGTAAACGGAAACACCGTGATCAGTTGTTGAGTGATTCAGAGAGCGAATAATCGACATTTTGTCGGCGTGCTGAGACAGCAACGGCATCTGATCGCTGAACGTGATGCCGGGGACGTTGGTTGCAATCGGCGCGAAGGGACTGCGGACGCCTTCGGGAGCATCCGGCTTCAAGTCCCACATATCCTGCTGAGGCTGTCCGCCCCACATAAAAAGGAAGATGCAGGATTTGGCTTTACGTGATTTAGAGGGAGATGTTTCTGCCAGCGCGGTCTTTTCTGACTTCAGCAACTGCGGAAGCGTCAACGCACCGCAAGCCGAACCCAGCTGCAACATGGCATCTCGACGATGTAACATCACGTCCTCCTTCGAAGCTCCGACGGACTGCCGTCTACTGGGAGGATAGCATTCTTTGCGTCGGATTGACACGACTTCCGGCGGTTCGCAGGCTGATTTCTGTCGAAGCATCCGCCCTGCCCGACTTGCCAAAGCTGATGTTGGTTTGTTCAGACGCGAATCTGCTGGGCGAAGCCAGAGAAATCTGCAAGAAACGGTTGGTGCCAGGAACTTGCAGGTGGCCACGCGATCAGCGGACCACTGCTTCGAATGTGATCGTTCCGCTGGCATGACCTTTGAGCGGCTTGTCGAGTTTGAAGGTCAGGATTTCGCTGCCTTCGCCGTTGGGTTCAACGGAAACTTCGCCCGGGTGCTTTTCGTCAATCTCAGCCGAGCCACTGACGTAGGCCAGACGCGGCGTGAGATTGTCCACGATACTGACATCGTAAACATCGAAGTCGCCAGTGTTCTGGAAGTTGATCGTAAACGTAATCGTATCACCAGGTCGAGCTTCATCGCGGTCGGCCAGTTTTACGATGCGAACGTTGCCCTTGGTTTCTCGCTCATCCTTCACCCCAATCGTTTGCTGCACTTTGAACTTGGCAGAGATCTCTGATGCATTGGTGGTCGTGGCCGTGATAACCGGGAACTGATCTCGAGTCCACGTGATGGCGTTACGCATCTGTTCGGCGACTTCAATTCCGTCCTTGCGATGGAAGATGCCCGGAGACTTAACGTCTCGACCTTCGTGTCCTTCGTCCACTTTACGATTCTGACCGGCGATTTCTGTGCGACGATTCTGAACGGGCGGTACGGCCGCCTTCATGCCATCCACACGATCTCGAGTTTCCAGGCCGGACAGTGAAGTATCATGAACGTTCTCCTGTGCCGCATTGCCTGTTTTCAGGTTGCCGATCGTGATATTGTCTTTGGCACCAATGGCTTTATCAACTTTGACGTCGGCCACTAGCCCGGTCACGGTGCGGACAGAGCCAAAGCGAGGTGCATAAACGGCAACACGATTAGACGCGGTAGTTCGAAGTTCACCAGTGTGATCGGCGAACGCAGCGACGGTGTCTTCTGTGTCGAGACCGCTGCGATTCGTGTGCATCGCTGCGGAAAGATCACGGTCACCGCCGTCGAAAACGTATTCATCGGGAAACAGATCGGCCAGTGGGGCTGGAGCAATCGTTTCCATTTGATTTCGCGGGAAGCACTTGTCTCCCGTTTCGAGGCGTGGGTCGGCCTGAGTAAAGATTGGTTCGCCCAAGCGCGAGGAGCTTACATCGTCAGGCTGATAGCTGGCCAGAACGAATTCGCTGTGCTGCGACGTCGGTTTAGCGGCGGTTGATTTCGAGTTGGCGATGGTGGTTCGGCTTGATTCAACAGCCGTCGATGGTTGTTGCTGACCACCAAGACGAACGACACCATCCGCCTGAGCATTGGAACCAGTGGCCGACATCGTTGAGTTCTCATCCGGATAATGCGCGCGGGCTGGCAGAGGCTGAACGCCAGGCTGCTGCTGAATCATCGGCGGAGTTGTATCCGAATACACGTGATCCGGTTCGCGGTGCAGCCCCGAAGAAAGACCACAACCGGGAGCGATGCTAAGGCCGAATCCAAGCAGACTCCAGGCCATGAGACTATGAGATGACAGATGGCGTGATTTCATGAGTGTCGTCCTGTTCCTCGTTGCAATCTGTATTCGTCTCAATCGTTACCGCGTGCGAGGCTCTCGACAGCTCGCTTCTTGTCGGAAACTTTCACGACTCCGGACCCAACTGGAATCGAGTCACCAGGATCAACGGTGCCGCCGGAACCAAAGTAAGACAGTGGCATGTTTGGTCCGGAGGGAACTCGGCCACCGATGCGAACAATCACCATCGGCCGACCGTACATGCCCGCTTCCTGAAGAGCGTTGTCGGTTGGGTCGAGAGTGGCTCGAGGATTTCGACGCAACGGATCTTTTTGAGCGGCGGAGCGAGGATTTTCGAGATAGATGACTCGAGTCACCATGCGCCCGGACAGTGCTTCTTTCAGGTCGGCTTCAGTCAGCACCACTGGAATTGGGTAGTTGGCCGCGGAACCAGCTGGTGGATGCAGTCGATCAAGAATTTCGATCGATGGATAGATTTCTTCGCCGGGAAATTCAGGCATGTCCGCAATGCGAAGGCGATAGTAGTGCCCGGTGTTTACAGAGAACTGAGCCGGTGCACTCGTTGTGATCAGCGGAGCCGGATTGGCTGAGTAAACTGACACTGTGCCGGCGGTTGGCAATTCGACGCGCACCGGCTGTAGCCAGAACATGTCGTCATGGCGAACTCGAGCCATGATGTCGGCGGTGAAGCCGGGAGGCAGCTTTTCATTCAACGGCTCATGGTAGGCTCCGGACTGAGCGAAAGCGGTCGGCCCGGTCAGCAGGAGTGCGAGAGTGATCATCGCAGTCCGCAGAGAAGTTTCACGAGCGATAGGCATGATGAATGGTTCCGATCGATTGACTCGGAGGGCCGCTGAGTCGTTTTCGGCCTGAGCGAGAATTCACGAAGCAAGGGCGATTGAAGCTGATGCTTCGAATCGCCCCTGCGGTCATAGTTCATTCAGGAGATTAGTATCCGCCTGGGGGGCAGTAAGCCCCCTGGCCTTGTGGAGTTGAAACGTCGCCCGCGCCAAAGACCGGATGAGTTTCCTTGTACTGAATGTGTTTCACAGGAGCCGGGACGCTGTAGCCTGGGCTGTGTTCAACATCGATCAGCATGTGGTCGACCGGTTCAGGCATGTCGTTCTGGCTCAGGTTGCGGATGGTGTGAGACTTCAGACCAGCCGGACCACCCAGAGGCAGGTGAGGAGGACCAGGCAGACCGATCGGAGTCGCCGTCATTGGCATACCCCAGACAGGCGTTGGACCCATTCCTGAGACAGGAACATTCTGGCCCGGGAAGCCACCACCGGCAGCAATCATCGCACCTGGAACACCCTGAACATCGGAAGGAATCAGTGTCACCGGTGATGGTGGCAGGTACTCGCCATTGTCACCGTCAGCTGAGGAGAAGCTGACCGGAGCAATTGTTCCGTTCGGCTGAACCTGAGCTTCGTCGAAGTGCATTCGTTTGTTGCCGACTCGCAGAACCACCATGATGGTTCCCATTCGTTCAGCCTGTTCGATTGGGTCGATGCCTGGATCAAGAGTTGTGGAGACCAGAGTTTCCACACCTGCGATGGCTCGAGCCTGGAACTTTGGATCTGGCAGGTAGATGACCTTGGTCACCATATTGTTGCTGCGAACATGTTCCAGATCTTCATCGGTGATTTCGACGGGAACAGTGTTGTGAGTCAGATAAGCGATCGTGTTCGGATGAGCCGATCGAACTTCCAGTGTCGGGAAGAGGTCTTCTCCAGCCCAGCCTTCGCCGGAAATGTTGGAGTAAACCAGCTGATAGATGGCTCCCTGCGGGAAGTCTGCTCGGCCTGGAACCACCTGCTGATTGCGGGCGATCACGTTGCCGGACAACCAGCCGACTGACATGTCATGGCCAATGAACTTGACCTGAGTCGACATCTGAGGCATACCCATTCCCGGGCCGCCCATACCGCCTGGCTGAGCCAGGACTCCCATGACGCCGGGACCAGGACCGTCGACCATTGGGCCCGGATGCTGCATCATGGCAGCCGGAGGTGCGACGTACTCGTTTGATTTCAGGACACTCTGGCCGTCCACTCCGGCACAGCCCATGCAGACGACCACAAGGGCGCCCAGGGCCAGAAAGTAATATCTCATCGCTACCCCTTCCTTGAGATGCTGAGTTGACCTAACAGCAACTCGCGTGTTCGATCCAACAGCAACCCGCAGATGACCGTACCTTCAACTGCAAAACTGACTGTGCCCGACCGTTTCCAGTTTGCCGTCGACCCCGATGAGGGGGCCTCGGTACACTGCGTTCAGCAGGCTCGAAACGCTCGAGACTGCTTCGAATCGCCGGTAATTCCGCTGGTTCGATTGACGCGGCCCACTAAAGTTCCGCACCATGTGAACTATGACGGTTGAATACACCTGCGATCCGTCGGTCCTTCTCTCCTGTTTTTCGGGTCTGCAGAACTCGAATCTTTGGCAAATCCATCAAAATCAGCACATGAATTACAAACCTAAAACCTTTCCACACTTCTCAACGCGGACCGTGCTGGCGGGTTGCCTGCTGAGCATAGGAGCCGTTTCACTGGCGAAATCGGCAGTAGTGGCTGATGAAGCACCCGCTGCGGCAACTCCGGCCGCTACGGATTCACCACCACCATCCGAAACGCCAGCTCCGGCCAAAGCTGCAGATGGAGACCCGAAACTTCCAGTTGCGGATGAGATCCTGAACCAGCTTCGCTCGAAGCTCGAAGGCCTGGATTCTCTCCGCTGCGAACTGCATCAGACCTCGCTGATTTCCGGGATGAAGCTCACTGCGCGAGGTAAGTACCTGGAAGCGTCCGGCAATCGCGTGAACCTGGAGTTCATGATCTTTCCGATGGTGGCCGAAAAGGCCGACGACGCCAAACAACTGGCTTTGGACGCCGAAGCCGCGCCGGTCGATGAAGCGCAGAATCGCGGCGTCCTGCAGCAGGTCAGCAACGGCAGTGTGCTGTCCACGTTCTGGAAGAACGGTGACATGCAGCGTGTTTCACGTCGGGATATCACGACAATTCTCGCCGCGGCCGAAGCGACCAAAGCCTACGACGTCAAGAATGCGGCGATGGATCTGGGGATTGGTGGGCTGCGTGGACTTGTTTCGCGTCTGCAGACCACGATGGAGTTTGCTCCGGTGAAATCGATCACAGTCGGCGATCGCAAAGTCTATGAAGTGACCGGGCGCTGGAGTGAACGGATTCGTAAAGAAGTCTTTAAGGTGCCCGAGGGTTCAATCGTTGATCCTCGTCCGCACGTTCCGGAGTACACTCGAGTTTACGTCGATGCCGAAACAATGTTGCCTCGACGCATCCAGTTCCTGAAACGCAGTATGGATCCGACGGCGAAAATGGTTCGTCCTTTGATTACTCTGGATTTCAGAAACCTTGTTATCAACGAGCCGGTGGACGATCAGTCGTTTGTGTTCAAGACGCCCGAAAAGGCCGTGGAAGTTGATGAAACGGAAAATGTGATTCAAATGATTCAGCAAAGCCTGAAGCCTGCTTCGACAGACCCTGCTGCTCCGGCCGCTGCTGGCAACCCTGCGACGTCGCCAGCCCCTGCAGAACCGGGCAAGTAAAGATGGGTCAAGCGGGTTCTCAAAAACTTCGCTACCGGGTTTATCCCGGCGGACCAAAGGACTCTTCTGTGAGCGGTGCGGCGTTAGCCGCCGGTGTTTCACTGTGTGAAAACCGGAAATCACCGGTGGCTAGCGCCATTCCGCTCACCAAGTCCACGCCATTGGAGGGTAAACGCGGTGGGGGAAGAAGGTTCGTTTGTTTGTGGGTTAGTATTAAGCGAGTTGAGTTATTCATGGACGGCCCAGGATGAAGCCCGCTCTCTCACATCTTGAGTTCAGCCGAAGCTCGTTGTTGACGAGCGGGTTCGGATCGCTGTTGATTCACCTCACCATCCTGCTGGTTGCCAGTTTGTCGTTGCGAGGATGTCAGACCGTTGGCTCCGGTGCTCCCGGAGGTGAAGTCTTTCGTGAGATCGGACTGGTTGTTTCCGATGGCTTTGACGGTGGTTCTGCCGAAGAGGAATGGCGGCGGGCGCGGTGATGACAGCCATGATCAGACCTCTCAGGATCCATCAACACAGCAGACCAATCAGAATGCTCCCGCCGACGGTCAGACACCAACTCAGGAGCGGCTTCCCTCAGAAGTGCCCGAAGTTACAAATCTGTTGAACTCGTCTGAAGACACCTCCGAAGGCGAAGGAGAGAGTTCGTCAAAGTTCCCGGCCCTGATCGGACCGGGGCAGCCTATTGGAGGAACCAAACGGTCTGCTCAGGGAGGCGGCAGTCAGATGATTCAGCCTGCCGAGGCGGGTGGTGCGTCAAAACTTGGTGGAGTTGGCGGGCCCGGCGATACCACGTTTATGGACGTTTCGGCAATTGGCAAAACGTTCGTCTATGTGATCGATACCAGCAGCAGCATGTCGGGTGGCCGATTGAAACTGGCTCAAAGTCAGCTGAAGAAAAGTCTGCGTTTGCTGCAGGCCAATCAGCAATTTGGTGTTATTTTTTACAACGAATACCGCACGCCTCTGATGCTTCCTCGCCAAGGCGATCGAGTAATGCATTTTGCCACCGAGTTCAACAAGTTGGCGGCTTCACACAGTATTGACCGTGTTCGTAGTGACGCGGGTACTGAGCATAAAGCCGCGTTACTGGAAGCGCTGCGTTTGAAGCCGGATGTGATTTATTTTCTGACCGACGGCGATGAACCAGAGTTGTCTCCAGCTGATCTTCGCGAGATAGCTAAAGCAACAGGGAAGACAACGATTCATGTGATTCGCTTCGGTGAAGCAGCGGTGGAATCACGGCAAATGAGCTGGCTGGAAAAACTCGCTGCTCAATCTTACGGCGAATACCGCCCGATCAGGGCCGAGTAATCTTCCACCCGCTCAGCGGCGAGCGGTTGGGCGTCAGCCCTCCGTGTCGTGTTCGGCCGTAGCGGATTGTCAGTTGCCAGTGAGTTACGGATTCAGGAGTGTTTTGTTGTAACCACGAAAGTCACGAATGACACGAAATGCATTCGGTTCCAGTCGATGCTTTCGCTTATCGCCGATCTGTGATGGATTCATTGCTGCGGACGTAGTAATCGATCGTCTTCTGTACGCCTTCCTGCAAGGCCGTTGTCCGCCAGTCATGGAACAACTCCGTAATGTAGTTTGGATTTGGCGGGATATTGGCCGGGATTTCCGGGCCAGCGATCGTGATGTGCGATGAAGCTCCTGGAACACATCGCAGGATCGCCGCACGGAATTCCTCGGTCGTTGCAATCTCACCCGGAAGGTCCGCGACCGTTGCGCCGGGAGGACATTCCGTGGCAGCTCGGACGAAGGCTCTGGCGACATCTTCGACGTAGTCATAACCAACTCGACCCGTATATCCGATGGCACAGTTCTCTTGCAGCGCGGCAGCTCGACAGGCCAATGACGGGCCTGCAGTCAAACCGACTTCACGTTCGGGACCAAACACGACGTGAGGACGGATTGCAACCGACGCAATCTGAAAGTGTCGCCAGTATTGTTCTGCAATCATGTCCACGGCCTGTTTGAATGCGCCGTAAAACGAAGGGGGGCGATTGGGGTTTGCATCATCATGGCCGGATTCAGGTCCATAGACGGCGAACGAACTGGCATAGGAAAGTGACCTAATCCGGCCGGATCGACGAGCCGCTTCGAATACGGCCGTGCTGCCGAGCACATTGACCTGGCACCCAAGAAATGGATCCTGCTGACACGCCGGAGTCAGCAACGCAGCCAGATGAATCAAATGAGTGACCTGGTGTTTTTCGATTACGGAATGCATCGCCGCACAGTCCATCAGTGAAGCGTCTGCAGAGATTACTTCCGACGATCGACTTCCAAGAACTCTCGCCCAGCGTTCAGGAGCATTCTGACTATCAACGACAATGGCTCGCGCACCACGCTCCAGAAGTTCGCGGAGTACCCAGGTTCCGATGAATCCGGAACCACCGGTAACAAGAAAGCAAGGAGTCATCGGAAGCCAATCGAGTGTGGTTGGGGGAATTTCGCCTGAAAGGGAGAAGCTTCGAGCCGTCAACGCCTGCCATCACCAATATCAGGTTTTCTGGAAATGGCACATGCTGTCGATTCTTCAGGACTCACGTTCTGCCGGAGTTATGCCCAGTTTTACCACCTGTCCGCCTGAACCACAGCCACCGGGTTCTGCACAGCAACTCTGGGCAGGCGTGTTTCCTGTGACGGACCGTTTTGGCTCGGCCTGCGTAATGTAAGGAGCGGCCGTCTTCGAATGATCACGGCCGTTGTAGACACCGAAGTCGTTGAACAAAAATCGCTTGGCGATGCGATAGTACCAGTTCTTTTCCGGAATCTCGTGACCAGGATGATACTGCGAGGTTCGCGGAATCATCGACTTAAGCTCCTGCATCGCAGTGCCGCGGGCCGTGGAATCCTTCGCTCCATGCTTTTCAACAAGCTGAGCCAGCAGCTCCGGACGTTCCAGTACGATGCAACCGCGAGTTGTCTGTTGAGCAAGCTCGCGGAAGTCCGCGAGATATTCAGACTGCGTAAACTTGTCGAACAAATGCCTGTCGTCTTTCTCGTGATGAATGGACTCTTTCGAGAACTGCACGATCGGACAAGGTTCGATATCGCCCCACGGATTGATGTGATGACTGATCCCGTTCGCCGCAGGACATAGTGCTTTGCCTTCGCCATCGTAGTACGCATCGATAATGATGATCGGTTTCTTTGCACGCATGTCGACGACAAACTGTCGAGCACGTCGTTGCTGTTCCGGAGTCAGGCACAATTCTGTCTGAGCATCGGGGCCCATGGGTCGATACACATGAAACCATGTGTAAAGCACACCCATTTCGACGAGGCGATCGATCCAGGCTTCCGTCAAGAGATGATCGATGTTGGACTTGGCAAGGCTGGTGCAGACTCCCGTCATCACATTGTGCTTCAGGCAGTTTTCGATACCGGCCAGAGTTTTGCTGTAAACTCCGGAACGACCACGTCGCTCGTCACTGACGATTTCGTTGCCTTCCACGCTGATGAGTGGAGTCACGTTGCCCAACTCGAACAACCGTCGAGCCTTCTCGTCGGTGATGAATTGTCCGTTCGTAAAGATCTGGAAGTAGCAGTCCGGGTGGCCTTCCAGAATCTCAAAGAGTTCCGGATGCATGAACGGTTCTCCGCCCACGATTCCGAAGAAAGTGTTGCCGTGCTCCTTGGCTTCGTTGATCAAGCGGTTCATCGCCGCGACATCGATCGTCTGCTGCTTGTGAGCGACATCAACCCAGCAACCCTGGCAACGCAGGTTACAGCTGTTGATGATGGAGACATACAGGAATGGAGGAAAGAACTGGCCTTTCTTCATCCGGCTGCGATGCTTCATCACGGACAAAGACCCTTTGACGCCCATGTTCCAGATGAGTTTCCACAGCAGTCGCTTGTTCGTTTCGAACAGCACGCGTTTTGCCATGCGAAGGGTGTACATGTCGGGTCTCGGTATGAAAAATGTCCGAAGAATCTGGAAGGCTCAGAAAAGGGTCAGAACCAATAGCCAAATGGCCCGAAGGGTGCTCCGCACTATTGGTTCCTGACCCCTTTTCTGTGCCATCATCTCGAGCAGGGCTCGGGTGAATCGGGATTCCTGTGCGTTCAACTGCTCTGAGTTTACACTTCAGCGCCGCCACAATTCTACACACCGACTTCTCGCATCGCTCTTCTCCCAGGGACCGCAATGGCCATGATGATCAAAAAACAGTCACCTCGGCATTTCAGAATTCTGCAGTTCTGCCTTGTGATGGCCGCTTTTTGCGGGCCGTTGAACGTTTTCGGGGCTCGAACGGTGTCGGCCGACGATCCGATCGCTCTGGGAACACGACGTGAATTGTTTGTCGATCGCTATCTGATCGAACGTTTGTCGAATGCCAGCCTTCAGCTCCATTCACCACACGACGAAGGAGCTGTGCTGCGTTTCGACGCTCGCTGGGAAGGTCCTCACGCCGGTTACGTAACGATGATTCACTACGGCGCAAAGGTGCGGATGTACTATCGAGGAATTTCTGAACCCGGTCTCGATGGCAGCGAACACGAACGGACCTGCGTGGCCGAGTCTGAAGATGGCATCACATGGACGAAACCACAACTCGGGCTGTTCGAATATGGTGGCACGTCAGTCAACAATATCGTTCTGGCTGATGCCGCTCCCGTGACACACAACTTCTGTCCCATGTTGGATGCTCGCCCAGGAGTTCCCCTCAAAGAACGATATAAGGCTGTGGGGGGAACCGGCAAAGAGCTGTTCGCGTACATCTCCGCCGACGGTTTGAAATGGACGAAGCTGCAGAATGAACCCATTCTGTCCGGCAAACAAATGCCGTTTCGATTCGACCATCTGTTTGATTCTCAGAACCTTGTGTTCTGGTCTGCTTCTGAAAACTGTTACGTGTGCTACTTTCGAGTGTGGGACGGACTTCGTCGAATTGCTCGCTCAACAAGCACCGATTTTCGAACCTGGTCGCAAGCCGTCATGATGAAGCAGATTCATGATGATGGAGTCGCCGTCACTGATGCACCGGCCGAGAATCTCTACACCAACCAAACGGCACCGTATCCTCGAGCTCCCCACATTTACCTCGCCATCGCTGCCAGATTCTTTGAAGGTCGCCAGGTTCTGAACGAACAGCAGGCCGCAGCGCTGCAGGTGAATCCGGGATACTTCAAAGACACGTCCGATGCGGTCCTGTTATCTTCGCGCGGAGGTCATGTTTACGATCGCACGTACCTCGAAGGATTTCTGCGTCCGGGGATCGGTCCACAGAACTGGGTTTCACGAACCAATTATCCGGCACTGAATCTGGTGCAGACGGGACCGACGGAGTTATCTCTGTATGTCAGTCAGGACTATGCTCAACCGACGTCCCATGTGCGGCGTTATAGTCTGAGACTGGACGGATTTGCTTCGGTTCGTGCCGGTGTTAAGGAAGGTGAATTGCTGACAAAGCCATTCACCTTTTCGGGCGACGCTCTCGAAATCAATTTCTCGACTTCGGCTGGCGGAGGACTTCGCTTTGAACTCCAGAGTTCCGACGGCACGGCGCTGCCGGGCTTTGCACTGGCTGATTGTCAGGAACAGATTGGCAACGAACTGGATCGCGTCGTCACGTGGAAATCGGGTACCTCTTTGAAGGAGCTTGCCGACAAATCGGTGCGAATGCGAGTTGTTTTGCGGGATGCCGATTTCTTTTCATTTCGCTTCCGTGAATCTGCCACTCCGTAGAATGTGGCAGATTCCGTTACACATGCCTCTTGGCTACTGCTGCAGATCACTCGGTGCATCGATCAGCAGGTTATCGGTGAACTGTACGTTTTCGCTGGCGGTTCCTCGTGTTTCCACAGCCTTAGGGACGCTTGAAAACGTGTTGCCGCTGATATTGATGTCGCGAGTTCCCTCCAGAACGATGCCGCCCGCCAGTTGATCATTGAGTTTCCTCTGAACCGCACCTTCTCCGATATAGCTGTCACTGAAGCTGTTGCCGCTGACGGTAATGCGACTGCTGTCCTTACCAATTCGCAGGCATCGAGTTTCCAGCTGCGAAGGCTGAGTGCCATCTTTGGCTTTCGGTGGCATCTTCAGCAATGGAAAGGTGTTTGCGGACACGGCACAGCCGTGAGCATCAATCAGGTCGATTCCGCCACCGTTATGAGCGATCACGTTAGAGGACAAAGTGATGCCGTAACAATCGCGAGCCAGCACGATGGCTCGCCCATCACATTCTTCAATCATATTTCCGGAGACGACGGAGCCGTAGGTGTTCTCGATCACAACACCATCTCCCAGATGATCATCAACACAGTTTCCGGTCATGCAGAGATTAAAAGCATCAAAACAGTGCAGAGCATCACGGTTCTCTTCAAACTGGTTGGCAGACACGACGATGTCATGACAACCTGGCAGGTTAAGTCCTGTCTGTTTGTTGTAAGTCATCAGGCACGCGTTGACTCGCGCGTCTTCGTAGCAACGATCCAGCTTGATTCCATCGCCGCCGTGATGGCTGACGGTCAGTCCCTGCAGGAAGATTTCGTTTACGAAAATAGCTTCTATACCGTTCCCGCTTTTCTCCTGACCTGTGATACGAAACTGGCTCAGCATCACTCGCCAAAGTTGATCGGCCGATTTGACCTTTTCACCATCGGGATGCTTTACAACCAGAGCCGGCTGACCTTCCATGTTCATGTTCTTGATATGCGTCGCCGCTCCGGCTCCCTGAATGAGCACATCACCGCGAGACAGAATCAACGGCTGAGAAATTTCAAAGGTCCCGGGCGGAATTTTAACGACTCCGCCTTCCGGAGGGATCGCATCGAACGCAGCCTGAAGAGAAGGAAACTTCGCCGCATCAATTTCCGCTCTTGCGCCGGGAAGAACTGAACCGACCGGATTCGTCGCCGGAGCAGTCTCCTGAGCCCTTGCGACCCAAATCATTCCCGATGACACCATGGCCAGCACAGTGAATGCTCGAAACATTCTCATGACTCCTCTCAGTCTCTACTCACTAAAAGTTGAACCTGAATCAGCAATGCGTTTACAACCCAGCCGGAGGCAAACAAATCGTCCAACGCATTCCTGCAATCCGGCCCCGGCCAACGTCCCGTCAGATCGATACCTCAGCTTCAGGAACCAACTTGATTTCGATGTCCGATCCCTTCAGATACTTGTCGAAGAAGTTCTGCATCAACGACACGATCTGAGGCTTCCCAAAACCTCCGCCACCATGGCCTGAACCGGGCAGTGTCTGCAGCCAGACGGGGACACCTTTCGCCTTTAACGCCGCCGCCAATTCTTCGCTCTGAGCATATGGAACCAGCGTGTCATGAGTGCCGTGCAGGATCAAAGTTGGTGGGTTATCTACGCTGACATAAGTGACCGGGCTGACTGCATCCGTCTTGGCTTTGTCCTCGTTCAATGCGACTCCGATCAGGGATGAATAAGGATCGCTGGGAGTATTGAACTTGAAAATGTTCCGTACGTTCTTGTCGTTCTCGGCCTGCTCCATCACGGTCGCGAAGTTTGTCGGACCAAAGATGTCGACCACGCACTGCACACGGTCTGATTGATCATCGTTGCCACCGATCTTAGGGAACGCGTCCTTGCCACCGGCTGTCGCAACCAGCGCTGAAAGGTGTCCGCCAGCCGAGCCGCCTACAACTCCAACATGCTCTGGATCAATGTTATAAGTTTTCGCGTTGGCACGCAGCCAGCGAATTGCCGCCTGGCAATCCTGTATCTGGGCTGGAAAGCGAGCCTTCTGGCTGAAACGATACTCGATGCTGGCAACGACATAGCCTTTAACAGCCATGCCTGCTACTGGACAAGGGAACTTGCTGCCGCCCTGCCAGCCACCACCATGAATATGGACGACGAGCGGAAGTGGTTTTTCAGTAGCCTTCTCTGGCAGGTAAATGTCCAACCGCTGAGCTTCGTCGCCGTTGGGGATATAGGAGATGTCTCGCTCCAGCTTTACTCCCGCAGGCAACTTCACTTCGGCCTGACCCGCCACTGGAGTTTTAGTGGCAGACTTTGTTTTGCTCTTTTCATCCGCGTTGGCTGAGAACGGCAAGATCGCCAGCGCAAACAGAGTCGTAGCAGTGACTGAAATCGACAGCTGACGAAAAACGCTGGCTGTATTGCGAACACACATAACAATTCTCCAATGTTTTCAGGGGACTTAGAGTTTCCGACTGCAGGCGGCATCGTGTTGAAGGATCATCAGTCGTCTGAACCGGCTGAGCAAGTCTCACGAAGTCTCGACGTCGAAAACTCTTTCGTTTTGTTTTCATCAACAGAACACAACTTAGTTCTCTACGAACTCTGCTACACTCGCGGGTCAAATCTGCTTTCTTTCTCTGGAAGACCTGAATGACGAAATACCGCGTTGGAGTGGACGAGTTCGAAGAACTGGCTGAACTTGAGCAAAGCTGGACGCCTACGGACTACGTGTCCATCCTGACATCGCTGGATATCGCCGACGCGGAGAGGATTGACCCTGCTGAGTTGAAAGACATGACGCTTTTCGCATTGCAGGATCTGAATCCTCCGGATGCTGCAGCGGTTCTGCTGAAGTATCGATTGAACTCGAAATTGAGCGCGGGGCAGATTCGAAATTACAGCATCGAAAGTCAGCACGAACGATTGTGGGAACAATCTGCGGATCTGTCGCTCCATCAGTCGATGTTCGCCGTTGCCAGCCTGTTGAATGCGGTGAATGCCATGGCATTTCCTGTTCCGGATGCTTTGCGAGTTACCTTCAGCATTCAATGCGACGATCCGTCGAAGCTGACGCTCTTCAACAGTGAAATGGATCGCGCGATTCTGGTGCGGATGATCTCCGCAGGAATGAACGCGTCCGCCATTCTCAATCGATTGTTCGGTGATCAGATCGCAACGGGAAAAGTCGCCGATGCAGACTCAATCATCTGGCAGGTCGCAATCGAGCAATCGGATCCCACAAAGTTGCAGACTCGAATCACCAGCTCCGCCTATTGGCTGAGAGCACTCCGCGAAACAGAGTCGTTTGTATGGGACTACGGGGCAGGGTGTTGCTTGTCTAGTGGCCAGGAAACTCGTTAGACCGCGAACGCTGCTGACTCAGTCAACAGCAACCTTGATCACAATCTTTCGGACTGCAGACGGCTGATCGTTGACGGCGACACCGGGAATATGGCCATCTTGCGGGAAGAAGATCGTGAAACTTCCTGCCGGTACGGTCACGAAATCGCCGGGGCCGTCGAACAGTGCATAATCGGCATCAGCATCGTACGGCTTCTTAACCGTGAGTGTGTTCACTTTTGCCCATCCCATTTGCTCAATGCCTGCCGCAACAAACTGCACGTCGATATATTTGCGATGCGCCTCCCACACACCCTCTGATTTTGGCTTGGTCGTGTTGTCCTGAACCAGTGCGAAAATGTGATCGCCGTCGATGGGCGTTTTTCCAAGCGGCAAACGGGTGCCATCATGCTCCTGAAGATATTGCAGCGCTTTCGCAATACGCTCTCCGAGACCGTAATACATCTTTGCGTTTGTCAGGGAGTCAGTGACCATGGATCGTGGTTCCTATCGCGTTAAAGTTGGCTGAAGTCGACGGGCAGAGTATTCAACGGACGCCGGAAAGTCAGTGGACATTGTCGATTTTTCCGTAACGTGCGAATTGCCGCTAAACCAATTCGCGAATCGGCTCATGCGTCTCGGTAAGATACATCGGGCGACCGGTGAGATCGGGAATCGTAGTGTTTCCGAGATCAATCCCCAGGTTGTGGTACAGTGTGGCGAACACTTCAGAATATCCGATTGGCCGCGTCACGGCCTCTTCGCCCAATCGATTTGTTTCGCCGATCACCTGGCCTGTTCTCATTCCACCGCCAGCCAGCATTGCAAAGGTCACCTTCGGCCAATGATCACGGCCGGCATCCTTGTTGATAACGGGAGTTCGACCGAATTCGCCCCAGACAACGACCGACACATCCTTGTCGAGGCCTCGTTCATGAAGATCACTGACCAGCGCAGCAAGGCCCTGATCGAGCAATGGAATCACCTTTCGGCCGTTGGCAAAATTTGCCCCGTGCCAGTCAAAGTCGGCAAAGGCAACGGTTACGCATCGAGCACCCGCTTCCACAAGTCGACGTGCAGCCAGGAACTTGGACATGTGTGCCTGATAGCCCTTTGACGAATACGGCAGACAGTTCGGATCATCCTGACCATATCTCGCGCGGATTTGTGGATCTTCTCGAGTTAGGTCCAGAGCTTCCACAAGTCGACTGGAACTCAAAATCCCGAGGGCCTGCTGAGCAAAGCTGTTGTCCAGGAGTCCGGCTCTCTGATCAGCTTCGCGTCGGAACCGATCCAATCCCGCCAGGAGCGATCCACGATCCGCCAAACGCGTGGTGTCGATCCCGTTGAGCACCATATTCTGCAACGCATCGCCTGAGGGTTTGAACGGCGTGTGTGCCATCCCCAGAAATCCCGCGCCAGGCAAATTGTACGGCTGGTGTTCCATCGCCATCGACAGATCGATGGCAGGCGGCACAGCAGCATCTACCGGACCGCGCAGTCGAGATAACACGGAACCAATCTCAGGCCAGCCGCCTAGAGGCTGCGAACGAAACATGCGGCCCGTCACACATTGAAATGAAGAGTGACGTTCTTCGGCACCAACCAGCGAACGAATGATCGAGAACTTGTCCATCATCGACGCCACTCGCGGCATCAGCTCCGAAATCTGGATGCCCGGAACGTTGGTCGAGATCGGCTGAAACTCACCACGAATCTCCGACGGAGCACCTGGTTTCAAATCCACCATATCCAGATGCGGAGGGCCGCCAGTGAGATAAATCATGATCACCGACTTATGCGACGAACGTACTCCGGCGCGACCTTCGGCCTGCAGCAATTGAGGCAGCGACAATCCCCCAAGAGCCAGTGACCCGACCGTCAGAAAATCCCGACGAGGCTTCTTGTCGCAAAGGTGCACTGATCGTCCGGTCATCGTGAGCATTGCATTATCGCTCCGCTGAAGTGTGGCTTCTCAACCAGACAGTTGCCCGGCAAGGTCGACCCATTTTAGTCTCCGAACCCGGCAAGTGTCGACTTCTGGTCAGGAAAAGTCGAATACTTGTCACCATACCACCTGGTGACAAGACCTCAGCCTGCCCCCATCGACTCCAGATCCGATTTGAGTGGTGACGCTGCTCGGTGGACGAAAACCTTTTGGTGCTGGGCGTCTTTCCGATCGCTGCTCTCCGAGTCACCAAGATCGATACCCCCACTGTTCCGCCACGCTGACGGGAAGATCATCCGCTGTCAGCAGGCCCGCACGCAGCAGATCGAAATCCAGAGGCCGGCGCCAGATGGAAAGAGGAACTCGGTTGCCGCTGCCAGTCGTGTCGATGCAGAGTCGTGGGTTGCCGTTTTTGGGCATGATGACGGCAAGATGGGCCTTCCTTGTGTGGCGCTGCATAGGGAATGGAAGAATCGGAATCGCTTCGTTACGAGGCCCGCGATTTTTCCGCTCGAAATCGCGCCGCAGGAGGGTTCCCAGACAGGTCAGATTGGCTGCCAAAAGGGCCTGTTTGAGCACCGCGGACCATTCTTTGAGTTGCGTATCGAGCGGCCCACAACACGTACACATCTCAGCAACGCGGCGAGCGCGAAGACAATTCATAATCGATGAATCGAGAACGACACCAGCACGGTTTGCGGCTTCCTCAAATCGCCCAGCGAACTGGTCACGAAGAGTTGCCACGAATCCGGATCGTGACTTGTTTTCGGGATCGCACCACGTTCGGACGTTTGACGCGTCGGCTCCGAAGAATGTCTTCGAAAAGTCAGCAGAGACTCGAGTATCGAACAGCTCAGGACTCGCGTCGAGACGCACCGTCTGTGCATCGGGCTGCAGCCATTCCGCGCGAACTTCAGGCTGTTCAGTTCTTTTGTCGGGTAACGCTATACAGAGACAGTATGATTGTTTCTTTCGAGAATCGCGGTCGTAGCGAAACAGTGGTACTCGACGCTTCAGGAACGGCTTCCCCTTTTCGTCCCGATCCAGATGCCACGCGAGCAGATCCGGAGCAATCGAGTTGAAATCTTCGAGCAGCCGTTCGGTTGCCTCGGGAGGAACATCCTTGCCCAGACGCGAAGGCACCTTGACGACAAAGCCCGCTGCCGTCCACGCTCGAGCAAAATCGCCAGCAAGTCGATGCGATCGGCTTTCGTTCAGGTTCTCGATCGTTCTTTTTTTGTACGGGGCAACAGCCTTAAGCCACCTGAGATGATTTGTATTGGCTGAGTCGGAGTCGATGTTTTCCGTGGACTGCCGAAACGCCCTCCATTCGGCAACTCGAGCTGGCAATTCATCAAGCGATGTCATTGTCCGTTCGAACACCTCAACAGCCTCATCGACTTTTGTCGTGTCTGGTTCAAACACACAAAACCCGAACGGCAACTCCCGATTCCGCTGATGAATGACAGCGTATCCGTCCAGCTCAGCCACCTCAACGCAGACATGCTCGCACCAATCAAACTGTGGCGCTGCTGGTGCCTCCTTCAAACCAAACTGTCGCAATGCCGCACGAACAGCTTGAGTCCATGTCAAGGTGTTTCTCTCCATCACCAGATTTCCTCACAGCCAGGCAATCATGACATCCGAATGAAGTGAATACGCCCGCGAAGATTAGCATTACATACCCTTCGATACGCTCTCGGAAGCGAGTATCGTAGATCGGAATTATGATCTAACCCCATGAGCGAACACCGTCGTGGGGAATCGAGTGCGCGGTCGGCATTACGAATGCTTTTCGCACTGCGTTAAAGAGCCAGTACCATTGGCAGGCTCAGCGTCTGGACTTGGTCGCTTTTGCCGTGATTTATCACAGCGATCCGATTGCCGAACTGTTTTGGACCGGATGCGAATTGCAAATCGGTCGATTGGCTGGATAATGGAGGCTCTTTGCAGGAAAAAATGCAATTTCGATCATGGGGTCTTGAGATTGGATTAAGCGGTCCGAAGCCAATCTTTTGACTCCACTTCCGGTAGTTTACTTTTCGAGAAACAAACGTTCATGACTGGAATCAGTCCGACAACAGCTCCGCGAAAGACGCGCCGGCAAAAAGTCTTTGCGGTGCTGCCGACTTTGCTGACGCTTTGCAATGCGGCTTGTGGGTTTGGGGCGATTACGATTGCGGCCAAGATTGGTCCGGAACAGATCAGCGGGACAGAGCTACTGGTGACGGCAGCTCAGTTGATCTTTCTTGCGATGCTGTTCGATATGCTCGATGGAAGCGCCGCGAGGCTCACCAATCAGACCTCCGACTTTGGGGCACAACTGGATAGTCTGTGCGATGCGATCAGCTTTGGTGTCGCTCCTGGGTTCATCCTGTTGCAGTTGGCAAATCCTGATCACAAGCTGCTGATGGCGACGGCCATTCCATTTCCTCCGCGACTACTGTGGGCCATTGCCGTTCTGTTTATGGCGTGTGCTATTCTGCGATTGGCTCGGTTTAATGTCGAATCTGATGAAGAAGATTCGCATGAGTTCTTCAGTGGATTGCCCTCTCCGGCAGCGGCTGGAGTTGTGGCTTCTTTTCCGATCGGGATTCGTGAACTGAACGAGCAATTCACGTCCGCCAGTTTGATCTCAAAATATCTTCAACCGACATTGGCGATCATCTTGCCGCTGATTACGCTCGCGGCCGCCGTGCTGATGGTTTCTCGAATCCGATATGCACACGTCTTCAATCAAATGATTCGGGGACGTCGTAGTCGAATCCAGATTCTGCAAATCGTGTTTGCGATGGTCCTGGTGTTTGTTGTGCGAGAAATGGCGCTTCCCGTCCTGTTCTGCGCCTTTGCCTTTTCATCGCCAGTGCGAGCACTCTGGCAACGCTACGCTCGGCCGCCGGCACCCGCTGTAGCGGTTCACAGCGATACCGATGCTGCTTAATCTTTTGAGTGTTTGAGTCGACGTTTTCCTGCAAGTCATTGATGAGTCAGGGTTGAGATGAATCTGAAAGACTATGTGCGATCCATTCCGGATTTTCCAAAGCCCGGCATCATGTTTCGTGACATTACGCCGATGCTGAAATCTGCGGCCGCCATGAAGGAAGTGACTCGCCGTTTGGCCGAGCCTTTTCGTGATGCCGGAATCACCACCGTGCTGGCAGCGGAAGCACGAGGATTCGTGTTTGGGGTTCCGCTGGCGATGGAACTGGGGGCCGGATTCGTTCCGGTTCGTAAGCCAGGCAAACTGCCGTTCGAGACTCATAAGTTCAGCTACGATCTCGAGTACGGTTCTGACTCGCTGGAAATTCATCGCGATGCCGTGAGTTCGGATGATCGAGTGTTGCTGGTCGACGATCTTCTGGCCACAGGGGGAACGGTCGAAGCTTGTTGGAAGCTGGCTCAGGCCCAGAATGCTCAGATCGTTGGGGCGGCATTTGTCATTGAACTGGCTTTCCTGAAAGCTCGGCAGAGACTGAACGGCCTGCAGGTCAACAGTCTGATTGCCTATAACACGGAAGAAGCAGACGAGTAGTAGTTGGCCTCATAATCTTTTACCGCCCAGCCGCAGGGGCATTGTTGGAACTGGAACTCTGAGTTGGCTTTATCAGCCGGAACGCCTTAGCGTCCAGTTTTGAACCGTGGGCAAACGCCCAGCGGCTGATGTCGAGCCTTTCAAAACTCAAGTTAGCCTGAATCTTGTTCGAATGGAGTTCGACATGACCGCGAAGGACCAGCGGGCCGACAAGTCATCGCTGGCGAACTCAACAAGCAAGTCGGCTTTCTCGACTTCCGGCCTGACTCGCACCAATGAGTCCCCTTTTGTTTGTCCCGGAAGCACTCAGGCCGTCAGCCGCGCGGTGCACTTGGCGAGACTGAATGCGGCGTGGCCGAACTGCGATCAGTGCGAGTGGCGAACAGACTCAGAAGGACTTGCGGAAAAGACGCTCCACGAGACGGAGCGTATTCGAGATCACCGGGGAACGG
The DNA here is from genome assembly GCA_046349735.1 of Planctomycetaceae bacterium. GTDB lineage: Bacteria > Planctomycetota > Planctomycetia > Planctomycetales > Planctomycetaceae > SXXK01. Next base: position 46,152 of record JAXMBU010000012.1, read on the forward strand.
GCCTTCATCGAACAGAGTTCGGCGTTCGCGGGCCGTACATTAATGAGCTCGATCGACGCACCGCGGCCGATCTGGCTCGGATCTTTGCGAGTTGTGTGAATGAACTGGCGATGGCTGCTGATCAGGAACCGGTCCCGGTCGCGTCTATTCGGGCTCCACAACAATATCGGCCAGTTACCACAACGCAACCTGAGTCTGCGGTGCCGGCAAAACTGATCGACGTGCAGTCTGTCGTTGTCGGCTATGACGGCCGAAGCTCATCGCCCGACATCTTTGTCGGCGTCACAGCGGCAATTCGCGAGATGGGATTGTCGGTAATCGATATTGGTCGCTGCACGGCGGCCTCGATTCAGGAGGCTGCGCGAAGTCTGCCGGGATGTGCCGGAATCATGTTCGTCACAGGAGCAGGAAAGCCGCCTTCCTGGACGGGGCTCGATGTGATGGATGCTCACGGAGAATCGGTGCCAGTTGTCTGGAAAGACTTCGGAGTTCGCCTGCAGCATGTGACATCGAACTCGTCGACTACAGCTCACGAAGAGTTTAATCGCTTCAATGCTGATAGTGATGAGCTTTCCGAGATGCTGCGACGTATTCGAGGAGAGACCGAAGCGGCAGCTCCGCGAGTTCCCTCAACCGCTCACCTGCGATTGTGGCTGCCGTCAGTTGAAGACAGAATACGCTGGTCGGGTCGATTGTCACGTCACTCAGGCCAGCACGACGTTGTGGATTTTGAACCGAGGTATCGCGAATGGCTGACTCGTTGGTATCCGCAGGAAAGCTCACTGCGAGTCCTTCTGAGGTCCGACGATTCATTGACTCAGGAGCGAGCGACGTGGCTGGCGGAACAGACCGGGATAGAACTTTATGTTCGAACTTTGCACGACAACGTTTCGATTCCCTCTTGTCGCTTTACGATGTCGATTTCTGAAGATGATCGGCAGTTCGTGATCAATGATGATCACAACTCTGACGTGACGCCTGAACGTCTCGCAGTGCTCATCAATGCGTCGATTCATTCGCAGTCCTCGCAGGTGACTGCTCACGCGGATGCAGCTTCGGGGCGATTCTGGCTGACGGATGCTCGGCGACGTTCGGAGTTGGAAGGAACCGAACACGTCCGCGATGCGCTGGCGATTCTGGGCCTGACGATGAAGCTGATCGAGTCCGGGCGATTGAATCTGAGGCCCTGATTTGAGTAACGATGTCCCGCAGTGGGCCTCATCAGGCGGGGGCAATTGTGTCGATGATTCCACAGAGCCCGTCATTTTCAGGGAATTCAGGTCCTCCAGTCGGGCTCAATCCCTCAATCTGCCCCGGAAACGATTGCCAATTCTGGTTCGGGATCCGTAAACTGTGGAGCCCCGTGATCAGAAGGGACCGGCGTTCTTGTCGGTCAATTGCTTCTCCACCTGCAACTTTCGCCCGCCACACTCAGGAGCCAACGATGCTTGTTATTCCCGGACGATATGGCAAAGACACCTGCGACGGATATTCTCGACGAGCGGTCCTGAGAGTCGGTAGTTCAGCATTAGCGGGGCTCAGTGTTGCCACGTTACTGGAGAATGCGGCACGTGGTGCAGAGGTCAGCGACGAAGAAGCCCGCTACGGCGGCAAAGGATTCGCGCGGCGAAAAGTGTTATCATGCTTTATCTGCAGGGCGGACCGAGCCACCTCGATCTGTGGGACCCAAAGACCAATGTCCCGGACAACGTGAAGAGCATTTTCAATCCAATCGACACTTCGATCCCGGGTTGTCAGTTCACGGAACTTCTACCGAAGCTCGCTCAGCAGATTCATCGAGCCACTCTGATTCGCTCGTTGAGCTACACGCCAATCGGGCTCTTCAATCACACGGCTGCGATTTATCAAATGTTGACCGGCTACACCGCCGACAATGTCAGCCCGTCTGGTCAGCTTGAGCCGCCAAGTCCAAAAGACTTCCCGAACTTTGGTTCAAACATCGTCAAGCTGAAGCCACTGCAGACACCGATGTTGCCCTTCGTGATGATGCCTCGCCCGTTGCAGGAAAGCAATGTGATTGGCAAGGCTGGCACCGCCGGGTTCCTTGGAAGAGCATTTGATCCGTATTATCTGTATCCGTCCGGCGACGATATGGATATGGCCAAGATGGAACGTATTCGCGTGGATGACCTGACGTTGCGACAGGATGTTCCTCTCGATCGCCTGCAGCGTCGCGCATCACTGCGAGACACCGTCAACGCTGGCATGAAGAATCTCGATCGTGCTGTCAATCAGTATGCCCTGAATGAGTATTACGATAAGGCTCTGGGACTTGTTCTTTCTGGCAAGGCGCGTGAGGCGTTTAATCTCAGTGCAGAATCGAATGAACTGCGTGAGAAGTACGGTAAGAATACCTTTGGCCAGAGCTGTTTGCTTGCTCGCCGACTTGTCGAAGCGGGTACTCGAGTTGTTGAAGTCAACTGGCCGAAAGTTGCGAACAGCGACAATCATTCGTGGGATGTTCACACCGGTCTGAGTTCCCGTATGAAGACTCAGTCAGCACCGATGTTGGATGCTGCATTGGCAACGCTGCTGGAAGATCTGGACGAGCGAGGCCTGCTGAAAGAGACGTTGGTTGTTGCGGTTGGTGAGTTCGGACGCAGCCCAAAACGTGGTGTCAGCACTTCCGGAAACAGCAATAGCGACGACGGTCGAGATCACTGGCCTTATTGTTATACGGGTGTTGTGGCCGGTGCTGGCATGAAGCGCGGTTATGTCCACGGCAAGTCCGATGATACGGCTTCGGCTCCCGCTGATGGCCCAATTCATCCGGGAGAACTGCTGGCCTCGATCTATCACTCCGTCGGACTTTATCCGCGTCGCACGGTGTACAACCACCTGAATCAGCCTCGCGAAATGGTCAAGTACGACGCAGCGATGGAACTCTTCGCGTAATCATCCAGTCGCGGAATCGGTTCCAGTTTGTTTACAATTGAGGCCGCTGTGTCGCTGATTTATAACGCGATCACTCGGCCTCAATTCACTATGTGCAGGATAAGTCAGGCGACGAATGACAACGGCGTATCACACCCTGCGATGGCAGGGAGGTGCTTCTGGGACTTTGTGCCTGATCGATCAGACTCTGCTGCCCGAGAAGTTCACAGAGATCTCCTGCCGCTCGATCGAGCAGGTCTGGGAAGCGATCAAGACCCTGCGTGTTCGAGGCGCGCCGGCAATCGGTGTGGCAGCCGCGTATGGTCTTGTGATTGGATGTCAGTCGCATCGAAGCGAACCGTTAGCTCGATTTCTGAATCGAGTCAAAGGGGCTGCAGACTATCTGGCGACAAGTCGTCCCACGGCCGTGAATCTATTCTGGGCATTGGATCGGATGCGGGCTGTTGCCAACGATCAGGCCGTCGTAGAAGGGATGACATCTGCTCTTCTGCACGATCGACTGCTGGCGGAAGCCGCAGAGATTGATCGTGAAGATCGCGAAATGTGCCTGGCGATTGGTCGACATGGAAGCCAGTTGCTGACATCCGGCATGTCAGTCCTGACGCACTGCAACGCGGGCGGTCTGGCAACGGCCGGAGATGGGACGGCTCTGTCTGTCATGTTTGCCGCCGCTGCCGCAGGCAAACAGATTCACGTGTTTGCCGATGAAACTCGACCACTGCTTCAGGGCGCGCGTCTGACGGCCTGGGAACTGCAACAACGAAAAATCCCTGTGACTTTGATCTGCGACAACATGGCGGCACAGGTCATGAAGGAAGGTCGAGTTCAAATGGTCATCACAGGCGCCGATCGCATCGCGGCAAACGGAGATTCAGCCAACAAGATTGGAACCTATGGAGTGGCCGTGCTGGCAAAGCATCACGGCATACCGTTCTGCATCGCGGCTCCGTCGAGCACGTTTGATATGGCGATTACCGACGGCAGTCAGATTCCGATTGAACAGCGAAGTCCGCAGGAGATTACTCACGGATTTGGCAAGCAGACAGCCCCGGACGGAGTTGATGTTTATAATCCGGCGTTTGATGTGACTCCGTCAGAGTTGATCACTGCGATCATCACAGAACGCGGAATCATTCAGTCGCCGACGACGGAATCGGTCCGCCAGCATTTGCAGGGGGCATGAGCGTCGTTCTGGCTCTGGCCACTGGGTTCCCGGTTTCAGTGGTCCGTTGTAAAGGTTAGCTGACGAGCCCGCGCGTGGAAGACGACGTGGTGTTTAGACCGCCAATGGACACGAATTCACGCGACTAGTCGCAGAAGCGAAGACAAGTGTGTTTTCCTGCCTTTTCCTGACCTTATTCGCGTCCATTTGCGTTCATTCGAGGTTCAGAACTGTTGACGCCTTCAAGTTTCAGCAGTGTTTGTTTGTGCTCGACACCTCCGCCGTAGCCGACCAGTTTCCCGTTCTTACCAATGACTCGATGGCAGGGAACAATGATCGCGATCGGATTCTGGCCGTTTGCCAGGCCCACTGCTCTCGAGGCCGCAGGATTGCCGACAGCCTGAGCAATTTCCCCGTAGCTGGCCGTCTGGCCAAAGGGAATCCGGCACAGAGCCTTCCAGACTCGCTTCTGAAAATCAGTCCCTTCGGCCGCCAGAGGCAGGTCGAACGTGTTCAGTTTTCCAGCAAAGTAGGCCTTTAGCTGGCGAATCGGTTCCTTAAGCCGCCGTTCGTCGAGTTCCCAGTTCTCTTCCGGAGTGATTTCCGGGGAGCTGAAATGCGTTTTTGCAAAGGAAACATGCCGTAAACCGTTGTCATCACCAGCGATCAGCAGCCGACCAACGGGCGTGTCATTCATGTAGTTGTAAAACATGTTTGGTGGCTCTGCGGCAGTGGAATCTGAGAATGGCGGTCGATCATTGGAAACGGGGGCAAGTAAGCTTACAGTTCGCGTTTGCGGTTGGAAAATGCAACCGCACGCATTTCTGATCTCCTCTCCGTCACCACTGACTTTGTCTGAACAGAACGGCCCATGTCACAGGAAACGTCAACGCCGGAATCCCGGCAGTCCGCCAACGATCGACTCGCCCAGGTTAACGAACTGCGGTGGCAGAAGTTCTCAGTTCTGGATGACGGTTTTGTCTGTCTGGTTGACGTCATGGGAGATGACAGCAGCGTTGTTCAGGCCGCACGCGTCAGCTATGGGGATGGCACAAAGAAAGTCAGCGACGACCGAACTCTGATTCGTTATCTGCTGCGACATCGTCACACAACGCCTTTCGAAATGGCCGAAATTAAGTTTCTCGTGCGAGTCCCCATGGATTGCTGGCGGCAGTGGGTTCGACATCGCACGGCCAATATCAACGAGTACAGCACGCGATACTCGTTGGCCATTGAGGCTGCCCAGGGAACACCGGAAGACCAGTGGCGAACACAGGCAGAATCCAATCGACAGGGAAGCGGAGATGCTTTGCCGGTTGATCTGGGAGCAAAGCTGACGATTGAGGAGCAGGAACTTCAGCAGAAGATTCGCTCGGTTTATCAGAGCCGAATTGAAACCGGTGTCGCTCGTGAGCAGGCTCGAAAGGACCTGCCGCTTTCCACTTACACGGAAGCCTACTGGAAAATTGATCTGCATAATCTGCTGCACTTCCTTGCTCTGCGAATGGATAGCCATGCGCAGCTGGAAATTCGGAACTATGCAACGACAATTGGCGAGAAGATTGTTGCTCCGCTGTTCCCGATGGTCTGGGAAGCGTTTCTGGATTATCGCATGCAGTCGATGTTTCTGACTCGACTTGATCGCGAAGTCATTCAGCGGCTGACGGCCAATGCGGCTGCGGCGAAATCTGCTCCTCCTTATTCGAATGACGAGTTTCTTGCGGCACAGGATCCTGCGTGGGCCTCACTGAATCGTAGTCGTGAGCGCGACGAGTGCCGATCAAAGCTCGAACTATTGGGGCTTCTTGCAAAGTCCTGATTGACTCATCCGGCAGCGGACGGAAATTGGAAGTTCCGGCTGGTTTTGACTTCATTACGCTTGTCGCCGGACGCAGTCTGCTGTGTGTCGGTGGGCCAGTTCTCCATCCAACAGAACCGTCATTTCTCATGTCACCTGATTCGAACACGAAACCAGAATTCCGACCGATGACTGATTCTCCGATGGGCGATCTGGCCATTCTTGCGGGCTCGGGCAATCCGATTTTTGCTCAGCGAATCGCTGACTCACTGGGAGTCAAGCTGGCTCCATGTGAAGCTCAGATCTTCAGTGAGGGCAATGTGTTTGTACGAGTTCTTGAGAATGTCCGAGGACGCGACACATTCGTAATTCAGGGCGTCCATCGTCCGGTGAATGACAATTTCGTCGAGTTGTTATTCTGGATTGACGCTCTGAAACGAGCCAGCGCGTCGCAGGTGACGGCGGTGATTCCGTATTTCAGCTATGCCAAGGGCGACAAAAAGGATGAGCCACGCGTCTCCATTCGTGCTCGCGTTTGTGCGGATGCGATTGAGGCCGCCGGAGCAGATCGAGTCCTGACAATGGATCTGCACAGCCCGCAGATTCAGGGGTTCTTCAGCGTTCCCGTCGATCACTTGTACGCTCGCAAAGTAATCTGTGATCATGTCCGATCGCTCAATATTCCCAATCTGGTGATTTGCAGTCCGGACGTGGGTTTTGCAAAGTCTGCGTCGGCGTACGCTAATCTGCTTGGTGTGCCCGTTGTCATCGGAAACAAGCAGCGAAAAGATCACTCGGAGCGTGCTCAGGTTCTGGAGGTGATCGGCTCAGTCGACGGCTGCAACGTATTGATGGTCGATGATTTCACCATCACCGGGGGATCACTTGTGAGCATGGCGGAAGTGCTCAAAGCACGCGGTGCGAAAGACATCTACGCCGCAGTGTCACATGGCGTGCTTTCAAAAGGGGCGGTTGCTCGCATCGAAAACAGCGAGATCCGGAGTCTCTTTATCACCGATACGGTCGAGCCGGCTATTGAGCCGCTGGGCAAAAAGATTGAAGTAATTTCGGTCGCGCCGTTGTTTGCTCAGGCCATCCGCTCTATTCACGACCGAACGAGCGTGAGTATGCTGTTCCCGGATGTAAAGGCGCTTTGATCGGCATAGTTTCGGGCCAGTTTTACGTCGCCGTTGAGTCGACGCTGCTGCGTTGGTCCCGGTGGAAATGCTTTCTGCACTCTCTCGACCTCCAATTCGGGAGTGACGTGTGTGGTGCAGAGGCCGTTAAACCACCGGGGTAAACCCGGTGGCAGAGTAGTGGCGTCAGCTTGTGCTAATCAGAGTTCGCGGATTCGAAGATTCCGCCATGACACGTCGAAGGGGCCAGTGCCAGCTGCAATGCCATGGACCTGCAGGCCGATGTGGCCTTTAGGATGAGTCTTATAGATCTCTTCGTGAGTCAGGTCAGCAACCATGTGGCCGTTGATCCAGGTCTGGATTCGAGCCCCCTTGGCGACGATGCGATACTGATTCCACTCACCGTTCTTAAAGAAATCGTGAGTATGCTTTTCGTCCTTTGGTTCTGGTGACAACCATCCGTATTTGGTTGATTCGCCGTAGATGTAGCCGGCCTGACCGGGGCCTGCTTCGATCTCAACCTGTGGGCCGTGGAAAACTCCCAGTCCCTGCTTGCTGGCATCGACATCAGCTTCGGTCTTCCCACGTGAGCGGATTTGTACGCCGGAATTAAGCTGATCATGAACTTTGACTTCGAACTCAAGTTCGAAATCGCCATACTCTTTTTCGCTGGCGAGGAAGGTGTTTGGGCTGCCTTCAACGGTCACTCCGTGAATCGTGCCGTCTTTGACTTCGTAGGTGGCCTTGCCGTGTTCGGCCTTTTTCCAGCCGTTCAGGGTCTTGCCATCGAACAGGCTTACCCACTTGTCGTCGGCAGCATGGGTGAATGGAGCCACGTTGAGAGCCAGCAATGCCAGGCTCAGAATTGAAAATCGCAACATCAGAAATCGGTCCTTTCGGCTTGATCAGGAAAGCTGGGACAGAGGCGGTTGCCTCGATAATCCCGTGAGCAGCCATCGATGCGGTTCGACAGGCTTTCTCGTATCGTGTTCAGAATCTGATCAAATGAAAAGCGATCGAGGGTGCAGGAGCCGCCGATCTGGAGAAACTCTGTAGACAGTAATGTCGGGGCATGAAAGAATGGGGCAACGGTTACATGCGACCAGTACAGGTCTGAACGTTTCAGAATTGGATCGAGCAATGACAATAGGGATTTGGAACGCGAATTTTGCAGCATTCGTTGGAGCTCTGCTGTTGGTCGGATGCGGAGAAGACGGAGCGGCCGGAGGTGGTTCAGTAGCGACGCCAGAAGTGGTCACGGCAGCGTCAGAACAATCTCAAAGTGCAGGAAGCTCGGGCGCTGACAAGAATGCAAAGGCCGAGCAGACAGAAGAAACGTTCGAACTGAAACCGCTTTCATTAAGTGGCCTGTCGGGTTCGAAAGACGCGGGCGGAGATGATTCTGCTGCCGGCGGCAAGTCGGACACGGAAAAGCAGATCCAGTCGATCATCAGTCATCTGCAGCCGTTGCAGATTCTGTTAGGGCAATGGCGCGGGACGACTCGCCGCGAGTACGAAAACTTCAAGGCTGTCGATAACCACGAATGGGTTTGGGACCTGCGAACCGACGCGAAGAATCCCGCGCTGACGATTAACTCCGATAAGAGTCCTTATGTGAAACAGGGACGACTGAGCTGGAATATCGCCGACCAGAAGTTCACGCTGACAGCGACGGATTCGGCTGGCACGAAGCGCGAGTTTGTTGGTGACTTTACGGATCCGGTCCACGAAATTGTGGGCAGTGATGACAAGCTGCATAAGGTGTTTCGACTGGAATTCAATCAGGTCGACAAGTCTGGACAAGCATCCGGCGAGATGTGGCAGTTGTCGTTCGAGCAGCAGGAGAACAATCGTTATCTGCTGGAAGTTGCCAAGCGACGCGGCAGTGCGGCTTTCGCGAGGTATGACACGGTTTCAACTCAGCGTGAAGGAACGTCGTTCGCTCTGAGTGATACGGACTATGCCGAAAAGACCTGTATCATTTCCGAAGGTTTGGGAACCACGGAGATTGTTTACAAAGGCCGATCCTATTGGGTTTGCTGCAGTGGGTGCAAGGCTGCGTTTGATGAAGATCCGGAAACCTGGATTGCCAGAGCGGCGGCTCGACCAAAGAAAGAGTGATAAAATGGGACAGTCACTTCGGAAGCCCCTGACGATAGTTCCACGGTTCGAGAAATCTCGTTTGGTGACGCCACTCAGCTTGTCTGAGTGGTGAAGCGTCTGGCAACCAGAATTTGCATTTCTGGTTGCCAAACTATCTCACCTTCGGCACAAGGCCGAAGGGGTTGATTTGGAACAGTCGAAATCGTTTTACTGTCATGAACTGCCGACGAGCCATTCCCATTTTATCAACTGCGGCGCTCAACGAAGTGCAGAGTCTGTTCGAAAATTTTTTGATTCCTGCGGGCTCCCATGGCTGACGGAAAACATATCCTTGCAATTGACGTCGGGAACACTCGCGCAAAGTTTGGGCTGTTTCGGCAGACGTTGGCAAAGAATCCTGAACCTCTCGAAATTGCCGCTCGAATTCTCAACGAGACCGCTGACGTCGCGTCCGCATTTTACGATTGGTGGCTGAATCTGGGCGTCGATCCGCCAGATGTCGCCATGGTTGCGGCCAGTGATCCGGAAACACGCGATCTGCTTGTGCAGAGCTGGCCGATTCACGGTTGTCGTCCGATCATAATCTTCGGATTCCGTCAGATCCCTGTCGGAGTGGACGTCGATTCTCCGGAACGAGTCGGTGTGGATCGGTTGTTGAATGCTTTCGCTGGCAGTCAGATGAGTGAGCCAGGTCGACCGGTGATCGTGGTTGATTCCGGAACGGCGACAACCGTGGACCTTGTCACATCGGACGCAACATTTCGCGGTGGCAGCATTTTGCCAGGACTTCGATTGTCCGCGCATGCGATGCATGACTACACCGCAAGGCTGCCGCTGCTGAATGTTGATGAAGAGCTGACAGAGCTGCCGCTGTTGCCCGGCAGGAACACGGAAGCAGCGATGCGAGCCGGCCTGTTTGTCGGTCAACTCGGCGCGGTTAAAGAGCTGATTGCCCGTTTGTCTTTGGCGGCTGTGAATCAATTTGCGGAGAACAGTCGTCCTCAGATTTTTGTCTCAGGAGGCGGTGGCAGGCAGCTTGTAAGTCATCTGGAAGACGCCAGCTTTGTTGACAGTCTTCCACTTCACGGACTGGCGATGCTGAACGCGTCGGAGTTTTGACGCGACGTGGCGGAGTTTCAGTTCGCATCCCTTTCGGCTGCAAAGCCTGCGGGCTCTGCACTTCAGAAACGGATTTTGACGGAATGATACGCTGCGGAGTTGCTGGCCTGGGATCCATCGCTGGCGGTGCCGGGGCGACTGGAGGCCGCGTCCTCATTCAACGGATGACATTCTCTGGACGCGGGCGAGACTCATCAAGGTCACGAGCGACCAGTCGGAAAGTGCGCCGATCAACTCGAGCTCCTTCAAGAAGCACTTCGGCAGTTGAAAGAGTTTCGCCGCTGGAGTTTGGACGCACTTCCAGTCTGAAGCGTCGGGTCTGTCCGACGGCGACTCTGTCAACGTCCACAAAAACAACACGATCTTCAACCGGTAGACGCAATAGATCCGGCTGATCCAGAGATTCATCCAGAATGAGCCTCAAACGTACGGCTTCCGCATCAGCAGTACCGCTGTTGGTAAGAGCAAACATCACTTGTGTCCATTCGCCGACCTGAGCGATCTCTTCCTGCTCCTGGATGGCCAGGCGAAGCGACGGGCTTCCGGCCAGCTCTCGGCGCGGTGTTGTTTCTCGCCGAGGAAGTGGCGACGGTGCTGGACGCAGGCGTTCTGATGGGAATGGATCAACAACCGGGCTTTCGTCAGTTACGCGGGTTCGTGCGGCCACGGCCGTCGCGGCCGAGATTTCAGTCAGCGACTCGAACAATGAGCGACGTCCGCCGCTCACGCTGAAGCCTGTTGGAGCCACGACAGTAAACCGCAGTACGTATTCGTCAGCCGGACGTAAGTGATCGACGAGCCACGTCAGCGTATCATCACGAAATACCGCGTTGGGGCTTGCTCCACGAACGACCGTATCAAACGGCAGGATTTCGCGAACAAGGAGTCCGTCGATGGTCTTGTCTCCAAGATTCGACAGTGAGACCTGAATCGTAATGTCTCCCGATGCCGTCTCTTCCGGAACACTCTTTTCAACTCGCAGATCATGCGTTGAGACATACGCTCCCGGCGTCACTTTGACGCGAGACTCAAGATCTTCAACATCGGCCATTGGTGACTCGGGCAGATTGTCCTGAGGCAAACCAAGATCATCGTCTCCTGGCAAACCAAGGGCTTCACGCCAGTTGTCTCCTCGCAATCTTCGGACGATGCGATCAATGAAATAGGTATCCGGCAATGAGTCAACCAGTCGGCCGCGAGTGATCACGTCAGGATTCGATTCTGAGCGAATAACAGAACTGCCCAGACGACGAAATGTTACGTCGAGCATTGGAATGTCTGTAATCGAGCTCGGCGGATAGTTAATCGAGCCGTCAATGGGACGTCGAGGACGCGGGCGAATAGGAGTGTACTCAGGACGACCGAAAACGATGTAATCGGCTGTTCTGATCTGTGACACCAAATGGGAGTCATCGCGATCTTCCTTCGCCAGAATGATCGGAGCCTGCGATGCGCGAGCCGCTACAGCCGGCACTTTGTCGATCACGCCACCCGAACGCAGTGGCGTTAACGTATCGCGATGGTAGGCGGCCGCATCAGAGGCCAGACCACCGCCCATGAGAAAAATGATGATGACGAGTCCGGCTGTTCCGGAAGCCGCTGCAACAACCCATGAAAGATGAGCCAGCACGAATTCGAGCGACTCGTCGAAACCCTGAACAAGTCCGCTCCAGAGTTTTTCGAAGACGGAGCCGATCGGACCAAGCCAATCGCCGTCAAAAATCGCCAGCATGCTGAGGCGTTCACCGTACAGCATCCCCAGCAGCATCAGGGACATGACGCCCATGAAGAACAAGATGAGTGCTGATTCCATATCCCCAACGTCCTTGCCTCAGGATTCGCATTCTCTGAAACTGCGTGGAATGCGTGAGACAAGAGGTTTAACAAAGGAGAAGGAAATTGTGAACCGGAAACCTGAATTCCGAGCTTTTTTAGGAGCACGATCCCAGGATTCCGGGTTCTTTGGGCTGACTTTGGCTCAATACTGTTCGACAAGATACCGGATCAGGTCTGTCGAAGTGACAAGGCCAACAAGTTTCTTGCCCTCAACGATGGGCACCGAGTGAAACCCTTGTGTGCTAAGCAGTTGAGCGGCATCGCGGACGGTGCTCGAGGTTGGAAGAGTCACGGGATTGGCCTTCATAACATCCTTCAGCCTGTAAGTGTGATCCAGCATTGCGTCCAGGCTGCGAACATCCTGGTTGCCGAATTCACCGAAGCTGATTCGCAGAAAGTCTGTCCAAGTCAGCAGGCCGACAAGTTCACCCCCGCTCAGGACAGGCAGGTGATGAATCCCGGAATCCTCAAACAACCGTCTCGCCTTTGAAATCGGGTCACTGAGGTCCAGGGTGACAACGTCTTTAGTCATGACATGAGATACAGGGTCATTCTTCCGCATGGGGAGGCTTTCGAAGGCAAGTGTTAATTTGTGGAGGCTGTGCGTGTGGGAACAGGTTGGTTCCCGGTCAGGATCGACACCCAGCAAGTGCGGAAAAGCGCCTTGGCTGAATTCTTGGGGAACTGGGTAGAATTCAACGGCCCAGCCTGTCCGAGGATGTCTCAGAGCGGAACACATTCAGCACCAGAATCCGCACAGAAGTTGAAAAATGTCGACCGTAAAACCCTGAGTGCCTTGCGGAACCGGCTCGTTTCCTATTTGCAATTCGCGAACTGAGCGATTGAGCAATTCTGTTGGCAGCTTAGGGAACGTGTTTCCGCAGCTGTTGAATCGATTTAGTAGTGCCGACTTATCAGGGATTTGGGCACCAACGTTGGCTGAAGCCAACACTGCAAATCGACGGAGATGAGGCTGACCGTTCGCTTCGGTGCGTTTAAGAGTCTGTTTTGAGTTATTTGAGTGTTGGAGTATTGAGTCGATGGCTTCGGATCCCATTTTAATGATTTAAAGGCTCTGGATTTCAACGAAGCCGCTGTTTACGATCGAAGAGATTCGGACTGTAAATCCGCAGCGATTTGAAATGGAGCAGCTGACCGCCATCGTTCATGTGGATCGAATCTCAACACCTGATTGTTGGCTACAAGCAGCTGACAGATTCCGAATTCTGGGCTCGAGGACACATGCCAGGCTATCCGTTGATGCCGGGTGTTGTCAGTGCGAAGCGGCCGCACGAGCTGGGAGGCTTTTATGCGGAAATACGATCTGATCGGTGGCGATTATCTGGGTTTCGGCGGGATGGATGAAGTCCGCTTCCGGAAGCCGATTTACCCAGGCTCGAGGCTGGACATGATCGCCAAAGTGACCCGCGTGATGGCTCGAAGATTGGCTCAGTTCAACTTTCAGGGATTTGTTGATGGCGAATTGATGTTTGAGGGCCAGATGCTTGGTGTCACCGTCAATAAAGCTGGCTAAAGGAATAGACCCAGATCCAGAATACTCAGGAACAATGACCAAAAGCGGACTCATCAAAGATCACTCATGCAAACCGCGCCTATCAAGCCGATCAAACCGTGGTTTCAAACGGTGCCCGAAATCGGTCCTCACCTGCGCTGGACTGAGTTCTTTGGCAATGATTTGCCAGTAGAACTGGATATCGGCTGTGGTCGCGGGCTGTTCCTGTTCAATGCCGCCGTCACGACACCCGGCACAAATTTTGTCGGCCTTGAAATTGATTATCGAGAGGGTCGCCGCACGGCAACTCGACTGATGAAGCAGAACCTCCCCAATGCGCGGGTCATCGGCGGGGACGGGACTGTCGTTCTGGCCAGTATGATCGAGCCCGGCACGGTTCAGGCGGCTCACGTTTATTTCCCGGACCCATGGTGGAAGAAACGGCATCGGAAACGCCGCATTTTTAACATCGAATTCACTCACCTGTTGGCTCGCATTCTGAAGCCTGGTGGATTCGTGCACCATTGGACGGACGTGGCCGACTATTTCGAAATGGTCCGCGGACTGATGGACGACCATGCTGATTTTGAGATCTGCCCACCTCCACCAGAGCGTGATGCGGACCACGATATGGATTATCACACCAGTTTTGAGCGGAAAAAGCGGAAGCTGGGTCTTCCGATTTACCGTGCCCTTTGGCAGCGACGGTAGTTTCTACGCGGTGTGAATTGAGGCCATTTGTTCGTTGGTAGCGCTGAGAATCCGACGTAGTCGTGGCCGCGTTTGAACATTGCTGCTGTCCAAATGAGAAAAGCAGGCTGGTTTGCCCCGGGAAACGCTCTGGAATTGCATTTCCCTGCGGTAGCCTCATACTTCCCGGTCAACTGCAGGCGACCTGTTCTGGTCTGAATGGAAAACAGGCTGTTTTCTCCTGCTGCAGCTTTCTCACTTCCGGTTCCCGTTGGTGCGATCGCCTTTTTCCTGTCCGAATTTATTGATGGAGAATCATCACGATGACCGCGGTTGCCGAGTTCCCGATTCCGCTCGATCAGTACAATGCCCTGCCTCTTGATCCCAGGAACCCGAAGCTCACTGCGGAACAGCGGGACACTCTGAAGAAGAACATCGAGATCTGTCGCGATGCGATCGTCTTCTTCACGGCCATTGCGGATGCAAAAGGCCTGGGTGGACACACCGGCGGACCGTTCGACACCGTTCCGGAAGTCTGCATTATGCACAGCTTCATGAAGTTTTCAGAAGCAGGCGGAAAGCCGTCCGTGCTGCCGATCTTCTTCGACGAGGCCGGCCATCGCGTCGCAACCCAGTACCTGATGGCAGCCCTTGAAGGAGATCTGCCAATTGAAAAACTCTATCACTACCGCGAGTACCTGTCTCATTTGCCTGGACATCCGGAACGCGGGTTTACTCCGGGCGTGAAATTCTCTTCTGGCCGTCTGGGCCACATGTGGCCGTTCGTCAATGGTGTCGCCATCGCAAGTCCGGGACAGGTCGTGTTCATGCTGGGATCTGATGGATCTCAGATGGAAGGCAACGACGCAGAAGCTGCGCGTCTGGCTGTTGCTCAGAAGCTGAATGTTAAGCTGATCATCGATGACAATGACGTCACGATTGCCGGCCATCCTTCAGATTACTTGAAGGGCTACGATGTGGCCCGAACTCTGGAAGGACATGGGTTGAAGATTGACATCGGAGATGGTGAAGATCTCGATGCTCTTTACGCTCGTATGTGTGCCGCAGTGACCACGGACGGCCCGATTGCTCTGATTAATCGCCGCAAGATGTGCGTTGGAATCAAAGGCCTTGAAGGCAGTGCTCATGGTCACGATGTGATCAAAGTTTCTGTCGCCAAAGATTATCTGACAGCCAACGGGCGCACTGCTGCCGTTGATTATCTCAACAACGTGAAGAAGGGCCCATCAGGGCCGACGTACGAAGGCAGTTGCACCAAGAACGTCGGTAAGAATCGCGATCTGTTCGGCAAGATTCTGAACGAGATCCTGGGCGGCATGTCTGAGGCTCAGAGAATCGCCAGCGTCAGAGTCTTCGACAGTGACCTGGAGGGTTCCTGCGGTCTGAATCACGTCCGAGCGGCTCATCCGGAAGTGTTTGTTCGCGGCGGGATCATGGAACGCGGTAACTATTCTGCTGCGGCGGGTTTTGGTTATGAATCCGGCAAGCAGGGTGTGTTTGCGACGTTCTCTGCGTTTCTGGAAATGGTCGTTTCCGAAATCACGATGGCTCGGCTGAACCAGTCGAATGTGCTTGCACACTTCTCCCATGCAGGTTGTGATGACATGGCAGACAACACCTGCCACTTCGGTCTCAACAACATGTATGCAGCGAATGGACTGCCGGATGAAGGTCGCGACACGACACGACTGTATTTCCCGGCTGACCAGCATCAGTTCAAAGCCTGCATGAAAAAGATCTTCGGAGATGCCGGGCTGCGATTTATTTTCTCAACACGATCCGGTGTGCCTGATCTGCTCGACGAAAACGGCGCTCGCATTTACGGCGATGACTACAAGTTCGTTACAGGTCGAGATGAAGTGATCCGTGAGGGAGCCGATGGATACATCGTCGCCTTCGGTGAAACTGTCTACCGAGCGCTGGATGCGGTAATCAAGTTGAAGGCTCAGGGATTGCATATTGGCCTGATCAACAAGGCCACGTTGAACGTTTACGATGACGCCATGATGACGAAACTGGCTGCAGGCTCCGATGAGGCTGGTCGCTGAATCGTTCAACGTTAATACCGGACTGGGTTCGCGGTTCGGCACTGAACTTTGAAGCGAGGCTTCAAGGGACGTAACAACATCGGCACACATCGTGAGGGCTCTGGCGGTTTGTGGCAGCAGATGGGGCATCAGGGTGATACTGATGGGATTCGAACCGCTATTCATGAGCTGCTGAAGAAATAGCCTGAAGTTCGCTTCAGCACGTGAAACTGGAGTGATCCCTTTCCGGGAATGGTTTTCGGTCTTGTTAATCCAGCGCTTACGTCGGCGTGGGGTCGGGCAGTTTTTATTCCGTATAGCAAGTATCCATGAGTTGAACATGTTTCGCAATGGTTTTTCTGGGTTACCCCACGACCTTTATGCTGGACTTCGTCGTCTGCGCTCTCGTACTGATTGTACCTCTGCTCTTGTTCAGTCTTTGGCTGGTGAAGTTTCATATTTATGTTGGGCACTCGACTGCACAACTTACGCAGGAATTGTGCTGCGCTGGTTGCCGTGACGGCCTTTGAAGTCGATGTGCAGTTGGTGCATGGTGGCTGGGAAAGTGACATCGTTGCTCTTAACGAAATTGCCGAAGCAGAGTTCGCTGCAAAGATTTCCGCCGTACGACCGTGGCTACTGGTGCATCTTGTGTTTGCCATCACAACTCCGGTGTTGTGGGTCGCAACAATTGTGTTGGCATTGAAACGGTTTTGGAAAGAACCCTCAGCCGGGGCCTCACAGTCGAATTCACGCTCTTCTTGGCTGGGCGTCGACGATCGATATCACTCGACATCCCTGACAGGCCTGTTGTTCTATTACATGGCCTTTGTCAGATAGCATCCGGAAGGTGCATTTTCTCCTTGCCGAGTCCTGGGTGTTCGTGAGACGCGAGCAGACTTGCCGGCGCGGAAACGCGAACACAGATTTCGGCGTCGACTATTCCCCAGAGCCGTCTTTCCCTGGCCGCGTTGCGCGAGTGGAGGAAGGCGTAATCTGCAGACCGCCAAGACTGGCTATGCTTTGCATGATCTTGTCAGTAGCTTCCATCAGGTCGGTGTGACTAGACTTGTCATTCTGCCATTGAGACAAATCCACCGGCGACCCATGGTCGCGCTTTGTGCGAGTTCGCTGAAAGAGGGCCAAACCATCGAATTTGAACGCGGAGCATCCGCAATGAACACCAGGATCACTGGTGCTTTGGAACGCAGAGCAGGCCATGCTACTCCGGTACCACCGGCTCGAAGACGTTCATTGGGTGATTCAACGTTCACCTTCGGAAACAATCCCAGCAGGTGGCCTGCAGTCGTCGGAAGGCTTCTTTGATGGGGGCCATATCCTGGCCGTTACGTTCAACGGGAATGCTTTCCATTGCCAGATCCAGGTAAGTATCCCGCCACGTACATAATATTCTTTAGCCATCATGTGACCGATGACGCGAAGTGCAAACAACAGCATGAGCGATACCCGCATCAAAGAAGAATCAGGTCAGCCGGACTTGTGTGATTCGCCACAATGATAGCGGGGCCGTGCTCAGGATAGGTGCAGGCGTTTGTCGCCGTGCATCGCGGGAGAAAAAAGTTGTAAATCATCGCTGTCTGATAACAGACCCAGGCACGCCACCCAGCGCTGCACTGTGCCGCGCGACAGACCAGAATTGCGACAGCAATTGTCAGCAGGACTATGGTGGCGATCAACAAATTCTGGATGGTCATGTTCGTTGTCGATATGCTCTTTCAGCCAGCAAAACTCTGCAGAGGTTCACCTGCGAGACACCTGACTCCGCGTTCATGATCAGAATCATTCCATGTTGTCAGCTTCGGATCAAGAGAGCTTGATACGCGCCGTCGGCGGGCAGGCCCGGAAGATGCAGGCATTCTCGTTCGAGGCGAAATCCTCGCATCGCTGAAAGCACCGCGTCCACGACACCTCGATTCTCTTCCGGTTCAAGGCTGCAAGTTGAATAAACGACTCGACCACCGGAGCGGACTCGCTCACAAGCCTGCAAAAGGAGTCGCGTCTGAAGCACCACAAGTTCTCGCAGAGAGCTTTCATCGCAACGCCAGCGAGCCTCGGGACGACGGTTGAGTACGCCGGTATTCGAACAGGGAACATCGACGAGAATAGCATCGAACGGGCCATCGGGCAGACTGTTTCCATCCTTGCCGATCAGTTGCGGAGCAATCGAATGCAGTTGCAGCCGCGCGGCGTTGTCCAGCACTCGCTGGAGCCGCCCCGTCGCGACATCGCAAGCCGTGATCTGAGCCTGATCGCCGCTGAGCTCTGCCAGATGGGTCGTCTTGCCACCAGGAGCCGCGCACATGTCAAGAATGTGTTCACCGGGCTGTGGATTCAGTAACTGCGATGCAGACATGGCCGCTTCGTCCTGAACGCTCCACAGGCCGCCGACATATCCTGGCAACGATTCAAGCCGAACAGACTGATCCAGATGAATGCTGCCTGCAATTTGTCCTGGACTCGCCTTGCGGCCAGCTTCCGTGAGCAGAGTCAATACGTCCGCCGCATTACTCCGCAGTGAGTTTACTCGCAGCGACGTGGACGGCGGGCTGATTGACTGAAAGCAGATGGCGAGTAGTTCTGTGCTCTCAGGGGATCTCCCAAATCTCGCAACCCAGCGTTTTGCCAGAAAAGCCGGTAGTGAAAAGGCATCCGCATAATACTGAGCCGGATCAACGGCAGGATCGGCAAACACCGATTCATTGAGCGAACGCCAAAGGCCATTCACGGTGGGAAGAGAAGTCGATGATGGCCCATGACAAGGCACGTCTGACAACAAGCGTCCGATGTTGCGAAGCACGCCGTTCACAAACCCTGTCCAGCGAGCTCGATTGAGATCTCGGCACAGATCAACCGTTGAGTCTACGGCCGCATGTTCCGGCGTCCGTGCAAACAGCAGTTGGTAAGCCCCGAGACGGAGAATACGCCAGAGATCAGGTTCCACGTTGTGGAGTGGACGAGTCATTCTTGATTCCAGCAGTACATCCAAAGTTCTGCTGCGACGAACAACACCGGAGGCAACATCTACCGCCAGCGCGCGGTCCTGTGAGGACAAATGGTGGCGATGATCGAGTTCTACGAACAGGTCCTGCACGAAACGATCAGAACGGTCGTACTCCTGCAGAACAGCGTAGGCCAGGTGACGTCCGTTCATGTACGGTTCGGGAACAACCAGGCTGGCTTCATCACTGCTTCGGGAATTCTGAGATTTGTCCCAGGGATTGCCGCCCTGTTGAGGACGTCGATGTCGTGGGCCGGATTGATCTCGGTTGCCAAACTGAGGTCGTCGTCCTGGATCTCCCGATCGATTGCCTTCCGGCCATCCCCCGTTGCTCATGAGTTGGCTCCTGTCGGAAGCCCTGCCGTGCAAAGCGTCTGGAGGTCCTGAAAGTAGTGAGGATAGGTTTTAGCGGTGCAGCCTGGGTCCAGAATTTTGATCCCGGGAACTCTCAGCCCCAGCAACGAAAAACTCATCGCCATGCGATGGTCATCGTAGGTATGAATCTCGGCGGGGTGTGGCGTTCCAGGAAAGATCGTCAGCCCATCGGCATGCTCTTCCGCACGAATACCGGCTCGTTTGAGTTCTGTCACGACCGCAGCGATTCGATCTGTTTCTTTGTGTCGCATATGGCCAACGTTTCTGATCGTCGTGGGGCTGTCAGCGAAGACAGCAACCGTCGAAAGTGTCTGCGCTGTATCACTGATGGCATTCATATCGATGTCGATGCCATGCAGAGGTTTTCCTTTTACAGTGATCTGGTCAGTGCCCCAGATGACTTCGCACCCCATTTGCTCCAGAGCGGCGGCGAAGCCCACATCTCCCTGCAGAGCGTTGCGCGAGAGCCCCGTGACAGTGACTTCACCGCCCGTCACGGCCGCAGCACCGAAGAAATAACTGGCAGCTGACGCATCCGGTTCGATGTCGTAAGTGCCAGGCCTATAAGGTTTCGCGCTGATGTGGAATTCCGAGAGATCATCCGGGCAGAACACTTCGGCACCAAAGGTCTGCATCATTTGCAGCGTCATTGTGACGTAAGGCTTTGAGACCAATTCGCCATCGACGCGAACGTGAACATCTTTTTGGCAGGCCGGAGCTGTCATCAGCAGGCTGCTGAGAAACTGGCTGCTGATGTTCCCCTGTATCGAAGTCCATCCGCCGGTGAAATAGCTCAGCAGACCGTCGATGATAATCGGAGGACAATCGCTGTCGGAAACTTCAAAACGAATATTCGCACCCAGCGGCTGGAGAGCTCGTACAAGATCGCCGATGGGCCGTTGTCTCATGCGTTCAACACCATCAAGGCGATACTGCCCGCTTCCGAGTGCACAAAGGGATGTGAGGAATCGAATGCTGGTCCCGCTGTTTTCGAGCCACAGGTCCGCCTGCTTCGCCGGTATCTTTCCCGCGAGGCCATTCACTGTGCAGCGACATCCGGCAATATCCTGATCGACGATAAATCCCAGCCGTCGAAGGCTCTCCACCATTACTCGCGTATCCTGGCTGTCGAGCATTCCGGTGAGTGTTGTAGGTCCATCCGCCAGAGCTGCCAGGATCATGGCGCGGTTGGTAATGCTTTTCGAACCAGGCGGGCGAATCGTGCCCCTGATCGGCGACTTTACGGGTTGGATTTCGATGAACGACATAAGGTTACCGTAGCGACGTGGTGCAGCTGCCGGGGAATTCGCAAAGATCGTTGTGCGACAATAATAAAGCCCGGCCGATCTGTGATCGAACGGCCGGGCTTTGATAAATCACGATTGATGGACGACTAGACTTCCTTGGAAGAAATCCAGCTCATCATCTTACGCAGCTGCTTGCCAACGGTTTCAATCAGATGATTGCGTTCGCGGCGGCGAGTTGCGAGGAAGGAAGCCTGACCGGCCTTGTTTTCAAGCAACCAGTCGCGAGCGAATTTTCCGCTCTGGATTTCTTCCAGAATCTTCTTCATCTCGGCCTTGGTCTGTTCGGTCACGATGCGGTTACCGCGAGTGTAATCTCCGTACTCAGCGGTGTTTGAAACGCTGTAACGCATATAGTTCAGACCGCCCTGATAGAACAGGTCGACGATCAGCTTCAGTTCATGCATACATTCGAAGTAGGCCATTTCCGGCTGATAACCGGCTTCAACCAGAGTTTCGAAGCCTGCCTTCACCAACGCGCTGACACCGCCGCAGAGAACAACCTGTTCGCCGAAGAGGTCGGTTTCGGTTTCTTCAGCAAACGTTGTTTCGATGACGCCACCGCGAGTACCACCAATGCCCTTGGCGTATGCCAGAGCCAATTGGCGGGATGTCTCCGAGGCACCTTCGCTGAGTGCGATCAGGCTCGGGACACCGCCGCCTTTTTCGTACTCGCTGCGAACCAGGTGGCCAGGGCCTTTTGGTGCAACAAGAGCGGCATCGACACCCTTCGGCGGCTGAACCTGACCGAAATGGATGTTGAATCCGTGTGAACACATCAGAACATTGCCAGGCTTCAGGTGTTGCTTAATATCGTTGCGGTAGACGTCACCCTGTAGTTCGTCCGGCAACAGGATATTGATCAGGTCACCCTTTTCAGCAGCTTCTGCAGCAGAGACGGGTTTGAAACCGTGGCTGATGGCGAGATCATAGTTGGCTCCGCCGGGACGTTGGCCGACAAGGACGTTGCAACCACTGTCGCGAAGATTCTGAGCCTGAGCATGGCCCTGGCTTCCGTAACCAATGATGGAAATTGTCTTGCCCTTGAGGAGACTCAGATCCGCATCGTCGTCGTAATAAACTTTAACCGCCATCTTTTCAAATTCCTGTCTGACACAAATAAGGTGGAAATACTCGCCGTTCGCAACAACTTCAGGCGGACCGCAGGCTGCACATGTCCGGCGAGAAAAGCTCAGCCAGACCTGATTTGCAAGCAGAACGCGAATTGGACCAGGGCAATCCACTCAAAACAAGCGACCAGGCCCGATCACAGCGTCAAACCCGAAAATCACTGTGTGTGGGACCGAATTATTCGTCAGAAAACTGTTCCATCGAGGTTAAAAAAAAAGGCTTCGATATTGTCGGGTGTACAGGCAGGACAGTTTGGTTGAGCTGTTTAGGGCCTTTTTTGGCGACATCAACGTGCCAAGGCCCCGATTTACTGGTTGTTCAGGCATCTTGCAATATCATCGCAGGGCCAGTCAGACGCCAGGAGGACTTCCAGCACTGAGAAAAAAATCGGCCCTCGGGTGTTTTTTGGGGTCGGAGCCTTGTTTACAATTCGCAGCATGTATCGCACCGACAGTTTGCTGACATTTTCGTTCCCGATGGGACGGCTGATGGGAGTTCCGCTTCGGCTGAGTTTTCTCATGCCTGTCGTTGCTGTCGCGTTGATGTGGCGAATGCAGGATGTCGTATTCGGTGCGATCACTAGTGTGATCCTGCTGTTGAGCTTGCTGCTCCATGAGATTGCTCACCTTCTGATTGCACGCCGGAATTACTCATCACCAGGTCTTGTTGTGCTGTGGCCTTTGGGAGGAATGTCTGAAGGTGGCTCACGGCTGACATTTCGAGAATCTCTAGCACAGTCATTGGCTGGCCCTCTCGTGAACGCCACGATTGCATTGACTTGTGGGTGGCGGCTTCATGAACTTGGTTTGTTGGCCAGTTTGCTGAATCCTTTTGAAGTTTTTTCGATTGGCTCTCAACTGGACCTGACTGAAAACTGTCTACGAGTCGCATTTCTCGTGAACTATTGTCTGGCCCTGTTCAACCTGATTCCAGTGCGTCCGTTGGACGCTGGCCAGGTTGCTTCATCATTTCTGAATCTGCGGTTTGTCGAATCAGAAACGCATGATCTTATGCTGAGAATAGGCCTCGTTGTTTCCTTGTTCGGAATACTTGCGGGGTTTGTGTTCGATATCAGCAGCCTCGTGGCTCTGTCCTCCTTTCTGCTGGTGTTGCATATTCATCAAGTGAGCCAGTGGACTCCGCCGCCGGAGCCTGACGATTCTTTCATGGGCTACGATTTCTCAGAAGGCTATACAAGCCTGAATCGGGCCGAGTTTTCTGATCGCGAGAATGAAGATGAGGACTCTGGCTTCGGGATACTCGAACGCTGGAAGACTCGTCGAGACGACGAACGGGCATTTCGTGAATCAGAGGTTCGCGAAATGGATGAGCAGCAGTTGGACATTATCCTCGAGAAACTGCATTCGGAAGGACGCGAGTCACTCTCCGCTCGTGAGTTGGCCATTCTTAATCGCGTTAGTGCCCGACTTCGACAGCGGAATACGCAGCAGTAAGAGTTGTGCATTGGTGCGGTCGGTTGCGGTCGAAGTTCGCGTACAGACCTGCGCACCACCCCGTGGGTGTGCGGACGCGAGTACTACTTCACGACAGCAGTCAATTTGAGGTACTCGACGCCCTGACGGTTCGATCGATTTCCACCGAAACACCGTCAGAGTACGCAACAACTACAGCAGTTCCTGAATCGCCTGTCCGTCGGAAACGGGCATCGGACGTCCATCTGTCAGGTGGTAGTTGATGTGCTGTGCGTCGTAGCCCAGGGCCTCGAAAATCGTGGCATGAATGTCTGCGGGGCGAATCGGACGCAGTCTGGGGTAGGCACCAGTCTTGTCGGATTCGCCGATGACCTGCCCGCCTCGGATTCCTCCACCAGCAAGGACCATGGAATAACACTGCGGCCAATGATCTCGGCCGGCTTCCTTGTTGATGATCGGCGTGCGACCAAAATCACCCATCCAGATTACAAGTGTTTCGTCGAGCAAACCTCGCTCGGAAAGATCGTCGAGTAGTGCCACATAGGCTTTCTCCATGGGAGGCACGAGGCGATTTTTCATTTGGTTGAAGTTGTCTTTGTGGGTATCCCATGTGATGCTCGGGCCGTTCACTGTGGTGACAAATCGGCTTCCGGCTTCAATCAGGCGTCTTGCCAATAGATGAGACTGTCCCCAGCTATGCCGACCATAGCGATCGCGAACGGAGTCTGGTTCTCTCGACAGATCGAAGACTTCGCTGGCGGCATCAGAACTGATCAGGCCCAGGGCTTTCGCACGCTGCACGTCAATGTCGGCCGTGGATTCAGAAGTCTTCAGGATTCCTCGTGCTTCCAGCGATTGCAGCAATGACTGACGATCCTGCAGGCGATCACGGCTGATGGCGGCATCAAGCTGAAGTCCGGGAACCTGAAAGCCCTTTGTATTTGGATCAGCGTTGAGGACGAAAGGATCAAAACGGCTGCCAAGGCATCCCCCAAATTGTCCGGGCGTCAGATACTTCGTGCTGTCGCAATGAGGGAATGGCGTGATCACATAAGGAGGCACGTTGGCGGAATAGCCATCCTGCTGTGCGAGCCAACCCGCGAGCGTCCCGAAGCTTGGGATATCGGCGCGGCCGGGATTGATCAGAGTACTGTCGATTCGATAGGGCTTGCCGACGATGGACCAGTGCATGCCGGAGTTGTGACCGCCATGGGAATGATGCAGCGTTCGGACAATGGAGAGTTTGTCCATTCGCTTTGCAACTTCCGGCAGCAGCTCAGAAATCTGAATGCCCGGGACATTGGTGTCGATGGGTTCAAACGTGCCACGAATTTCTGATGGTGCCTGCGGCTTCATATCCCACAGGTCTATATGACTCGGAGCACCGCAGTTGAAGATCATGATGACAGATTTCGCCCGACGTGTTTTGGTCGCCAGCGAAGAGCCGGATGGCTGAATGCTTCCCTGGGCCACACTTCCCCAGAACTGTTGGATGGCGCTGAGTCCCGCAGCCTTTAGACCAGTGGATGCGATCCAGTTTCTTCGCGATTGTGAATCGACGCGTTGATCGGTTGGAGTCCGAAGGTGGCGTTGCATGAAGAGTCTCCTGGCGAATAGTCTGGCAGGAAGAATCGGCTGGGAGGCAGGGTGATCGCTGGGTGGGAGTTTCAGCATAAATCGACGGCAGGGATTCGTCGACTGCAATCAGGTGGCTTTTTTCAATGTGGCCTGTTTTAAGGCACGCAACCGGCAGCTTGTTCAGTCTCAATGACCCATCGCATTGGAACCAAACTCGCGTTAGTCAAAATGTCATGGCACGCAGAGTGATCAGATGTTGCTCTGTTCCATTGTTCGCTGTGTTTGCTGCAGCAATTGTGTGAGATGGTTTGGGATTTCATAACCCTCGGCCAGTTTCATCTGCTCTTCGTCGACAGCGCGACAAACGGATTCAAGTTCGATCGCGCGACATTGGCGAGCGACTTTGATCAGGGTCTGGAAACCCTTCGGCGACTGGTGCAGCTGGTCTGGAAGCAGCGACGCTAATGCTACGGGAAACAACTTGAAGAACTCCGCATTGGGTTCCTGCAGAGTTGACTCCAGTGAGTGGTGATAGAAGATCGCACACAACAAGTCTTCAGGAAACTTCCATTGAGCCGCATAGTAGGCTCCGGCCGATGCATGATCCCATCCGAAGACTTCGCGCTCCCAGTCGACCAGATTTCGTCCCGGCCCGGGAGTGGACGAAGTGTCCATATACTCAAGATACTGCTTGTCGAATGTGTTGGTGAGGACCGGGAGAAGGAAGTCCTGGAGCAAACCGCCGAGGAACGCGAGGCCCGGGTCAAGGTGCATACGTGTGGCGATTTCTTTGGCAAACAAACCTTTCTGCAGCGATTCGTTCCAGAAGTTTCGCTGATTGATCAGTTTTGTTTTGAGTGCACGATTGGCGGCTTTCATGCCGACAGCCATCAAATGCATCTTGGCAATCTTGAGGCCAACCTGAGTGATCGCACCTTTGACACTGCGAATAGGAGTGCTCGAAGCATACATTGCTGAGTTCACGTGTCGCAGGAGTTCCACCGTCAGGGCGGAATCCTTTTCAATGATCTTTGCGAGGTCTGCGATGCTGTAATCCGGATTGGCTGAGGCTTGCACGAATTCCGTCACCGCATGTGGCAGTGCGGGCAATTCAATGGCCTTGGGCAGCAAGTCGGCTTTGACTGAGGCCACAGAACGTTGGCTCAGGTTTTTCCAGTCGAAAGGTGGAGCAGTCACAGCAGCCACGATAATCCGTTACCTTTTGCATTTGACCAATAGTCTGACCACCGCTTGAGCAAGCTGTGGCCTACCAACATCGGCAACATGGTTACTCCCGACCGGTCTGGGTTGGCAAAAAGATCCGGACATGGAGAACGTTGATTGCCGGACGGCTTATCGTAACCGA
This sequence comes from Planctomycetaceae bacterium, assembly GCA_046349735.1. Taxonomy (GTDB): domain Bacteria; phylum Planctomycetota; class Planctomycetia; order Planctomycetales; family Planctomycetaceae; genus SXXK01. Next base: position 72,679 of record JAXMBU010000012.1, read on the forward strand.
ACGGAAAAACTTGCCTCGTTGACGAAATCAACGAAGGCAAAACATTCGTGGCAAGTGAACTTAACAGCGGCGCCGATTGTAACGATCAGGCCCCGGGTGTCGCTCATAGTGATCGACGCGATCCATGGTCGAAGCTGTTGCCTTACAGAGTTGTAATCGGTTCAGCCGAAAAATCAGCGAGGTGAATTGAACAGACTTTGAGCAAAGGAATATTCATGGGAGCAACTGGTATGAAGGATATGCGAAGGATTTTCGCCGAATGGCCCGCCAGCATTCCTCGCACCGGCCTGATTGTGACGACGTTCGGTGAGTCGATTCAGTTCGTGAGCTATATGATTTCAGGTGACCTGATCCTGATCGAACGCAAGACTCCTGATGCCCAGGGGTCACGACGAGTTATCATGAGTTTCGAGTTGATTGTGGCCGTGAAAATTCTTGACGCGATTGAGATGCCACGATTCACTGCTATGGGATTTCAGGGTGTTGCCTGATCCTGTGATCATTCTCCCTGGGAAATATCTTTCGGGGAGAATCCTCAACAGGCTTCGGTGTCACGACTACGCTCAGGCTTCACCTCCAGGTGAGCAGGTCGACGTTTTATCAGGAATCTTTCGATACGCGTAGATTGCCGCCACGGTAGGCCGCTGCCATGGCTTTCGGAATCTCGGATTCAGACAGAACGACTTCTGCCTGATTCTCCTGCGTTAAAGCTCTCATTTCCTGCTCTTCAGCGACGGCCGCAGCTCGACGTTCTTCCGCATGAGCCCGTGCAATACGCATGTCGGCTTCAGCCTGATCAGCCTGCAGGCGAGCACCAACGTTGTCACCCACGTCGATGTCAGCGATATCAATCGAGACGATTTCGTAGGCCGTCTGAGAGTCCAGACCTTTGGCCAGAACTGCTCGCGCGATCAGCATCGGGTTGGCCAGAACGTCTTTATGGCTTTCACAGGAACCGATCGCAGAAACAATCCCTTCGCCGACTCTCGCGATGACTGTTTCTTCCGTGGCTCCGCCAATCAGCTGAGTAATATTCGTGCGGACGGTAACGCGAGCCTTTGCCTTCAGCTGAATACCGTTCTTCGCGATACCGTCAAGAGTTGGGCGGCCGGTGCGAGATGGATCGGGGCAATCAATGACTTTTGTCTTGACGCTTGTCTGAACTGCTTCCAGAACATTTCGGCCGGCAAGGTCAATCGCTGCAGCAGTATTCCAGTCCAGTGCGATCTGGGCTCGGTGAGCAGCGATCAGGGCACGGACGACGAGAGGGACGTTGCCTCCCGCGAGATAGTGCGATTCCATGGCATTCGTTGTGATGTTGGCCACGCCAGCCTGCACTGACATGATTCGGCAATCCACTATGATCTGTGGATTCACCTTCTTCAACTTCATGACAACCATCTGCAGCGGGCCGATGTATGCACCGGACATGAAAGCTCGAAACCAGAGCGACATGACCGAAGCGAAGATCCCGAAGAACACCAGCAGGATCATGCCAAAGATTACAGCCAGGCAAATTAGCAGAACACTCACAAAGTCAAGGTCGCCACTTGCCGCGACTGGCGCGTCCTGAGCAAGAAACAGTATTGAGTTCAGATTCTGCATTCTATTTCTCCGTTCCTGATCGGTGATTTCACCCCGAGCAGTGTACGGGATGCGATGGGGGATTCGCAATTGACCGGACTCGATACAATCAGACGGTTTCGCGATTCCTTGTGACATACTAAAGTTCGTCGCGTGAGCTTATTGGTTCCGCTGATTCACTCTTCAGTTTTTGAGGACGAACATGAGTATTGACGCCCGACTTGCCCAGCTTGGAATTACTCTTCCCCCGGCACCTGCTCCTGGCGGAGTTTATACTCCGGTGGTGATTGTCGACAAAATTGCCTACGTTTCCGGACAGGTCCCGTTTGACTCAGACGGCAATATGATTGTGGGCCGAGTCGGTTCAGACTTGACCGAAGAACAAGGTGTCGCGGCTGCTCGTCAGGTTGCTCTTACAATGCTCGCGACAATCAAAGCGTCGCTGGGATCTTTAGATCGCATTAAGCGAATTGTAAAAGTACTGGGGATGGTCAATTCAACATCAGATTTTCAGCGTCATCCATTTGTCGTGAACGGGTTCAGCAACACGATGGTGGAGATTTTTGGAGATTCAGCGAAAGCGGCTCGCAGCGCGGTGGGAATGGGATCGCTGCCTTACAACGTTCCGGTTGAAGTTGAAGCTACGCTCGAACTGCATGAATAGTATGGCGTCTATTTGAAACAGGGTTTGTTCGGTGTGTGTCGCGACGGGCATACACCGGACGGTTCACATATTTCTTGTTTCTTCTTTAAACAGCCCGAAACCGCTGAATCGCGTCTAAAGTCTTGCCCGAACGGCATCCAACGCCTGCTGAGCATTGTTCTTTACAGAGAAGTCGTTGGATGTAGCCAGTTTCTCGAGGAAGTCGACGCATTTTTCAGTGCCGACTTTCTTCAGGACCTCGAGAAGGTCGTTGCGAGCCGACGCGTCAGTGATTTGCGGAAACGATTTCATGACCGGTTCCTCAATAGGAGCCCCGATGGAGATCAACGCTTCTTTCAGATCACCTCGAACGACGTGGTCCGTCATGGACATGATCAGCGTTGGATAGTCCTCCGGCTTTGCATTTTTCGCCAGAGTTTTCACCGCAACCTTTTTTGCTTCGTGCATAAGTCCGTCAGAGTCTGCAAGTACCTTCTTTAGTTCTTCGGAGTGCTCCGCGGTTGCCCAGCGACAGAAGGCTTCGGTTGCACCCTTTTTGACAAATCCGTTGCTGTTCTTCATGTGATTGCGAGCGATCTTCAGAACTTCGTCACGCTTTTCTTCGACAATCGCGATCTGACTGAGTCTGGAGAGTGGCTGGCTGGCCCCATTTCCGCCTTCAGCCTTGCGGACTTCGGCAATCAGGTCATCCACAAGTTTTGGATTCGGAATGTTCTGCTCATCTTCCCGCTGTTTCTTATCGGCCGCCATCTTCTGCTGAGCCTGTTCAATCTCACGCTGAACTTCCGCCTGATCGCGGAGAGTATAGGACACTCGGACCGGTACCTTGATGTTGCCGTCTTCGTTGTTCTGCTCCACTGTTGAATTGTACTCGAGACTGAACGGCATGCCCTGGACCGTGTCAAAGACCAGTGTCCCGGTCCCTCGAATATTCATGTAGAGCTGGTTGTTGGCTCGGGTCGCTGTGTACTCATACGACTTCGTGATAGAGATCTTGTTGTTGAGCGCCTGTCCGACCTGATAAGAGACGCGTTCAATCGCAGGGATTTCTTCGACCACCTGATCCTGTTGTCCGCCGAACATTCCCGGAGGTCCGAAGCCTCGCATCCGACCACCAAACCTTGGCATTCCCCCGAATGGACCATCATCACGTTTGATTCGCTGCAATGTGGATTCGGTTTCAACGTGCCATTGAGATTCTGAGTACGCATCCAGTTGTTCCATGAAGAATACACCGACAGGTCCAAGGACTGCCGGTAATTGCTCTTCGCCCTGGAATTCGAGGACTTCGCCCAGGGCGTTGACGGTTAGCTTGCCACGGTCTATCGAACTCGAACCGAACGACGGTGGCCCTGGAAAACCTCCGCGAGAACGACGCATTTGTGGCTGCTCGTGAAAGTTGGCGTTGAAAGTGACTTCGTACATCTTGCCACCGCTGTTGCCCCAGACTTTGATAAATGCAACTCCCGGTGTGACTCGTCGAGCAACTTCCGGCCCGGCGAGATCCTGTCCGCGAGGAGAATTTGCCAGCTGAATTCCTTTGGTCGCCGCGAGGGCTCTAAGTTGATTCACTGGAGCGGCAAATCCGACGGAAGTCACGGACGATCCGGATAGTTTTGCACTGGCAACTCCAACGACCTGCCCTGCCCCATTGACCACGGGGCCGCCACTGTTTCCAGGGTTGATGGCCGCATCGATCTGGATTTGCTTTCCACGATCTTTGTTCTGGATCACTCCTGCCACGGTCCCCGTCGTCACCTTCACATCGGTGCCTAACACATCAGACAACGGAAAACCAATCGCGCGGACGGCTTCGGCAAGCTGAACTGTGTCAGAGTCCGAAAGAGTGAGTGCGGGCAGACCTGAACCGTTGATTTTGACGAGGGCCACGTCAGAACGAGGATCTACTGCAACCACCGTTGCGGGATAAGTTTGTCCGCCAAGGTGGACTTCGATGCGTTTGGCCCCTTCAACCACATGGGCACAGGTGCCGATGAGTCCGTCGGCTGCCACGACAAACCCGGTCCCCGAACTTTCTTCTTCAGTCACGACCTGATTCGAATTACCGCTGACGTTATAGGTACATGTGCCGGTTGTTTTCTTCACATCGTCGCCTGAGCCTTCTTCGACGGTGAACATGTAAGTATGGATAGCACCCGGTTTCCAGTGATATCGCAGCTTACGAGCATCACCACTGATGGCCGCGGTGGCCGGAGGAATGTTGCCGACTACGGGAGGTGTTGGTGTTCCTGTCTGTCCCGGAGGCGTGACTCCCGAACCATTCGGAGGAGTTACCCCGGTTGCCGACGGATCGCTACCCGCAACCGCAGCATTTTCTCCACCGGTTGACGTGCCTGTGATCTCGGTACCCGTTGTCGTGCCCGAATTTGCTCCGGAACTTTTCAGGAACGAAGAGACCGCAAAAATGATCACGCCGACAAGTGCCACACCACCACCGGCCAGCAACCCAATCATCAATCCGTTACCGCTCTTCTTTGGCGGGGTGCGGCGTTGCGGAGCAGAAGTCTGTCCATAGTTTCCGTAATCATCATACGCGGGATCGTTGTATGATGAATCGGTGTTCCATGGATCGTCGTCGACAGGTCGTTCTTTTTTGGCTGGCTTCTGTGTTGGCTTTTGTGTGGGGCGTGAGCTTCCCGGAGACGGTTTGGATGCCGATGTATTGGGTTTCGCGGAAGCCGACGTCGCGGGCGGAGCCGCAGGTTTCCCTGTCACCGATTTTGTGGGGGCCGGTTTACTAGCCGCTGGAGCTGGCTTTTTTGCCGGAGCCGCTGGAGCAGCATCCGGCGGATCCACTGCCAATTGTTCACCGCAGCGAGGACACTGCAGAGTAATCGTGGTCGCTGCTTCGCGAACTCGCAGTTTGGTCAGGCAACCGGGGCATTCAACAATCTGGTGAGTCATGATGCTGCTCCTGACGAGATGTCAGAAATCGAAGGCCATAAAACCCTGAATCTGCAGTCGGCGGGAGACCTGCAGATTCAGACTCAGAGACACCAAAAGAATCATTCGTTATCGTGCGACAAACCAAAAGAAAACAATTGCCATCAGGGTCGGAGGAATTGCACCCAGCAACAGGCCGACTGGACTGATCCCAGTCCCCTCAAAGGCTTTAGAGGACTGCAGAATTCCGGCACCGGCTGGATTTGGTGCGTTCGCAATGACCGTCAATCCTCCTCCAGTCACGGCTCCTGCCACGAGGGCATATTTGAGCTGATCTGAAATCCCTTCAACAAGTGAGCCCAGATAGGTCAGTGCGGCGTTATCGGTGATGGCTGTCAGGGCCGTGGCTCCGAGATACATTTTTGCTCCGGTCATGCTCGGGTTTGAGATCAGGGGACGCAGCCAATGTTCCTGCAGAGATCCCATGGTGACCAATCCGGCCAGGAAGAATCCGACGAGCAGACCTTCTTTGAGCTTCAGAGGATCCTGATATTCCTTTGTGGCCGTAACCAATCCCAAAAACATCATAAAGACCCCGAAAAATACGTCAGGATGGTGAGCAAAGGCCACCACCAGAGCCAGAAAAATCAAATGCATCGCGGTCAACCAGCCCGGAACTTTTTGCTGTTCGGTTGTATCGACCTCGACCGCATTGAGTTGCTTCCAGAAGCATAAGACGACAAGCAGTGTGGAACACAAACAGCTTGCAGCGGCTCGCCAGCCGAAGTGAGAAGCCATGTGCCAGGTTCCCCAGTCCCATTTGCCAGCCACCATCAGGACAGGAGGTGCTGCAAAATGTGTGAGAGTACCGCCGATGGAGATGTTGACGAACAATAAGCCGATTGTCGCATACGCCAGTTGCTTGCTGATAGCCTGATCAAAGTACCGTCGCTTTAGCAGCAAAGCGAGAAGAGTCATGGCCGCGGGTTCTGTGATGAACGAACCGAACAATGCTCCGAAGGACAATGCGGCAATGTAGAACGACACGCTCTCCTTCAACGGCATCAATCGGGCGATGTACAGGATGATGGTTTCCGCAAGATTGACGATCGGCCGCGTTGCTGCCACAACCATCACCACGAGCACAAATTTTGGTTCGGTATAGTTGAGGCTTTCAACATACTCCACGGCTGCATGGATCGAAAACTTCATCACAACAATGGCGAAGAACAGTACCGCTGCCCAGACTCCGAAGACGATTTCCGTTTCTGCCAGGAAATGGAAAAGGTTCTCCATGATGGAGCCTTCCGGATACTTGTGAGCCAGTTTCGCGAACTGCTTCACAACGAACGTATGCAGAATGGCCAAAGCGAACAAAAAGGTCGCGACATATTCGACGGGACCCTTGAGCGGATTCAGACCAGCCGCGTCAGCCGCAGATGCTGATTCGGCCAGAGTCAGCCACAGAGTTGGAAGAGCATTCAGGGATAGATCCGAAAACAACAGATTCATCGGCACTCATTCGTTCGGCCAGGTTCGGAAAGACAGAGTACGCAACCCTGGTTATCACGGCGTCTGTTCAGGTGTGCGGAGTTTACGGGACAATTCCGCACATTTCGATCTTCTCCAGCCCCGGAGTGCCCGAGTCGTGAGGAATTTCCAGGGGTTGTCGGCACTTCCGCCCGTCCCTTTTCCATCGTAGCGTGGGCTTCCGCCCACTTTTTCGCGTTTGCTCCATCCGTCAGTAGCCGAGGTAGTTTGGAAAGGTCGAAAACGGCTGGCAGTCGGATGCTCGGCAGAAATGCTCCTGCTGACTCGCTATCAGGGGTTGCAATGACCACTTGACTGTTTGACCGACAGGCCTGAAGTCGTTGAGGCATGCAACGACGGAGGTTTCGGATGGCTCTCACCCGAAAACTCTGGAGCTGCGCGCGGCGAGCAAAGGTGACAGTTCTCATTTGAGCGAGTAGAGTAAACTCAGTGATTAACGGCTCCCGATCATCCTTTCAATCCGCTGGACTCGCTGCGTGCAAATCCATCAGAGATTCGATCCTGTTCGTATGGCGAAGGCAAACCAAGCCAGCAACGAGAAGTCGTCGTTGCCAAGCTAGAGGTGATTGTGTCATCTGAGACCCCGCCGATTTATTTCATCCCGGGAATGACGGCAGACTTTCCGGTCTATTCGCGGATCCTTCGGATGTTACCGAATGCCGTTGTTGCGGAATACACTCCACCTGCAGGTAACGAAACGCTGGTCGATTACGCCTCAAGGATGGCGAATGGAATTCCCACCAACTCTTTCGTTGCTGGTGTCTCCTTTGGTGGGATCGTGGCTTTGGAGATTTCACGAATCTTGCGGCCTTATGGTTGCATTCTGATCTCAAGCATTCGTAAACCGGATGAGCTGCCACCTTGGCTTAGGGTCTGGCGAGCTTTCGGTGGTCGGCGCAGCAGCGGCTTTTTGCAAACGATTGGTACAGCGGCTTCCATGGTCCCGAGGTTTGCATGCACATCTTCCACAATCCGTGTCGCCAAACTTGCTGGTGATGATGGGCGATGGCATCGCTGGGCGACCGCATCCGTACTTGATTGGCAGCCGGAACTGGAATTTAAGGCCTGTCCATTGCTTCAGATTCATGGCAGTGCTGACAGGACATTCCCGATTCGATACATCAACCCTGACGTAACTATTGCGGGCGGGCGTCATGCATTGCCTGTTTCGAATCCGATTGAGACCGTAGAAGCAATTCTTGAATTCATTGGGAAGTTGAACCAACAGTCGAGGTGAATGAGCGGTCAGCTGGTACTTTGGCTGGTTTTGCGAGCCCGGCATTCCCGTGCATTTCTTTCGCGTTGTACATCGTTTTTCAATACTCTGCCCGCGACTATACTCCTGTCGTCGACCTTTGGGCTGCTACTCTGTGTGAAGTTGCGAAGTGCACTACACTTCCACAAGTCGCCGAGTCGATTTTTTGCAAAACAAAATTCCTGACCATTCCTGTCTCACTATTTCTTCCTGGGAGCAATTCTTCATGCCCGTCTTTCTTGGCATTGATATCGGAACTACGGTACAAAGACTCTGGCGATTAACGAAAAGGGCAAGATCCTGGCTTCGGCGATGGAAGAATATCCATTGAGCAATCCCAAGCCGGGCTGGTCGGAGCAGGCTCCGGGCGACTGGTGGACGGCCTCCGTGAACTCCGTCAAGAAAGTCATGAAAGCCGCGAAGCTCAAAGCGGCTGATGTTGGCGGGATCGGGCTCAGCGGGCAGATGCATGGCAGTGTGTTTCTGGATAAGTCCGGAAACGTCATCCGCCCTGCTCTGCTGTGGAACGATCAGCGAACCGCCGCGGAATGTGCGGAGATTGAAAAGCTGGCCGGTGGCCGCGAAAAGCTGATCCATATGGTGGCGAATCCCGCATTGACGGGCTTCACGGCTCCCAAGATTCTGTGGCTGCGGAACAAAGAGAAGAAGAACTTCGACAAGACCGTTCAGGTGCTTCTGCCGAAGGATTATGTCCGTTTCCGCATGACCGGTGATTTTGCAACCGAAGTCAGCGATGCCTCCGGAACATTGCTGCTGGATGTGGTCAATCGCAACTGGTCGAAAGAACTTCTTCAGAAGCTGGATCTGGATACGAAGCTGTTTCCAAAAGTTTACGAGTCAGAAGACGTCACCGGAGTGTTGTCCGACTCTGCGGCAAAAGAAATGGGGCTGCGTCCGGGAACTCCCGTTGTTGGCGGCGGTGGTGACCAGGCCGCGAGTGCCATCGGCAACGGCATCGTGGACCGTGGCGTGATTTCTGCCACGATGGGAACCAGCGGTGTCGTGTTTGCTCACAGCGAAGAAGTCCAGGTGGATCCACTGGGACGAGTTCACACCTTCTGTCATGCGGTTCGTGGCAAGTGGCATGTGATGGGTTGCGTGCTGTCCGCTGGCGGAAGCCTGCAGTGGTTTCGCAATCAACTGTGTCAGGAAGAAATTGCAGCCGCAAAGAAACGCAAAGTTGATCCGTATGAGCTCATCACCGAACAGGCGGCTAGTGCTCCAGCTGGCAGTGAAGGTCTGTTCTTTCTGCCGTATCTCACGGGCGAACGAACTCCTCATGCCGATCCGAATGCTCGTGCGTGCTGGATCGGTTTGAGTCTTCGTCACGGCAAAGCTCATATGGCTCGATCGGTGATGGAAGGGGCCACGTTCGCGATGCGGGATACTCTGGAGATCATCAAAGCCATGAAGATACCGGTGAAGGAAATTCGCTTGTCCGGCGGTGGTGCTCGCAGCCAGTTCTGGCGACAGATGCAGGCAGACATCTACGGTCAGCCTGTCGTGACGATCAACGCATCAGAAGGTCCGGCTTACGGCGTGGCCCTGTTGGCGGCTGCTGGAACCGGAGCTTACAAGAACGTCGTCGAAGCCTGCGAAGCGACTATTTCCGTTGTCACGAAGACGGCTCAGAAGACCGCTGCGGTGAAGTCTTACAACGCTGCATATCCAGAGTATCAGCAGCTTTATCAGTCGCTGAAAGGTGATTTCGCGGCGATTCAGAAGCTGGTCTGATTGTGGGCTGGCAAATCTCCGGGGGCAGACTTCACAGATGGTTGATCTGGTCGCTCCCGATCCAGCGTCGGGGGGTTAACGGCTTTTGCACCAGTACCGATGAAGCCATTTCAATGGTGCAAAAGCCCGCAGGCCCCTGAGGCAGACTCAGGGGGGATTTTGGTTGCAATGGCGAAGAAGGTTTGCCTTACTGAAGCTGTTTCACTCGTCGAATTTGTTTGCGAATGATCATCGGAATGCGTTCCAGCACGGGCGATGTTCCGTAGTTGTCTCGAAATTTTTGTATCGTTGTCGGAATCGCTTCGATCAATTGTTCGCTAATGTTGCTCAGGGCTATTGAGACCACCGCGGGGCGAACGCCAAGATCCGTGGCCATCGCGGCGAGTTGTTTGGGGCCGATCAGATCGGGATCAGAGACGTCTCCGAGTGTCATGGCCAGATATCGGGAGATGTTTTTGTAATTGCGAGTACACACGAGATCGTAAAACGGCGCGAGGCTCAGATTGCGTCGATCGGCGTACAGCAAAGACAAATTTTTCCCGTGAGCATCTGCATTACCAGTCAGCAGGTTAAACAGAGTCCAGTTCATCAGCTTCTGCAGCTCGAGCAGCGGGAATGAAGTGAATCTGCGGATGACGTCTGCGCATTGACGCAGGCCAGGGCCGCCCTCCTTTTGATACTTCATCTCGGCACCAATGCCCAGTGCCTGACAAAAGTCTTCCTGGTGCAGACGTCGACAGCCAGTGTCACTCGTTGCTCGATCGTATCGTCGAATCACCGCAATGTTGGCGCGAGCTGTACGGTGTAACCGAATGTCAACGACTGGCAAACCAACCTCGGCCGCAAGCATTGAGAGGAACGTTTCGTTCTCTGGGAGATGCTTATAGAACGGTGAAGCGAACTTCAGCAGGTATGTGCTTGGGGTATTTCCAATCGGGACGAAGATTTGGCCGTCCTGGATATGAACGGGAAGTTTGTCCTGAGCCCCCGCGAGCGACAATCGGACTTCATTCTGCCCGGTGACCGCCGAGAATGCATGGGGAGTCCCAACAGACCAGTCGGCCAGTTGTTTCTCACTGACTGGTTCGTATCGTTGATCCGTGGGAACGGGTTGCTCGCTGCGCGTGATGGCGAGTGCTCCGGCACAGTCGCCGCCGATGGCCTTGAGCAATTCAAAGTCGTTGCCCAGGGAGATCTTCAGTGACTGGCAGATCTGTTGTCGGACATTCGCTTCGGGCAGCAGATTGGCAAAGAAGCGATGGCTTGTGATCAGGTCGTATTCACCATTGAGCGGCAATGAGATCGAGATTGGAAAGGCAGACTCGTGCTTCTGCCAGTCCGTCCGATAGCGAAACTGCATATGCCCCGATTCTGCCAGTTGCAGTTCGCCGATCGTCTGGTTCTCGTAATGAACATACAGGATCTCAGACATTCGATCCTCGCTGTTCGATTCGCAGTTCCAGACCGAAAAGCTGCAGGATGTGAATCGCCAATCCCAGTTGCAAAGTCGATTTGCCTCGTTCCAGTTCAGACAGGAAACGGACTCCGACACCGGCCATTGCAGCGGCGTCCTTCAGAGTCAGTCCTGCTTCCTTGCGACGTTGACGCACGAGTTGTCCGATTTGGAGTGGAGTGTTGACGATAACCATTTTTTCCCGATCGGTATTTTTCTTGGGCGACATGCGGCGAATTACGTGAAATGTCCCGATCGGGAATATTAGCTCGGTTTTTGGTTGTGTCCAGAAGAAATGTCCCGATCGGGAATATGTTTTGATGTAGGCAGGTGCTGGGCGACCGGCGAATACTAATTGTCCAGCACAGGGAGATACAGAAAACAAAGGCATCGATCGATCAAGGTCCTGTCACTCATCTTTGACGTCCGAGTTCGGTGGCGACATACTCCAATGCGTCAGCAGGTGCTCGGCCTGATCCACGAGACACAACCCTCAAGTCATCACCAACGAAAGCGGAGCTGCCTGACAGGAAACCTTTGCATCTCAGTCTGTTTCCAGCAGAAAGTCATCCAATGCCTCGTCCCACACGTCGACGATTTCTTCAGTCTGCAGCAGTCGCTTCAGTCACCATCATGCCATTTTTTGTGCGAGCCTCGACAAAGTCATTTTCTGACAACCCGATTGTTGGTGAGGGTGAATTCACTTACGAGTGCCAGCACAACTGGGATCGCGCGGGGCTGCCTGCCGGGCATGAGTACGGTAACGCATCGCATGGAGTCGCGATTGATTCACAAGGCCTGATCTACATCACTCACCAGGGAAACCCGGGATCGATTTTTGTGCTCGATGGCGACGGCAAGTTCGTCAAGGCGATGGGAGAAGTTCACAACGCCGGACCGGCCGCCAAGGGACATGGGATTTCGATTCGCAAGGAAGGCTCGGAAGAGTTCCTGTATCTTGCTCCGTCTGATACGACCATGGCGTTTACAAAGATGACCGTGAGCGGTGAAGTGGTGTGGAAAAAAGATCGAGCCGCGATCAACACCGAGAGCGACGGAGTATTAGCGAATCCGAAGACCGGGTTTCGTCCTACGAACATCAGCTTCCGGCCGGATGGAGGCTATTATCTGGGCGATGGTTATGGCAGCCACTACGTCTTCGAGTACGATGGAAACGACAAGTTCATCAGAGCACTCGGCGGGAACGGCAATGAAACCGGCAAGTTCAGTACGCCGCATGGACAATGGCTGGATGCTCGCGATGGAGTTCCCAAGCTTGTCGTGGCTGACCGTGCCAATAAGCGACTGCAATGGTTCGGGATGGATGGACAGCACCTCAAGACCATGGACGGCTTCCTGTTTCCGGCCGACATCGATGTGCAGGGCGAGTTTATGCTTGTTCCCGACCTGCATGCTCGCATCACGATCCTGAACGGCAAGAATGAGATCGTTGCACAATTGGGCGACAACGAAGCCTGGAGAACCCAGGTTCTTGCTGACAACTTCGCAATGCGTGCGAAGTCCGCGGCGTGGAAGCCGGGGCGTTTCGTGCATCCACATGATGCCTGCTTCGACGCAGACGGAAACATCTATTTAACTGAATGGGTGAAGACGGGGCGAGTGACAAAACTGGCCCGCAAGTCATAGACAATGGAGAGTTGGTAATGCCTGAACGAATGATTCAGTCGAAGACGAGAAGCCGAATTGTTCTTTTCACTCTCAGTATTCTCGCGCTGGCCTTGAGCGTTACGGACAGCGTTGAGTCGGCCGAGCGTCAACGAATTCCCTGGACTGAATCGCGGCTCGTGGGATCACCAGATCCGCCTTTGCCTTATCGAGCAGTACGTGCCTATGAAAAACTGCCCCTGTTTGCGCCGGTGTACTTGCGGCCGGAGCCTGGCACGGATCGGATCTTCTTTGTCGATCATAAAGGTGACTGGAAGGAACCGGGTGGTCTGCGATATTTCACCGATAAGGCGGATGCGGACAGCAGCAAACCATTGATTGCTCTGGACCGCCTGGTTTACGGATTTTGTTTTCATCCGAAGTATCGCGAGAACAAGCATCTGTATCTGATCACCAATGGTCCGATGTCGGAATCGAACAAGCAGAACCGAATTTCGCGGTTTACCGTTGTGGAATCTGCTGATGTCCCCGGAGAACTCAAAGCGGACAATGAACTGGTCATTCTTGAATGGGACTCCAATGGTCACAACGGTGGCGATTTGGCGTTTGGTCCCGATGGCTATCTGTATTGCCCGACCGGTGATGGGACCAGTGACAGCGATACGCTGGTGACTGGTCAGGGGCTAAACGACCTGCTGGCGGTGATGCTGCGTCTGGATGTTGATCATCCGACCGCTGACAAGCCTTACTCAATCCCGCCAGATAATCCGTTTATCAATGTCCCTGATGCGCGGCCGGAGATTTGGGCCTATGGTTTTCGAAATCCCTGGCGAATGGACTACGATCACGAGTCAAATCAATTGTGGCTGGGACAGAATGGTCAGGATCTTTGGGAACAGGTCTATTTGATTCGGCGCGGTGAGAATTATGGATGGAGCGTTCAGGAAGGCGGGCATCCGTTCTATGTCGAACGACCGAAAGGTGCGGAGCCGATCGTTGCTCCGGTCGCCGATCATCATCATTCGGAATCTCGCAGTCTGACTGGCGGCATTGTTTATCGAGGATCGAAGGTGCCGGATCTTGTTGGATGCTTCATCTACGGGGATTACTCAACGGGCAAGATCTGGGGCATTCGGCATGATGGGACGAAGGTCACGTTTCATCGCGAGATTGCGGACACTACGCTTCAGATCGCTGGGTTCTCCATGAATGCAGCCGGTGATCTGCTGGTTGTAGATCACGCTGGTGGATTCTATCGGCTTGAGCCAATGCCGCCGCAGGAGCCGACCAGTTTTCCTCGCAAACTGAGTGAAACTGGACTGTTCGCGTCGGTCGCTGAGCATCGTCTTTTGCCGTCCGTGATTCCTTACTCTGTCAATGTGCAATTGTGGTCGGATGGGGCTCATAAAGAACGCTGGCTGGCTGTGCCGGGCGAGGAAAAGATTGATTACACATCGACACGCGGATGGAATTTTCCTAATGGCTCGGTTCTCGTGAAAAGCTTCGCTCTGGAGAAAGTCGCTGGCCAGCCAGAGACGCGTCACTGGATTGAAACACGATTGATGGTCCGGCAGCAGAACGAGTGGGTTGGCTATTCGTATCGCTGGAACGATGAGCAAACCGATGCCGAGCTCCTGGATTCCGGAAGTGTCGATGTGGAGTTTGAGATTCAGGACCCCGCAGCCGAGGGTGGTGTCAGAAAACAGACCTGGCACTATCCCAGCCGCGCGGAGTGCATGGTGTGTCATTCGCGAGCCGTCAATTACGTGTTGGGGCTCTCTGAAAACCAGATGAATCGTGAACACGATTATGGGGCGGAGAAGTTCAACCAGATACAGATGCTGTCAGAGTTGGGGATGTTTACGAAGCCACTTCCCAAACCTGTCGGAGAGCTGTCTCGTCTGAGTGACCCATTCGATAAATCCGTGGACTTGAAGCAGCGAGCGGCCTCTTATCTTCATGCCAATTGCTCCAATTGTCATGTCGAAGCTGGTGGCGGGAATGCTCAGTTTTCCGTCGAAATCGATGCGAAGCCCGAGCAGGCGAAGCTGATTGATGTAAAGCCGGTACATACTGCTTTTGATCTGCAGGATGCGAGGCTGGTTGCGCCGGGATCACCGGAACGATCCTTGTTGTTTCATCGTATGCAGCGACGAGGACATGGTCAGATGCCACCACTGGGAACGAGTCTTGTTGACAAGCCGGCGGTGGAACTGATCCGTGAGTGGATTCTGCAGTTGCCGATGGATGCTGCGTCGAAATGAGTTCTGCGCGATCGATCCTGCAGTGATAGGGAAAGTGGTGCAGAGGCCGTTGAACCACCTGGGTGAACCCGTGGTTCACCCAGGTGGCGGGGACTTCGGGAATTTTTTTGTGAGCGGAACGGCGCTAGCCGCCGGTGTTTCTCAGTTTTTGTAGCGACAGTCACCGGTGGCTAGCGCCATTCCGCTCGCGATGTCCACGGCACGTCTACTTTAACGATTGTTCAGCGTTGATCGCTCTGCAGGAAGGCCAGCAGGTCGGCCATCTCCTGAGCACTCAGCAGTGTGGCAAGGCCGTTTGGCATTGGTGACACGTTTGAAGGCTGAATCGCAACGATCGACGTTCGTGCCAGATGGAAGGTCTTCTGGGCATCGGGCGACAGTACGATTTCGTCTGCTGATTCGCTGCTGATGATCCCGCTGATAACTCGACCGTCTTCCAGCTCGACGCTGACCGGTTCGTAACCTCGCACAATGCTGGAGCTTGGGAAGACCAGTGCTTCCAGCAGGTCGCGACGATTTCGAACGCGTCCGATACTTGTCAGGTCGGGGCCAAGTCGTCCGCCGCCGTAGCCAAGTTTGTGGCAACCATTGCACGCGGCCTTTTTGCTCATAAAGACTTCGTGACCACGTCGAACATCTCCTTCGGGTAAGGTTGTCAGAAGTTTCTCCAGCGTTGCTGTTTGCTCTTCCTCGCTGGCATTGAGCAGCTTCAGGAGAGCTTTGCCTGCCTCCTGGACAGACGTTGGATACTTCGTCAGTAGAGTCTTGATGAGATCCGGGCGGAGTCCTCGAACACCTTCCGCCTGCATCAACGCCGTGACAAGCTGGAGTCCCAGGGATTCTGAACCGCCCTTTTCGAAGGCCGGAAGTAGTTTTGGCAACTCCATCGGTCCAACGGTTTTCACCGTTGAAACAAGCGACGTCAATTGAGGTTCCGACAGCGCGGACGAGGCGAGGCGGTTTGCGGCAATTGAACGCAGGTTCATTGGCAGTTCGGGGCTTAAGGTCGTCGTGAGCAGCGCGAACGTGCTGTCGCTCAGGTTGAGTCCGCTGCCTGCGGCGTCGATGGCATTCAGGCGAGTTTCATTCTCCAGATCGGAGTCCGCTGCAATCTTTGCCAAAGCATCACGAAGAGCAGCATGGCCCTCCTTGGGCATCGGGAGATTCTGAGCAGCAGCGATTGCGAGCGCAAGAGTTTCTTTATCGGCCGAGGTCAGCGTTTCTGCGAGCGCATCCAGCCAGGAGACCGGCGTGGCTGTCAGACCACTTGATGCCATCACGGCAAGAGATTGCTGGCGACCGGCTTTGTTGTTCTTGTCGGTCAGCGTGGTCAGAAGCAACGTCTGGATATCAGGAGCATTCGCCAGGCTTGCCAGCAACTGACGATCCCGTTCGCGATCCTGCTCAGTCAGATCGGCTGCCTTCGCCAGGCGTTGTTCAAAATAAGCTTTCAGTTCCGGACCCCAGTCCGAATGCTGGTTCACAATCCATGCTGCGGTGGCTCGTAGAGCAGCGTCGGGACTGCTCATGTGATGAATCACATCGGCAGCCTGCAGTCCTCCGTTCTTCATCTGATCCAGAGCAACCAGAGCTGCACGAACTGTCGCAGGATTCGTCGAGGTTAGTCCATTGCGAGTTTCCTGGGCGTTGCCGATTTCGATCAAAGCATAAATCAGAGCATGCTCGCGAATACGTTCAGCAGCGACCGCGGGTGCTCCGGAAGCGTCTGGTCCTGTCGACTTGAGTTGGGCTGTAAGGTCGAGCAGGTTCTGGATTGTATTCTCATCCGCACGCAGTCGACCGATGGCTTCCGCAGCGGCTCGAGCTGACCCAGACTCACCTGTTTTTGCAATCGTCATCAATCGTTCAGCTGCCGCCTGATTGCGAGCCAGTCCCGTGGCATGAATGGCCGCCTGTTGTACAGTTTGATCTTTGTCATTCAATGCCGGCGCAATTGCTGCTGTTGCGGCGGGAGTATTGATTCCTGCCAGAGTCCAGACGGCTCGCCGGCGCACTTCGGGTGATTCATGCGATTTAACAACTGGAGAAAGCGCATCGACAGCCTTGTCCTGCAACTTGCGCAGTTCTGCTGTCGCGCGGCGTTGGACGAAGAGGCGAGGATCATTCAATAGTGCTTTGAGTTCTGTGGCATCGGCTTTGGCCCAGGCAATCTCTGCCCCGAGCGGATCGGCTATCGAAGGCGCATCGTTCCGGCGGACTCGATAAATCGCGCCCAGTACATCAGGCTTGGCTAACTGAGATGTTGGGCAGCAGACTTTGTACCAGCCACCGGTATCCACGATCAGTAAGCTGCCATCGGCATCTTCGAAGACATCGGTGGGATGGAAGTCGGGATGATCACACGCCAGAAAGTCGACGTCCTCTGTGTCGTATGTCGGGCCATTCGGCTTCAATTTGTGCTGGACGACTTTGTGCAGGTTGAAGTAACAGGCAAACAACTGCTGGCTATGGCCGCCACCCAACATGGAGTCAGTGCCGCCGATAAAGCCACATGGGGCCGCAGCGCCCTGATGATTCAGCACCGGCATTACATCGCCAGTCATCGGATGAGCGTAGATCGAGTCATGTTTCTTGCCATACACACCGCCGTAGATGGCATGAATCAAACCATCGCGACGACCAGCCTCGGGGTTTTGAAAGAACGTGCAGCTCAGGAATCGCTCGCCGTTGTTAAGGAACGCCACATTGACCGGGTTATCCATGCCGCCGATTAGGACGGATTCCATTTCCGTTCCGTCGGGTTTGGCGCGAAAAATATGAGATGATCGAGTGACCAATTCGTTGCCATCGGACAGCATGTGTTTCTGTTCGGCAAAGGCACCTTTGCACCAGTAGAAGCGACCATCGTGGCCAAGATACGGGCCGTGGAGGTCATTGCCGCAGCCGGTCAGAGTTTTTCCATCGAACCAGACTTCACGTTTGTCTGCGGAGCCGTCGTCATCGGTATCGGTCAGCTTCCAGATTTCCGGAGGAGCAGCGACATACAATGAGCCTTCGTACCACAGACAGCCTTCGGGAAACATCATTTTGTCAGCAAACAGAACGGACTTGTCGTAAACGCCATCGCCGTTCGTGTCTTCAACTCGCCGGATGTTGTGAGGCTTCAGCTCCAGTTGCTTCTCGGCTCGTTCTGACATGCCCCCGGAATCTGTAACGTAGAGTCGTCCACGCTCATCGCGGGCGACAGCAATCGGGCGGCCGACGAGCGATGAGTCCACGGCCAGATCGACGGAGTAACCATCAGCAACTCGCAGCGTGCGAGCTCCAATCGTGACTTCCGCGGAGAATGCAGGATTCAAAGTCAACAATGCGGCCAGGGCGGCGAAGACGGCCGGATTCGAACGATTGATCGCAGTGACAAGCATCGGAGTTACCTTTCTCTATGGATGTCAGATTCTGCCTGAGATGTTCCCTAATTGTCGATCCGTTGTCATCTCCATGGCAGCATTAGTTTGCTCTGAAGTGAACATCGGACGACTCGCAGCACTGAGGATTATGGGAATGGACGTCGCGAGTGGAATGGAGCCAGGTAAAAAAACAGTCGCTCGTAGCGGACCAACGCGAGGTGTCCGATGATGGGGTTTCCTTTGAATCAGCCGGAACGCGTTAGCGTCCGGTTCTCGCCGCTTCTGATTTTACAACTGTGGCTGTTGGTGACTTCAGCATTCTGGAAAGAATGATAGCGACGGCCGCAAGGTACATAAGTCCAGAGATCATGAGCGGCCAAATCAGCCCGGGCCACCGATTGAAGATGCCGTCGGAAAGCCACGACTGTGCGAAGCACAGGGGGGCCATGCCGAGGCCTGTGGCGAGCATCACATGCCAGATCGGGATACGAGTCAATCCGGCGGCGTACGACAACAGGTCTGATGATGTCAGTGGATTGAGTCGAAGAAGGAGAATCATCCAGAAGCCACGACGGTTAAGTTGTTCCTGAAGTTTCTCCATTGATGTATTCGCCGAGATCTTCTCCAGCCAACCCTGCCCGACGTTTCGAGCAAATGCACATGAGATTCCGGCTCCGATTGTGTTCCCAATAACCGCCAGAAAACCTCCCAGCCATGGACCGAAGATGAGTCCTCCCGGTGCATACAACATCAGGCCGGGTATTGGTGCCACAATAACCTCTGCGACAACAAACATCACGTACGCTAATGGCGCAAAGAAACCGGCCTCGTGAAAGAAATGCTGGAACACCAGCACTCGTTCAGAGGCCGAAAGTTGGGTATCGAGGAGCCTGGCGACGATGCCGTCGCTGCACCATGACGCCAGCATCGTCAGCAGGATGGCGATCAGAACCAGCCAGGGAAGGTGCGACGTGCGCATGACGGTTGCTGTTAGCTTACACGTAGAAGAAGGTCGATTCGGCCGTCGTTCGTAGCAGCATGCGTCGCTCTTCAGGCGTCACAAAATCGATGTAGTCACGAATGAGTGCAATCGATGAGGCATACGTATTGAGTCCGGAAATCTGATACGGGCAATCACTGGCCCACATCAGGCGATCCGGTCCGTAAGTTTCACAAAGACGTTTGATCATCGGCACCATTTCATGGTGCGGCGGCGTCTTCTTGCCAAATGCATAGTAAGCCGAAATCTTAACTCGAATGGTTTTGTGTGCGGCCAGTTTGCACAGCAGATCAACATCTGCTTCACGAATCTCGCCGTTCTCTCCAATTCGTGCAAAGTGGTCGATCACAACAGGAGTGTCGGGGAACTTCCTGCACATCGCATCGAGTTCCGGGAGGTTGTCGGGGTTGATGAGGCAGCACATGGACTGTCGAGTCTCGGCTGCGGTTTTCCACATTTGTTGCATGCCATCTGTGGCCAACCACTTTGGCTGGTCTTCACGAGGGCCGATTCGGAACCCTGTGACGCCTGTCTTCAGCATCTGCTTCATCAGATCGACGACGTTATTCTTCTTGTCATCGATTTGTGCGACGATTCGAAAGCGGTCGGGGTGTTTCTTCCAGGTGTCAACCAGGTAGGAGTTGTCAAAGCCGTGATAGGGGTGGTGCTGGATCAGGACAACACGACCCACACCTTCAGGTTGAGCGACAGCCATCAATTCTTCATCTGTGAAGCTTCGCGGTGCCAGCACATCAACAGCCTGGTTGTTTCTGAGAGGGTATTTCCCCAGATCTGTTGTCCAGATATGGGAATGTGCATCGATCCAGGGGTGTTTGTCGTCCTGCATTGCGGGAGCCTTTTTTGAGTCCGCCAGAAAAAGTGAACTGCCGGAGACCAGAGCAGCAGCGGAAGCCATTGCATGACGGCGAGAAACCTGACCTGACTGTACCATCAGTGAACTCCGATTAATTGCTGAAACGAATGTTGGAGCACAGCGTCGGAGTTTTACCAGATCGAATAGTCTCAGCAAACTTGTGACGACTTGGCGTGTTGCATAATCAGGTCGGAGGTGTGCAAATGTGACTCTGCCGTTAACTCATGCGACATCTTGAGAATACTGGGAAGGAATCCAGGCTGTTCCGTTGAAGGCATTTGGAATGGGGCTAAGAATCGCGTTGGGATTGTCGTTTTGGTTCGTCATGAACTGCGCCTGTTTACCTAGGGGTAAAGTTAGCGTGTTCATATGTGCGACGTGCGGGGAATCCCTCCATATGATTTCTCTCATTTTTGGTTGTCGTGAGCTGGGTATATCCCGCAGGTCGTTGAATCTGCTTTGCCACGATAGTATTTTGAAGGGTAAAGCAGGAGGGCGCCCGAATTCTCTATTTTTTGGCATGGAAGCCTACTCGTGAAGGAACAGTTTGATGCGTGCCGCAAACGCAGACCAGGGAAGAGGGTGGAACGAAAAGCTCCGCCGCTCACAGAATTTGAACAGCCGAAGAAGCGACGTCCATTCACTGTCTTTTTGATTGAAGACGATCAGGCGGTGCGTGCGTCACTTGTTGAGGCTCTTGGGGAACACAAAATCACGGTCAGAGACTACATGACCGCGATGGAATTCTATCGTGACTATCGCGAGCCTGTGCCGGGTGTACTTATCCTCGACCTGCGGCTTCCGGGCATGTCCGGAATTGAGCTGCAGGAAAAGTTAAACGAAGATGGTTTTGAATTGCCAGTCGTGATGATCTCAGGTCATGCGGATGTGCCAATGGCCGTCCGTGCGATGAAAAATGGCGCCTTCGATTTCCTGTGTAAGCCGCTCAAGATCGAAGATCTGGTGGCTGCAATCGCGCGTTCCTATGCTTACTTCTACGACGTTGATCCAGAGGTTCTTGAAGAAGAACTTGAGGATACGGAAGACAGCATCAATCGTTTGACGGGGCGTGAGCGTCAGGTGCTGGATCACGTTGTGGATGGTCTCTCCAGTCGAGAGATTGCTCAGGAGCTCGGTGTCAGCACCAAGACCGTGGAAGCGCACCGTGCTCGAATCAATGACAAGATGCGAGCTGACAATGTTTCGCATCTGATTCGTATGTGCTTTGCTTACAACGAAGAGCACAGCAACTAATTTGTCGATTCACGTTGGAGGGACGAGTTCAGGCAATCGTTTCTGTTCCGTCCCGGAGTTGAACAAGACGGTGTTGGCGAATCGATGCCTCTTCGGTCAGTAATGGCCGGATGGGATTCAGTTGCCGGGCCGTCTTTTTTATTTGGTCTTTGGGTTTAATGTTGCAGTTTTAGGTTCCTGTCGAAATCGAGTTGACAGTCAGGGGCAACTTTTCTACTCTTCGACCGTACTCGCCCGCTGATCGTTCGGGCCAATTGGAATCTGCCGAGGGAGCGACATCTGTGACAACCGTTGGGCAGCGGATCCGGGAGATTCGCAAGAGTCGCAATCTGACTCAACGAGAACTAGCCGACCGAGTCGGCATTAATTTTACGTATCTGAGCCGCGTTGAAAATGATCGGCTCGACGATGAACAGACTCCTCGCGAGGAAACTCTGCAGCGTATTGCGAAAGCTTTGGACGCGGATCCGGATGAGTTACTGTTGCTGGCGCGACGAATTCCGGATGCTTATCGCGACAGGATTTTGTCTCGTCCTGGTGTTTTTCGAAAGCTGCTGAACTTGTCCGATTCTGATCTCGAAAGCCTTGTGAGCCAACTGGAGCAACAAGCTCGCCGCCCAAAGAGCCATTGAACGGACTATGAAAATCACTGCACAGAGCTGCACTTTTGGGCTCCGTATCGAACTCAAGAAGAGCAACGAATCTCGCAGGGAGTGTGACCAGTGCGACGCCATGATTTAACAAATATGCGGACTCGATCTATCGACGCTGTCACGGCCATGCGCATTCGGGAGTATGAGCAGCTGACCGGCGAACCAGTGATGTTCCCAGTGCCGATTGAGAAAATCGTCGAGCGAATTCTGGGTCTGAATTTCGACTGGGTTGAAATTGAAGAGCAGCCCGGTGAGCAGATTCTTGCGGGGTTAATTCCTGAAGAGCGTCGTATTGTGCTGAATAGTCGTCATCTCGATCTGTTCCAGAAGAAGCCAGGCCTCGAGCGCAGCACGATTGGGCACGAAGCCGGTCATTGGGACATCGATATCGATCGTACCAGCCTGCATCACCCTCGGTTGCCAGGGTTTGAACTGCAGACAAGCGTCGTTCGTCGACATGCAGCGGACCGTCATGTGCTGGTCGAGGTTCTGAATCGAGCGGCTTATGATGATCGTTATTTTGAGCTTTATCGAGAGTTAACGGCAGGCCAGGATTCGCCGGAAGTTCGCAGTGCCGTCGACAGATATCAGTCGTCGATGCTGATGCCTGATTGGCTTATTAAGGCTGCAGTGCGAGATCTCGATGTGACTTCATGGCCCGCGCTGTATGAGTTGGCCGAGAAAGCTCAGGTGACGATTTCCAATCTGACAGTTCGATTGCATCGTATGGGATTGATCTATATTCCCGAGGGCAGTCGGGAAATCTACGCCGGGCGAGATGCCTATATTGGGCAGAAGCATTTGTTCTGATTGTTGTCTGCTTCGGATTGTCTCACTGATTGTGTGACGAAAAAGAGATAAAGGCGAAGCATTTGCTTCGCCTTCTTCTGGGTCTTTGTGTTGACAGTTTCTGGCAACTTTTTGTTTTCGTTGGGGCTAATCGCCATCTTTTCTGCCTTGAATGGAGTCTTGCTATGTTGGTTCTTTCTCGCAAACTGCAGCAGCAGATTGTTATCCCGGACCTAAACATTCGCATCACGGTTCTGTCCGTTGGAACGAATCGTGTGCAATTGGGGATTGAAGCGCCGAATTCAGTTCAGATTACACGACCGGAGATCAATGGTTTAAGATTCACCAACGGAGTCACGTCAGAGTGGCGTCAGGTTGTTGAAGTGTAGTTTGAGTGGAGCAGATTTGTGGCAGAGTCGTTGGAGACCGAGACCTGTGATGTCATCGTCATTGGTTGTGGCGGCTTTGGTTCGTCTGCGATGTTTCATCTGGCTCAACGTGGGCTGAAAGTGATCGGTATTGATCGGTTTCACCCTCCACATGATCGAGGAAGTTCACACGGCGAGACGCGAATCATTCGCAAAGCCTATTTTGAGCATCCCAGTTATGTTCCCTTGTTGCATCGAGCATGGGAGCTTTGGGAAGAATTGTCAGAGCGCATCGGCGAGCGTCTGATTGAACAGCGTGATCTGTTGATGGCTGGTCCGCCCGGGTCGGAAGTCATCGAAGGCGCTCGGTTGTCTGCTCGATTGTTCGGGTTGTCGATGGAGAATCTGACGGCAACTGAGGCTGCGATTCGATACCCGGCATTCCTCTTACCCGAAGACTATGCCGTGGCGATTGAATCGACATCTGGCTACTTATGGGCCGAACGTTGCGTCGCCTCGCATTTGCATTCGGCTGCATCATTCAGTGCCCAGTTGCGTACCGGTGAAACCGTGTTGTCGGTGTCGTCGTCGAGGGCTGGTGTTCAGGTTCAGACAGACCGAGCCTGCTATTCTGCCGGCGCAGCGGTTGTAACTTCCGGAGCGTGGACGGGGCAGTTGTTATCGGATTACGCTCGGCATATTTCAGTGCTCAGAAAAACGTTGTGTTGGTTTCCAGCAACCTCTGAGAACTGGATTCGTAAAGATCGAGCTCCTATGTTTTTTGTGGATGCGCCTGAAAGTCAATTCTACGGTATTCCGAGTGTTGATGGGGAAACAATTAAGATTGGGATGCATACTGGCGGTGAGGTAGTTTCAGATCCTACGACTCTGTCTCGACAGGTAACCGATGAAGATGTACGTCCGATCTCGCAGTTTGCCTCGAAGTATCTCGGAGGGATTAAGTCCCAGGCCAGCAGATCGGTTATCTGCATGTACTCAATGACTTCGGACGGCCATTTCCTGGTTGATCGATTGCCAGAGTTGCCAATCGTCGTTGCGGCAGGTTTTTCAGGGCATGGCTTCAAGTTTACGAGTGTGTTGGGAGAAGTCGCGGCAGATCTCGTTCAGCAGGGGCAGACGGGGCTCGATATTGGGTTCCTCACCGCGAATCGATTCCGTACAGGTTGAAGTCCGTCTTGCTATGCGATTTGATTGAACGGTATTGGAACATAGCTTCAGGCATTGCTGTTCGGCAGCAAATTCGCGGCCTTGCTGACCTCGCAAAATCAAGTGGGGCGTCGCGTTGCCAAATTGGCGATGCAAAGTCAGACTGCGTGACTATGACCAGTCCGGAGATTCCTGCCGGCCATTGCCCTCCTCCTTAAAAGGACAACGAACAGATGTCCGTCGTTTGCCCACGTTCCATTTTATGTGTTCGCCCCACCAGTGCTGCTTTGGTGATCCTTCTTACGATTGGTTCGTTTGCTGTCAGCACGCCGAGTGTTTTTGGCGAAGATGATTTTCCGAAGGCGTTCAATACGGATCCCCCGGATTCACATCCTCCAACTCCCGATGAGATGGTGAAGCTGATCGATGTTCCGGAAGGCTTCAACGTCACTCTGTTTGCGGGTGAGCCGGAGGTGCAGCAGCCGATCTGCATGGACTTTGATGACAAAGGCCGGCTTTGGGTTGCCGAATGTTACAGCTACAGCGGCGGTCCCTATGAGACTAAGCTGCGAGATCGCGTCATCATCCTCGAAGATTCAGACGGCGACGGAAAACATGACTCCCGCAAGGTGTTCTGGGACAAAGGCTTCATGCTGACCAGTCTCACCTGGGGCTTCGGCGGTTTGTGGGTTCTGCATGACGGCACGCTGTCATTCATCCCCGATCGTGATGGGGACGATGTTCCGGACAGTGAACCGGTCGTCATGCTGGATGGCTGGAGCAAGGATTGCGGTCACAATTTCGTGAGTGGCCTGATCTGGGGGCCGGATGGCTGGCTCTACGGCCGTCACGGGATTGTTGATACGTCATATCCGGGCGTGCCGGGAACTCCGAAAGAAGAACGTCCCTTCATGAACTGCGGAGTCTGGAGATATCACCCGACAAAGCACACGATTGAAGTTGTCTGTAATGGCACGACCAATCCGTGGGGCCTCGACTACAACCCCGACGGTCAGTTCTTTATGACCAACAATGTTCAGGGACATCTCTGGCACGTCATTCCCGGCGCGCGGTATCAGCGGATGTATGGGCAGGACTTCAATCCACACGCTTATGAGCTGATGGACATGACGGCCGACCACTACCACTGGGATACGAAGACGAAGTGGAATGAAAGTCGTGATGGTGTGGCGAACGATCTTGGCGGCGGGCACTCCCACGTTGGTGGTTTGATTTATCAGGGCGACAATTTTCCGAAGGAGTATTTCGGGAAGATCTTCATGTGCAACACTCACGGTCGCCGCATGAATGTGAATCTGCTGGAGCGTAAGGGCAGCGGCTACGTGGGCAAGCGTGAACCGGACTTCATGATTGTGAAGAACCCCTGGTTCCGCGGAATTGATATCAAGATGGGGCCTGAAGGAGCCATCTACGTTTCAGACTGGTCCGACAATGGTGAGTGTCATGACCACGATGGAGTCCATCGCACGAGCGGTCGGATCTATCGAATCGCTTATGGAACTCCAAAGCTGACGGCTTCTCAGGCGGCTGTGTTGAAGGGTAACAACAAGCTCGCGTTTCTGAACAATGACTGGATCAACAAAGGCGATTGGTTCGGCCGTCACGGGCGTCGAATTCGTCAGGAACTGGTCGCCGGCGGCGAACTGTCCGGACGAGCACTCGCGCCAATGACGGGTCATGAAACTGTCAGCCAGTTGTTGTTTACTGAAGCTTACGGTGGAAACAATAAGACGCAGTTGGAAGGGGCTTTGGGATCTTCCGATTCACTTGTGCTGGCTCAGGCGATTCAACTGGCTGCTTCGATACCAGAGCGTCGCAATGCTCATTTCGAAACCTTGAAAAAGGTTGCGTCCAAAGAGCAGCCTGCCAACGTCCTGTTGGCCATTGTGTCAGTGATGCAGAAGTTCGATTCGAATCAACGTGGTGGATTGATGGAAGCCGTTATTGGCTGTGCCGCGAATGCACAGACAATTGCGTCAGAGAATCAGCTCACGTTGATGACATGGTATGCAATTGAACCCGTGGTTTCGCGAAAAGGTGCTGTGCAACTTCTGGAATCAACTCCGAAGCTGCAGATGTTTGCGGTTCGTCGACTGGCCAATGATATTGACCGTGATGCCGACAAGGCCAACACCGCCCTGCTCTACATTGGCAAGCAGGTGGAAGCCAGGAAGAATGATCGCGCTGCGGCGATGCTGACAGGCTTATTGACAGGACTTGCAGGTCGAGCAAAAGTCGATGCTCCGA
The DNA here is from genome assembly GCA_046349735.1 of Planctomycetaceae bacterium. Taxonomy (GTDB): domain Bacteria; phylum Planctomycetota; class Planctomycetia; order Planctomycetales; family Planctomycetaceae; genus SXXK01. Next base: position 99,476 of record JAXMBU010000012.1, read on the forward strand.
AAGATTGGGCAACGATTGAAAAGCAACTGAAAGCGAGTGACTCCAAAGATGTGCAGGTGCTCGGTGAAGCATTGGGCGTTCTCTTTGGTGACGGCGCTTCCATGGATGGTCTGCGTAAGTTGGCAGGTGATTCATCTGCTGACTATGTCGCTCGCGACAAGGCGATTCTGGCATTGGCTCAGGCCAAAGATGCGGAATCAATTCCGATGTTCTTTAACCTGCTCGGTGACCGTGCTGTTTATTCAACAGTGATCACAGCACTCGCCGGCTTCGATCATCCGGATACCGCCAAGCAATTGCTGCAGCGAATGGGGGGATTCAAAGATGGAAATCGTGGACTGGCGATTGATACGATGGCGAGCCGTGAGAGCTATGCTCTGGAGCTCATCGGTGCCATCGAAGGCGGGCGGATTGATGCTCGCGAACTGACTGCGGCCCAGGTTCGTCAGATGACGGCGTTTGGAAACGATCGCATCAAGAGTGTGCTCGAAGACAAATGGGGTGTCATTCACGAAACCCCGGAAGCTCGAATTGCGGCGATCAAGAAGTGGCAGGCAGTGCTGACTCCGGAAACGATTGCCAAAGCCGATCGTGACAACGGGGCCGCAATCTTTAAGAAGTCGTGCGCCAACTGTCACAAGCTCTACGGTGAAGGCAAGGCAATTGCTCCGGACCTGACAGGAGCCAATCGCAGCAACCTTGAGTATCTGCTGATGAATATCGTGGATCCCAGTTCGGTCGTTCCAAAACAGTTCACAACGTCGGTTGTGGCTCTGAAAGATGGCCGAGTCATCACCGGAGTTGTGGTTTCAGAGACAGAGCAGACGCTGGTCATTCAGACAGACAAAGAGCAGCTTTCGATTTCGCGAAGTGATGTTGAGGAGACTCGCAACACTGGCAAATCTTTGATGCCGGACGGAATGCTGGATCCGCTGACGGAAGATCAGGTAAGAGATTTGTTCGGGTTTATGATGCCGAAGAAGTAACCGTAGCCCGACCTGTCCTCAGGTCGGGAATTCCTCAGCGAGGTTGATAGGTTCAGTGTTGTTTCTTGTGACTAACTTTGTTGAGGTTTCTGAGAATGCTGATCTGAGACAGATCCGCCTGCAAAGTAGCCCGACCTGTCCTCAGGTCGGGGTTTCTTCCGCCAGGTTCATTCAGCGTTAGTTCTGGCAACTGGTCTTGATGACGTGGCTCACGATACTGATCAGAGACAGATCAGCCTACGAAAGAACCCCATGGGCAACTCACGCGACACTTCTTCGCTCGAATCACGCATACTGGCCATCGTCAACGCCGTTGATTATGCGCCGGTGACGACTTCCATTCTGGCAAAGTCAATGCAGGTTTCGAAACCGCAGTTTGCTGACTTCAAAGACGCACTGGCCACACTAATCGAAGCGGGCCGCATTCGGCAGGACAAGAAGGGAAGGCTGCGTCCGCGCGGCAGTGCCGGGCTGGTTGCTGGTGTGCTGCGCAAGATCAGTAGCGGTGCTGCGTTTGTGATTCCGGCCCAGAAAGATCTCGCGCAAAAAGATAACGATATCTATGTGGCGCCGCGCGATGTGCGAGATGCCCAGACCGGAGATGACGTACTGGTGCGTGTGTCGGCCAAGCGGCGTGCGAATGGCCAGCGATGTGGGATCATCGAGAAAATCGTCGATCGCGCGACCAGCATTTTTGTCGGGACGTATATCGAATCCGGTGATCAGGGCTTCGTTCAGATCGACGGGACCGCATTCACGGCGCCGATTCACGTTGGTGACCCTGGAGCCAAAGGCGCGAAGCCGAACGATAAAGTCGTGATCGAAATGCTGCGATTCCCGACTGCCAGTCGTCCGGGAGAAGCCGTGCTGACCGAAGTTCTTGGCAAGCGTGGTGATCCGGGCATCGACACAATGACGGTTGTTCATAGTCTTGGGCTGCCGCATGAGTTCCCGGAAGACGCGCTGGCTGAAGCACGGCGGCAAGCGGAACTCTTCAAGGAGACAGATCTTTCGGGACGAGTCGATCTGACTGGTGAAACGATCATCACAATCGATCCTGCGACGGCTCGCGATTTTGACGATGCCATTTCACTGACAAGATCGGACGATGGCCATTGGCATTTGGGTGTGCATATCGCCGACGTGGCTCACTTCGTTCAGGCTGGCAGTCCGCTCGACAAAGAAGCGAGGAACCGCGGAACCAGCGTTTATCTGCCTAACCATGTGATTCCTATGCTGCCGGAATTGATCAGCAACGGGCTTGCCAGCTTGCAGCAGGATCAGGTTCGATACACGAAATCGGTGTTTATTGAATTTGATGCGGAGGGAAGCGTACTCGGCACCGAAGTTGCCAACTCGGCGATCAAAGTCGTGCGTCGTTTCGCGTACGAAGAAGTCATGCCCATCATTCAGAATCCGCGGCAACAGGTGGCCAACGTCACAGCTCCGGTTCGGAAACTTCTGGATCTGATGTTTGAACTGGCCATGTTGCTGCGTCGTCGCCGATTTGCTCACGGTGCGTTAACAATGGGTATCCCGGAAGTCGAAATCGATTTCGACAAAGATGGCGGCGTCACCGGTGCGCATGAACGACATCACGATGAAAGTCATGAGATCATCGAAGAATTTATGCTGGCGGCCAATATTGCTGTCGCTCGGCTGCTGGAGAGCAAACGGTTGCCGTTTTTACGACGCGTGCACGGTGATCCGGATGAACTCAAAATGCGGAACTTTGAACAGTTCTGTCTGGGGCTCGGGATTACTCTTCGGAAAGTGCAGAGCCGTGCAGAGCTGCAGGAGATTATTCGATCGGTTGAAGGAAAACCGGAATCTCGAGCTGTCAACTTTGCGTTGCTCCGCAGCATGAAGCAGGCGGAATATGCTCCGGACGACATGGGACATTATGCTCTTTCCGAAGAAGACTATTGCCACTTCACCAGTCCGATTCGACGCTACCCGGATCTGACGATTCATCGCCTGATTGGCCAGTTGGCAGCAAAGAAGCCCGCGAATGCTCAAACGGTTGATGAGCTGCTGGAACTGGGAAAACATTGTTCGATTACAGAACGCCGTGCAGAGAAGGCTGAGCGAGAACTCATCAAGATCAAGCTGCTGCGATATATGTCCGGGCGCATTGGCGAGGAGATGGATGCCTTCATCACGGGTGTCGAAAGCTTCGGCATGTTCTGTCAGGGAATTGAAGTTCCGGCAGAAGGCATGGTTCATCTGAGTGCGCTGGGCGATGATTTTTATGTGTTTGATCAGCCAACCAGAACACTGAAAGGCAGTCGGACAAAGCGGGAGTTCCGTCTGGGTGATCCGATTAAAGTCGTCGTCGCGGCCGTGGATATTGATCGCCGCATGTTGGACCTTCGTCCGGTGCTGGATGCGGCCGGATTAAAGCGGCGATCCTCGCCTCGGTCGTCTCGTCCTTCAGGACCACCTTCCCGCGAATCAAAGGAACGACGCGGTGGTTCCGGAAGTTATCCGGAACCTGGACGCGGCCGTGGTGCGTCGAAGAATAAGCCGAAGGGGAAAGCGAAGTCCAAGGGCAAGACGAGGAAGGGTAAGAAAGGGCGCCGTTAGGCGCGCTGAGTCGATGCCGTCGGCGGAGCGACAGGTGTACCGTACACCCGTCGCTCCGCCGACGGGATTGCCGACGTCCTGTCATGATCGGTGTTATTGGAATCATCCTGTCGTTGCTGTTGCTGATCTATCTTGCGTATAGAGATGTCAGTGTCCTCGTGCTTGCGCCGATTTGTGCATTGCTGGCGGTTGTGATGGATGGCCAGCATCCGGTGCTGGCCGCGTATACTCAGATCTTTATGGTCAGTGTGGGGCAGTTTATTGCTGACTATTTCCCCATGTTTCTGCTGGGGGCACTGTTCGGAAAGCTGATGGAAGATTCAGGCTCCGCAGCGAAGATCGCGGAAGTGATCGTAGGGCTCGTTGGAGTTCGCAATACGATTCTGGCGATCGTCTTAAGCTGTGCAGTGCTGACCTATGGCGGCGTGTCCCTGTTTGTTGTTGTGTTCGCCGTGTTCCCTTTAGCACGGTCGTTGTTTCGAGAAGCCGATATTCCTCGCAGACTAATTCCAGCCGCGATCGGGTTGGGGTCATTTACATTTACGATGACCGCCCTGCCCGGTTCCGTGCAGATTCAGAATCAGATTCCGACCCAGTTCTTTCGCACGACGTCGTTTGCAGCTCCGGGCCTGGGATGTCTTGGCGGACTGGTCATGTTTTCGCTGGGCATGTTGTGGTTGAATCATCGCGCGACTGTTGCAAAGCGAAATGGGGAAGGTTTTGGTCCGGTTCTGCCCATGGATGAGATCGCAGCGGAGAACACAAGTGTGGCGGGAAGAGTTTTGCCATCGGCATGGGCCGCTTTTGCTCCGCTCGTCTGTGTGATCATTCTGAGTTTTGTATTTTCGCAGTTCGTTATTCCTCGCTGGGACGGCAGTTTTCTGTCTCAGGACGTCTACGGAAAAACAGTACTGGGCAAGGTTGTCAATTCCTGGGCGACGATACTCGCGTTGAGCACTGCCCTTTTGTTGTCCGCAGCGTTGCACTATCGATCAACTGAGAAGTTGAAATCATCGCTTGCCGCGGGGGCTCGGTCGTCCTTGATGCCTGTCTTCAACACGGCTTGCGAGTTTGGGTATGGAAGCACGATCAAGTCATTGGCCGGGTTTTCAGCCGTTCAGGCTTTTGTCACAGGCATTGCTCCTGGGAACCCGTTGATCTCGGAGGCTATCGCTGTCAACGCGTTGGCGGCGATCACCGGATCTGCTTCCGGTGGATTGAGTATTGCCTTGAAGGCTCTGGGTGAGACCTATCTGCAGCGTGGCACCGCCGCCGGGATCAGTCCTGAATTGCTGCATCGAGTTGCCTCCATGTCGTGTGGATGTCTGGACAGCCTGCCACATAATGGGGCTTTGATTACTCTGTTGTTGATTTGCGGCGTGACCCATCGCCAAGCCTATCGCGATGTGGGCATGGTGACAGTGCTGATTCCTTTGATCGCTACTGCTATGTTGATAGTGTTGGGGACGCTGTTTGGGTCATTTTAACGCGTGCGGCAGGTCGCAGCTCTTTAACATTACCCTTGTGCCTCGACGCTGAGCATCTTGCGGAGCCAGATGAGTACATTAATTTTGGCGCTCGCTCGGGAACTGCTGCAGTCGAAAAACATGGGCTGTGGTAAGATGTGGCCTGAGTTCTGTTATTTGGCTTGTGATGTAAGCATCACCCTATCAATAGTTGTCGCCCAAAATGAAGATCCATCGAATTCTGTGCTCACTGGTGTTCGCTCATTTGTTTTCCGCAACTGTGTTTGCAGCGGACGAGGCGAAGGGGAAATTTGATGCCGTGACTATCAAGGACAGTTACGGCAAGTCGCGGACCCTGGGCGAATTCAAAGACTCAAGGTTCGTGGTTGTCGCGTTTCTGGGCACCGAATGTCCTTTGGCCAAGCTGTACGGCCCCAGACTGCAGCAATTGTCAGAGAAGTTTGAATCGACCGACGTCAGCTTCGTCGGCGTTTGTGCCAATGTTCAGGACAGCCTGACGGAGATTACTGCCTATACCAACAAAGCTGGTATCCGTTTTCCAATGCTGGTTGATAATGAGCAGATTCTGACTGACGTGCTTGGAGCAAAGCGGACTCCGGAAGTTTTTGTGCTCGATGAGCAGAGACGGATTCGTTACCAGGGTCGGATCGATGATCAGTATGGGATCGGAGTGATCCGAAAAGCCGCGACTACCAATGATTTTGAGAATGCGATTCAGAATCTTCTCAAGGGAATCGATCCGGTTGTCGCGAAGACTCCTGCCGTGGGGTGTGTGATCGGCCGGAAGAAGAACATCGAGCCGCATGGTGATGTGACTTATTCGAAACACATCGCTCCAATCTTCAATCAGCGATGCGTCGAGTGTCATCGAGCTGGCGAGATAGCTCCGTTTTCGTTGACGACCTATCAGGACTCGATCGGCTGGGAAGCGACGATCGCAGAAGTGATTCGAGAAGACCGTATGCCTCCCTGGAATGCCAATCCGGATTACGGTCATTTCCGAAACGACTCACGGCTGACTGCGGTAGAGAAAACTACAATCCTGAACTGGATTGAAAACGGCTGTCCGGAAGGTGATCAGAAAGATTTGCCCCCTGCTCCATCGTTCGTCAAAGGCTGGCGCATGCCGGAGCCTGACAAGGTCATTGCGATTCGTGATGAGCCGTTCACAGTTTCTGCGACGGGTGTTGTGGAATATCAGTACTTCAAAGTTGATCCGGGCTTTACGGAAGACGTCTATGTCACGGCTGCGGAAGCTCGTCCGGAGAATCCATCGGTCGTCCACCACATCATCGCCTTTCTGGTAGAACCAGGCCAGAAGGATATCAGTCTCGGCAAGATGCTGATTGGATATGCCCCTGGCACATCTCCTTTGATATTTCCGGACGGTGCAGCGATGCGAGTCAAAGCGGGATCTCAGATTCTGTTTGAGCTGCATTACACGCCCAACGGCTCGGAGCAGAAGGACCGCAGCTATATTGGCTTGAAGTTCACCACTGCCGACAAAGTGGATCGTGAAGTCGTTGGACTTGAGGCGTTGAATGAGCGACTGCAGATTCCGCCCGGCGCCGATAGCCATGTGGTAACAGCCGAAGAGCGATTTCGTGAAGATGTGACTCTGCTAAGCCTGACTCCGCACATGCATCTGCGAGGCAAAGCGTTTCGTTACGATGCGACTTTTCCTGACGGAACGACTGAGACACTACTCGACGTTCCGAAGTATGACTTCAACTGGCAGCTTCGTTATGAGTTTTCCGAACCCAAACTGATGCCCAAAGGCACAGTCGTCAAATGCACGGCGATATTTGATAACTCTGCGGAGAACCCTAACAACCCTGACCCAACTCGCAAAGTCACCTGGGGCCAACAGAGCTTTGATGAAATGATGATTGGCTTCTTCACCGGCGTGCGCCCGTTGGGCAAGTGACGTTGTAGGATGGCATTCCTGTCCGTCGTCTTCACGAATCGAAGATCTCGGACAAGAATGTCCAAGCTACAATGTCTGGTCCTGCTGTTTCGTTTGCGGTCATGCATGGAGCTTCAGCTGGGCTAGTTTTTCCTTTACACTTCCTGCATGAAACAACTTATTCGAGCATCTGCGGGGAGCGGGAAGACTTTTCAGCTCTCCGGACATTTTTTGCGACAGCTGTTTCTGGGGCATCGGCCGGAAACAATTCTAGCGACGACGTTTACTCGAAAGGCCGCGGGTGAGATTCTTGGCCGAGTTCTGCTGCGACTAGCCGGTGCAGCGGAAGATGCCAAAGAAGCAAAGAAGCTGGGGGAGTTTCTCGCGCCGGCTGTTGTCACGACGGAAACATCCAGCCAGTTGTTGTCTGAGGTGACTCGCCAGCTTCACCGGCTGCGTGTCTGTACTCTCGACAGTTTCTTTCAACAGGTTGCTCGCAGTCTGACTCTGGAACTGGGATTGCCGCCTGGCTGGAGCATTGTCGATGAACACACGGATCGTGAACTGCGAGAGCAGGCCATTGATGCAGTGCTGTCGCAGCATGTTCCTCAGGATGCGCAGAACCTGATGCAGATGCTGGCCAAGGGGCGATCGAAACGCAGTGTGCGAGATCTGATCGACGACACGGTCAGCAACTACCACGAACTCTTCCTGCTGACGGACGACGAGGCGTGGAACAAACTGCCAAAGCTCAATCGTCTGACTAATGAACAACGCGAGCAGGCGCTGCGAGACCTCTACGCGGCTCCTCTGCCGACGGATCAACGATTCATCAAGGCTCGTTCCGAAGACCTTGAACGGTTCCAGGCCGAACGATGGGACGAGTTCGTCGACAAAGGGCTCGCCGCTAAAGTGCTTGCAGGAGATCTCAAGTATTACGGTAAGACATTGAATGATGAGATCGTTGAGGTCTACGAGCGTTTGCTCAGCCACGCCAAGGCGGAGTTGCTTGAGCGACTATCATTGCAAATGAAGGCGATTCGCAATCTGATGACGCGATTTGATCGCGAGTACACTCGACTGCGTGCCGAGCATGGCTGGTTGCGATTCAATGACGTGACGCGCATTCTGGCTCGGCAAGGTGGTGCAGCCAGCGGGCAGCGAATGAGTTTTCGGTTGGATAGTTCGATTCGCAATTTGTTACTCGATGAGTTCCAGGATACTTCGTCCGATCAATGGCAGATTCTTAAGCGGTTGACCTTATCGCTGCAGCATCACGGTGAGAAATCCAGCTTCTTCTGCGTGGGTGACAAGAAACAGGCGATCTACGGCTGGCGAGGTGGCGTGGCCGGGATTTTCGATGCCGTGGAGAAAACGGTTGAGGGCATCAAATCGACGGAGTTGGATACAAGTCGTCGGTCGTCTCCACCGGTCATGGAAGCTGTCAATAAAATCTTCCGGCACATCACGAATCACAATAATCTCGATGACTATACGGCGGCCAGCGTGAAATGGTCAGATGAGTTTCCGGACCATTCGACGGCGCTCAAAGACATGCCAGGCTTCGTATGTTTTCGTACCTCGCCGACGATGGAAGGCGACTCCGCGGACGAACGCAGAGTTCCCTGGTTTCGGTGGGTTGCTGAGCAGATTCGCAACATGCATCTGGAAACTCCCGGAGCCGAGATTGGCGTGCTGACTCGCAAGAACAGCACGGTGGCTCGACTGGTGCATGAGTTATCGCTGCTGAACGTTCCGGCCAGTGAAGAAGGCGGAACTCCGCCGACAGACAGCCCTGCCGTGCTCGCTCTGTTGTCGCTGTTGCATATGACGTCGCATCCGTCGTGTCAGGTTTCTCGTTATCATGTGGCTCAGACGCCTTTTGCCCCCGTGATTGGTCTGACTCGCTGGCGAGATCTCCGCGAGGGAACTCGCGTAGCCGCCATGTTGCGAGCTCGTCTCATGGACGACGGCTACGGCCGCACGTTGCAATGGCTTTCCGAATCGGTTCAGTCGTATTGCAGTGCTCGCGATGTGCTGCGATTGCAGCAGGTTGTGGCTCAAGGATGGTTGTTCGACAACAGCGGATCCTTAAACCCATGCGATTTTGTAAGGCTGCTGGAGAACAGTAAGTTCCAGAGTTCTGAGCCCGCTCCGGTGCGAGTAATGACGATTCATCAGAGCAAAGGGCTGGAGTTTGATATCGTCGTTCTGCCGGAGATTGACGGAGCTCTGTTTCAGAGTCCTCAGGCGGCCTTTACCGGACCTGATGCCGGCGAGGCTCCTGATCGAGTTTGCGTGTGGAGTCGAAAAACGCTGCGCCCTTTGCTGCCGGTTTCGTTGCAACAGGCGTTTGACGATACCGTTGCGAGGCAAGTCTCCGAGAGTCTCTGTCTGTTCTACGTCGCGTTGACTCGCGCCAAGCATGCAATGCACCTTCTTGCTCCGCCTGTTATGGGCGACAAACCGCCGAAGACTTATGCCGGATTGTTAATGGCAGCGTTGGCCGGAGGAAATCAGGCTCCGCCATCGACGGTGATTTATCAGACCGGCGATCCCGAATGGTTTCATCAGATTCCTCAAATGCTTGAACAGGAGGCTTATCAAAGTCGAGCGGCCAAGGTCCTTGTGCCGAAAGTTCGATTGTCACCGATGCATGACGGACGTCGGCGTGGGCTTCAACGTCGAGCTCCCTCACGGCACGATGAAACGCGGCTTTACCTACCAGAGGTCACCGTCGCGATCGCTCGGCGAGAAAAGTCAACCGACGTTGTTATCTCGGAGACACATCATGGTGGACACCCGGCGGTTGATGCGAGAACTCGAGGTACTTTGATTCATGCATGGTTCGAGTGCATTGAATGGCTGGATGAGTCCCGCCCCGAGCCTGATGAAGCCAGCCTCCGTCAGCGTGCGGCGGAGCTGACCGTGTCTGAGAGAATCGTTGACCGCCTGCTGCCTGATTTTCGAAAGATGTTGAAGGTTGCCGGAGTTCGAAAGTTGTTTCACGCGGCATCGGGGGGCGATGCGCGGGTGTTTGCTTCTCATAGAGCACAGATCGAAGCGGGTTCTGCCAGTTTGAAGGTCGAACGCGAACGAATGTTTGTGCTGTTGCACGATGGCGAATTAGTGCAGGGAACGATCGATCGACTGGTTTTGCTCTACGAGAACGGTCGACCGATCGCTGCTGATATTGTGGACTTCAAAACGGATCGTCTGGTCGGCCCGAGAGATCAATGGATCGAAAATAAACGTAATCACTATGCTCCGCAGTTGCAGGAATACCGGTTTGCGGTGTCGCACTGTTTTGGGATTCCGGCTGAGAAAATCAGTACGCGGCTGTTGCTGTTGGAAGCTCAGGCGACAGTCGAAACATAGCCTCTCGGATCCTCTTGTGAGCGGTACGGCGGTAGCCGCCGGTGTTTGCCAGTTTTTGTGACGATAGTCACCGGTGGCTAGCGCCATTCCGCTCACGGGCGAATGCTTAGGTCCACGATATTGAGGTCAACTCGGTGGGAATAGGCTCCCCCACTGCTTCTGTTCCAGATCTGGCGGGAAATGCGTGGTGCAAAAGCCCGTGGACCACCGGGGTAGACCCGGTGGGGAATAAGAGCACACGTTTCAAGGCAGCATCTCGTCGGAGCGAGGTGTCGACATTACGGCGACTTCAGCAGTTTGCGAAACTCTTTCAGTGTCTGAGTATTCGCGACATCGTCTTTGGTCAGGCCTGCGCGGCGAGCCTGGTCGACGCCGTATTCAAGAACCTCAAAGCCATTGACGCTGTGAGAGTCCGTGCTGATGACGATTGGGATACCCAGATCTTTGGCGGCTGCGGCATGGATATCGTCAAGATCAAGTCGACTCGGGTGAGCATTGATTTCCATCATCACCTGATTGTCGGCGGCGGCTTTCAACAGATCTGAAAAATTGATATCCGCGCCTTCACGACGCCCAATCATGCGTCCTGTGCAATGGCCGATAATGTCCACATGAGGATTCGTGACCGCCGTCATGAGACGTTTCATAATTTGATCGCCCGGTTGCTTTAAGCCATAATGCAGAACGGCGATCACCCAGTCTGCTTCAGCGAGAACATCATCGGGAAGATCCATCGTGGCATCTTCCAGAATGTCGCATTCGATCCCGCAGAGAATTTCGATGCCAGAGATAGTCTCACGGATGCGTCGAATGTCCTCCCAATGTTTCCGCAGGCGATTTGCGTCGAGCCCGTTTGCCATGGAGACTCGTTTGCTGTGATCTGTGATGGCGATGTATTTCAGACCTCGTTCCCGCGCGGCGATTGCCATCTGTTCGATCGTTGCAGCGCCGTCCGAGGCGGTCGTATGCATGTGCAGATCGCCTTTGATATCGGCAATCGTCACAAGCTCGGGAAGCTTGCCGGCATCGGCCCATTCGAACTCGTGTCGATTCTCACGCAACTCCGGAGGGAACCACGGAAGTCCCACCGCCGCGTAAACTTCTTCTTCTGTTCGACCTGCGACCTGAACGTCATCACGGAAAACGCCATATTCGTTCAGCTTAAGCCCCATGTCCTTTGCTCGCTGCCGCACAACGACGTTATGCTCTTTTGAGCCTGTGAAATACTGCATAGCCGCGCCGAAGGATTCCTCAGGGACGACTCGCAGGTCAAGTTCCATGCCGGTCTTCAGGCGCACTCGCTGCTTGGTTTCGCCGCGTTGCAAAACAGACTCGACTAAAGGATGAGCCGCGAGACAATCCATCGGTGGACCGGAGTCGGAACAGGTGGCAAGAATGTCGAGATCACCGCAGGTCTCTTTGCGACGGCGACAACTGCCTGCCACGGCGACTTGTCCAACTTCTTTCAGCTTCTGCAAGTCCTCAACAATCGCCTCAGCAGCGGCGCGTGCATCGGAGATTGAAGCTCGCTGGCTCTGTTCTGTGGCTGTCGCAATATTGGCCAGAATGGATTCTTCGGTCTTCTTACCGAAGCCTTTGAGCTTAGACAATCTGCCTGCTTCACAAGCCGCCTTCAGATCTTCAAGCGACTTCAGACCAAGCTCATTAAAGAAGACGGAGACCTTCTTCGGGCCAACTCCGGGAATTCGCAGCATGTCGAGCACGCCGCCGGGGATTTGTTTGCGCAGTTCTTCCAGGGCCGAGTGCTGCCCCTTGGTCGTGATCTCTTCGATCTGTTTCGCCAGATCTTTTCCGATGCCGGCGAATTGTGTCAGATCCTGCTTTGTCAAAACAAGGTCGCTGAGTGATTCCGAGGTCGATGAGATTGTTCGCGCTGCGTTGCGATAGGCGCGAATTCGAAACGGGTTGGCGCCCTGGATTTCGAGAAGATCGGCAAGCAGTTCAAACTGAACCGCGATAAATTCATTCTTCATGGGAACGACCTGAGAATTCCTGATGTGGGGGCAAGATGTTCGAAGTCTGACCGAGAGCAGGATGCCATGGAACCGTGGAGGGATCTCGAATCAGCTCCGAGAGATCTTTACCCTTGTTTTCCGTAAGCAGAAAAACCGGGGAGAATTGTTGATGCTGGCAAATTCGAAACCGTGTCGTCTCGCACTGCATCGCCTCTGCGGCATGAGTTGTAATCATGGCCAACAATAACCCCGGCGATAACTCGGGAGCCAGCCTGGCGACGTGCTGAAGTTCCCGCCAGATGCTCAAGTCGGGATTAGAGGCTCGGCTGTCGGTCCCGAGCACAACTCGGCACCCGGCACTCAGCAGTTTGCGAAACGGATGAGCGGTGTGACCAAAAAAGTGATGTGTTCGAGGACAATACACGGTCGTGAAGTTCTGATGACGTGAAAGAAAAGCAATATCCTCATCAGTGAAGTAGTTGCCATGCACGGCCAGCACTTTGGGTGCAGAGCTGAGTACTTTTAGCAGATCGAGAACGAAGCGGCCTCCGGGAAACAGCTTTGGATCGAACAAGCCCATCGAGGAAAGAAACGTCTGAAATCGCCCTGTCCCGGATACCAACAATTCCAGTTCGTCGGTTGTTTCCGCCAGATGCATGGCCAGCGGAGATTGGTGCTTGATGGCGAGAGCAACAGCTTGTTCCAGCAGATCCGGATGAACCGTGTACGGAGCATGTGGGCTGAGTGCTCTGTAGGCTCCTGCGACTGGCGAAGCCGTCAGAAAACTCTCGGCGAGTTCGAGTTGTTGTTGAACTCGCGCGGGGCCGAGTCCGATCAGTTCTCGAAATGCCACACAAGACGTACGTTGTATCGGGGACAGTTGATTTGACAACAACGCGACATCGTCGTTAGTTGAGATCTCCCCGATCAGCCCGATGCCGGACTCCACTGATTCAGTGAATCCACTGCGGATGGAATCCGCCTGCGTCGCTGAGTTGCTGCCACGCCATTTCATCAGCGATTGAATCCAGCTCTGAAACGGAAGAGCTGGTTCAAGCGGTTCGGCCAGCGCTGAGAACTCCAGGTGTGTGTGTGCATTCACGAGCGGCGGAATCAGCACAACGGGCAGGACGTTGGTCAGTTCACTGGTCGAACAGGGGCGGATATCGAGAACTGTTCCTTTTTGTTCCCGAACGCAAACGTTTTCGAGGACCGCTTCTTCCGGATTCAATAACCAGCGCACGCGGAGCAGACGTACCTCACCGTCACGTGAAAACCAGTCGTCTCTCCAACGCTGGATTTCCGTCGCTAGTTGGGGCTGTGAACAGTGCAAACGGTGCATCTGGCAAATCAGTTCTGAACCGAATAGTCCATCAGATCATCGGTGTGTGGCGTTTGACCAATTGAAGCGGCAAGCCCCAGGGATCTCGCAACATCGCGAACGTGTCTCCCGACGGTAGTGTATGAACGTCAGCAACAATGGAAGCTCCTGCCGCGACCAGTCGCTTTACGTCAGCGATGAGGTCTGCGGAGAGAAAAGCCAGATGTAAAGCCGGCGGCTGGACGTTCGGAAAATCCAACATTGGAGCATTCGGGTTACCGTACACCTCCAGCATTACGGTCCCGCTGTCGTCGGCCAGGAAATGAACATACGGCGGCTCAACTAAACGGCGTTTTACCGTCAGCCCAAGATGCTCGACATACCATCGAGCAAAAGCCAAGGGGTCTGCAACGTTGAACGCAAGATGCTCAATTTTCATGACTAACCTGTCAGCGAGTGGTTGGAACCTGGGCAATGAATTCAAAATCTTTGGCGACTTCACTCGTTGTTTAGCGGCAAGCCACAGGCGACTGTTTTCGATATCGCAGTCACCTGCGGCTTGCCGATAAACGATGTCAAAGAAACGCAAAGCAACTTCCCAATGACAAAGCACCATTCCATCCCCGACCAGAAAGCGAATGGTTGCAGAGAAGTGTAAGTCATCCCAAAACCAGCGTCGATCAATCCAACTCAGATCGTTGCCGCCCGAGAAGACGCCCTGGCACTTCGAGTCTTTTCTGCCGGTTCATGCGTCTCGAATACGAACTTCTTGAAGTCACTGCTCGAAAAGTCAGCTATCCCTGGCGGATCTGGTTTGCGGTTCCGCGTTTGGAAGCCATCGAATTCTAACCAGCAGTTCAGTCAGGCTACGCCAAAATGGCAAGTGTGCTCGATATCGTATTTGTCCGTATTTGGTGGACCTATGACGCTGAGGAACCATTTGGATTCTCAGCCTGTTACCACTGGTTCAACCTCCTGGAAGGGCTGGTTTGGCTTGTCTTCTCTGCACTGGTGCTTTCGCGATTCCTGCGGCACCGCCGAACACGAATCGAGCTTTGCTACTGCGCGCTCTTTGCTGCATTTGGTGCTTCTGACCTTGTTGAGGCTTGGCAGCAGTCGTCCTGGCTGATATGGCTCAAGTTGTTCAACTTGTATGGGCTCGTTCGAACGCGGGAACACGTAATGCGTCGACATTATCCCGATGCACGCGTCTACTGAACGGCTTTGCCCCTCGGTTACGTCATCGGAGAACAAGTCGTTTTTTACGGCGTTCAACAGGCTTCAGAGTTGGAAACGAAGCGGCGTTGTTTGACTTTGGCGGGTTTAGAGCGAACATTCGGGTTTCGCAGGTGTTGTGATGAGTTCTCTGAGAGATTCGAGGATGTCCTTGTTCGACGAGTTTGAGCAGTTTCAGCGTTTCAAAAACGCCTGGAGTTCCGTGCGGATCGAGCGATCGGCGGAGTATGGATTGTTCACATTCGGAGATTCCGAACTGCCTTATTATCTCGTGACTTCGTCTGACGTAGGTGATCGGCTGGTGAAGGTTCGCAAAGGCAAAGTGACGATCAGCCGCGCAAGAATCATTACTCCGGACAGCATGCATCCGGATTTACGAGATTTCTTCGAAGAGCATGAAGACACCGGTCTGATCAGTTTTCTGATGTCTCGCACCGCGGCCTTCTCGAATCTCAAGCTGGCCAATGAATCAGGCCCTGATCGAATTGTGACCGATACGGTCGAAGAGGCGGTTGCCCGGCTGAACAAGCAACTGGACGCGGAAGAAGAGAATCGAGTTGGGATTCTGTCTGCGCCTGCCGAGTTGGGACGCTTTGCAGTGTTCCGCTATGCGTCGGAAAAAGTGCTCTCCAGCGCGCCGGACAATATTCAGGAAATGCGTGAACGTGGGCTGCTGCCCTGAATTGATCAGAAGTAACTGATCCCGGAGAAATGTGAGCGAACCTGCACGAATGCTTCCAGCAGTTTTGTTGGTGACTGTGGCTGCGTCACGACAAGCGCAATGCGATCTGCTGTTAGTCGCACTTGACCGGGGATACCCTTGAGCGAGACATGACACCATGTCGTGTTGCGATCGTAATCCAGAGTGACCGTCTCAAGGCCTCGTTCTTCAATCTGATCGATGAAGTCCGCCAGATCGATGGCCGCCGGAGGCAACAGTTCGACCGTGTCGAACAGGTTCCCGAACACCGACGAGAACGCCGAAGAAAAGATCTGCGCTGGCGAACGGAATTCGGCCACCTGTCGGCGCCAAACGACCTCGGATGGATCGTCGGGAGCAATTGAGGCGACGATCTGATAATCGAACCAAGGCGTTGAAATCATCGCGGCTCCTGATTCTGGATCGGTGACCTGCAGATCGACGCGTTTAAACTTCAGGAGTTTTCGGAAGTCGGCAAAACGAGTTTCCAGATCGGCCGCCAGATCTTCCGCAGCAATTCGCCCGACAAAGCTGTTGGTGTGTTCAGAGGACTCCGTCGGTATCTGATGCCCCTTGCGAAATCCCTGCAGGTCGCGCACACGTGAACGCTGCTCTTTGACAAGCGTCACGTTTGCAAGATGGATTGATTCTGGCTCCGGAGGCATAAGATTCCGCGTCAGGTTTCGTTGCTGACGCATTTCAATTTCAGTAAACGGGCGATCGTGTTCTGTTGGTCGATTTGTCTCGCGCGATTAAGATCGTGATAAGCCTGCCACTTATTGTCAACTACCCCATGAGCAGAGTTCTGAGAACGGAGAGTGGGAGATGCAAAGCAAAGCGACTACGGTTGAACAGTATCTTAAAGAGCTCCCGGAAGATCGACGAGCCGCTATCTCTGCGATTCGCAGCATGATTCTCAAGAACCTCGACAAGGACTTTGAGGAGGGAATGCAGTATGGCATGATTGGCTACTATGTTCCTCATCGCATTTTTCCCGACGGGTACCATTGCGATCCCAAGCAGCCTCTGCCGTTTGTGAGTGTGGCTTCACAGAAGAACCACATGGCCGTTTATCTGATGTGCATCTATATGGATAAGAGTGAGGAAGAGTTTCGCAAAGCGTGGCTCAAGACTGGTAAGAAGCTCGATATGGGCAAGAGCTGTATTCGCTTCAAAAAGCTGGAAGACGTTGCTCAGGACGTCATTGCCGACGTGATTCGAAACATCACGGCAAAGAGATTTGTCGAACGATATCAGGAAGAGCTGCAGAAGACTGTGGCAAATAAAACAGCGAGAACAGCGGAGCGCGCGGCTGCAAAAAAAGCCTCAAAGAAAGCAGTCAAGAAGAGTGCAGAGTCTGCGAAAGCAGCGCCGAAGAAAGCCAGGAAGAAATGATTCGAATTCTCAAACGTATCGAATACGTTTGCGGATATCCGTGTTCACGCTCTGATAGCGATTGCTGAGACTTCCTGCACTGAACATCTGCGTGCGGATGGCTTCCACATCATCCAGCCCAATGGCATTTGTAAAGATTGGTTTGAGGTAATCCATGCCGAACTCGGACAGTTGCATTCGGTGCGCGTCGTACATGGATGGATGCACTTCGCGAGGATGAATCTCGCCCCATTGATCGCGCAGCTTATTGGCGGCGATGGAACTGAGCGTGAAGCCCTTGTCTCGACAGTACTGGATTGTGGCAATCTCATTCGACTCGCCGGAAACCAGCAGATCAATTGCCTTCCCGCCCAGCTGAGAGGCATGGAAACGATCAAACAGAATCGGCCGGCCGCCTCGCTGAGTATGCCCGATTTTTCGAGTAAACATGGTGGATGACGCTGGCTCGAACGAACGCATCTCGGAGAACACTTCATCCCCAATCGACTTCGCCAGCATGTCAGCCAGGGCGTCCCCTGCTCCGCTATAGCGAATATTACCAGCCGGATCGTACGTTGGCATCGCTGCTCCAAGTTCGCGGCCCTCGGCGTCACGAACGCCCTCACCGACAACAATGACGACATGTTTCTGCAGGTCATAAAGCTGGGTAACTCGAGCCGTCAGTTGATTCAGATCCAGCGGAACTTCCGGGATCAGAATAATATCCGGCTGAGCATAAGCGGCTCCCAGGGCGATATACCCGGACTGTCGTCCCATGACCTCCACGATCGCAATGCGACGGTGGCTTTCGGCCGTGGTCCGCAATCGCTCAATGGATTGTGCCACCACAAAGACTGCTGTCGCATAACCCGGAGTCGCATAGTTGATGATGTCTTCCAGACGCATGGTGTCGCGTGCCGGTACACGTTTTTCGATGAAGCCACCGCCGGCTTTGGGCGCACGAGTCCACTCGTTGGGTTCATCGATGTAATTCAACCCAAGGTCGTTATCGATTGTTTTCGGCGCGAGCACACAGGGAAGAATCTCGGCGATTGGCTGCATGCCGTTGATCGTTCCGTCGCCACCGATACAGATCAGACCGTCAAGTTTCAGCTTCTTGACGTGTGCAGCCACAAGTTCCAGTTTGTCGGTGCAGGTCTCGTCCAGGTAGGTTCGGGAGGAGCCCAGCAAAGTTCCTCCTTTGCAGGGATCCAGTTCCGGGATTGCTGTGAACAGAGGGTTCAGGTGCACGTGGGGCACGCGGTTGTCCAACAGTCCCGCGTATCCTCGCTGCAGTCCCAGCAATTCAATCTTCAGAGCATTTGCACGCTCGACAGCGCCGTAGATTGTTGCGTTAAGAGCGGGAGTATCACCGCCAGCCGTCAAAATCCCGATGCGCTTCATAACGAATTCATCCCTGTCAGGTTAAACCAAACTCTGCTCGGAGCAATTGTAGAGCCCGATCACATTCTGATGCTGAAATCACAATGCTTAACTTGATTTCGCTCGTATTAATCATCTGCACATTGATGCCATTGTCGCCCAGTGTCCGGAAGACTCGACGACCGACATCGGTGTGACTGCGAAGACCGATCCCTGCGATCGTCAGCATTCCGATGTGTCGATCAGAAGTCACCGCGGAGCCCTCATATCGCTCCAGAACTTCGCGAAGAAGCAGCAAGGATCGATCCAGATCACCGAATGGCACGGTGAACGAAATTGTCGCGCGGTTGTCGCGAGCGACGTTCTGGACAATCATGTCGACCAGAACACCACCTTCGGCGATGGCTGTAAAAATGCCTTCGGCAATTCCGGATTCATCTGGCAGGTTGCTGAGGGTGACTCGCGACTGATTCACGTCGGCCGAAACGTCACTGACGAGAATGCTCTCCATGCCTTCCAGACGCGATACGATGTCATCAGCGACCGCCGCGTGAGAAGCATCGTTGGCACCATTCCGTCGGCTGGTGGCGACATATCCGACCTGCGGCAATGCCGCACTGGCCTGATGAAGTTCGAATCCCTCATGGACGGCCAGTACCGCGTCGCTGCAGCGTTCGCGAGCGATCAGCACGGAGATCTTAATTTCGCTGGTAGTGACCACTTTAATATTGATCGAATGTTTGGCCAGAACCTGAAACATCCTTGCGGCCACGCCGGTGTGTGACTGCATTCCGTGACCAACGATGGAAACCTTTGACAGGCCCGTTTGCGTTGTGACTTCCTGTGCCCCCAGGCTTTGTGCGGTGACCTGAACGACTTTCATTGCGGCCGGGAGTTCGTCTTCAGCCACCGTGAAGGACACGTTAGCGTAGCCTTCTCGAGCGACATTCTGAACGACCATGTCGACCGGAATCCTGGCTGACGACAACGCGGTGAAGAGACCGCTCATAACGCCAGGCTGATCCGGCAGACCAACGAGACTGATCAACGCTTCGTTGCGAACGAACGCGACCCCGCTCACAATAGAAGTGGCACCGTCGCCTTCAGGGGCAATTAAGGTTCCCGGCCCGTCAGAGTAAGACGGGCGAACTCGCAGATGGACGCGATACTTCTTGGCGAACTCGATCGAGCGCGAATGCATCACGCCGGCGCCGAGACTGGCCAGTTCCAGCATCTCATCGTAAGAGATACGTTCAACCTTTCGGGCGGAGGACACCAAACGCGGGTCCGTCGTGAAGACACCTTCAACGTCGGTGTAGATTTCGCAAAGCTCCGCATTCATCACGGCCGCCAAGGCTGTGGCTGTTGTATCGCTGCCACCACGTCCCAGCGTGGTGATGTTCATGTTCGAATCAACGCCCTGAAAGCCAGCAGCGATGACGATGTTTCCGGCCGACAGCAGTTCGCGCATGCGCTGAGTCGAGATGCTGACGATACGGGCTTTGGTGTGCGTCGTGTCGGTCAGAACACCGATCTGCGCGCCGGTCAGGCTGATGGCTTCTTCACCAAGTTCGTGGACCGCCATGGCCATGAGTGCGACGGATTCCTGTTCACCGGTGGAAAGCAGCATGTCCATTTCGCGTGGTCGAGGCGTTTTTGTGATTTCAGCAGCGAGGTCGACGAGTTCATCGGTCTTGTGACCTCGTGCACTGACGACAACGACGACGTCGTAACCTTTGCGTTTGGCGTCGACGGCCCGCTGAGCTGCCTGACGAATTTTCCCGGCATTCGCTACGCTGGTGCCGCCAAACTTCTGAACAATAACCGCCACGATCTCTACCCGCTAAAACAGTGACATGTGTGGGAACTCGCGGAATCGCGAGAGGCGGGGAGTTTATCGATCGCCTCCACACTTGTCACCTGCGTGCATGTACTCGCTGGAATTCTCGGGGCAGCGATAAAGTCGTTGCAAAAACCGCCATTCTGAGGCGGCCATGGGAGTTGACTCTGAGGCCCACGCTAACGGGCCTTAGAGTTCGTTGGAATGGATCAGTGAGACAATTTGAACCGCGAACTGACACGAATGAACGCGAATTAAGGCAGCGACGGCGGAGCAGGATTGTGGGTTCTCTGGCTGCGACTCGTGTTATGATTTCTTCCACGCTGCCAATGGGCTCTCTGATTTATTCGCGTGAATTCGCGTCCATTCGCGGTTCAAAAATTTTCCGGTCGTTGCAAACGCCATTTCGAATTGAACGGAATTCTCGAACGGTGAACCGAGGAGAGGCTGTGATGACGTTTTGGTTAATGAAGCCACGGCCCAAGTTTTTCCAGTATCTCAGCCAGGATTGGCATGTCACTTTCAGGCCGTTCGGGGCTCTGAGGATGCGTCAAGGTCGTCTTGAGCCAGCCTCTCTGATGCAAAAACATTGCGGCTGAATGCTTGTACGCCGGAACGGGAACGCGGAACGCGAAGAATCCCAGATACTGCAGGACATCGTTCAACTGGAAGAAATCGGCATTGCCCGCAGCCCACATGGCATCACGTTTAGCAAACAAATCCGGCGCAAAACTGCTGAGGCCCAGCAGGTAGTCGCTGCCGTACATCACCATGTCAATCGCGAGGTCATTGCCGGTCAGAACCATAAAGTCGGGGCGAATCTCGTCCCGCCATTTCAGTCTTTGCCATTCGAGTTCTCGCTGCAGCGACGAATGCTTGGCGCCGAGGCATTGAGGGATCCGCAGGAGTCCGCGATAAACTTGTTCGCTGTAGATTCGTCCGAAGGGGGCGAACATCGTTCCGAGCTCGAAGCCGATGAACTTGTCGCAGGCTTGACCAATTTGAGCGTAAGCGTTGATGATTTCGGAGTCTGCTTGCTGAGTCAGTCCATACGACTGAAAGATCACCGGAGTGCCGCCTTGCTTTTGGATCTCGTCCATCCGCTGACTGTATAATGGCAGGTTAAAAGTGCTTCCCGGCGTGTCTTTCACAAATGCCCCGGCGACAAACATCCGGCCTGCCGTCACAGTCTGGGTTCTTTTCAGGACCTGCAGACGCGTCGAATCATCCAGCAGGTTGACGTAGCCGGTGTCCATGTTGACGGCGGGAGCGAGTCCAGCGTCACAAGTGCGGGCGACATGCGCTTCGAATGAACTCCAGTCGACTTCGCCGGGAGCAAGAAAAGGCAGAAGCACTGCTGACATCCCGGTGATTTTTCGACGCGGGCAAAGTTGCGAGAACGGAGACATCTGAGACTCAAAAAGGGAGAAGGGATCGATTGGTCTGGCCGTCGGATTATTCTGACTTCGTGGCATGTTCATACAAGCGACGGACATACTCTTCGTCCTGGCCAGCCGTGATGTCATCTCGCAGTGAGTTGATGATCTGTTCGCCGGCTTCATCGATTTCCAGCATCGCTGCATGGCGGACAAACGTGTTTTCAGATTTGATCAGAGCCTTAAAGACAGCGGCGGCGTCTTCTGATTTGTCCGCTCGCGCGAGGCCTGCGGCGGCCGCGAGTTGAATTGCGGAACTCGATGAACGAGTTTCACTACTCAGGAGGCCCGAAAACTGCTCCGCATTTCCTGCGCGAGACAGCAAGGTGAGTTGCCACCAGCGGATGGCTGGATCGCTGTCGAGTTGGCCTGAAGCCGCAGTCGCTGTTGCGGGATCCAGATGTGATGTTTGTTTCGCGGCTTCCAGCAGTCGTTGAATACGGTGCTTTCCTTCGTCGCCCTGAAAAGTCTTCCAGCGAGAGCCGTATTCGCGTTCGGCTTCATCCAGCATGATCTCGGGCAGAAGGTGGACATCTCGAACTTCGACCTGCCAGCGGTCACATTCTGCTCGCAAGGTTTCCAACGTGGCTTTGTGAGCGGGATCATTCGCGAGGTTGACGAGTTCCCATGGGTCTTTTTCGAGGTCGTACAGTTCCTCGGCGGCTCGAGGAGACTTGAACCACTGCGAAGATTGCGGAGCTAACTCACCGGCAGCCAGCAGTTTTCGCATTTCTCGAAGAATCTCGTTTTGTTCGCCATATGCCACATGTTGCAGCGCAGGTCGCCATGGCATCAAGTTTCGAACGTATCGATGAGTGCGGCTGCGAACCGTACGCACCATGTCGAAGCGTTCGTCCAGGCGATCACGGGCTCCGTAAATGTAATCGCGACCTTCGTTGCTATGCTTGCCGAGAAAAGGGATGCCATGCATGTGAGCGGGCAGTGGAATTCCCGCGAGACTTAGCACTGTTGGGCCCAGATCAATCAGGCTCACCATGCGGTCATCTTTTGTTCCCGCCGGAGCGGCCTGAATTTCGTCACGAAGTTTCTCGGGGACGCGGACCATCAGCGGAACATGCGAGCCGCTATCGTATGTCCAGCGTTTGGAGCGAGGAAGCCCATTGCCGTGGTCGGACCAGAACATCACGATCGTGTTCTCTGCAAGGCCCGCTTCCGATAATTCCTGCAGGAGGGTTCCCACCTCCTGATCCATCACAGTAATGATGTCCGCCAGTCGCGCGAGGTCTGCTCGAACGGCCGGTGTGTCTGGATACAGCGGCGGAACGATCATGTCTTCCGCTTTGTGACGTTGCGATTCCGGAAGGTCTTTCACCACATCGATCCAGCCCTTCGGCCAGACTTTGCTTTCGTGAGTCATCGTCAGGTTGAAGACAGCAAAGAACGGTGTTTCCCTGGTCGGGCGATTCCTCCAGTGAGCCCTTCCCGAGGACTCATTCCAGACGGCTTTCTGATTCCAGACGAGGTTGTAATCTGTTTTGCTGTTGTTCGTGCAATAGTATCCGGCTTCTTTCAGGTACTGTGGGAAGAGCTTCACATGATCCGGCAGAATGACCTTGGATCGCATGTGATTGGCACCCAGCGAAATGGGATACATCCCAGTAATGATTCCTGTCCGGCTTGGGGCGCAAACGCCGTGGCAGGAGAATGCGTGTGTGAACAGAGTGCTCTCTTTGGCGAACTTGTCGAGATTCGGCGTCATAGCTGTGGAGTCACCATAACAGCCCAATTGAGGGCTAATGTCTTCGCAACTGATCCAGACGATGTTCGGACGTTCGGCGGCGGAGATTGAACTTGCAATCAGGATAAAGATCAGCGGTGAGAGGTGAACGTGAAATCTCATCGGGCGTGGGCCTTCTTTGGTCGGGAGCGTTCTGAATGGGCGGCAGATGATATCTGATTGTTAAAAGGCGTACATGCAGAAGTGTCTCCTGGACTGCGGCAGCCTGCTGCCAAATCGCTCGTAGTTTGCCGGTCTGTGACCGCGCACCCGATGCCGCCCGGAGTTCTCCTTTTTTGGGCGGAATGGCTGTAGCATAGTTTTGAGACCTGCGGTCGGAGTGGGGTGGCTCGGTCGCAGACCGGCCACAGCAGAGAATGAACGGTAATCCACAGCAGGCTGTGGATCGGAAAGCGGCAGCAGGCTGCCGCAGTCCAAAGGAAGACCTCAGACTGTCGAAATGGTAACTTCTCTTGCGAGGGAGCACGGTGCATGGCCGGAAGTTCGGCTAGGATACGTGGGCATTGGGCTGTGAACGAGAAATAGTCTGTCGGAGAAGATTAATGCGTCCATGGATTCTGGCGGAAGCGAATTACGCTCACGTCAAGGCTTGTGAGTATCAAGTGGCTGTGTTGCCGATGGGGGCCACGGAGCCTCACAATCTGCATTTGCCGTACGGTACCGACACGTTTGAGGCCGAAGCGATTGGAAGTCGAGCGTGTGAGGCGGCATGGAAGCGAGGAGCCAAAGTGGTCCTGCTGCCGACGATTCCGTATGGGACGGAAACAAATCAATCTCAATGCCGTTTGTCGATGAATCTGAATCCTTCAACACTGGCGCGAGTAATTCAGGATCTTGTGGAATCTCTGGAAGGACACGGCATTCGGAAACTGCTCATTTTGAATAGTCATGGCGGGAACGAATTCAAGCCACTGCTGCGAGAGTTACATGGCAAGACGACTGTGCAACTTTTTCTGTGTGACTGGTTTCGTGGTTTGACGGCCGACGTCAAGAAGACGATTTTTCAAGAAGCCGATGATCACGCCGGGGAAGTGGAAACCTCGCTGGGGCTGGCCTACTTTGGCCATCTGGTAGCTCAGTACCCTGACGGAAGCTTGGCCGCCGACGACGGGCTGACGGCAGAAACTCGTCTGGAAGCCGTCAATAATGGCTGGGTCTCGATTACTCGGCCGTGGCATCTGCTGACGACAAATACCGGAGCCGGGAATCCTCACGCGGCAACGGCGGAAAAAGGGCGTCAGTTAATGGACGTCATGGTGGATCGGCTTTCGAGATTTCTCTACGACCTTTCCCATGCGGAGATCGATGCTCGTTTCCCGTTTTAACACCGGGCCGGTTTACGCACACGGTGCGAAGAGTATATTCTGTGCATAACGGCGAATGAAGGGACCAACGATGAGGTCTCTGGAGACCAACTGGTTTGGATTCAAACTGGATTGTGAGTGCTTTCGCCGTTCTGAGGTCTGAAACTGCCGCGGGGAGTCAATTGCGTGTACAGAAATCGACGTCTACAAGGAATGGCTGGGGATTCCCGAAGGAGATCGTCCGCCGGATTATTATACGTTGTTGCATCTGGTCATGTTCGAAGACGACGTGGAAAAGATTCGTGGCAATTATCGCAAGCTGAATGCCCACGTGCGAAAGTATGCGACCGGGCAGTATCTCATTCGTTCGCAGGAATTGCTGAACGAGATGGCGAAGGCCATGCTGTGCCTGACAGACCGGACGGAAAGCACGAATACGACATCTCACTGGGGCGAGAGCCATCCAGTACAGAAGATGATGAGCCAAAGTCGACGCTCGACTATTTGATTTCAAAGAGTCTGATAAAGCGGTCACAGGTTTCAGAGATTGAGCATTTCGCAGAAGCTCGAGGACTGAATCATCGTGATGCCGTGATTCAGATGAAACTCGTCGAGCCTGCCGATGCAACTCGCGCGCTGGCAGTAGAGCTCCGTCTGCCGTACGTTGATCTGGAAGACATGTTGCCGGAAGACAATGTGCTGGACCAGATTCCTCGTCGAGTCGTCAAGAAACATCAGTGTCTGCCGCTGTTCGAAGATCGCGGCCATTTGCTGGTTGCGTGCATCGATGAACCTTCGCCAGCTCTGGAAGATGAAATTCGGCTGCGATGCGGGATTCCGATGCGAGCTGTTCTGGCGTTGCCGCGCGCAATTAACCAGGCGATTGCCAAGCACTACGCGCCCGGAATGCGAGAAGACTCGACGGCTGATGAGCCTGTGGCAAAGCCCAGCGGCAAAACCGCCAAAGGCGACGCGACCAAACCTGAAAAGAAAGCTGCGCCGGCTCCAAAAGTGAAAAGTAAGTCCGCGCCGTTGTCAGCTGAGGAAGCTCAACAGCGAACAGCGATCTCTGCGATTGTGGCTTGCTGGGTGACGATCGGAACGGCGGGTGTGTTGTATTTCCTGAATGAGCAAAGTATTCCGTTTTCCTATCTGCCCATTCCCGTCGCCATGGGGGGCGCTGTGTTTGGAATCATGAAGGCGACGTATTGCAAATAGTGGATGTGTGATTGGTGGGCTGAAAATCCCGTCGACGGAGCGACGGGTGTACGGTACGCCCATCGCTCTGTCGCGCTCTGTCGACGGGAACGGCCCCGAGGTATCAATGCGAGTTTGGCAACTGCTTCAACGCCGCCTCATAGTCTTCCGGATGATTTAAATTCGTCAGAGTCGACAACGTTGGATCGCATTTGCGCAGTGATTCCACATCGATTTCGATGGTGTCGACTTCATCAAACAGGAATCTGGGGCGGAGCCGATTGGCATTCAATAATTGTTGTACTGTTGCGAGTACTCGCGGACGGTAGACAGCAGCCAACGGATGGTGAAACTGTCCTTCCACCGGAACGGCGATTTCATGGTTCCCGAGATGATCGAACATCGCACGGACGAAACCCGTTGCCATCAGTGGCACGTCGCAACTTGTGGCATAGACGGCATCCAGGTAATTGGGCATGGCTTTGAGACCGGCCGCGAGCCCTTCCAGCGGTCCTCGGCCAGGGTTTTCATCGCAGGTGACTCGAATCTGCGGTGGAAGTGGCGGGAGAATTTGACCTGCGGCCGATACCACGACAATGGCGGTGGAATCCACGACTTCAGAGAGAAGTCGAACAACTCGCTGCAACATGAGTTCGGAGCCGAATGGCAGCGATGCTTTGTCTCGACCCATGCGGCTGGATTTGCCTCCACACAGAATAATCGCGCCTTTTTTTGAAGCATCTAATTGATGTGTGGAAACTGACAATTGTGTGAAATCCGCTGAGAAGTTAGTGTCCCGAAACTTGTCTGACGACTGGTCACGATTTTAGAGGATCACGGGATTCATGGCGATCACATTGACCTACAACGCCGAAACATCTGTTCCGGTGGAGATTGAAGGGTTAACTCCGGATTGGGTCTGCGAAAAATCGCTGGCTGAGATTGAGCGATTTGAAATCTTCCACGGCAATCGTCGAATTCCACTGGCGGAGATGTTCTCGGTCTCTGGTGATCCAGCTGACGCAGTGATGGAGTTCGTGGGCAACCTCGCCGGCGTGCACTGGATTGGTGCGCATATGAAGAAGGGCTCGGTCCGAGTCGTCGGAAATGCCGGCCGACATGTGGGCAGTCAGATGGCCGGCGGCCGAATCATCGTCGAAGGAAACGCCGGTGGCTGGGTTGGTGCAGAAATGCGGAAGGGATTAATTCACATTCACGGTAATGCCGGGCATCTGACGGGAGCGGCCTACCGCGGATCAACCAAAGGCATGACCGGCGGAACGATTTTGGTCGATGGCAATGCTGGCAACGAAATTGGCCTGACGATGCGGCGAGGTCTGATTGCTATCGGTGGTTCGGCTGGCGATATGCTTGGGTTCAATATGA
This sequence comes from Planctomycetaceae bacterium, assembly GCA_046349735.1. Taxonomy (GTDB): domain Bacteria; phylum Planctomycetota; class Planctomycetia; order Planctomycetales; family Planctomycetaceae; genus SXXK01. Next base: position 126,731 of record JAXMBU010000012.1, read on the forward strand.
TTGCCGGTACGATCGCCGTCTTTGGGGAATGCGGAATTCGTCCCGGGGCTGGCATGCGACGCGGCACGTTAGCGCTGTTCGGGCCGAATCCTCCTCAGTTACTTCCGAGCTTTCGATTTGCATCGACCTATCGACCGCAGGCCGCTCGTCTGATGCTGCGGACATTAAAGGATGCCGGGTTCTCGCTGGATCCAGCGCTGCTTGACGCAAGCGTTGATCTCTATCACGGAGATCTGGTTTCTGTAGGTCGTGGCGAGATCCTGTTTGTGCATCGCGAAGCGGTCTGATGGCCTATCTTCCGCGAGTCATGTAGCGCCGCTGTTCACCGTCCGGGCCGATTTGGACCGTGTAACTCTTGCCGTCTGGAGCAATTGAGGCTTTGACCCACTGCCCCTTGCAGTCGGCTGTCTGGGCCGTGTTGGCGATAAACTCCGGTGGAGCCTGAAGTTTGGGGTCGAGATCGACGTTACGATGCAGTTGGTACCAGTCCTTCAACGACTGAACTTCTTTCAGAGTTTTCATGGTCTGTTCTGCCCCGCCCTTTTTGGGGCCATTGCACATAATCGCAACGACAGGATCAATGGCGAGAACCAGTGCCGGATTATTACTGACCGGCAGGCCGTGATGAGTCACCATAAACAGGTCGACTTTGCCTACGGGGTTGCGTGGCGTGACCAGCTTTGCTTCCGTGTTCCACGTCAGATCTCCGCAGGTCAGAAACCTGAAGTCCCCGAAGGAGAATAGAAGGCTCAAGCTGGCAGAATTGTCGCTGGGATCATCAGGTTGAGGTTGATGGCGATCGACAAATGGATTCGCTTCCCCAACACCGCTCAAAACTTCTCGTCCCGACGTGATCACCTTAACGGCCAGAGGAGTTTTTCCCGATTTGAGAGGCATCGCATCTCCCACATGCAACGCTTTGGATGAGTTCTGAGATGCGGCGCGGTAAGCGGCGATGCGATCCGGATACTGAGGGTCTTCGGCCAGCTCATCCGGGATACCTCGATCCCAGAACTGCCCGATTCCAAATTTCGCAGCGAGCGCGGCATGATTCCCGAAGTGATCGAGATGCCAGTGTGAAACAACCGCGTGGTCAATCCTGCTGAGTCCCGCGACATCTTTCGCCACGTGAATGATTCGGTCGAGATCCCGTGCCTGATTGTCAGGATATCCAGAGTCGATCAGAACAGACTCTTTCAGCGGCGTTACAATGAGAGTCGCTGCGCCGCCTTCGACATCAATAAAATACAAATCCAGTGAGCCGTCGTCTGCGGTGCTCTGTGGGCTGATCAGGACCGCCGTTGCGATGGCGATGAAGAGAATTCGCAGCATGCGTGAAACCTCATGTGGGCAATGGGAGATGTTCTTGCCATTTCAAATGGTTCACCTGCTCGTGTGGTAGGTCTTGAAACTCTCCACAGAACAGGTGACAGCCCTGAATGGATCCCGCTCACTATACACGGGCTCATGACCGGCGTCAGTCGATGTCGCCATTCGATGCCGGATTTTGCTGCGCTCTTCCGAACAACAGCCACGCACCAGAGAAGTGGGGGGGACTATTCGACAGGAATCTCGATCGGATGCTGGCTTGGATCGGTGATTGTAGCGCGACGGCTACTGGCTGGCTTGGTTACTGTTTCCTGCGCCGCTTTTGGTTTAGCTGTTGCGTCGCCTTTAAAGTAAACCACACCGTCGTACTCTTCAGACTCCGTTGCTGCCTTTGGGCGTGTCAGAGGTGGAGTCAAAGCAGAACTGGCATCGGAAGTTTTGGCTTTCGTTGCCGATGCGGGCCCGAAATGCAGCGTACCGGTCTGTTGATTCGATGTTTCCGGCATCGGCAACAGTTCTTCTTCAGTCAGGTCGAGGCCTTCAAGTGGCAGTTCCGCGGACTGAGTATTCTTTGGCTTTCCATAGGACTGCAGCGTCAGGTTTCCGGCACGTTTCGTCGTGCCGGTTCCCACTGCTCTGACGACTCCACCATCAGATTCCGTCGTACCGTTAAACCGAGCCTGTTGAATTCCACCAGTGGGGTCGTTCAGGAACTGCTGTGCGATTACCTGGCGAAGTGTTTTGCGAAGTTCGAGTTGAGTTCCATTCGGTTGTTTAATCGAAACTTCATCGATCACCCACGCAGTGTTCTCTTTCAGTAACGAAACGGTTACGGGTGGCTGTCCCGCACTTGCAAGGTCAATCCTTGCTTTCTGTTCTGTTGATTGAGTTCGCTGGACTGGCATACGGAGCAACTCGGGCAGTGCTTTATACTCTTCCGGAACAGCAGGAAGATTGCTCCAGACAAGGCGATTGAAATCCAGAGAACTATTCCTGCGAATCGACTGGATGTCCTGATTCTCCCAGGCGTTCGCCAGTTCAATCACAGGAACTGTCAGCATTAACTGAGTTCGCAAAGAAGCTACACCAGCGGAAGGATCCGGATACTGGATATCCTCAACTTTCAGTTCCCCGTTTTCGTCTCGCATCAGCACACTGCAGATTTGCCCGTTCGCTGACTGGAACTCAAGTTCAGTCACTTCGCCGCGAACGTTGCTGTTCTGCAGACGCATTTCGCCCTCAGGAATTCCTGTGAGAGGCAGTCCATCCATGAGGGAAGGATCGATATGACTCCAGACAGATTCAACCAGATCTCTGGTTGAGATCTGTCGTAACACAGGAAGATCGTGCGATTGAAGCGCCGACAGGAACAGTGCGCCACGCGCCGGTGCGGTGAATGCTGACCTGAGGGTGCGCTGCTGTTGTGTCTGACGATCATAGATCGTGACATTCTCTATGATAAATTCAGTTTCCACGGCGGCAGTGACAGGACGTTTGCGGTCGTCTTTGGCGTCGGCCACTTCGGGGGTGGTCAGATCGATTCGAACAACAGAGTCATCGTCGGGAATCATCACTGTTAATTGTCCCGCGAACGACTGGATCTCGAAATCTTTTGGCGCGTATTCAGGCGTCGGCAGCTTGATCATCGTCAGGTCGCCTACACTGATCGCGTTCCTGAAGAATTTTTCTTCCGTCAGCTTCTGGAGACGCTCCTGATTGTCTTCCTGATAGGCCGCGAGGAAATCCGTAACGGCATTCATGGCTCGAGTCTGTCGCAGTACGGAACCCGGATGGTCATCTGATTTGCGTTTTCGAATCTCCAGATCCGAGACCAGCCATTTTTCGTCCTGCCGTGCAACCTTCAGAAGCATGAATCCGTTCTTCGATGGCATCTTGACGACAGCGTCCGATTCATTCATCTGAGCTTCAGGACGGCGAGCCATGCCGGATTCGCACTCTGCGGAAATCTGAGCGATCATCTGCTGCAACCATGGCTCAGGCAGTTTTTCAAGTGGTCCTCGAAGTTCTGAGTTGACGGCCTGAAGAACAGCGCTGCGATCAGCGGACTCCCAAATCTTAAGGAATTCACGAATTGTCAGCAGCAGGTCCATGACTTCCACAGAAGACTTCGTGGCGCGAGTGCCCTTCTTTTGCTGACGAAGCATCACATCGTCCACGACCCAGCGATTCTTCACTTCATCCTTAACGATGATGAATTGATATTTGGTGCCTTCTTTTTCCTCTTTCGCAACTGCTTCGAGACGCTTCTCAGCCAGTTCTTTGGATTCGACGACTTCCAGCTTTGTTTTGGGAAGGTTCAGAATTTCCAGATCTTTGAAGGCCTCCGGAGATCGCATCGCTTTTTGTTCGAAACGAGTCGAAACGATACGTCGAAATGCGGCTTCATTGTTTTCTGCAATCGCGTCCGTAAACAGCCCAACAACACGCTGCTCTGTGCCGTGGCCGTCCATGATTGACGGTTTCAGGTTGGATGGCTTCAGCATCTCCGTGTTTAACAGCGAACTCATGCATCCAGTCGCTGACACACTGAGACCACCGGCCAGCATCAGAACCATCGAAAGTCGATAAGAGCGGAGCATAAGAACACTCCTGCCAACGCATCGGAGAATTGATCGCAAGCGATCAGAGTTCCTGTGGCTGGACAGACAACGAAGGAGAAAGGGAGAATTACGGATCGCAGTCACACCGATCGGAAGGCGAGGCTGACGTTTCGTCGGAGGGATCTACAAGACGGGGTACATTTAACGCGGACCATCCCGCGCGAACGCGCAGAGCCTGATACCGTACAGAGGTTGTCTCAGTTATCTCCCCCGCGGTCAACAGGTGTCAGGAAGCTGAACGCTTGTTGTTGGACACGCCTCAGGGGCCAGTTGCCTATTCCGGCGAATTTGGCAAGTTCTCTGCAGAATCTGCTGGCGGGTTGTGTGGATCGAGCAGAGTTTCGGCAAATTGTGCAGGGGGGATCCTACGCGGCCCTCAAACCCTCAATCCAGGCGAGCCTGTATTGAGAGCTGTGCGAATTCGTTTTTTGTGCGTCGCGTGGGCACTTTGCAAGGCCGCTGAATGTGGCGACTGTTTGTGGCGAATTTATCCCTGCCGCTGACTCCGCAGGCTCGCCGTTCAGGGGGGGGCGAAAAGTGTCGATGAGCGTTACCGTTGAACTTGACAGAATCAGCGACAACTTTGCTCTGACTGGCAAACTTTCTCAGGCAATCAGTTCTTCGATGACTGAACCACCGAATTGACTGAGCTGTTTGAATCGTCCAGCGTGGTAATACGTGAGACGATTATCATCGAGCCCCATCAGTCTCAGAAGTGTGACATGAAAGTCGCGAACATGATGAACCGTTTCAACCGCCGTCATGCCGAGGTCGTCGGTTGCTCCGATCGTTTGACCTGCCTTGCAGCCACCACCGGCCAGCCAGATGGTCATGGCATTTGGGTTGTGGTCGCGACCATAGGCCGTGCCCTGGCGAACTCCGTTATCGGGCGTTCTGCCGAATTCACCACACCACACGATGAGTGTGCTTTCCAGCAACCCACGTTGTTTGAGATCCTGAATCAGAGCAGCGATCGGCTGGTCTACGCCTCGGACCAAATTTCCATGGGCGCGTTCGATGAAGTCGTGACTGTCCCATGTTCCGTTATACAACTGCACGAATCGCACACCTTTCTCGACCAGTCGCCGCGCCATGAGACACTTCTTCGCGAAGGTCTCGGTTGAAGCATTGCCGATGCCGTACTGATCCAGAGTCTGTTTCGTCTCTCCGTCGAGATTCAAAATCTCCGGGACCTGCATCTGCATGCGAAATGCCAGCTCATAATTCTCCATTCGAGCTGTCAGATCATTACGATCGGGATGCGTTGCCGAGTATTCTGAATTCAGTGCCCCAATCAGATCCAGATTCTTCCGCTGTCGCTGTGGAGTGAAACCGGCGGGAGGCTTCAGGTCCAGAATTGGCGACCCTTTTGCTCGCAACGGGGTCCCCTGAAAGCAGGCAGGCAGATAACCGTTGCTCCAGTTGGCAGCTCCGCCCTGCGGATAGCTGACTTCCGGCAGGACGATAAATCCGGGAAGATCATGATTCACTGAACCCAGCCCGTAAGTGGCCCATGCCCCGATGCCCGGGTCTCCGCCAAAGCGGTTTCCGCAGTTCATTTGATACATCGCCGTTGGATGATTGACGCTGTCGACGGTGCAGCCGCGATAAAAGCAGAGTTCATCGGCAACACCGGCGAGGTGTTTCCAGTTTTCTGCCATATCTGCGCCGGATTGTCCGGCTTTGACAAATTTGAAGGGACTGCGGACGTAGTAGCGTCGACCGCTTTCCATCGCGGACTTTTCCTTACCCTCCCGGACAAACTCTTTCAGATGCATTTCATCCAGTGTCGGCTTGGGATCGAACGTATCGATATGAGAAGGGCCGCCCTCCATCATCAGGAAGATGACGTTCTTTGCCTTGACCTGATAATGTGGCTCCTTGGGAGCGGTCGAGTTGGCGGGCGATTCCTCGGCCATCAAAGACGTCAACGCGACAGTGCCCAGTCCAGCGCCGAGACCATACAGAAGCTCACGTCGAGATTGCCGTGAACGTACCATTGCAGCATTGCGGAAGTCTAAGTCAGTCGACATATGCAAACTCGTTTGAATTGAAAATCGCAAGGCACACGTCAAAGGCGCGCGAGTATGACGATCTGACGTCATTCGTCTGCAGGTCCGGGTACGAACTCTGTGTTGGAATACGGTGAGTTTCCGTATACGCAGCGGTCGCCAGTATTCTCCTCGACGGCTTCTCTGAGAATCTCCAACGGAGGCTTTTCGGTTAAGCCGGAGCAGCCTCTTCAATCATCGCTTCGATTGTCTTCCAGGCAAGCCGAGACAAAGCGTCGTCTCATGCGGATCGAGGCGATCGCGAGAGTGCTCGTTCAAAGCACGTCGCAATCGCCGCCTTGTCGCTGTCTGAATCTTTGATCGTTCGATGAGCCAAAGCGAGGCTCGGTCGTGGATGGTCTGACTGTTCAACAGCTGGAAAACCTGTGATTGCCGAGGATTCAATACGCCGCTCGGGAAAATCGCGCTGGTGAGTTAAAAACTTCCAGAAACGGATCGCAAGACCTGAGCCCAGAGCGTACAAAGAACGCCGATGCCGTTGTCAGTGATGGAAGTGGATTGGGAACCCAGGCAGATGCGAAGGGCACCCATGACCTGACGTGGCTGCAAGGCGGCCTGACGATTTCCGGCCGGTTCGGAATGCCACCGATGTCTCGGTTCAGCCCATTCGTTGCGACAAGCACGTCGCGAAGTTCTTCCCCCGTAAGATGGCGGGGAGAGAGAAAACTGCGTACGAAGATCTCTCCGGATCCTTCGCTGTGAGGACTGATGGTTCCGGATGCAGGCTGCTTCTGCGATATGCCTCCGAATTCATCAGCAGTCGATGCATGGCTTTTACCGACCAGCCCCTGCTAACGAACTCGGCCGCAAGCCAGTCGAGCAGTTCCGGATGAGTCGGACGTTTGCCGGTGCTGCCGAAGTTGTTCGGGTTCCCTGCAATGGGCTGACGAAGTGCCAGAGCCAAAGACGATTCACAATTGTGCGAGTCGTCAATGGATTGTCCGGGCTGGCAACCCATTTTGCAAAGTGTAAACGGCGTCCCTCGATGTCTGATGGAATCTGCGCATGGGACACTTGAAATGGCAGTGAGAACACCCGGAGCCACAGCGGCTTCTTTGGAGAATGGATCGCCACCAGAGAGCACGCAGGTCTCTTCAAGTTCACCCGCTGACATGCTGTTGGCTTCATATGCGCAGCGGAGCATTGACCGACCTTAATTCAGGCGTGCGTCCGTTATAGACCGACAACGAAAGGTTGGTACCGTTCCTGTTCCCAGCGAAGTCGTTCCAGCCCTTTTTCGAGCCACTGTTCGTATGCCAAACTGTGCAGGAGTAGTCCACAAGTTTTGGAGGAAACTCGTCTTCCGGAACACGTCCTTCAGTAATTGTCCTCGTGCAGCACTGGAGGTGTCAGAGAATTCTTTCTGCGGATTCGATGATTGTTGGGTGCTCGCTTTCCTGACAGCTGCATTCCAGACTGAGGCATCTTTCCCCTTGTCAGAAAACCATTGGTCTGCATTTTTCAGCAGAGTCTGATCCAGGTCCTGCAGAATTCGAAGATACTCTTCGCGGCGTTGTGCCAGAAACCGCTGTTCTTCAAACCCAGTCTGATTTTCCGGAGGCAGGAATGCGGCGGGAACTTCCGCCAGTTGAGTTGTCGCGAAGACCGCCTGAATCGAGTAATAATCTCGCGTCGGAATCGGGTCGAATTTGTGATCATGGCATCGAGCACACTGCAGAGAATGCGCGAGGAAGGTTTCACCGACGCTGTTGACAACATCATCAAGGAATCGCTGGCGAGCGACTTTGGCGACTTCCATGCCAGTCAATTCCCACGGCCCCATTCTCAGAAAACCCACGGCGATCTGCATCTCGGGGTCACCAGGATGCAATTCGTCTCCGGCAATCTGTTCTTTGATAAACTGGTCGTAAGGTTTATCGTTGTTGAACGCACGAACAACATAGTCACGATAACGCCACGCATTGCCTCGTTCGTAGTCATTGGCGAATCCACTGCTGTCTGCATAGCGGACGACATCGAGCCAGTGCTGTGCCATTCGTTCTCCATAATGCGGAGACTCCAGCAGGCGATCGACCACTTTGGAGAATGCTATTTCGTCGGAGTCAGGATCCGTGAGAAATGTCCGGGTAAGTTCGGGATCCGGAGGAAGTCCAGTCAGATCAAAGGCCGCGCGTCGGATCAGAGTTCTGCGGTCAGCGGGCTCGGCTGGCGTCAATCCTGCAGGCCAACGTGCAGCGATGAAGTGATCGACCGGATTCGCTGACGGTTTGCTCGTGGCGTTAACAATATTCGCGAAGTCCGGGACTGAGGGACGTTGAACGGCCTGATAGCCCCACAACGGATCCATGCCTGGATTATTGGAATCGGCGTTCTGAGCACAACACGTCAGGCTGAAGATAAAAACATGTCCGCAGAGGCACATCACGCATCGCACGTTAACTTGCCTTTCTGATTCTTGCCGTTCCAATTGAGCGGTGGTAGACCCTTAAGCAACCTCGTCTTTGCGATCCGGAATCCGCTGCCGTTCAGGCTGAGGCCTTGTTGATGTGCGTAGTATCTCCGTTGTATGGACATTAGCAATGCAAGCACAGCCTCTTTGTCATGCAGAAAATCTTCGATTCCGGATCTGTGCGTGAGGCAACAAGTGGTCCACGAATCATTCGTTCGGCAGAGTCTGGCTGTTGGAATCGACAACTCGAAATCTCACGATTCTCGCCCTGCGTTCTGGAGGAAAACTGGAGCCATCAAGCTCTGACTATATGCGATTCTCGACGACAGCTTCGTAAACCGCTGTAGCCGCTTTAGCCATCATTTTCAGTGTGGTGGTCCGGCACCAGCGGTATCTTCTTCTTCCCCATTGCCTTGAACACCTCGGCAATCGCATCTTCGAGTTTGCTCTCCAGCTTTTCGACGGCCTTATGGTCCATTTCATTCTCGCCTATGCGTTTCAATTGCCCATCTCCACCGGAATATCGCAGGTGGACGTTAAGCTTACTGGAGGAGGATTCAAACCGAGTCAGTTGATAGTTGTCGGTGGTCGACCAGGTATGGGGAAATCGGCTCTGAAGTTTCAAGTAGCGCTCAGAGCGGCAAACATTGGTATTCCCGCTCTCTATGCGACACTCGAAATGAGTGCGGCAGAACAGGCAGAGCGTGGCTTACGGACAATTGAGAGTGGGACGTTCAAACAGCTTCCGCTTCTGTACACAGAGCTGACAGAGCTTTCGAAGCTGATAACAACGATCCGCTATGCTCACCGCAGGTTTAGTATTCGGCTGGCGTGCATTGATTACCTGCAAATCGTGGATTCTCCGATGAATCGAAACGAGAATCGGGAGCGACGGTTGGCCAATGCCTCTCGTCAGATGAAGAACTTGGCGTCGGAGCTGAAGATTCCAATCCTATTGGGCTCTCAACTGAACCGAGAATCCGAACGACGAGGGCGACCGTCTCTGGCAGACCTTCGAGAGTCAGGTTCAATCGAGCAAGATGCAGATATCGTAATCTTGATCAGTGGCGAGCCAGAGAATTCCGAACGTGAACTGATAATCGCAAAACAACGGAACGGAGCAAAGGCGATCATCAACGCCAGTTTTGACAACAAGACGTTGATGTTCATAGACCCAGAGCTGTGGACTGGCAAATTGTAATCAGGCCGTTTGGTCCGCGACGCAGGTTCCTGCGTTTCTGCTGTCTCAGGGTGACATTTGCAGCACACTCTGGCGTTGCGAACACATGGCCTGATTGGGCTACCGTCCAATGAGTGGTGCGCTCGTTTTGAACACTGCGGGCATCTCAGCGACCTGAGTTGCGACTGTAACGTCGAGTCCGCTGTAACCAATTCTCCTTCTTCTTTTTCATACGATTTGTGAGGTGCATAGTGGCGAGTGTAACCAACGATGGTGATAAGCGTTTTCGAATTCGTTTCTACGACGGAAACGGGGACCGGCAACAGATTCGAATCTCTGGAATCAATCAGGCGACTGCCGACCAGATTGGCCGACATGTTGATGTTCTCAACGCAGTAAAAATGGCGGGAGAACCGTTACGTGATCGACAGACGGTGATTTGGCTGCGAAAGATCAGCCAGACCCTGCACGATAAGCTTGCGGCAGTCGGACTTGTCGAACCCCGGGTGTTTTCGACTCTGGGTGAGTTCGTCGCTGAGTACATTGCAGCGGCGAATGTTGCCGAGGGGACAAAGATGAATTATCGGACCGTCGAACGAAACCTGGTGGACTACTTTGGTGCCGATAAACCAATGCGATCCATCACGGCAGCGGATGCCCGAGCGTTCCGGCAGTGGTTGAAAGAACACGAAGGCCAGGCTGAAAACACGATCCGGCGACGTTGCGGGCGGGCTCGCCAGTTCTTCGCGGCGGCGATTAAGGCCAGGTTGATCGAAGAGAACCCATTCCACGGCATGTCCGTGACTGTCAACGGTAGTACCGACAAGGAACGGTTCGTAACGGAGGAAGAGTCTCAGAAGATTCTGAAGGCCTGTCCGGATCTGCAGTGGCGGGTGATCTTCTCGCTGTGCCGCTACGGCGGACGGCGTTGTCCGTCCGAGGTACTTGCTCTGACCTGGGAGAACGTCCTTTGGGATTCTTCGCGAATCATTGTGAGCAGTCCTAAGACGAAGCGTTACAAGGGGCACGAGTCGCGCGTCCTGCCGATGTTTCCT
>JAXMBU010000013.1:0-136884 GCA_046349735.1 Planctomycetaceae bacterium
AGATCGATCTCCTCCGGAGTCGCCTCGCGCCCGAACGCTCGAAGATAAACTCGAGAAACCTGCGCTTTGACTTCTTCACCCGCCTCCTGCTTCACTTGCGCTGCGAAGTAATCGGCCATTGTAAAGACAAGCGAGTTATTCATCAGTGACAAGGCCTGCAGCGGAGTGATTGTGTTCGCTCGCTTCGGCGCTGTGGTTGAAGGATCAGGACAATCAAACGTATCGAGAAACGGGTTACGGCCTCCCCGGGGCGTAAAGCGATAAATCGTGCGACGATGAGTTTCAAACGACGCTTCGTCAAGCAGCTTATAGAAGTTGCTGCCTTTGAATTTGAAGTGCTCGACATCGCGATAACCGCGGCCCCCAATCTCCGGATTCAGGCGCCCCGTCACAACAAGTACCGCATCGCGAAGCTCTTCTGCATCCAGACGTTGCGGAGCCTTTCTCCACAAGAGTCGATTGTCTGCATCAATGCTGCTGTTGGCTTCAACAGGTGCCGATTCCTGCCGGTACGTCGCTGAAGTCACGATCAAACGATGCAATGGCTTGAGCCGATAATCCATCGCCTGAAACTGCACAGCCAGCCAATCCAGCAGTTCCGGATGACTGGGTCGGCCTCCATTGAAACCGAAATCACTTGGCGTGGCGACCACCCCCTGACCAAAGTGGTAGTGCCAGACTCGATTCACCATGACTCTGACAAACAATGGGTTGTCTCGATGAGTAATCCAGTTGGCCAGACGAATTCGACGTTCCGCATCCGGGGCATCCGGAGCCAGCCCAAAGCCTGCTTCGCCTCCAGGCACAGCCGACAACCCGGTCGGCGTCACAACATCGCCCGGACTTCCCACGTCGCCTCGACGCAGAACTCGCGAAGCACCTGGATTCTTCGAAATGGAAGCATACAACACCTGCGATTCGGATCGAACGATGCTCTCGCGTTTACTGTTCAATTGGTTCTTTTCATCCACCAATGCCTGATGGATTTTACGCAGTGTTTCCGTCAGTCTCGCCAGCATATCCTTGTGGGACACATGGTTCATATCCGATGCGCCTGCAGACGCAGTGACCTCCTCGGCCGTTAGTGCGCGATCGTAAAGCAAGGCTCGATCAATGCGACCGGCCAGCATTCGATTACCGCCGGGCGGTCCATGACGAAGACCGAAGACAAGCTGAGACTTTCCTGCGGCATACTTCTGGAGTTCACCAGGACGATAAGCGATTCCATAGGGCTTTCCATCGCGATAACCAATGATTGTTCCATCCGCCTGATAAACAATAGCAAAGTGAACCGGTCGTTGAGTGGCCTCGGTTTCTTCTGCCCCATTGAATGGCATCGTTCGAACAAAGCCATTGCTTCCGGCCATCCATTTTCGAGCTTCACGTTCACCGAACACAATTGCGTCAAACGTGACACCATCCAGCGTCTGCAAGCTGATCGCGGCTCCCCCGCCCTGCTCCAGGCTATCCAGCTGAACCCATGCCTCCAGAGTTTTCTCGGCGATATCCGTCGTGATCGGGGCCGAGGAGACGAAGCCATCTTTGCCGTCGACGACCAGCGCTCCGTTCTCCAGCCTCGCTCCACCGCTGAGCGTCGCTTTGATCGCCCCCGCGCTGTCGTTCAAGTCTTCGTTGAATTCCCATCGCGCGAATGCTTCGGGAGGCTCCGGCCCCTTGTAGCCTGAGGCTTTGCGTTCCGCGATGACGGCATCTCGTACCGGCTTTTCAATAGCCTCGAGCTCGTTTTGCAGCACTTTCGCTCGTTGATCAATCCACTGAATTCGCTGCTGCTGTTCGGCCGACAGTGGGACTCGAATGGTGCGTTCCCCGTGAGTCACCCCGTTCAGCGTAGCGGCAAACTGGTAGTAGTTCCGCTGCGAGATTGGATCAAACTTATGATCATGACACCGTGCACAGTTGGCCGTGAGTCCGAGAAATGTCTGGCCTACAGAGCCGACCAGATCCTCCAGCTCATCCTGAGCCATCGACATTCGCATCTTGTCGTTCGACGGCAGAGTTGTATTGTGCGGGCCTGCCACCAGAAATCCGCTGGCCGAAACCGCGTTGAAATCTTCCGGATGCAGGACATCACCAGCTAATTGCAATCTGACGAATTGATCATAAGGCATGTCCTGATTCAGCGCATTGATGACCCAGTTTCGATAGTGCCAGAAGTTATCTCGAGGCTCGTCGTATTCGAAGCCATTGCTTTCTCCAAACCTGGCAACATCCAGCCAATGCCGTGCCCAGCGTTCGCCATAATGAGGCGACGCCAGCATACGGTCCACGAGTTTCTCCCACGCATCATCAGAGTTGTCAGCGAGAAACACATTGACTTCATCAGGAGTCGGCGGAAGCCCCAACAGATCAAAACTTAGCCGACGAATCAGCGTGCGTTTATCAGCGATTGGCGAAGGCGAAAGTCCAGATTGTTGAAGCCTCTCCAACACAAACGCATCCACAGGATTCGTTGACCAGCCAGCCCGTTCAACCTGAGGTGGTGTATAGCTCTGCAAAGGTTTCAGAGACCACCAATCGACACCAGCTCGCGAATCCGTCGTGAATCGAAACGGATCGATTTTCTCGGTACCCCATTTCGCACCGGCGGTTATCCAGGCTTTCAGTGTCGATTTTTCTTCATTCGTCAACGGTTTCTTCGGCGGCATCGTGTCCGATTCGACATACTGCCAAAGAAGACTGTTTTCCAAAGCACTCGGTTCGATAACGCGTCCAGACTCGCCTCCGACCATAGCAGAATCGCGACTGGAAAGATCCAGCTTTCCCTTGGCGTCCGGCCCTTCGTGACAGCTCAGGCAACGCTGCACGAACAAAGGTGCAATCGTTCGATCAAAATCCGTGGCTTCATCAGCGGCGACATTTCGCAGCAACGCCACAACAGTCAAAAACACCAGAAGATTTCTGGTGCGTTCATTCGACAACAACACATCCCAATGGCCTCGCGCGTGGGCTCCCGTTCAGTCAGTACTGCGTCATCAGGATAACCGGCGACTCAGAGTGTGTCACTAAACAAGGTATCAGCGACGCGAGGTCAGGATCTTTCTCTGACGGGAACTTTGGTGTGGTTTCGCGCGGGCGGCGATTTTACACTGCGGAGATACCGGAAAAAATCTGGCACACATAATCCTGTTGCGACGTCCTTGGCACGCTGCCTCTCTGAGGTTTTGAAATGACTTTTGCGGATCATCGAAAAGAGACTTACGGGCCGTTCAGACCTTTCGTTTCCTTACTGACGCTTTTGTCAGTCATTGCATTGCCGTTGAGCGGGTTTGAGCCAGCATGTGCACAGGTGGCTAATGTTGTTGTCACTGGGACAACTTCAAATCCGCTGCTTGGGAACTATCGCGGCACTTTGACAGGTGCGATTTCAGGACTCGGTATTTCTGCACAAGACATTGTGGCAGCAGTCGATCAAACCGGAAAAATTACGATTTCGGTCCCCGGCCTGGGCACGGGCACCGTGACTCCGAACGGCCAGTGTCGCGCGACGGCGCGATTTGTCCTGAATCGTAATAACTTGACAGTTTCGTTCGTCGGAGCTTTTGTTGTAGTCAAGAGTCCCTCGACAGGGAAAATCAACAGCGTCGTTGGCGTCGGCACGTGGCGCGTCACCACTCCGGGAGTTGTAGGCGGCGGCAAGTGGATTATCCGGCAGGCGATTTAAGTGGTGTCGAACATCCTTGCGGGCAGAAAACCGGATCAAGGGATTCGAAGTTCAACCGCCTTCAGTTCATCATCGCGGTTAATCGTCAGAGACACTCGCTGTCCTGTGCGAAAGGCGGCGAGTTGTTGCTGAAAGTCGGTGACGCTGGTAATGACGGAATCCTCTACCAGCACGATCAGGTCACCTCGCTGCAGACCTGACTTACCGGATAAGGAACCCTTCACGACATCGTCAATAAATGCGGGGGTTCGCTCCACAACGTTGGGGACCATTGTCAGGCCGTACTTCGCCGTCAAATCTTTATCTGAAAGCATGGCCACATCGGCGGTTGCATCTTTGGGCTTCTGATCGATCTTCCTGCCGGTCATAATGGCATCAACAACCGGCTTCAACATCGTCAAAGGAACCGCATAGTTAACCCACGTGCGACTCGACGCATGACGAATCTCTCGACCAATTAACCCCACTGGCATTCCTGCGGCATCAGTCAGTAGTCCGCCAGCTGCACCTGAGTTATTTGTGATCGCGTCGATCAGCCATATCGGTGATTTAACTGGAAACTTCCAGCGGCCCTGAGTGGCCTCGAGCGGAACTTTTGCCGCAATAACTCCATGAACAACCGAAACAGGTTCATTGCCCGCAGCGACTCGAAACATGTTCGAGAAGGCATACACCGACGCACCCACTTCTGGCCCGTGGCTTGTGCCAGATCTACAAATGGGAATGTCTCATCGGGGTCTGTTTTGAGCTTCAGTAACGCTGCGTCATGTTCTGCACTGGTACCGATAGTGTCGACCGGGAACCTTCGACCATCTGCGGTCACGGCGGTCAAAAAGCCGGTACTAACGAGATGATTCCAGACGGTCAGAACATGGCCTTCTTTGGAAACCAGAATTCCTGTTCCGTAGGAATCAAGACTTCCAGCCCCGGCACCAAACAGCTTGACGATGACAGGCTGCCGCAACGCGACAACTTCCAGATGAGTCGGCGCAGGCATCTGAGCCATCAATTTCGCTGCGTGACCCGTCAGGACCAGAGCGACTCCGACGAGAACCTGAAAGATCACTGTGCTTCTGCGAAGTACGGATGTCATTGTTTCACCTTCACTTCGCCCATCGTCAGCCAGGTCAGCTGCTCCTGAACGCCCACCACGATCCCGACGCGCCCAGGGAAAACGGCGTTCGCCGATTCCTGCCAGTTCTCAAACACCAGCCGTGCCTCATCAATACCCTGTCCATATTCCACATCAACACCAACGGGAAACGGCGATTCCGGTGTGAAATACCATCGAGAGGTGCGAGCCCCTTCGCGAGTGACCAGGATACGAACCTGCTTTTGCAAAGGCAGATGCAGTGTTTGTCCCATGGCGAGTTGCTCGTTGAACGCCGCTTTCTCACCACTCAACAACTTGCGAAGCTGAAGTACGGCCGTCAGCAAACCAGGAAGCTGAACCGGCTCCTCCGCAGCAATGGGATTCTCAGCGTTCTGCAGGTACGGCACGCCGTCAAGCTTTAGCCCAGCTGCCGTTGGACCAATAGTCAGCTCGCCGGTGAGAGATATGGGAGGCGTCTTGGCATCTTTTGATTCGGATCCGGACGAACCGAATGACATCTGCCAGACACTCTTCGGATCACCTTTTGTTCCGACTCGTGCTCGCATCGGGTCGATCAGCTGACTCTGCTGAACTTCGTTGAAGTAGTAATTGCAGAAGCCATCTCGTTCCACAAAGAGTTGGGTCAGCTCTTTGGGCAGTTCTTCGGGCGCTTCGAATTTCTGTTTCTCATCGTCGTGCTCATTCGGATGTTTTTCGTCTTTCGGCTTCCGTTCCTCTGGAAGTTCCGGTGCCTTTTGAAAGTCATGCAACGGAAGAAGTCGAATTGTCGCGGAATGCAAACCTCCTTTGTCACGCCAGGTCAGAGGCAGACGAGTTCCCTCCGGATAAATCCCCAAAACGTTCTGAAAGTCGTTCGCGGAACTCACCAGGCGACCGGCAAAGGAGACTATCTGCGCCCGTGCACGAAGACCTCGCCGCCACGCTTCGGATAACTCCGAAACCTGACTGACAACAACTTCGCCTTCAACCGTTTCGACGGTAAACTCGGGAACTCCATGATCAACGATCAGACCACACTTCAGATGTTCAATAAACAACTGAACCTGATTCACACTGATGGCGTAAGCGGCTCCCGAATTCACGCGGCCGCGTTTCTCGAACGATGCTCGGCCATTGATTCCAATCCACCGTCCCTGGATGTCAAACAATGGACCTCCGGAGTTACCTGGGTTGATTGATGCATCGATCTGTATGCAATCGGTGTATTCCAGAAATGTGTTGGCCGGATACTGGTATCTGCGGACACCGCTCACGATGCCGTAGGTCACTGTCGGAGTAAAATCGGAGGCCAGCAGGAACGGGTTACCCAACGCCATCACTTCATCACCGACTTGCACCTGATCACTATCCCCGGGTTGCGCGGCCATGAAATCGTTTCGGCCCTGAAGCTGAATCAGAGCAACGTCACCGGTAGGATCGATACCCACAATCACGGCGTCATAAAGCTGGCCGTTGTCGAGCCCACACTTCATAAACGAACCGGAACCAGACGTCACGTGATAGTTGCTGACCGCGAACCCATCCGACGAAATCAGCACACCCGATCCACCACCTTCTCCGTTCGGAGCCATGACGCAGACGACACTGGGTGAAATTCGGCTGATCGTTTCCACTCGAGCAGATTCACGCTGCAACAGTGCTTCCTGCGCGTAAAGCCGGGACGAAGCGGTCAGTCCGAAAGAGAGAAACAGTAGCCAAGGAAGTGGCTGATTCAGACGGATCATTCTTGTTTGTCCTTGGCGATCAGCAACTTTGCGTCGGCCAGATCCAGCCAATCGCAGGTACTTTCTTCGTCCCCGAAATCAACGAGGATCATAAGTGTCGACACACCGCTCAGCGGCACCTGCAAAGGCAGTGGTTCATCCGTCGTTACGATATTCTTTTCGAACAGCACCTTTCCGTCACCGGTGATCTTCAAAGCCACAATGTGTCGACCACTGAACGCCACTTCATCGTCAATTCCGACCTGACAATCCAGTGACGTATACTTCTGGTCGAGTGCCCAGGAGATTTCCGTTCGTGAATGAATACAGAGCCCCTTTGAGAATTCGCGGCCCCTCAACTTCAACCGAGCCGTTCGCTCCATGGTTGTGTCGCGACGCGGACCAAAGAGAAGCACTTCCTCCTCCTTGCCGATAAGTCCTGCCAGCAGACTTCCTTCCGGGTCAATTCCATCAAGTCGTTCTTCGAGCGGATCCAGATCCGACAGATACTGCACTCGGCCACTGCTCAGATCAACACTACGAATCAACGCACTGGAAACCTGCAGAGACTGGCCCCAGTTCGTTTCAATTTCGAATGATCCATTTGAGAATCGGACGTTGCTTGCCGCAATTTGATCACCGTTATGGCTGGTCACCTTTGCTGCAGATACCAAATCAACCGCCGGAGCGGATTCTTTTGACGTCGTCGACGCAAATACAACTCCATAAACACGGGCCGCTGGGACAGGAACTGTTTCGCCATCCAGCAGGAACTCAGTTTTCTCTGAACCGACAGCACTGACGACTCCCGCGAGAAAATCGAGACCAGAACCATCACGTTTGGCAACGATCAACAGATCCTTGTCAGTTTCTCGCTTAAGAAATGTGTTCCACTGACTGCGATAAGCAGGATTATCTGCCTGAAGTCGAATCGAGCGAACATGCTTATTGGCAATTCTGAGTTCACCCAACGTGGCCGAGAAAACCGTTAGTTCCATTGCCGTTCGACTCGCCCCGGAACAATGCAATTGACTGCCATCCCAAAAGCCAACAACCTGCGGTTCATCAGAAACCACGAACTTCGTGTCAGGAAAATCGATCAACATGATGTCGGACATCGACAGCTTGACAACTGATGCATCAACCTGCAATTCCAAGTCATCTGGCGACATCTGAGCCAGTGTCCCCTGATGAAGGGTGCCATCCAAAAGCGAGACTTTCGTCATCGTGTCGGTTTGAGCAACTACGGCGACGGGTATCGTGAGGAGTATCAGAAGTGTCAAAGCTTTCATACGAACCCTCAATCCAATCATCAATCGATTCACGGTTCTGAATCATCGTCAAAGCTCAGGCTTTGCAAACTCAACCAGCGTTTCGCATCAATCAAACAACGTCAGCCAAACACGATCTGGTTTCAGCAGTCACTTCTTCTGCTCAGCAATCCGTTTTGTATACCGGCTGATCGCATCCAGAAAGTTGGGAGGAAACTGTTGGCGAATGAGCTCTTTTGCCTGAGCTTCCGCTTGTTTGTCGAGCATCCCCCAGTTCCCATTCTCCGTCAGATCTTTTCGATCCGCTTCACCTTCAGCACTGGATCCTTTGATCGTACTTTGAGCGATCCCCTGCTGACCAGGCTGATTCTGTTGTTGCCCCCCGCCTTGCCCTGACTGCTGTTGTTGCTGCTGTTTTTGTTGCTCTTCCATTTCCTTCAGAAGCTTGTCCAGCGCGGCAATGACTTCCTCTTCACGTTTCTGAACGGGATCATTGGAGTTCCCCAGATCAAGCCTTCTCTGCACATCGGACATTAACTTCGCCACTTCCGGCAGACCGGAGGAGCTATCACCAGCTTCCACCTGCATGAGTTCAGCGACTCTCCGAAAACGCGAAGGAACGTCAAGCGTGTTGTTCAGCAGCAGCGCCAGATCATCACTCGCTTCTGCTGACTTCAGCAATCGAAGTCGACAAATGGCACGATAGAAAAACAGGCTCGCCGGATCTGCCACAGACTCAGGAGTCAGCGACTCCAGCATCGGGATCGCTTCATCATAGAAACGATGTTGAGTCAACCACCGAGCATAATAGAGCTGGACATGGTCTCGGTAGAAGGAGTCTGATCGGACGCCTTCGAAGTTCGGCGGTGAAAAAGGCGATCCGGTTCGACATATCTCAATGATTTTTCTGGCCGATTCATCTGCAATCGCCAGTGAGTCCACAATCCGGTCGACCGACTCTTCAGCGGTCAGGCTCTCAAGCTCAGCCCGGTCTTTCCAAAGATCGCTCACCTGCCGAGCGGTCAGTTCATCGACTTTTGCCAAGGCCATCCATTGGAGCAAACGAGCCTGCACCTGATCAATTGGCATCCTTCGAAAAGCGACCTTTGCGTCAGGCAATGGTTCACTTCTCCCAGGCTTCGCTATTTCCGCCCCGGACTCTTCACCGACCTTCAGGCGCCCCGTCGTATGACCAAAATCAGCCACGGGAATTTCCACAGAAGCGATCCCGCAACTGACAGCCAGAAGAAGCAAATAGGCGGAATTCATAGAGGTTGGTCTCATTGAGCAGGCCAGAAAAGCACGCTGATCAAGACATGGTACTCTCCCGGCCGAGTTTTCGGAACACAGTAAACGGTCATACTGCCTTCTGCACCCTGCTTTACAAGACTCATTCGTTGACACTACGGATTGTGGATCTGTACAGTCTGCCAAACCTGTCTGCAAAGCCGCTGACTTCTTTGTCAGATGGAAAGCAATTCGCTAGAACCCGGCAGAGTGTCGGTCGTTTCACGGTCATCAAGTCATCAGGGTCACAGGGCGATTTCATGTCCGCTGCCAATTCCACATCTGGGCGAAACCGCCGGACGCTGGCCCCGCACATAAAGCTGACCAAATACGACGTGGCGGTCTCGGTGCTAATGACCACAGCGACGTGCGCCGGGCTGGCGTTTATGGTCATGTTGTTCATTTGGCTGTCCAATCTGCTTCCTACGCCGGTCTCGAAGCAGGTCACGATGTTGCCTGCCGGCGACGGCGGCTGGGAAGATGGCGATCCCAACGCAACTCCGAACGTCGATTCTCCGGAAGACGCTTCTCTCGACCCTTCCATGGCCAATGAGGAAACCGACGTTACGCAACTGGAGGAGGTTACTGAGCAAGTGATTGAAGTTGCAGAGAACGCTGCGACGATGGTGGCTCCCAATGAAAACACGGATCAAAAAACAACAGGAATTCCCGGGAGCGCAGAAGGAACGGGCGGGCGTCCTCTGGGGAGTGGGGGCCCGGGACGTGGCGGTGCTAAGCGTGAACAACGGTGGTTCGTGGAATTCGGCGACAAAGGCGATCTCAAGAGCTACGCAGCCCAATTAGATTTTTTTGGCATCGAGCTTGGGGCACTGTTTCAGGACGAGAGCCGACTCGTGTATCTCAGTAATCTGAGTCAGGATGCACCTACGAGGCGCGCGGTCAAGCCGGGGGATTCAGAAACACGACTGTTTATGAGCTGGCAGGATGGCAGCGAGCAGCGTCGTGCGGCGGACCTTGAGCTTTTTCAGAAGGCTGGCATTGACGCATCGCCGGCAGTCGTGATGCATTTCTATCCGGCGGCAACGGAAGAGATGCTCGCAACCAAAGAATTTGAGTATGGCAATAAGGCAGCCACTGAGATTCGTCGGACTTACTTTCAGGTGAAAAGAGCCGGGACAGGGTATGAGTTTGTTGTGACTCGGCAGCAGTTGAGATAACTCTTTGGCGGATACTGCATTTTTACGTTCGTTGTTGATTTTCCGGGATGTCCAATGATCAGTCTTCCAGATTTACTTCTTATGCCCTCCACATTCGCAGCGGCGCAAGTTTCGACCTTTATGTGGGCCGTGGAGCAATCGATCTGGATTGGTATTGGCGGCTGTGCAGCATTGGGGATGTACTGCGGGATTCTGTTGCTACGACGTGTCAGGCAGAAGAAGTTTCCCGGCGCCGAAGCAGAGCAGGCGTTCATCGATGATTTGATTGAACGACTGGAGAAGCGAGACTTTGATGGGGCAGCTCAGGTTTGCGACGACCCGTCCGTCTGGAACAAAGCGCTGCCTCAGTTGGCTCTGGTGGCAATCCAAAACCGTGGCGAACCCATGAAGAAGATTCGCCAGATCGTGGGTGAACGCTTCGAGCGAGATGTTCTTGGCAGCCTGGAAGTTCTCAATTCATGGGTCGGAACCAGCATCAAGACAGCTCCGCAAATGGGACTTCTGGGAACCGTACTCGGGATGATCAACGCCTTCGCAAAGATCGCGGGAGCGGCCGCATCCGGCGTTGACCCAAAGGAACTCTCCGCGGACATCAGCTTCGCCCTGTGGACGACGGCTGCGGGTATGGCGATTTCGATCCCCTTAATTATTCTTCAGTCGGCAGCGACCAACAGTATTAAGAAACTGCAGGAGTCCGTGGATGAAAGTGGCGGACTTTTCCTTGATGAATTGGCCTTGGCCAAAAGCACAAACGCACCTTAGTCGCCCTTTTCTGCTGAAAAGATTCCTGGCTCTCATGTTCTGTTAGGCAACCTATGTCGGCCGAAGACGATGACGAACCTTATGTCCGGAAAAAGAAGCCGGATCCCGATACGGAAATTGACATCACGCCGATGATCGATGTGACTTTTCAGCTTCTGATCTTTTTCATGGTAACGTCTACGATGCAGGGGAACCCTCCAGCGGAAATCCCCAAGTCGATGTCGGGCGGTTCTATTGAAATGGCCAAGGTCATCAATATCGTCATTAAACCGCCAGTGAGTGCGAACGTTGACCCTGTTATCGAGATCGACAAGAAGCCTTTGACACTGGAAGAGTTGCGAGCACGAATCAATGACGCTGCGGGGGCGGCCTCGCAGGGAATCGACCTGATGATCATGGCAGACAGAACTGTTCCTAATCGGTTCACAGGCGAGATCGAATCGATGATTGCGGAAATCCCGGGTGTTACTTACCACTTTGCAGTTCAGGACCGACGTTAGCAGACCTGATTTCTCATGACAGACCTGACTGATAAACAACTGGGCGAATTTCATCTATTGCGACGACTTGGCAGTGGTGGAATGGCTGACGTGTTTCTGGCGGAACAGACCACGCTGCAGAGATACGTAGCCGTGAAGGTCATGAAACCTTCTCTGATGGCCCATTCCGGACAGGACATGGTTAGTCGCTTCAAACAGGAAGCGATGATGGCGGCTGGCCTGAATCATCCCAATATCGTGCAGGTTTATACGATTGGTCAGGAAGGCGAACTGCATTACATCGCCCAGGAGTATGTCCAGGGAAAAGATCTGGCAAGTATCATCAAGGAGCGAGGCAAACCGGATATCTCTTCTGCCCTGCACGTGATTCGTCAGGTTGCTGCCGCACTCAAAGCGTCTGGCCAGGCCGGTATTGTTCACCGCGACATCAAGCCAGAGAACATTCTTGTCACAAAGAAGGGTGAAGTTAAGGTTGCTGACTTCGGTCTCGCCCAGCTGGGTGATGGCTCCGGAAGTGAGAAAGAAGGCGTGACCATGGGCACGCCGCTCTACATGAGTCCGGAACAAGTCAGTGGTCGAGAGCTTGATCCAAGATCGGATGTTTATTCTTTTGGGGTCACGTGTTATCAGCTGCTTTGCGGCGAAACGCCATTTAAAGGCGCGAACCCTGTGGCGATCGCGATGCAGCATCTGAAGAACCCGCCACCGCCGCTGAAAGAAAAGAATCCGGCACTGCCCGATATACTGTGTCGAGTCGTCCATCGCATGATGGCCAAGCGGAGGTCTCTCAGGTATCAGTCGGCTGATGAGGTTCTGGAAGACCTGAAAAAGCTAGTCACCGCACACAAGCAGGGGCGATCACTGGATCTGGTCAAGCTTCCTCGACTTGAAGAGCTGGAAAAGCTTGCCGAAGAAGAACGTGCGAAACACCTTAAAGCGGGGGGGACGATTCCTCCCGAGGGTTTTGACGATGTGGGGCTTGAGCTAACCTCGGCCGCTCCAGTCAATCAGACGGCCGTGATGCCCAGTCGCTGGGCAGCAGAGAACTTTGTGGCGGAGCAGCCTAAGAAGAAAGCCGCCCCGGCCCCAGTTGTCGCGATTGATGATGACGATGATGCGCCGTACGTCCGAAAGGCATCCGCTCCACCCAACGACTTCATCGACCTGACACCTGCAGTCGACGTGACGTTTCAGCTGCTGATCTTCTTCATGGTGACCGCATCGTTCAGCATGCAAAAGGCGTTTGACGTTCCGCCAGCAAAGAATGTTGAGGGCGTATCACTGAACGTTACGGTTCCGATGGACGAAAGCCCAGGAGTTAAGGTCCAGGTGGATCCCAATAACGTGATGTATGTGGACACAAAAAAGGCAACAAACTATCAGGAGATCCTGGATCTCCTGACAGCGGAAAAGAATGCAGCATCGGGAGTGAGTGATCTCGATCTTGAACTCGATCCCGAGTCGATCCATGAGATGCGAATTATGGTGATCGATGCGGCGACTCAGGCCGGATTCACTCGTGTGCGAAACAAGATTGTGGAATTTCAGTAGGTCATTTTCTGTCTGGTGTGTTTTGCCGTCTTTCCGGCCTCGCCCAAGTGAGAAGTGGAATCAAAAGTGGCATCTGAAGAATATGAAGATGAAGTTGAAGAGGTAGAGGCCGATGATCGTGAGGTCATCAGCGAGAGGGCTCGCAGACAGCTTCGCCGCGGAAAGCTGAGTGAACTGGCTGAGAAACTGACTGGTGGTCCGGAACGTCCCGGCCAGCAGAAGATTGCCCGTTCTCCAGTTGTCATGCTCCTCGTTGGCAGCACGGTCGGCGCGTCCATACTGGCGGCCATTTTCTGGTTCATCAATGCACGCAATACCGAAGATCGATTGATTAAGGAAGCAAACGCCTCTCTGGAACAACAGAAGTATCTCGATGCTGAGGGGCAGTTCGAAAGGTTCATTTCGATCTACCCCAAGACGAGCATGACTCCCGTCGCCAAGATTGGCCTGCATCGGGCTCGCGTTGAAAAGTTCATCCTGACAGAGACCCCTGATGTTATTCGGGGGCTTAAAGAGCTGAAGAGTCTGATCGAAGAGTGTCGTGAGCTGGAAGGTTTCGACGCTCAGAAAGACAACCTGAAACGGTACGCGGATCGTCTGACATATGCCGGCGCTTACGTAGCAGAAGTTGCTCAGTCGCAGGAAGCTCTGGACGTCAGCGTTGAGTCATTGGAGTTACTGAGGAAGTACTCCGGCGAGGGCGGAATCGCGCCAGCTCGTGAGCAGGCACTGGTGGATCGGCAACGAATGGCGTCCGCTTCCGTCGCGAAAAAGAATGATTTCCTTGCGACCCTGGCAAAAGTCAAGGAGCAACTAGAAGTCGGCGATACGATGGGGGCCATCGGGACTCGCAACAATCTGATCACCAAGTACCCGCTGCTGAAGGATGACAAAGATGTTGCCAAAGTTCTGCAGGACATTCTGGGGCGAGAGAAAGAGTTTGTCGTTCGCACCGAGATCGGCAGAGATGGGGCCGGGGCGACCGAAAATGCACTCACTCTGCCGTCATTGGCCCTGACTCTCAGAACTCAAGCGACGACAGACCTTTCGTCCCAGGGCCGGGCCGTCTTCTCGTTTGGTATGGACAGTTGTTTTGCTGTGGACGCGGATACGGGCACCCCGCTTTGGCGACGTCCAGTCGGAGATAATGCGCCGTTTTCACCGATACCAGTGAAGATCATCGATCCCGCCGGAGTACTGGTCTACAGCACCACGTCGGAAGAGCTGCAGATGCTGTCTCAGAAAGATGGACAATTGCTGTGGCGTCAAAGTGTGGAAAGCCGTCCGACAGGTGCACCAGTTCTGATCGCCGACAATTTTTACGTCACGACGCAGGCTGGTGAACTTTGGCAGATTGCGGCAAACAACGGTCGAGCGATTGCGAAGCTGAAGTTTTCCCAGTCAGTCATTGGACCTCCGGCCGTCTCCAGTGATTCGCTGCGGCTTGTGATCCCCGGTGATCAGACGATGGTCTATACGATTGGGATTAATCCCTTTGCCTGCCTTGCCGTTTCCTACATACCGCACCTGACCGGCAGCATCAAGGCTCCGATGGTCACGGCCGGCCGCTATTATTTGATGGTCGATAACAATTCGGGTGACAAAGCCCGCGTTCAAACCCTGCAGATGGATGATGCCGGACAATTAACTTCTGTCGCTGAAGACATCGTTGACGGACAAGTCCATGATCCGTGTCTTCTTCGAGGCTACGAATTGTTTGTTCCGTCAACACCTCAGCGGGTCACGGCTTTTCGAGTTACGGATGAATCTGGTCAACCACCGTTGGCCAAGGTAGGAGCCAATCAACTGGAGGAAGGACTACAAACGAAGATGTTTCTGCTGGCCGGTCCCGGTGGGCAACTTTGGATGGGCGGTCGTGATCTTCGCAAGTTTCAGACGCGAACTAACACAGTGTTACTGGACCCGGGAATAACAGCAGAAGGCATTCATGTTCAGCCTATCCAGTTTGCGGACGAGGCTGTCTATCTGACAACACGTAACCCAAATTCCAACTCGACCTTTCTGACGCGGGCTGACAGAGAACAAATGAAAGGAACCTGGCGAACAGTGCTGGGTTCAAGCCTGGTCGCAATCGCTCCTTCGGCCGGTGGTCAATCGTTGTTGGCAGTCGCCGACTATGGTGAGACTTACAGAGCCCAGATGTCTGAGATCCAGTCCGGTGGTTTTACTATGGAGTCGGTTAGTCGCTTTCGGCTCCCGGATAAACTCGCCACCGCAGTTGAAGGTGTCGTCCTGAAAGATGGTCGCCCGGCAGCATGGTGTGGCAACCCTGAACCATCAATGTGGACCTTCACCAACACTGGACAACTAGAACGAAAATGGGTACTTCCGGACAGCCCGCAGATTGCACCTGTGGTGATCGATGGAGGAGTTGTCTTCGCAATGCCTGGGCGGCTACATATTTCTGCGACCGCAGGCGGAAAACCAGCCGAAGATTACCGTTCGTCTCAGACGGCGGATGGCCAGCAACCGTGGAAATCGCTGACAGCAATCTCTGCAAATCAGGTGCTCGCGGTCACTGGTGATAACTCGTTTATTAGAATCGAGTATCGCGCAGCACCACGGCCCCAGCTGGCTGAGATTAGTGTGACAAAGATACCTCAGATCATCGAAGTGGCACCCGCTTCAGCGAACGGCTTTCTGTTCGTGGCCACAGTCGATGGCAAGCTTTTTTTGATGCAGGCTTCGAGTCTGGAAATTCTGGCTCAAGTTGATCTTGGCGGTGTTCCCAGCGCAGTGCCAAAGATCGCCGGGGAATATGTTTTTGTCGAAGTCGCAAATGAGGAAGTCAAAGTCTTTCACATCGAGAACTCACTTCCACAAACGGGTGTTTTCCGTCTTGACGGCAATCCGCTGGCCGGGGCTCCGCTGCCATTGAGTGATGGATTCGTGGTCGTACGAAGAGATGGGATGATCATGAAGCTTGATGCAACCGGGGCAACGACTCTCAGTTCAAAACCCCTGGGACAACTCGTTCAACAGGGACCGCTGATGATTAATGGTCAGACACTTGTTGTTGGCTATGATGGCAGCCTGTATCAGCTGGACACAGGCTCCCTTTAGTCAGGATTGATCCCTGATTCGGTTTATAAAGTCGGCTGTTCCCAAAGAAACGACATGAGTCAAAACCTGCGTCATCCAGTGCCAAGCCTTCAACGATCGACAAGTTCCTCCATGAACCTTGCCGTTTGTTTGCTGCTTACCTGTATCACATCGGTCGCTGCAGATGAAAAAGTTGATCGCGCCGAGTTACCCAAACTCGTCGATATGCCGATCCCTTCTGCGGAAGAGCTGCTTGCGGCGGATGAAAACGACAAGGAGTTTGACTGGATTGTCCTGCCTGCCTCAGCACCGGAAGACCGTACGGTCATTGTCGTAAATCCGATTTTCCCTCGCCCTGACACCCTAAAGAAGATGGCGGAAGATTATAAGAAACTCGAAACCAGCAAACCGCAGAATCAAAAGGAACGCGAGGAACGAGTTAAGCGAATGAAGGACCTGCAAAGACTGGTCGTGACTCTGGTTGGTGACCAGTTGACTGAATACAGCCTCCCGATGTCGGCTATAGACCACATTCTTCTTTTCGAAGACCTGATCCTGCTTCGAGTTGATGAACTCATCAAGGAGGGAGACATTCGCAAGGCCTATGAACTGTTACTGAATGTGGATCGGGAGATCCCGAATTGGGAAAAGTCTGTGCCGCGATTCGAGCAACTGCTTCTCGCGGAATCCACAATCCGAGCCAGCGAGGGTGATGCCTATGCGGCTTTAGCGTTATTGGATGAAGCAGCCAATCGAAACCTTCAGAACCCGGAGCTACGCCCTCGCTTCGGTCAAATTGTGGGACCGATGATTCAGGACGCGATGGACAAGGAAGACTATCGCAAAGTCCGCTATCTGATCTCGCGAATCGAGAAAGTCGTGCCTGACCACGAGCTTGTCCCGCAGGCAAAGGCTCGTTTACGACAACTGGTGGTATCATTACTTGAAACTGCTGAGCAACACTTCCAACAAAAAGACTTCCCGGCAGCAGCAAAGTTTGCGTGGAAAGCCAGTGGCGTCCTGCCACTGGAGGGAAACGAAAAAGCAGCATTCTCACGTATCGTCGCCCGTCATCAGGTCCTGAGAGTAGGTGTTGAAGATTCCGACAACGACAAACAGATCTTCCCGGTGCCTCAGGAATCACGAGAACGACTGAGCGAGCTGATTGAGGTCCCACTGTTTGAACCATCGGCGGCCGACGAGTTAACCTATTTTCGTTCAAGCTATTTCGAGATCTGGGATCCGGCAGATCTTGGACGAGAGGTGATCTTCTCACTCAGAGAAACACGACCACACTGGCAGTCTCAGCCCATTCTGACAGCCAACACGGTCGCTGAAGCATTGGGACATCGCATTGATGAATCCAGCCCGTACTTCAGTTCCAGACTTGCTTCGTTTGTAAAGGAGATTTCTGTCAGATCCCCAACGCAACTGCGAATTCGTTTTTCACGTGTCCCCTTGAACATTGAATCTTTGCTGAGATTTCCTGTGACCGGTTTTCCTCAGCAGGCCCCAATGCAGAATACTGATTTGTCAACGGCCGAGTCCGCAGACTCGAATGAAGAGCCAGCGGTTGATAGTGATGGAAGCCCGGGGACTTCTCCATTGCCGGCCGTGCTGTCGACGCGATTTCAGAAAGCATCATCGGACGATACAGGTCGCGTCTTTCTCAGGAATACTCCGGAACCGGATGGTTTGGACGGCAGTCAGTACCACATCGCTGAAGTTCAGGAAGTGCGTTTCAAGAGTCGTGACAAGCTTTTGCAAAGCATGATTCGGGGCGAGCTGGACTATCTGCCTAATTTACTTCCCTCGGAAGTTGATGCTTTCAGGACATCCAGCGAGTTCGTGACAAAGCAGTACGCGATTCCGATGACCCACGTAATTGCGTTTAATCCAATGTCGGACCGCATCGTGAATGCTCAGATGCGACGAGCTCTTTCGTTTGCCGTCAATCGCGAGGGGATCCTGAAGTCTATCGTCCTGAAAGACGATTCGATGAAGTATGGTCGCCCCACGAGTGCTGCCTGGCATCTGGAAAGCTACGCGACCGAACCTAATGAGGTGCCACCAGCCTACAACATTCGCCTTGCTTACGCGTTGCGTTTCGCAGCTGAGCGACAACTTCAATTGGCAGAGCTGACAAAACTGACAGATGCAGCTCGAGCGGAGGCAAAGAAGAAAAAAGAAAACTTTGATCCGGAGAAGTTCCGAGCAGAGACAAAGGTGGATTATGTCAAACTGCCACGCCTGAGATTCGTCGTTGAGCCAGAACCAACATGTATCGCCGCCGCTGAACGGATCATGCTGTATTGGCAAAAAATTGGTTTTGAAGTGGACCTGGTCAAAGGAGATCAGCCAGGTGAGCCTCTGACCGACGGGGAATGGGACATGTGTTATCGTCGAGTCCGCATGGAGGAGCCCTTGCTGGAGCTCTGGCCTCTACTGGCCAACGATAATTCTCTTGACATGAACCGCCTCGGAATGTTCCCTGACTGGATGCGTCAGGAGCTGATCAATCTGGATTACGCCTCAAGCTTTCAGGATGCCCAGACGCGACTGTTTACCATTCACAATCACATTTCTGCGGAAGCTTTTCTGATTCCGCTCTGGGAAGTGGATGACTTCGCAGTCTGGCGAAAATCCGTTATTGGCATGCCCGAACGTCCGTTGTCTACCTACCAGAACGTTGAACGCTGGATTGTGCGACCATGAAGCTGAACCCACTGAATGGCCGATTACTCCTGATGATGGCTGTCATGCTGTCATTCAGCTTCCAGGAGGCCTGCGATGGTCAGACGCCAGCTCCCGCTGAATCTGCGTCTGTGACGGCGGAAAGTGCAGAGAGTTCTAAGGCCGCAGCGACTACAGTGAAAGACGCTGTGACATCGCCGGACACTACTCCCACCGAGCCAGCTATTGAACTGCCACTGCCCCATCGCCCCTACCAGGTGGTCGTCGAAGTGGGTTTTGACGGAAGTGATACGCGTGGCCCCTTGACTCAGAGTTTCCTGACTGAGGAAATCCGCAAGGGACTGCAGCGCATGTATGGCCAAATGTGGAATGCGGATGTTCGCAACAGCAGGTGGCTGATTCCAGCCAACTCTCACCGTATTGAACGTCTCACCGAAGCGGACGTTTCATCACGTTACGATGCATCTATCGTAGAGAAAGTGATTCTTGTCGGCGTCTCCGGCCATCAAAATTCGTTTGAAGTCAGTTGTCGCGAATTCGATGTTCGGGTGCAGGAACTAACTCCGCTCCTGAGGCAGCAAACAGATGATATTCAGGAAGCAGGAGCGATCGCCTGCCGTCTGGCTCGCGACAGTTTTCGGCCTGTGACCTTGTTTACAACTCAATCTGTCGACAAGACAGAGCTGGAGTTTGAACTCCAGGCGGGCTCATTGATCCCGCCCGACCCCACAGCAGCACAAATAGCGGAAGGTGATGTTCTTCGTCCGTTTCTTCGTCAGCTCGATCGTCGCAATCCCGGAAAAGTCAAAAGTCTGCAGAAGCTTGATCTAAGTTACATAAGGGTCACAACCTTCAATCAGGAGCTGCGAACAGATGCGGTCTCACCAGAGGATTCGCCGGTTCGAGTTGAAGGCGTCAACACGTCTCCGACTATCTATACCGACAACGGACATGTTCGGGGGGTTTTGATCTCCCACGGTCTGGTTCCTTTTGGAGGGCGCGCGAGAAGTGTTCAACAGATTGCCCTTCGCCAACGCCCCGCCGCGAAAATGAGTCGAGTGCGACTGGTGTTGCAGGCACGCCCGGACCGACCGCTTATCTGTTTTCGTGTCGATCGAGTTTCAAAGCTTCGCCAGACCGACGTTAATGAAGCCCCCGGCGTACGGATGCTTTCAGACCGTAATGGAGACATCGAAATTGAGGTCGATCCGCAGAATCCAACTTTCTGGTTGTATGTTTACAGTGGCAGCGTCTTATTGGCTCGCGTGCCGTATGCCCCCGGTTTGATTCCTCGGGATACTATGAAGCTGCCGGACGATTCGGTGCGACTGGGCGTTGAAGGTGAACTTTATCTGTTGCGAGATCAACTCGTGGATATGGTCGCCCAGAAAGCGGTTCACATGAGCATCGCGAAAAAGTCGGCGGCCGAGGGCAATGTGCAAGGCTTGGAAGCGGCAATTACTCAGCTTGATGCCCTGCCCGGCCAGAAGCGGTTTGAAGAACTTCTAAATAAGGTTAAGACGGATGCCCTGACCAAAGCTGATCAGCAAAAGAACACCGGGGCTCGCCGGAAAGTGGATAAGCTCTGCACAAAAATGAGTGAGTCGCTGACTCTGTTTTTTGCTGGTGATAAACGTCTACGAGAAGCACAGGAAATCGAAAGACTTCGGCAGTCTGCGGAAGCACGTGCTGGTGCAACTGCTCCAGCTGGAGAAACACCGGTTCCTGGTCCAAATCAGTGACAGGACACCCATTCGCTTGACACATACCGGATGCCTTTGTGCCGATTATCCGGACAAAAGCAAATTTGCGGGTATCGATCCGGTGTTTCCGCCAATAAACACCGGCATAACATATCATTCTGAGGCATGGTTATCAGACCGAATCCAATGCTTCCAGCCCCAGAAGTTACTTCGAGCATGCAAGACACGACCAAGCCCAGAATTATTGCTGTGATGCCGGCATACAATGCCGCCTCCACGCTGCAGCGAACGCTCAAAGACATCCCTCCGGGAACGGTCGATGAGATTATCCTCGTTGATGACTGCAGTCGTGACAACACAGTCGAGTTAGCTCAATCCCTGGGGTTAACTGTCATTCGGCATGAGAAAAACACGGGGTACGGTGGCAACCAGAAGACATGTTACGCAGCGGCCCTCGAACGGGGGGCCGACATCGTCGTAATGATCCACCCGGATTATCAGTATGACAGTCGCGTGATTCCGGTGGCTGCTGAACTCATTCGCCTTGGTAACTGCGATGTGATTCTTGGATCACGAATTCGAACGCGGCGAGAAGCACTTCAAGGCGGAATGCCTGCGTGGAAGTATATCGCAAATCGCTGCCTGACAATCTTTGAGAATGTTGCGCTTGGGCAAAACCTCGGCGATTTCCATAGTGGCTTTCGAGCTTATCGACGTGAAGTCCTGGAAACCGTTCCGTGGCAGGAAAACTCCAACGACTTTGTCTTCGACACTCAGTTCCTCGCTCAAGCCGTCTTCTTTGACTTCCGACTCGGAGACATTCCGGTTCCTGTTCGCTATTTTGCGGAAGCTTCAAGCATCAATTTCCGTCGCAGCACTCGCTACGGATTACTGACACTGTGGGTTATGTTCCAGTTCCTCTGCAACAGATTTGGATTGTGCCGGTCGCCAATCTTTCAACGAAGATCGTAGCTATCAAACCGCGAGCGTCTCTTCGCAGGTGACTTGATTCTCGACTCAACGATTTTGGCCAAACGGTCCATTCAGAACGATCTCACTCCTTTGACCGATTGAGAGAATACTGAAGAAAAGGAAGATGGTGTCGGTTGAATGTCGTGAAGGCTTTTCCCAATACGGCTTTCGAAACGAAAACCTCGCTTCGGGCTCTTCTGCCATTCGGCGGGCGGAAACTCGACAGAGTTGTGAAGGTGAAAACCATTCGCCCGTAAGCGATTGGGTAGAACCTGTCGCGATTAAACTTCACATAAGCAACAGGCGGATGGTGCACATGGTGGACACATCTGCAGACCACGATTCCGAGTTTTTTGCCTTTGAAGCGATATATTCATGCTGACTGATGAAATGGCCCCCCTTGCCAAGGGTTACACGCAGATAGGTGGAGGCAAGTGATTCTGAACACATTTCGAACAGCACGCGGCCATCGAAACTGACATTTTCACAGCATCCTGGCAAACCAGGGCCGTCTGGTGGACAATCGCCTGAAACGTCCACAAAATGCAGCGACCACAGAAAGACTTCGGACTCTGGCTGTTGTAAGCCCAAAAACGCATCGCGAATCTCAGTCTGTGGACCACTCCTTCCTCGTCCAGCCACGCCTATTATTGCCCAGGAGCAGATTTACAGATGTCTCAGCCGGGAAGTCAGAGCATTCAGAGCGTTTTGAAAGAAACTCGAACGTTTGCACCACCAGCCACGTTTTCTGCCGATGCTCATATCAGCAGTGAACAGCAGTACGAGGCAATGTGGAATCGGGCCAAGGATGATCCGGCAGGATTCTGGGGCGAGATGGCGGGAAACCTGGAATGGTTCCGAAAATGGGACACTGTCATTCAGGGGCACATGCCCGACACCAAGTGGTTTGTCGGTGGAAAGATTAATGCCAGCTACAACTGTGTTGATCGCCATTTGAACGGGCCATCTCGCAACAAGGCTGCGATCATTTGGGAAGGTGAACCCGGAGACACTCGAGTTCTCCGCTACCAGGATCTTCACCGTGAAGTCTGCAAGTTCGCCAATG
This sequence comes from Planctomycetaceae bacterium, assembly GCA_046349735.1. Classification (GTDB taxonomy): domain Bacteria; phylum Planctomycetota; class Planctomycetia; order Planctomycetales; family Planctomycetaceae; genus SXXK01. The sequence goes on from JAXMBU010000013.1 coordinate 22,547, forward strand.
TGCTGAAGAAACTCGGCGTGCAAACGGGCGATCGGGTCACCTTGTACATGCCGATGATTCCAGAGCTCACGATTGCGATGCTGGCGTGTGCTCGAATCGGTGCCGTGCATTCTATCATCTTTGGTGGCTTCAGCGCGGATGCTGTCGCAGATCGAAACAATGATGCTCAATCAAAGGTTGTGGTGACCGCTGACGGCGGATGGCGCAGAGGAAAGGAAGTTCCGCTCAAAGCTGCCGTCGATGCCAGCCTCGAAAAATCACCGTCCGTTGAGAAGGTCGTCGTTGTTCGCCGAACTGGTGGTGATGTGGATATGGTCCCGGATCGCGATTTCTGGTGGCATGAGCTGATGGAGGGGATGTCCGCCGATTGCGATGCCGTACAGCTCGACAGCGAGCATCCATTGTTCATCCTGTACACCTCGGGCTCAACCGGCAAGCCGAAAGGTGTAATGCACACAACCGGCGGATATCTGCTGGGTACAACAATGACGTCAAAGTGGGTCTTTGACCTCAAGAGCGATGACACCTATTGGTGCACCGCGGACATTGGATGGATCACCGGCCACAGCTACATCTGCTACGGTCCCCTTTCCAATGGGGCAACCGTTGTGATGTACGAAGGTGCTCCAAACTGGCCGGATGAAGGCCGTTTCTGGGAGATGATCGAAAAGTACAAAGTCAGTATCTTCTACACCGCCCCCACCGCCATTCGCGCATTTATTAAATGGGGTAATCAGTGGCCAGAGAAATACGACTTGTCCAGCCTGAGATTGCTGGGCTCAGTCGGTGAGCCGATCAATCCGGAAGCATGGATGTGGTACCATAAGATCATCGGTCAGGAACGCTGTCCGATCGTGGACACCTGGTGGCAAACCGAAACTGGAGCCATCATGATCAGTCCACTGCCTGGCGTCACAGCGACAAAGCCAGGTAGTTGTGCTCGTCCTTTACCAGGAGTCGTACCAGACATCGTGACTCGCGATGGACAAAGCCTTGGTCCGAACGAAGGCGGGCTGCTGGTGATGCGTCAACCATGGCCGTCAATGCTGCGTACTCTGTACGGCGACCATGATCGATTCAAGAAAACTTACTTCCACGACATCCCGGGCTGTTACTTCGCCGGAGACGGTGCTCGCCATGACGAAGATGGCTATATCTGGGTTATGGGCCGAGTCGACGACGTACTCAACGTATCTGGCCATCGTCTCAGCACAATGGAAGTCGAAAGTGCGCTGGTCGCTCATCCCAAAGTGGCTGAGGCCGCCGTTGTCGGGTTTCCTCACGAGATCAAAGGCGAAGGTATCTGTTGCTTTGTCTCTCTGAAAGGCGGCTCCGGCGATGACGCACTGAAGAAGGAACTGATCAATCACGTTCGCCAGACGATTGGTGCCCTTGCGACCCCAGACAAAATTCAGTTCGCGGCCGCTCTGCCCAAAACACGCAGCGGAAAAATCATGCGACGTCTTCTACGTGACATCGCCGCGGGGCGTGAGTCTGTTCAGGATACTTCCACTCTGGAAGACCTGAATGTGCTGGCGAAACTGCGTGAGGATGATGAATAGGCTATCCAACGCTGTTGAATCACCGTTTTAAGTCTCCGGAATTGCGGGCTCGACAGGTTCTCTGGTCGAGCCCTTTTCTTTGTGCGAGCGCTATTGCGGAAAAACTCGGTCAAGGTTTATTGAAACCTCAAACTGTTCATCAACTCGGAAAGTGATGAGACGGTTCATTGTCGATCGCTCAACGTAGGTGTCGTCAATCAGTTCCAGCGCCACAATCGTTTTCTGCTCTACGTCAACCAAAAAATACCACCGTACGCCCTGCTGCTGATACAGTTCTCTCTTGGCAGTGCGATCTTTATGGCTGGTCGCAGGGGAAAGCACTTCGGCAATAAATGACGGCACATAGTCCAGGTATTTTTCCGGAAGCCCATGACAAAGGATCAGGATGTCCGGCCTGACAACTGTTGTTCGATCGATTCGCCAGTCGATTTCAGGCACCACAAGGCATTTGCAGTCTTTGTTCCGACTCAGTTGGTCCCGAATCTCTGAGGCCAGCATCAGCCCAACATACTGGTGCAGCGGCGTTGGTGACGGAGACATACAGACGGCCACACCATTCCAAAGTTCCCAATCACCCTCCCACTGCTCGTAATCATCGACCGTGTAAGTCGGTGAGTATCGAATCGCACTGGTCGACATGGACAACTCCGGTCAGATGCACTTGTATCCTGACGGTCAGGATACCCTGTAAATACTTAACTCAGCAACGGTAAAGGTCTCAAACCAGTTCCGGCATCGGTGTAGATTTCTCCAGGAGATACTGCGGTCGTCCGCTCAGATCGTTCAGCTTGGTTGCTTCGGGATCAATCCCGAGATGACGGTACAGCGCTGCAAGTACCTCAGCGAAATGAACGGGGCGGTCCGCGATTTCTCCCCCCAGTCGATCAGTTGCACCAATCACCTGCCCAGTGCGGAAACCACCGCCAGCCAGCAATCCACCACCGACCTGAGGCCAATGATCTCGACCAGCGTCAGGATTAATTCGAGGAGTTCTGCCAAACTCGCCCCACGCTATCACCGCTACGTCTTTATCCAGGCCTCGCAGATGAAGATCTTCAATCAGCGCCGAGAGCCCCTGATCGAACTGCGGCAAATGAGTATTCTTCATGCCGTTAAAATTGTCACTGTGAAAGTCCCAGCGGCCAAAATTCAGCGTCACCACGCGACATCCCGCTTCCACAAGGCGCCGAGCCATCAGGAAATGTTCAAGATTGCGAGGAGCCCCGTCGCCAAAGCGATTTGGGTCACCCTTTCCATATCTTTCCCGGACAGACTCCGGCTCTTTGGAGATATCAAGAGCATCGACAAGTTCACTGCTGGTCAGAATATTGAAGGCCTGCTGAGACAACGCATCCAGACCAGACAACGTTCCGCTGTTATCCATGTCCCGACGAAGCCGATCAACGCTGCTCAGTAAAGACTTTCGATCATTCAGGCGATCACTGCTGATGCCTTCCAGTCTCATATCAGCGCTGGCTGGTCCTGATGGTCGAAATGCAGAATTCGCTACGCCAAGAAACCCCGGCAGCCCTGGCGAACCATAGGGTGGGTGACCGGCATCCGGTGAAAGCCCAACGAATGGAGGAACAGCTTTGTTTTTTGGCCCCAGAAGTTTTGAAGCCACCGAGCCCATCGAAGGCCATCCACCGGCTGGCTGATTACGCTTGGAATGCCCGGTGTAGCAGATGAATGAATCATGATCCCCATCAGGAGAACCATAGACGCTCCGCAACGGAACGCACTTGTCCATAATCGAGGCCATGCGTGGCATGTGCTCACAGATCTCGATGCCCGAAATATTCGTCGGGATCGGCCTGAACTCACCTCGAATCTCCGACGGTGCATCCATCTTCAGATCGTACATGTCCTGATGCCCGGGAGCACCGCACATATAGATCATGATCACCGCCTTGTGGGACTTCCTGATCCCCGCCAGTTGCTCCGCCTGCAATAACTGCGGCAGCGTTAGGCCACCGAGCGTCAAAGCTCCAAGACGAAGCGTGTCTCGACGAGTCAATCCGTCGCAAAGCGTACTGCGGCTATGACCGAAGATTGAGAGCATGAGCAGGGTCTCTCGATATTGTGGGCAGGGAAGAAGCTGGTAGGCAATACCGCCCTGAGGCAGCATCGTGAGAAAAGCCTACCATAAGAATCGACTGATCGGAACTTCTTCCTGCAGATCGACTGCCGGAACTTCCAATATCTGCCCTTTGCGGAGCCTAATTCAAGGGTTTCCATTGAGAAAACGTGGCCGCCTGTCCAACCCGTTTACCTGCAGCGTCGACCAGATTCCAGACAATCGCCTGTTCAATCAGGAATCGCTTTCCGGAACTGCTGATACGAACGCCTCGATAGTCGTCGACGTAACCATCCCTCGCCGCACGCGCCATCAATTGAGCACGTTCGTCGCGATGCATGGGTTCAGCGGTCAGTCTTGAAGGCATTGAGGTCAAAGTCGGGATATCCATCTCCCACAGGCCTAGTGCCGTTTGGTTTCCGTAATTCAAAATGGGATCGTCCTGAGTCGCATGCGACACAACGACGAACGGCGCCTCAAACACGGCTTTTGCGTCGGCGACGGGATCACCCGTTCGTGCAAGCAGATCTCTTCCGACAAACCGCCGAAAAGAGTTCAGCATGATCTGAGTATGCTCGACCCAGTTATTCTCAAGCCACGGCTGTGTGTCTGACATCGACCATCGTATCCAACAAGAGCCAGCGAGACAGAGTTCTCCGACATAACTTGATGCCTCTTCCCGGGTCTCGCGCTTCAATCCCGGACGATCACATTATTCCGACTGATCAACTTCAGCATCGGCCCCAGGTGACCCTTCCGCCAATCTTGGCGGAGCCGGTCCCAAATACTGATAGTACTGACATTCGAGCCGACCATTATAGAGCTTTCTGCGACGCGGCGCTCGGCGACCAAAATGTTTCTCAAACCATTGATTGGAAGTGATCACATAGACGCTCCATGTCGGAAGCAAATCACAAACGCGGCCAAGTTCGCGATAGACGGCTTCGACTTCTTGCTGATCGCCCATCCTCTCTCCATACGGTGGATTGCAGATGATCACGCCATACTCGCGGTTTGATTTGAACTCACTGATTTCCTGCACGCGAAATTGAATGTCGCCGCTGACACCAGCTTCCGAAGCACTGCGTTCACAAAGCCGCATGGCGGCCGGATCATGGTCATAGCCCAAAATGGGTTCCGGCATTCTCGGCAGACGCAGATCCTTCGCTTCGCTGCGAACCTCTTTCCACATCTTGCGATCCATCCACGGCCAATCCTCCGCCAGAAACGAGCGCCCCGATCCGGGGGCAATGTTTCGGCCAATCATGGCCGCTTCAACGGCAAGTGTTCCGCTTCCACAAAAGGGATCGACGAACTGACGATCACGATTCCAGTAGCTCAACTGAATCAGGCCAGCGGCCATCGTTTCTCGCAGTGGAGCTGGTCCGGCGTATTCTCGATATCCACGTTTATGCAGCCCATCTCCTGACGTATCGATCGTCAGCGTTGCAACATCGCGCAGCAGAGAGACCTCAATCGGGAACTCCGCTCCCGTCTCTTCAAATCGAAATCGGTTGTACTTTTTCTTCAGGCTTTCAACGATCGCTTTTTTGACAGCCCCCTGCACTGCCGGCACAGCATGTAATCGCGATTGAACACTTCGGCCTGCCACTGGGAACTTTGCGTCGACTGGAATGTAGTCACTCCATGGCAGATCAACCGTCTTATCGAACAGTGCGCCAAAATCGGGGGCTTGAAACTCACCAACCTTGATCAATAGCCGATCGGCACTTCGCAGCCACATATTGCATCGGGAAATGTCTCGTTCGTCTCCGGAGAAATGAACTTTGCCATCCAGAACGCGCAGTCCGGTGTAGCCCAGTTTTTCGAGTTCCCTGGAAACGACGGTTTCAAGACCAAAAGTGGTCGTGGCGATCAATTCAAAACGTGGCATGGATGAATCATAGGGGCAGGAGGAGCGGGAATGCGAAACACTGCGAATACATCTTCCGCCGCAGCACTGATTCCGTCGATGGCCGAGTTATCAAAGATCGGAGGCAGGCATAGTTCAGACTCCGAACCGGTGGGATTGAACGATTCCGAAAGAGCCATGTCAATCAACGATGGTTCGTGATCAAACCAATTGCCGGGAATGGTGTCCAGAAGTACGGTCGCCGCCATTTTGTGTCACGAATCACGCGAGCCAGAAGCAACCATTCTGCGTCACAACTCCCTCCGATCTCTCTCGCGTTCAGTTTAACGAAGTTCTCTGCGAATTTTGCTGCCGGTAATCAGCCCCTGCGATAGTTCAATCCGGAACTCTCATTCGCTAGAGTCCCATCATGATGATTCTACCTCAGCAACCTGACCCCGAATCGGCAGCGCCGTCCATCGCTGTCAGCGCGACCTCCCCATTGCCAACTGAAGCCGGTACTCAGGTCGATTCGCAGTCTTTTCAAACGACTGAATTGGATTTGCCGGAATCAACAGCCGGAATTCTGCTGCTGTTCATCGGGCTGATATCGCTACTGGCCCTGACAGTCAGAACCTCATTGCGAGACTCGCGATTCCTAAGTCGACAAGCACGAATTGTCTTGCTCATTCCTCGTTTAATCGTTCTGGCTCTCGTTCTGTTTATCGTGCTCAATCCACAGAGTCGAACACAACTGAGTCGCGTAGAGAAATCGCGGGTTGGGATTCTTCTGGATACCTCGTTGTCCATGGCATTTCCGGCCATGGACGCAACTTCGACGCCGAACAAAACAGACAACAAAGCGGAACCATCATTAACCACTCCGAGTCCTAAGGTCAGTTCCAGAGCCAATGCTGCTGTTGAGTCGCTCGTGACATCAGGCATCCTGAAAGAACTTAGCAGAACTCACGCGGTGACAGTTTACACGTTCGATTCACAGTTGACGGGCCCACTTGCTGTTGCCAGCGATGAAACAGTTCGCTTCGTCGACTCAGAAAACCAGAATCCCGAGTCTGGCGATAGCTCTGCTCTGGCAACTGTAAATCTGGATGAACCATCGTCAGATGATTCCAACGCCATTGAAGCCCCGGCTTCCCTCACTCGATGGAACACGATCCTGCAGCCACGAGGTGCAGAAACTCGCCTTGGCGAATCGCTCTATCAGATGATTGGTCAATTGTCCGGCCGCACGTTGAGTGGAGTCGTTGTTGTCTCTGACGGTCGAACCAATGCGGGCCTGGATACAGAACCCGCACGAGTTCGTGCAGAACGCTCCGGGACAAGACTCATCACCGTCGGGATTGGCAGCCAGAAGCCCCAGGTAAATCTGTGGATTGCTGGAATGCAATCGCCAACGGATGTGCATCAGGGCGATCCGTTCGATATCAACATTGTGGTTCAGGGAACTGGCTCGGCCGGGCAAAAAGCTACGGTTCGATTATTTCAGCAATCAGCAGACAGCGATGGTAAAGACCGTCGGCAGGTCAGTGAACAGCCGATCGATTTTGAAGACGACACTTTGCCGATCGCATTGCGATTCAATCAGCAACTCACGGTGCCCGGCAAATATGAGTTTGTCGTTCAGATTGAATCGCCGACGGGCATCACGGAAATGACAACGGACGACAATGAACGTCGTCGTACCATCGAAGTCACCGACCGTCGCATGAAAGTGCTGCTGATTTCCAGCGGTCCCATGAGAGACTATCAGTTCGTTCGGAACGCATTGTTCCGGCACAGCGGAATTGAATCCGATGTCTGGCTGCAGTCCGTAACGGACGAAAATGTGGGCTTCGTATCGCAGGAAGCCAAAACTTTGTTGACGAAGTTTCCAGCCACAGAAGCCGAACTTTTTGCCTACGACGTCATCGTCGCCTTTGACCCGGACTGGAGCCGCCTGTCGACAGAACAACAGACGTTTCTGAATCGCTGGGTCGCGGAACATTCGGGCGGCCTGATCATCATCGCTGGTGAGATTTTTACGCCAAAACTTGCTCAGGAGCCCGATGCATTTCGTGATGTGAATGTGCTGTACCCCGTGCTGCTGAATCGAATGCTGCCGGATATGCAATTGACTCAACGGGCCGATGAGCCATGGCCGGTCACATTGACTCCTGAAGGGCGTACGACAGATTTTCTGAAAATCGCTGATGCAACAGGAAATGCCAGTGTGGACCTTTGGTCGACGTTCAAAGGAATTTATCGATCTTATCCCATCCGAGGAGTTCGTGATGGTGCCGTGGTACTCATCGAATACGGAAATCCACGGGCTCGAACAGAGCTGGGGCAGCCACCGTTCCTCGCCTCTCAGTTTTACGGGACTGGGCGAACGGTCTTCGTTGGCTCAGCAGAAACATGGCGTCTGCGTGAGATCTCTCCTGAAGGACATCAGCGATTCTGGACCAGTCTGATTCGTGAAGTGGGTCAGGGACGAAGAAGCCGAGGCACGGCCCGAGGACTGCTGCTGCTGGATCGGACGGAGGTTGCTCCGGGGCAACCCGTCAGCATTCGCGCTCAGCTTTATGACGCTCGACTCCAGCCGCTCGTGACGGATTCAGTCCCGATGTCAATTGTTGACGCAGAAGGTCGCACAATTAACATTCCAGACCGACTCAATGCGGATGGACGTGGCGCTGGACAGTATGTCAACAGCTTCCGTCCGCCCCGATCAGGCGCTTATCGTATCTCGGTTCCGGTTCCGGAATCTTCAGACGTGCTTCAGACAACGATTGATGTCGTTGTCCCAAATCTGGAAGCTCAGAACCCGACTCAGAACGTCGAGCTTCTCTCAAATCTCACTCGAGACACTCAGGGGCGTTATCTCAGCCTTTCGGAAATCTCGACACTGCCCTCGCTGCTGCCTGATCAAAGTCAACCCATAATTGTTGATGAGCAGTTGAGGACTTTGTGGGATCGAGGCTGGCTGATGTTTTTGCTGGTCATACTATTGGCATTTGAATGGATCATGCGACGAGTCTGGCGACTGTCGTAGAGCTCTTTCCTACCCTCGTATCTGAGCCGCTATTCCGCGACCTCATAAAACTGCACAATCGAGAATGCGTCGTTAGCAACAACGCTCTCATAGCCAGCCCAGGAACTCACAGTCTTCTGCTCCACAGCCGAAAGAGAAGACCACGGTCGAACAAGCATCGCACGCGGCAGCTTTAGCACTCCTGCTGACACAAGCAGACTGAATCGACTCGGCTGCACATAGGCCGTGTAGTCATAAGATCCCGGCACGCGATATCGAAGAATCTCACCCCAGTGAACATGGATGTGAGTAATCTGATTCGATGTGAGAACTTGACGGATCTTATCTGTGGACAACATACCTCGGTCCCGCAGCGACGTCGCAGCGTCGGAAGAGTCGACTGTCCAATCCTCGAAAATGTTATCATCGAAAACCGTGTTATAGACCAGCGGAAACGTTGTATCAAAAACTTCCGCGTCACCAACCATCAGCACCTTCGCAGTCGAAGGCAGTGTGTCGTTTAACGTTTGAATATCAGATCGAATTGTCAACTTTCGCGCGGCGTTCAGATCCATAAGGCCCGCGTGAAATCCTACCAGCGCCAGCGTGCAGAAGTAGACATTGTAGCTTGTCCCGGCAGTGATCAGCACAAACAAAAATCCTCGCCAAAGACCTGACGAATGCAGCAGCCATGAGCAAGCCGCAGTGATACTCAGCAAAGGAATCAGAGGAATCCAAAAACGGTCAATTCGATGAGTCAATGCCCACCATGTCGCGAATCCCCAGCCAATCAGAAGGAAGCAGGTTTGCACCGTGCGAATGCGGCGAATCAACAGCATCGCAGGAATTGAAAGTGCGAATAAAAGACCGCTGGTCCACATGTTGTAAATAGCCACGTCCATGAAGTGGCGAGGAAGCAAAGCCAGACTGTGCTCACGGGAAGAGTGGGCAGGAATCCAGCGAGCATTCATTTCAGGCGACCATTCCGAGCCGCCAAAAATCGAATAGCCCAAAGGGAAAACGGGATTGCCTGTGTCGTACAGATTTCTTAACAGCCACGGTGCGATCATCAACGCGACTCCCGCAGCAAAGCTGCCCATCGCGGGGATCAGGCTTTGCAGGCTGTCCCTTCGATAGATCTCGTCATGCATTCCAGGCTGATCCTTCATTGTTCGACGAAGCAATCCCCAGCAAATGATCATTGCGGTTGGGACAATGACAGAGACAAGCCCCGTGTATTTGGATGCCATCGCACATCCGCCCAGCAGGCCCGCCAGAAACGAAAGTGAGCGACGATGACCAATCTGCTCGATTAGCCAAAAAGCAACCATTGCTGAACTGACCAGGTAGAAAGTCAGTGCTCCCTCGGCATAAGCGATCAGGGAAATCCTCAAAGTCCACGGCGTTGTCAGATAAATGAGTGTTGCCAACCACGCAACGGAAGCAGTGAGCCAGCGAGTGCAAATCGCGAAGACGACACAAGCCGTCAACAACTGAAAACAGGCGAGCACAGCCTGGCCTGCCAACGCCCCTTCCCACCAATCTCCGACAAGTACCATCGCAGTCAGGGGCAGCATTTCACTAAGAAACGGGAAGCTGGTGTAGACGTTGTGTCTCAGGTATGAAATGCGTCCCTGCTGGAACCACTCTTTGGGACCTTGCAAATGATATTCGCGGACGTCGAAGTCTGTCGGCGGTGATAATGAACCTAACAGGAGATAGATAACAAATGGAACGGTGACTAATAGCACGACAGCAACAAGGCGTCCGGACGGACGGACTGGAACTGCAGCGCTCAAACGATTTCTCAGAACCAACGGTTCGGTAGTTCTGGCGCGCCAAGCCACCAAAAGGCTCACTGCTGAGGGAAGGCAAATTGCGATGGGGTTAAGCTGTCCTGCAAGACCAGCAACTAGTGTGATCAGGGACTGAACAGCAAGGCCGATTCCACCAATCAGCACCATGCGTTCTGTTCTGTAAAGTCGCAAACCCAATCTGAGCCCGCGAACGAACGCCATTCCGTGGCAGGAAGCAAGACAAAGTATGACGAAAGCACGGCTGAGCAATCGCAGTCGTTGAGGCAAAAACTTTATTCCGGACACCGGTAAAGAAGCTTCGACCTCAGAGGAGGAATCGTCAACTCCCAGAAGCGTGTCGGCCATCATCAACCACAGGTCAGATCTTTTTAGCTCTGGCGATTGAAGAGGTTCTCGAAACCACCAATACAGAAAAAACAGCATCCACCCTGCGGCGAAAACTCGCAACCAAAGCGGAATCGGCCTGGATTCGGCAGAATCAGAACTCAAAGGTGGCTCCACTGAATTTCACGAAAACGACGTTTTTAGACAGAACATGTCCGTTCGTGTCTTTCAAATCTCTTTCGGGCCTAAGCCCTCAGTATACGAACATATCCACCATCAGAAACAACCCCGGCAATTCATAAGTATCCGGCGACGACTCGTAATTACGTCGTCCAATGAATTGCCGTGAACAAGATCTCTGAAAACTCAAGCAACAGCGATACCAACACCAGAGAATCTGGCCTATACACCTCAGATCAGAGCCCCGTTGCATTCTGGCGTCAGCACGAATGTTTGTTTCCTGAAATGGGACAACCCCGTCTGGCAAGATCGGTGCAGTTTTTCAAAGGTACAAACGAAAACAGCTTCCGAGAGAGGGTGCTCTCGGAAGCTGCTGGTTTCTGAGTTAGAGCGAGGACGAGCTAGAACAGGAAGCAGTTCTTTCCCACCTCAGGTCGACCTGATTATCGGGCCATTCCGAACAAACCAGCCAGACCATTCTTGCTGCTCGACTGTTTGTGCAGGCGAGAAGGGAAGAAAGCCTGTGGATCAGCTGGAGGAGCAGCTACTGGAGCAGCTTCAGCGGCTGGAGTTGGCTGCTGAGCTTCTGCTGGAGCAGCCGTTGGAGTTGCACCGCAGGCGTTTGAACCACAGCCTGTTGAGCAGCATCCAGCGTCTGAGCAACCGTCGCAGCATCCGTCAACAATCTCGTAACCGCAATTTCGCAGTGCCTGTTCTGCTTCACGGCGAACACTTCGGTCGCAGTCAGCCAGTGCACATGTCAGAGCTGACACAACGCATGGGCTGCAGCAGCACTTGTTACGACGAACCTGGTCACCGATCTCGTCAGCAGCTTCCCGGCGAACTCGTTCATCCGTGTCATTCAGACCGTAGACGAAAGCGTTCATGATTTCCGGATGGCAGCAGCAGTCGTACTTGCGACCAAGCTTGTCCAGAGCACGGCGGCGTTCTGAACCATGGCAAGCTGTCATTGAAGTATAGATCAGCTTGGCAATTTCGCAGCAATCGTCGTTGCAGCAATCGCAGCCTTCGCCACAGGTATTGCCAGCATCGCAGCATCCGTTGTCACCGCAAGCAGCTGGAGCACAGCAGCTTGGGTCAGCATTGCAGCCGTTGCCGCAGGCAGCTGGAGCACAGCAGCTTGGGTCAGCATTGCAACCGTTGCCGCAGGCAGCTGGAGCACAGCAGCTTGGGTCAGCATTGCAACCGTTGCCACAAGCAGCTGGAGCACAGCAGCTTGGATCAGCATTGCAGCCGTTGCCACAAGCAGCTGGAGCACAGCAGCTTGGGTCAGCATTGCAACCGTTACCACAAGCAGCTGGAGCACAGCAGCTTGGATCAGCATTGCAACCGTTACCACAAGCAGCTGGAGCACAGCAGCTTGGATCAGCATTGCAACCGTTACCACAAGCATCAGCTGGAGCACAGCATGTTACTGGGCAGCAGCTTGAACCTGGATCGCCGCATGTGTCGCAGCATGGCGGCTTAATGTCTGAGCACTTGCGCTGGTACGTGTACACATTTGTGTGACACGGACGAGCAATCGTTGGTTTGCAGCAGGCTGGCTGACAATCTTCAGCACAACCGCAGCTCTTACATCCGCCGGAACCAAACAGCCCGGCATCAGCCGAAGCAGTCATTCCAGCCAGTGCGAGTACCGCACTGAATACTCGAGTCCATTTCATCTTGAAGAGTCTCCTTCTCATGGAAATCGTTCCTTCGACCGCCCTGACCAACCTGACCATCCGTGAAGAACTATCGCCTCGGCAAAACCATTGCCGATTCCCTCGACCTGCGGCGGGACTGGTTTGAACCTTCACACCACGTCGCTGCTACTCAGAATCACGGACGACCAAACAGGCTTTACAGTCGATGATTTCGCATCTGTATTTCGGGCCATTGAGATCTCCATGATCTCAACGTTTGCCATCTGCAGTTCGAGGGGCTGGACAGGTCTATCGTCGATGCTGTTTCGTTCGCTTGAGTTTCCGCAGATGATTGCCAGGCAATTACTTGCGCCGCTTTGCGGTCCACATGTGACGATTATTGAAGATGGAGGAACTGCAGCCGAATCTCCGGCCCAAACAATCACTACAGTCGTCAGAGTCGTGTTAATCTGGTCAGGACGACAGCGAGTTTTCAGTCGATACTGATTGTTCGTTTTCTAGGGGCAGCCCCCAAACTGCAATATATTCTACACGCAAATTCTGCGCGTTGAATTTGCTTTCTCGAAAACGTCGGATGAAACGAACATTTCCACGTGCCTGTATTCCAGCGTCTTCATGAGTAGACTGTACTCTTCGAGAGTGCCAACGAGGAACGCTGCACTTTTCCTTGTTGCCTGTAACGGGACATGCAATCACCCTGCGGGAAACATCACTGTGCAAAGCAGTCAAGCGCCATTCATGACTGAGGCTAACTCTTCACGCTACGCTGGCTGCAGAACCGGTGAGTTTCGATCATCGCGTCGAAAGAGTGCTGCGATTCCTTCCAGAAGCATCAGGCCCGCCAGAACCAACAACACCACGGCAATCCAAGCTACAGGATCCCGGCTGACTCCACCAGCGAACTTGACCTGAACAATCGACGTTAACGCCCATGCGCTCATGATGTACATGAAGACCGCGGGAATGCCCGTGACAAAGAACACCCAGATGGCTCGGCGTGTCCGCCACAGCCACACAGTAACTCCAAGCAAGGTCAGCGCAGCAAGTAATTGATTGCTGGCCCCAAACAAGTCCCAGAAGACACGCCACGCTGGAACCGGCTTTCCATTGGCTGTCAGTTTCTGAGTCACAAAGAATGCCGGAACTCCAGCCGTCAACAGCGTTCCAAACCAACGTCCGCCGGCATTTCTCCAGCCGGTCAGCTCCTGAATAATGAACCGACCAAGCCGCGTGCAAACATCGAGCGTATCAAAAACAAAGGTGTTGAAAGCCACCAGCGCGAAGACAATGCCAACTCGCGGCGACAAGCCAACTGCACTCAGGAAAGAGCCAATTCCATTGGCATAGATCAAACTGGGATTAGGATTCTCCGTCTTTACCAACGGGGAATCGAGCGGCAGCATCATGACACAACAAAGTGAGACAATGGCGACCATCGCCTCCAGCAGCATCGTTCCATAACCGATGGGGCGAGAATTTGTTTCTCGATTCAACTGTTTGGATGTCGTTCCTGACGCAATCAGTGCGTGGAACCCGGAGCAGGCGCCGCAGGCAATCATGATGAACAGAAACGGCGCAATCGTTCCTTTGGGAGTCGACCAGCCCATCGTCGCGGGCTGAAGAATTGGCTTTCCGCCAAGAATCAGACCGATGGCAGCTGTCCCCAACGCCGCGTACATAAAGTATCCGCCCAACTGACCTCGTGGCTGAAGAAGTAACCACATTGGCGTCATGGAAGCCACCACGCAGTAGATCAGCAGAAAAATGTCCCACGTCCGAACTGCATACACGTTAGCATCCGCGACGGACAACCCCGGTTGCATCGCAAGAAAAATCGAGTCCACATTGACCGGTATGAACTGACCGACCCAGATTGCCAGCGCGACAAGCGGCAGGAAAATCCAGGTCGCCTTTTCCATCGACAGAACCTTCGTACGTACCAGCAGTCCCATGCAAATCGGCAGCAAAAGATAGATCAGGGACGAGGTCGCAACACCACCGGATTTTACCAGCATACCGGCAGAAGCGTTGCCAACTTTCTCAACCGCCTCTGTCATTGTCTTGTAGGGAGTATTCGTCTCCAGATCGATGGCCCCGACAAACATCGATGCGGTGATATCCGTAAAGGCCACGACAATGTAAACTAGCGCCAGCCAAACGAAAGCGAGGAACAGCAGATAGGCCCGACGGCTAATGTGGACTCTCACCACTTCAATGATCGACGATGCCCCGTGACGGATCGATGCAACCAATGATGCAAAGTCGTGAACACCCCCGACGAAGATTGACCCCAGCAGAATCCAAAGCAGCGCGGGTAGCCAGCCAAACGCCAGGCCCGCAAGGATTGGCCCGACGATAGGCCCGGCCGCGGCAATCGCGGAAAAATGCTGACTCAGCAGCGGAGCCGTTTCGCAGGGCACATAATCCACATCATCCCGCAGTGTATTCGCAGGAGTCGGAGTTCTGTCATCAAGCAAAAACAACCGACTGAGCAGCCGACCGTAGGTAAAATACGCGATCGTAAGAATCACGGCTGAGCAGCCGACAATGGCCAGCATTTCCATGTCACACAGGCTCCGGAGAGAAAGGTCAGAGAACCCGTAATTCTAACGCGGGGACATTCTGATGTCACTCACCATACTCGTTGAGGAGCCGAGATCACTAATTTAACCCGTGTCTGTGGTGCGATTCTCGACCCTCTATACCTTTGTCAGGCTGAAGAAATCTGGACTCGCGGACATTCCCCGGCTGACCGGAACTATTGCGGCGAAGTCGCTTCAAACCGATCGACGACGTCCCTGAATTCCTTCAACTGTGAGTAATCCTGATGCCAGGTTGTGTACATCACGCCAATCACACCCGGAATGTTATTTTTGCGAACTGTTTCCAGCCATTTACCGATCTGCTCAGCGTCTGCATCATAGAAGCCGGCAAGAACCTGCTTGTGATTTCGCTCGGCAAAGAACTTCAGACTTTCCGCACGAACCCCAAAGTTCCAGTTCATGATGACGACATCTTTGTCCAGCCCTTTCCATGAACCTGACAAGTCCCCATTAACAAGATAGTAGTTGTCAACTGCATTGTGATGCGGGTCGAACATATCATTCCAGACAAAGATCCGACGGTCAGCGTGTTGGCCACGAAGGATCTGCGTGCAAGCTCGAACATTCTCAGCCGCGATTTCTCCGGGAGTCTTTTTTGCTTTCTGGAAAGATTCATCCCATCCCATGACTCGCCATTCATCGTGCGACATCATTCGATCTGTTCCCGGGAAGATTTTCTCCACGCCTTCTGCGTGCCCCTGAAGGAGCCGCACAAACTCCGGCTCTGTGACGCACGCACACACTTGACCATCGTAAATCACATGAGGATGGTACCACGAAACTCGCAGGCGAGTTCCATTCGCCCAGTTCCCTTTCATGCGGATCGGAGGTGACTCATGCCACACCTCATACTCACCGGAGTAAGGAACTTTTCCCAATAGCTCGTCGCGAACAACTTCGAAGTCAACTTCTTCCTGTAACACGCGCGCCTGATCCTCATCCGTCGTGACCTTCAAAGGCGTTCCTGGTCGACGCAACACATTCAGCAACCCACACTCTTCGATCTCTGGGTCTGCAAGCCACATCGATCCTCCGGTCGGCCCCCACGAACCGATATAGACATTCACAGAACTATTCGCGAGAGAATTGAATGTGATGTGCTGAACCGACCAATCCTGTGTTCGCCCAACCTGCAGATTTGTGTGAGTTAACCGGCGACCTGTTTCAGACTCCAATACCGCAATCTGCGGCTGTCCTCGAAAGTTCTCGGTCTTAACTCGAACCGAAACGTGATAATGTCGAAACGGCGAGACCGTCAGCGTCTTCATCGCACGGCAGTTCTCACCGTTCGGCTCAGTAACTCGCAGACCCTTGCTATCAGGCCTGAGTGGCTCATCGATAAATCGCCATTCTTTACGTTCCGAGAATTCAGGCAGAGAAACGTCGGGGTCCGAGACAAGTTGAGCTTCACCATCGCGAACTTCAAACAACGCGTCTCGAACAGGAAGCCCCTCTGCAAGATTCACGTTCTGAGAGAGAAGATTGTTTGAGTAGCCAACCGGAAAAACCGCCGGCACCAGTTGCAGATTGAGCTCCCGAGCAAGTCCTTTGATTCTCTCGATATGAGCAAAGTACTTTTTATCCAGTTCATGCAAACGACAAAACTTGGAATCGGTAATCAGAAAATGAGTGTACCCAAGACTGTTTGCGTTACGCATTAGCTTATCAAGACGGTCAACCTCTGCCGGAACAAGAAAGTTCACCGGTGCGTATACCCAGCGCTCAAGAAGTTGCCCGCATGCGACTGCGTCGGGAATACAAAGGGCGAAGACGCAGCTCAGCACCCACTTCAGTAAGTTCCCGTTCACACTGATGTGCCGAAGCGGTACCTGGAAAATCTGCATGATATTTCTCGCTGCGAGCACTAACGACATCGCGAAAAATGGAGCCCGACACATTTCGGAAAGGTTGCAAAGCCAGATTGTGCCCAGCAAGCAGCCTCCGATCAATCACCCGCCCGGCAGATTATTCCGGCTTAGTGGCACAATCATCGTTTGGCTGAGCGACGGCCAAGGACTCTACGCAGCGGATTTCACCTGCTACTCTGGTACAGCTGCGGGTTCAAAATGCAGCGTCAACATTTTCCGCCGCACGATCGAAGTAATCCCACCAGGAAATGTCCAACGGCGTGGCGCACCGGTCAGGGCTGACGCAGAAAGCCGCTCCCATTGTGTGGCGTTCATTTGTTGCCGAGGCCATCGTTTACGAGCCCACTGCAGAATCAAGGCATGGCGAACGAAGGGCTCCGGCCAGCGCAGGAGTTCTCTGCAGTCGAAATGAATCTGATGATCACGTTCTTCTCGAACCGCACTGTGAAGAATCCGAGCAGACAATTCATCGATCACTCTCATGGTGTGGCCAGCCTGGTCGCTCAGTGCCTGAAGAGAGTCCCCAAGCGAACCAGAAATTTCTTTCGGCATGGCATTTAGGACCTGCCGAATCTGATTCCGTGTGAACTGTGATGAGCTGTTAGAGGAATCTTCCCGAAACGCGATCCCCCGACGACGCACGAAATCACGAATCACGACCAGACTCAGATTCAACATGGGGCGGACCACTTGCAGGCCGGGAGCTAACTCACGGACTTCCGGGATCCCGCAAAGTCCTCGGAGGCTCGTGCCGCGCAGGATGTTGAAGACCAAAGTCTCCGTTTGATCCTGCTGGTGATGAGCCGTCAGAACGACGGGCAGATTGAGTGATTTTGCAGTCCGAGCAAGGAATTCGTAGCGTGCTTTCCTCGCTGACTCCTCAAGGCTGCCCCGGGAATCAACATCGAGCTTCCCCGGAATGAGTCGCTCCACAACACATTCGACCCCTGTCACTGAACAAGTTTCTTCCACGAATCGCGCGTCCTGATCGCTTTCCTCGCCCCGAAGGCCGTGGTTCAGATGGGCCACGGTAATCCTGCCCAATGACCACTGACGACCAATCTCCACCAAACCGTGCAGCATCGCCATACTGTCAGCGCCACCGGAGACCGCGAGCAGCATCCCCTGCCCTGAGATGCCATGACGCTCCAGTCCATTGAGCAATCTCGTCAGGAAGCCAGGTTCCTGTTCGGCCGGGGGGATCGTGGCCGGCACTGTGAAACTGTTCAGGCCGGTTGATTCGCAGTCCCGCTTTGGTAGCATTCCCCTGTCTCTTTTTTGAACTCGTCGAAAAACTGTTCTGCGGGGAAGAAAGAGTGTCTACAGATTTGGTCTTCCCGACCTGCTGTGAAACTGAAAGTATGATCGCTCGGCGTTGGTTCTCCAGTGCTGAGCAGCCTGAATTCGGCTTTAGACTCAATTGAGTCTCTTGACCCACGACACACATGGTTTTAATCGGACTACTCATTCTATTGGTCTCATGCCTGCTGGGGGTCGCAGTCTTTCTGCGCCCCATCTGTGGTGCGCGCGACTCCTGGATGGCTGTCAGTGGCATTCAATGCTCGCTGGCAGAATCTCCGGCTGTCGATGAAACAGACCTTACGTTGCCTTCCGCAACGGGACCGCCCGGCCCGCTGGCTGTGTGGCGACGGTCCGAATTGCTTCATCGTGGCCATGTGTTGAATAGTGTATCGATTCCGGCTGCTCAGACCCTGCTGCCTCTCTGGCCGATGATTTCGAATGACTATCAAGCGGAAAGCTCCGCTCAGTCTTCGGATCTGATCCTGCCTTCAGCTCTTCACTGCTCCTTGTGAGCCGGCAGAGTTGGTTTATGAATTGAAGTGAGAGGCGTTTCCATGGCAGATCCGCTGATCGTCGGCAGTTTGGCCGGGATCGTGGGTGTTGGTGTTGGCTACTTTGTTGATCGGCTGATCAAAGGAGGGGCCTACAAGACCCGTGATGAAATTGTCCAGCAGGCTCAGCGCGATGCTGAGAACCTGCGGAAAGATCAGGAGCTCAAGATCAAGGAAGACATGCTCCGGCGGCGCGAAGAGCTGGAAGCAAAGCTTGAAGAGTCCCGCAATCAACTGCGAGGCCGAGAACGCGAACTGGACAAGCAGCAGGCTCACCTCGAAGAGCAGCAGGATTCCTTCCGCAAGAAGGAAAAAATGCTCCAGGGAACTCAGCAAAAGCTGGCTGATCGCACAAAGGCTATGGAAGCCAAAGAAACAGAACTGAATCGACTTCTTAAGGACGAGCAGGAAGTTCTGTACAAGATCAGTGAGCTGACTCGTGAACAGGCCACCGAACAGTTGCTCAAGCGACTGGATCGCGAACTGTCAGATCAGACCGGCGCGATGATCCTGAAACATGAAGCGGAAATCAAACTGGATTGCGAGCGAAAAGCCCGCGAAATCATTGGGATGGCCGTGCAACGCTACGCGTCAGCACACACTTCCGAAACAACGGTTTCCACAGTCGATATTCCGAGCGACGAAGTTAAGGGACGCATCATCGGTCGCGAAGGTCGAAACATTCGAGCCTTCGAAAAAGCAACTGGTGTGGACGTAATCGTCGACGACACTCCAGGCGTGGTGATCGTTTCGGCCTTCGATAACGTTCGTCGCGAGATCGGCAAGATGTCGCTGGCCAAGCTGATTCAGGACGGTCGAATTCATCCGTCTCGAATCGAAGAGATCGTCGCCGAAACAACGAAGGAGATGGACGAACATATTCGCAAGCTGGGAATGCAGGCCTGCGAAGAAGCCAGTGTTCGTGGTTTGCACCCGAAGATTGTCGACCTGATGGGTCGTCTGCATTTTCGCGTCAGCTACAGCCAGAACGTTCGTCAGCACTCCATTGAGGTCGCTCATCTGACCGGCATGATGGCCGAACAGCTTGGCCTAGATGGAACAATAGCTCGTCGCTGCGGATTTCTGCACGATATCGGCAAAGCTGCGGACCACGAAATGGAAGGCGGCCATCCGGCCGTTGGTGCGGAATTGCTGAAGCGATACGGTGAAGGTTCAGAAGTCGTTCATGCCGCCGCTGGTCATCATGATGATATTCGGCCTGAGCATATCTATACGGTGCTTGTGGCGGCAGCCGATGCTATCTCTGCAGCTCGCCCGGGTGCTCGACGTGAAACTCTGGAAAAATATGTGCGTCGTCTCGAAGAGCTGGAAGGTCTCGCTTGCGGCTTCCCTGGCGTGGATCACGCTTTCGCAGTTCAGGCCGGTCGTGAGATTCGCGTAATTGTGGATTCCAGTCGAGTCAACGATCGTCAGGCGGCACGAATGAGTCGTGATATTGCCAATGCGATTGAGCAGTCGTTGACCTATCCGGGAGAAATCAAAGTCACCGTACTTCGCGAAACTCGCAACGTGGAGTATGCAAAATAGAAGTTCATCCGATTGGTGCTTTTATGCATAAACGTTGAACAAACTGGCGGTGCCCATGAACCATCTCAGGGACACGGCTTACCGAAACGCTGTTTGAGCCTGAAAACCAGGCTTCAACAGCAAAGTAGACTTCGGGCGGTATAAATTGAGTCCGAATGTTCGCGGGATACCTCTTCAGATCATTGACTCAATCGTGGCCACGCACAGAAAAATGACTCTTGGCGTTCGCTACGGCATTTTTTGTTTAGACAGAATAATTCTCGCGTGAGTACCAGGAAACCAACTTCAAAGTCCGTTGTGCAGCCGGTCGACCCAGATGCATTGCGCGATCTTTTGGGGTATCTGAATTTTTCACAGGGGACCATCAGTCCTCGCTTTCGTGCCACACTGAACAGTCTTTTTCGAGATTCGGAGAGAGCGAAGTCTCCAGCCGTGCTTCGAGACTATCTGATCGGTGAATTGCAGCGGTTGTCAAAGTCCGGTGATGCCGCCTGCTCGGATCCCACTCAGGCTGAATCAGTGATCCGATTCACGATCGATCAATTGATTCCGGCCTACCGATCTCATCATGCGGACTTGCTGGGACATCTGTCAGAGCCGGATTTCTATGCTCCGTTTCTGCTGGCCCGAATGTTTGAATCGGTCCTCGCAGCACGTGCGGAGGTTGGGGATGACAGAGCCTCAAAAGTTATCGAATCAGCCTTGAAGCGGTTGAACCATTTTGTTGGCTACCGTCCTGTTGCGGTCCTTGAGAACGATCGCCGTTCAGAAGTTTATTCGGGTGAGAGATTCTGCCCACTGCCTCTGTATTTTGGCGACGTCGGAGCAGCCGTTGGTCCACACGAAAAGATTGTCAATGCGACGATCGCGTTCATGCGTGGACTCCCTGAAGATCTCGTCGGCAGTTCGCACTTCGCTTTGGATCGACTGGCTGAACTGAGTCTGGATATGAGGTCTCACGACCATCTGCATCCAGTCAACAAACGCACGAACTATGTGTTCGGTGAATGGGATCCTGATGAAATCGACACGAAAGGTTTCTACCGACGATTCATCGTCAGGCGGCTGATTCTTGATTCGCTGATCGACTGGATTCAACGCGGAGACAAACCGGACGATCCGGAACGACTATACGATGCTTCGGCAGTGCTGGCCGGAACCATCCTCATGGCATCGGCCATCAGTGGATCAGGACCTCAGACTTACGACTCCAGTGTCTCATTGACATCTCTCCTGCCGATCGTGGCCCGACAACGCGATCACTTTTACCAGCGACTGCTGGACACAGCGACCGGAGACCGTGCTCGCCGCCTGAAAAAGCTGGCCAACGAATCGCGACAACCATTCGGCCACGTTCGCCATGAACTGAATATGTACCTCGCAAAGTACGGCGCGGATCAGGTTCAGCATCGCCATCTGTCGTGGATGTTCGCGCGGATGGGATTTGAAGAAGCAAGCTGTGAAGAAGCGTCCGTCATCCCCTGCCTTTCAGCTCGGTTTGAATCAGAAATTCAGTCGCGCCTTGTCATGGTCCCTCGCATCGTGCGCGGAGGACAACTGGATACCGCGCGCCGCTTGATTACTGAAGTCATTGATTTTCTGCATCGCGGCATCGAATGCGGTGGATTAGTCGACCCCTGGAACATCCTTGGGTTTCAGGGTTTGTTTCCGCTGTTCTTTACTCGTGAAGATTCAATACCGGATTCACGTGTTGAAGTTCTGCTGGACATCATGGGACAGATTTTCGACGTCTGTTCGCTCACGATGAGCGAAGCTGCCGCGACGGGCCGAAAAGATCTGCACGATTCCGTGCTGAAGGACTTCCGCGAACTGGCCGAACATTGGGATCGATATGCCACGACCACGGTCAACGATCTGACTCAGGTCGAAGGCATGAAATCGGTAGAGGCGGCAACTCAGGTTGCCCGAGTGCTCGCTGAATGGAGAACAGCCGGCGAGTCTGCCGGCGATATCAATTTCTGGCGACGACATGTCGAAGACTTTGACGCAACCAGCAGCTTTGCTCAGGTCGTCACCGCCCTGCTCGATCGAAAAGATCATGTGGCGGCCATGGGATTGCTGATGCAGTGGCTGGGACAGGCTGAAACAGTGCCTCTGGAAAACGGACCGCATTCTATCCATCGAATGCTGCACCGATTGCTGCAATGCATCTGTGATCAGTCGGAGCCTGAAAAGCGATGGAATCATCTCCGCAGACTATTTGCATTCATCGAAGCGAACGCGGGGCTGTTCTGGGAAATTCCAAGTCTAGGCGAATTTGCTGAGCAGCGTAAACGTGGTCGCAAAGGTGGCAAAGAAAAGGCCAAGGACGATCTCGATATCGAACATCTGTTCGATGGCGACGAATCCGAAGATAAGATTCTGGAAGCGGCCTGGGATGACGTCACCTATCGAGATTCCACGGACGACGGCAACGCCTCCGACACGATGGATGGCGCGTCGGCTCCAGGGACGACTGAGTTTGAAGTCCTCTACCGCCAAATGGAACCTCGCCTCAAGTTTCTCCATACGGTGGGGTCACTGTGGGGAATCGCCGCTGTCTGGATTTCGCGTTCTGCCGCCACTTTGACCGCAGCCGACGATCAGAAAGAACACCTGCGAGAATGGCTGGCATCAATTCGAGGCCGACTGCACGGACTGGGCGAACTGGTCCGCGAGGTCCGCGATTACGAAATCACAACGCTGGGCTCCGGACTGGAAGGCAACATCGAGTACGACATTCAAATGCAATGTCGATTTCTCCTGATGCAAAACGCACTTTCCACAACCGTCGAGTTCCTGATGGCCGAGCGACTGATTGGAGCGGTCATCTCAGAAGAATCGATTACCAAGGACACGGCATCGCTGGATCGACAGCTCTCGCGAATGTTCGGAGCCGTGTTTGCTCGCAGTGCCGAAGCCGCTCGCCAGTGTTTTCCGACTCTGTGTAAAGAACTTAAACGACGACCACTTCTTTACGTGCCGTTTGAGAATGGTGGACAGCCCGCAGCGATCCTCAAAGCACGCACGCTGCAGTCGGTCATTCGAGTATTGTTGAGTCAGCTCCCGCGACTTGGATTGTTGTCAGAAACCTTTGAGTTGTTGCAGGTTGCTCTGCAGATGGAGCGAACCTCAAGACCGTCGGGGCAAGCCGTGACGGAATTTGATCGCCTGTTCCGAATCGGGCTCAGCAGTTCTGTTGAAGCCATTCTTCAATCGGCCGCGAAATGGAAGGGCGAGTCAAGCCAGAAGGTGCGCAATATTCTGAAGCGTATTCAGCGTCTGCTGGATGCTTATTCAGACCTCTGGACTCGACATAGCGGCTCCATGCGTCTGTCCGTTGTCGAAGACCTTCACGACGAAGAGTATGCCGATGATGTCAAGCAGTTTATCGAGACCTACGGAGAAGATCTGTTCCACACACGAATGCTGACGCTGGGCAATGCGCGAGCCATTCTTCATCACGGTGCGGAATCACTTTTCGATGAACTCCAGCAGACTGTCGCACTGACTCAGAACGTAAAGATTCTGGAAGATCTCGAAAGCGGTGAATTGGACCGCGAGGATGCTGCAGAACTAGCGGAGTTTGTCTACGAATGCGTCGTCGATAATTTTGATCGCTTCCTCGAATACAACACGACGACAACTCACTCAGACTACGGTAATCGCCTGTATTGTCTGCTGGACTTTCTCCGGCTCGAAGCGTTGTACGATCGCTTCGAATGGAACACGATTCCGTGGCAGGTCGCTCACGAGACGATGGTTCGAAAAGGAGAACTGGAAGTTGCAGCCAGCGTCGAAGAGTATGTCGGTGACGAATCCCGCGACATCGCCAATTCATTTGTCGAAGAACTCGTGCAATTGGAAGCTGAATACGGAGTCCGCCTTCCGGCCCTGCATGATCATGTCGGCGAACGAGTTGTCGGCGCACTGGCTCAGAACCGCATGGCAGCCCTGGTTTCCCGAGCCTGCTCCGATGCGGCTGGGCTATCGCAGGAAGAAGTGAACAGTAACTTCCAGACGCTGCGTCAGGAAATCGCAGACTTTATGAGCACTCGCATTGGTTCAGGTATTGAACCACCCGACTGGATGCAACGTCTCGCGTCAGAGCTTGACCGAGTTCAGGAAGGCCGCCCCGGTCAATTATCTGATTCGTTGATGGAAGGCGATTTTCAGAAGCTGTCACAAAAAGCGATAGATCAGCAGATTTCTGATATCAGCCGCCTGAACGATGCAGCAGGCAGCGGAATGTGATCAGCTTTGCCTGCTCAGGAATTCGCGGCTGTCACGCTGCCTCTTCCACCGCAAGAGCTCGTGCTTCCAGTTCACCGAAGATCAGGGCTCCACGGACAACGGCCGTTGCGGGATCGGGGGCGAGGCGAATGGACTGGATTCGCTCGGCGATTTCGTGCTCGATAAATCGCTCTGTCAGCAGGCTGGCAAAGCCTTCCATCATCGTCGCTCCGCCTGACAGCATGACCGCCAGTTTTTGGCGCTGGAGCGCGTTTCGAACCGGAGTTGACTGCATCAATTGAGCCACGGTCCGCGTCACACGGTCAAGTACAACCGAGTACAATCGAGACATCATTCGTTCCCGATCTCCCACGGCATTACGGAGATGGGGACAACTCTGCTGCTTCCACTGGCGGATGCTTTCAAGGTCAATGAACGAATTCCCGTCCTCATCCCAAACCTGAACCTGAAACTGCCGAGCCACTTCGGTATCGATCCAGTTACTGCCGATGGCAATCGATTCTTTCGCCAGTGAAATACCGTATCGTGCGATGCAGACGCTTGTTGTTTCTGCACCCATTACAATGCTGATGCCAGTGAAGGTGGCATCGTGACAAGTTGCCAGAAGTGAAGCCTCGGCCGGGTTAACGACGAACGGCGAGTAGCCTCGCATGCGGACCAGCCGTGACAGGAACTCGGCATTCTTCTGAACGCGATGCGACTCATCCGGTACGCCAGGTACCGTCAACACGCAAAGATTTCGTTCTGCATCTGCAGGCGGCAGCATTGCTTCCGTCAATACGCTCAGCATTTGTCGGGCGGGAGGATCGTCTGAAGGGACAGCCCCCTCAACGAACAGCGGAGTACAAGGAACTCGACTTAACCACTGAGCTCTCGCAGCATTGTTTCCAACGACCGCCAGTGATCCCTCGCACTCTGCGAACGGTATCTGCTGATCAGCCAAAGACCTTCGATGATGCCCCGTGTCCGAAATCAGAGCATACTCGGACTTCTCCACGTACATCGATAAACGGTCCGGGGTCCGCGGATTGCGAAAGACCGAACGAATCCAGCAACTGCCAAAGTCGATGGCGCAAATCATGTGTCTGTCCGATCCTGAAGATAATGGAGAGCCCGGTCCAGGCTTGCAGAGGTCGCTGTCGACTTCTTCTCTCCGGCCTGTTCTTCCTGCGATGGCATTTCAAAACCTGACCGCTGCGCTGACACGGTGACGGCTTCATCACGCCGGCGCTCTGATGACATATTCATGTGGGGAGCTGGTACTCGAGAATGCGTCGCATCGATTCGGAGCCGACGCGGACCAGCAGGACGCCCGAACAAAGAAACTCGAAGAGGAAGCTCAACCTGACACAGATCAATCGGCAGGCGATTCTGCAGCAGATCTTCCAGATCCGATAGGACCTTCGCACCATTGTTGACGGCAGAATCAGTCATCGCAGGTCGGATCGGCACTGATGACGGCAACTCTAGTTCAACGGCAACCTTCTCCGCGATTAGCTTGATTGATGGGACTGCAGGTGCAGCGACCTTTTCAGCAGTAATCTTCTCCGCCGTGTCTACAGAACGGGCCTTCGAATCACCTAATGATTCAACGACCATCTTCTCCATCAAATAGATCGATGGGGCGTCTACCTGACCGCGATGATCCATTCCTGCAGCCACAATCACCGAATCACATGCGGCCGCCTGCTCTGGAGCCATTGAGGCAACAGAGGCCTTCGATGTCGTATTTCTCCAGTCGCCACCGAACCAGGCCTGCGTTTCGGTTGCACTAGGAAGATTCTCCGACGCCAGAGGGGGCTTTGATGGCACTTCCGTGGCGATATCTGCCGGGCGGGCCGGTGCGAGGGTCTTTTTCTCTGGCACCACAGGATCGAGCATTGTCATGGGCTCAATCGATGGACTGGCCGTCTGGGCCACGCTGTTGACGGCGTTTCCGCTAATGGCAGCAGATCGCATCATCGCACCATCAGAGCTGAAATCTTCGTCTTCAGATCGAAGTGAGCCAATCAGGATCATTGAACCAGCAACAAGCAGCCCACCGATAAACAGAATATTCCAGAGCCCCATGGATGCAGCGGGAGTTTGTCGAGCGGCTTCAAGAGGGACTGCAATTTCCACTGGCGCCGTCGGTGCGATGCTTTCTGCAGGTTCGGGCGGTAAGGCAGCCGCCTGTGACACGGATCTGACGGTGAGCTCTGAACCACTTTGTTCTGTCTCTGAATGTGAATTCAGAGCGGCATCCCCGGCGGGCTCAGTAGGGTCAGCAAACGGATTTCGAGAATCAGAGGGCTTCGTCGGCTCAGAAGCCTGAACGGGGAACTCAAGAGGAGTTGCCGGGGCCACTTCAGGAACAACATTCTCTTCAGCATTTAAGCCAGCAGGTGCAGGTTGAGTGACTTCTGAGGTCTGCCATTCAGAGAATGCCGGGACCATATTGCCAAAGCCACGAGAAGTCGACTGAGCCCGATGTACGACGGTGATAACATCGCCGTGTTCAACACGATCCGAAAGAGCCGCGTTTTCGAGCAACGGACGTCCTCGGAAACGGCAGGAGACTTTGACTTGCTGGTCTGACGATGGAAGACCACCTGTCCCCTGCAGAACATCCCCCACGGCTATGTAATCATCCGCCAGTGTTACGGGAACGACACCACCGTCCGTACGCAGCGCGGCGTTCTTTTCGTGGGCTTCATGAACCGGCTCCATGGACTGTACGACGAGAATGTCGCCTTCCATGACCAGTTCACCCGTATCCGTCGATGTTGCCGAGATATTCTGGGTAAATGCAGCTCTCTGCTGCTTTCCACGCACAACTGAAACACTGACGGTTTGACCGAACATTCCGGCCTGGATCACCGCCTGCTGGATAGTGATTCTGGAGTTTTGTGTGAGTGGAAAATAGTTGTGGTTTCGAACATCTCCAATCACCACGAATGTCGGCTGTGCATGATTCGCGGCGGCACCTGCGAAAGAGGACTGAGATGCCTGTTGCCCGGGAGAGGTGCGTGCAGTCGCAACCATTGCTGCGATAATGAGCACGATTCTGAGCCGTTCCATGGCTATAACCTCAGTTAAGCAGATGTTTGCAAATTCGGAGTGTCTGATGCCAGGTCAGAACACCCAGCGGCACAATCTGCGCAACTCATCCTTGCTGGCAGAATCGACGCCCTCATGAGAAT
The DNA here is from genome assembly GCA_046349735.1 of Planctomycetaceae bacterium. Classification (GTDB taxonomy): domain Bacteria; phylum Planctomycetota; class Planctomycetia; order Planctomycetales; family Planctomycetaceae; genus SXXK01. The sequence continues at coordinate 50,365 of JAXMBU010000013.1, forward strand.
CGGCATTCAGGGAACCGTTCATCATTCTTTTCGCTCTACAGTCACAAACTTCGCATTCAACCCAAATTCCGGAGCCATCAAAAAGGGCCAGCAATGAAGTGAAATCGCCAACTCAGGGGTCCCAGGAAATCAAAAAAACCCGACTCAAGGAGAGCCGGGCTTCATCTCTATTCAACTCAACATCAGTGCCATCGTTTACAGCACAGCTTTGATCTTGGTCAAAAACTCGCGATTTGTTGGGAACCTTTCCATCGTTTTCGTCAGTTGCTCCATCGCCTCAACCGGACTAAGGCTAATCAGGCTGCGTCGAAGCATCGTGATGCCTTCCAGAAGGTCAGGCGCCAGAATCTTCTCTTCTCGACGGGTTCCTGACTTGGTGATATCGATCGACGGCCAAATGCGTCTGTCTGCGAGTTCCCGACTCAGCACCATTTCCATGTTGCCCGTGCCTTTGAACTCCTGAAAGATCGCTTCGTCAATTCGGCCGCCCGTATCAATCAGCGCCGTCCCGCAGACAGTCAGAGAACCGCCTTCGTCAAACCGACGTGCCTGCCCGAAAAGCTTCTTCGGAATATCCATAGCCCGGATATCCAGACCGCCAGTTCCCGTCCTTCCGGAATTGTTTGCCTTGTTAAAGGCTCGGGCCAGTCGAGTGATACTGTCGAGCAGAATGAAAACATCTTTGCCTTCTTCCGCCAGACGTTTTGCTCTCTCGATAATCAACTCCGCAATACGAATGTGACTTTCGACATCGCTGTCCAATGAGGACGAAATGACTTCGCCCTTGACCATCCGCCGCATCTCGGTCACTTCTTCTGGACGCTCATCAATCAACAACACCATCAGGTGAATTTCCGGATGATTGATGCTGACAGAATTCGCCATATCCTGAAGCAACATAGTCTTTCCGGTTCGTGGAGGAGCGACGAGCAGTGCTCGCTGTCCCTTACCGATCGGACACAGCAGGTCCATAACTCGCATTGTCAAAGGCCGAGGACCGATCTCCAGTTTGATCTGCTCAAACGGGTTAATCGCCGTTAGGTTATCGAAGTTCTTGACATTCAAGTACTCCTCTGGCGTAAACCCATCAATGAGTTCCACTTCACGGAGTCTGGGTCCCTGATTGCGTGTCCCCTGTCCAACATCACCTCGAATGAGGACGCCTTGTCGAAGCTTGTATTTTTCAACAAGCGAGCTGGAGACAAACGGGTTGGAGTCTTCCGCCGCATAGTTTCTTTTGGGGTCGCGGAGAAAACCATATCCCCGTGGGTGAAGTTCCAGCACACCGTCGAACGTACCTTCAACAACTTCACCGGACGGCTGAATCGTACGTCCACGTCGTGGACCACCCAAATCACGTCCGCGTCCCATATCCCGGCCACCGCGAGGTGGCCCGTCATTTCGTCGACCTCGACCACCGTCGTTGCGGCCTCCATCATTTCGACCGCCACGACGTCCGCGATTACCGTCATTCCGGCCATCGCCACCCCGAGATCCATCGTTTCTACCGCGGTTTCCTTCCGGACGGCCACCGTTCGGAAATCGCCCTGGTTCACGGACATCGTTTCGAGCGGGAGCCGGTCCACGCGGTGCACTGTCTACGTCCCCTGAGCCCTCTCCGCCACGACGACGGCGACGGCGACGGCGACGTGGCCGACGGTCACCATCAAATAGCTCACCTTGTCGAAGCGGTGCCCCTTCTTCACCTTCAGCGACGTCTCCAGTTTCAAACTCATCTGAGAACTGATCACGAACATCGTCCTGATCACGGTCGAAACCTCGGTCAGAATCGTACGGTCGATCCGAATCTGCTCGTCGAGGACCTGCTGAACCTCGTTCAGAATCACTGTCACCACGATAACGAGATCGACCTCTTCCAGCATGACGAGGAGGTCTGCCACTGCGGTCCAGGGAGCCCTCTCTCACGGGCGCCCCGTCTCTGGATGGAGACGCATCTCGAACCGGAGCTGGTCCGTCATCATCTCCAAAATCCAGCTCGTCTGTGCTGAAATAACGCATTCCGGTCTGAGGTTCGACATCCGCGATTTTTCTCTCGAATCGGCTCGAGGTTCGTTCGCTTCGATCAGACTCGGAGGATGCTGGCTCCGATGCTTCATCTGATGGAACAGGCCGCGCACTTCGAGATCCACGCCGTCCTGCAGGACGTTCACCGCGTGCCTTCGGAGCCCGTGGCTCTTCTGTCGTAGCCTCTATGGTCGGTCGAGGCTCTGCAGAGGGAGCACTTTTTCGCTCACGGGGCTGACGCCCTGGTCGTTCCTCATTAACGACACCTGAACCAAAATCATCGTCTGAAACTGCAGGAGATGGGGCATCCGTCGGCTCAGCCCCTGTTCTCTTCGAGCGAGTCGATGGTCGGCGGGCGGGAGCTGATGATGTTGACCGGGTCGATGTTCGTCGACGTGGTCGTTCGCTGGTTCCTTCAGAATCGGAACTGCTGGTCGGCATAGAGTTAACCTGATTTGGCCTGAGTAAAAGTGGAGGCAGCAGGCGAAATTGCCGCAAACCTCGCAAAGAAAGAATTTCGCGGTATCAACAAACCCTGCGATTTCGGGCACATTGCCACAAAAAGAGGTTTGGCAGAAAGCACCTTGCTCACTGCATAGCGACCGAGAAAACAATTGAAAACACGCAGCTCGCCCCATCCAAAGGAGCGAGAAGACACATCCCCTATCGGATGTGAGACCCAGTAGAGACATTTGGCGCCTGTCAAAAACAGCCACCGCACTCCTGCTGAAAAACTGCTGCCCACCGACTGTGATTCAAGTCCCGGCGCCAACGCCTGCCAACCTGGGTCACACACCTCGAACTACATCGAGGCTCAAGGGAATCACCTCAAAATGGAAGAGGTAACAGCAATCCAGCCTTCAAATGCCAGAACTGACCGGAAACACTCAGGTCTTCTTGCGACCATGGTCTCATGGCGACCAACAACAGGCCACCAACCGGTAAGCTCAGCCAGCGAAATGGAAGCTTCAGGAGAGTTCCACTGAGCAAAAACACTTAATGCACTAAAGGTTCAGCGCATCTCAAAACCGGGCAACATCACTAAACCAGTACCAACACGAGATGGCACAAGTCAGCTAGAAAATAAACTGACATCGCTAGTATTAACGGATCTGAAGTCGATGTCAATTGAACTGTTCGCCGGAAAATCAAACATTTCTGAGTCAAATTGGCTGTGTGGAAAGATTCTGAGTGAAATCCACCGAAGCCATGCTCTCCGCGAAATCAGATTACAATGAACAACCCCGGACCGCATCTTTACTGCCAGCTCCCGAAGCTTTTGCGTCCTGATTTTCCCGAATTCATGTGTTCCCACAGCAGAACGGAACAGGCCCCGAATGATTTGATCTCGAGAAACCTCCTCCGTCGACATGACTTCAAGGTTTTTTGCGACTACAGTACTTTTTAACACCCTTAAGAAATTGTCATGAAGTCGCAAAAGTCAGCATGGTTGACGAGTGAGTTGGCAACTGCGGCAGCGAAACTCGCTGGAGAATCTAATCCCACAGAAAAGCAAGACTTCGCAGAGACCTGCCTGCACAACTTGCCTTCCCAACGATTTCTCTGGCGGAGACATCGCCTCTTTTTGGATCAGAATGAGCCAAATAGGAATCAGATGAAAAATCTCGACGAGATACTGTATCTTTGTCTACAGTGTTGGCATCGAGTTTGCTCAATTGTTTCGGTCCCTACAAATCGTCAGTCGGGTCGCCAAGTGAGTGCGGGGTCCTGAACACTTCGTTCATCTTTTTCACTCCAATACTCGGTGACAGCCTGTACGGTCTCTGGCGGCCTTACCACCAAAGTCCAAGAAGCGGCAGTTGTGCCCTCCATTAATTCATCAGGGAATCTTGAAGCGGATCGACGTTGAAGGTTCTTGATTTCGACGTTTATCCAACACGAAAGAGTCTGGAATGTCTGGTACAGGAAAGAAGATCTCGTTAACTCGGCGGCAACGCGAAATCTATGAGTTTCTTCGCGACAAGATTATCAATCGAGGCTACGGCCCCACCGTCCGTGAAATCGGGCAGCACTTTGATATTCGTTCACCAAACGGGGTCATGTGCCACTTGAAAGCTCTCGAGCGGAAAGGACTGATCTCACGCGAGCAGAATATGTCGCGAGCGATCCAGTTGGCAGATTCTCCTCAGAATCGGCTATCTGTCTCTTTGATCGGCAGCACAGCGTCCGGAGGTCCGGTACAGCCGAACGTCTCATCTGACGAGCTGATTTCATTTTCGGCCATGTTTGAAGGCGTCGATGTTGGCTGTCTGAAGGTCGAAGGAAATTTGTTTGCTCCGTTGCACATCTGCAACGGAGACTATCTGATCATCAATCGAGAAGCGTCTATCCAATCAGGATGCCATGTGGCTGCTCTCGACGATCGCCACGCGGTGATCATTTGTATTGTTCAGGAAGGAACAAATCACCTTGTTCCGGCCATCACGGGAGCATTCAACTCAACAACGCGTCAGGTGTTAGGCGTCATCACCGGGGTCATTCGAAAATTCCGAATCCCCACTGTGCCTGCGGCACCGCCTGCCGAACTCAAATAGTCTCGACGGTTGGCCCCGCTCACCATCACGACTGGAAAGCCGGCTTGAAGTAGTCAGAATTGCTTCAAGCTGGCCTTAAGTACTTTACGCATCAGCGATTCCGTTGCACAATGTGTCCGCAACAGGACTGCTGCGAAGAGGAACATGCTTTGTGAGCAACGAATCAACCCGCGTGCCGATGCTGGCCCATTTGGCTCAGTCGGTTATACAGGGTTTTTAGAGCAATCCCAAGTTCTTTCGCAGCCTTTGGTTTATCACCCTGGTACTTATCGAGTACTTTCAGAATCAACTTCTCTTCCATTTCGCGTAGTGTGATTGGCTCTGAGCCGTTGATGTCGGAGACCGCGTCCGTATGCGTAGAAGTCGACGAGGAGCTCCGAGAATGCTCAAGCCCGGAAGGAGCACCGGAATGAGAATGTCGCTGGATGCTACGAGGCAGGTCTTCAGGCTGAATGGTCCTGCCATCAGACAAAATGGCAGCGTGTTCAAGTACGTTTGCCAGTTCGCGGACGTTCCCTGACCAATGATGAGACTGTAGAAGTCGAATTGTCTCCGGTGGCAACATTTCCGCAGGCACACTTTCTCGCTTCAGATGCCTCGCAATTAAATGCAGCGCAAGGCTCGGAATGTCGTCGAGCCGCTCTCGTAACGGGGGCAGATATATCTCAAACGTGTTGACTCGGAAAAACAGGTCTTCACGAAACGAACCAGCCGAAACCATCTGTTGCAACTCGCGATTCGTTGCACAGACGATTCGCACATCGACATGAAAAGGCTCGTTGTCGCCGACACGACGAACTTCACCGGACTCAAGAAACCGCAGCAGCTTCACCTGCATGGACTTATCGAGTTCACCAAGCTCATCGAGGAACAGCGTCCCATGATTGGCGACCTCAAAGAGACCCGCTCGATTGGAATCCGCCCCGGTAAACGCCCCCTTGCGATGCCCGAAGAACTCGCTTTCAACAAGGTTCTCAGGGATTGCCCCACAGTTGACGGCCACAAACGGCGCGTCACGACGATCACTTTGTTCGTGAATTCGCCGCGCGACCATCTCTTTACCAGTGCCGGTTTCACCAAGAATCAGAACCGCAGAATCTGTCGGAGCGATCTTGGCGATCAACTTGTGCACGCGAGCCATCGGCGCAGAATTGCCGATCAGGTCTGAGCGGCCTTCAACGCGCTGAAGGCGGCTCTCAAGGGCCAGCGTCTTATTCTCCAGAGCTTTCCGCTCGCCAATCCGATCCAACACATTCGCAATCTCAAACAGCGACACCGGCTTCGGAAGAAAGTCGTACGCTCCCATGCGGATAGCGCGAATCGCATCGTCTCGGTCGCCATGCCCCGTGCTGATGACGCAAACCGTCTCAGGAGAATGCTCACGAAGATAGTCGATCACATCCCAGCCGCTGCCGCCAGGCATGCGAAGATCAATAATGGCCGCATCGAATGCGTTCTTCTGAATCGCTTCAATGGCCGAACCGGGAGACTGCTTCACGGTGGCCACGTGGCCCATTCTTGGCAGCTCAGATCGCATCAATTCTGCAATGGAATTCTCATCATCAACGAAGAGAACTCGCAGGCTTTGTCGTTTCCTGGTACCCACCGCCGACTCCATGGCCAAAGCACTCAGCCTCATGCTGAGCACAGTCCGTTGCGCAAAACCACCATCAGAAAGAGAGTTTCTGAAGGCACATTTCCCAGTGTTTCTGCCGGACATCCGGCAAAAAGCACCGATGAGAGAGGGCTATGGTGTATCAGAATTTCATTCTCTCGGCAACGTGGGTTTTGCCGAGAGTTGTACGCAACTTCCGCAACAGCCCGCTATTTCTGCATCGCTTTTTTCATCGCGTCGCCCATGCCACCAGGGCTGTCGGACACGACCACACCGGCTGCTCGCAGAGCCGCCATTTTCTCAGCCGCCCCGCCGCCCCCGCCGGAGATAATGGCGCCTGCATGGCCCATTCGCTTGCCTGGAGGAGCAGTCTGGCCAGCGATAAATCCGGCTACCGGCTTTGTGACATGCGACTTGATGTATTCAGCCGCCTGTTGCTCGGCGCTTCCCCCAATTTCACCGATAACGAGGATTCCCTCGGTGCCCGGATCATTCTGAAACATTTCAAGCAGTTCGATGTAGTTCGTCCCGTTGATCGGGTCGCCACCAATACCAACGGCCGTGCTCTGTCCAAGCCCCACACGTCCTAACTGCCAGGCAGCTTCGTACGTCAGAGTCCCGCTCTTGCTGATGATCCCGATCGTTCCGGGTTTATGGATGTAACCCGGCATGATCCCAATCTTAGCCACACCCGGAGTAATTACTCCCGGACAGTTTGGGCCAATCAATCGTGATTTCGACCCGGCCATACCACGCTTTACTCGCAGCATATCCATGACCGGAATGCCTTCGGTGATGGCCACAATCAGATCCATCCCGGCATCCGCAGCCTCCAGGATGGCGTCAGCACAGAACGGAGGTGGAACAAACACCATCGATGTGTTGGCGCCGGTTTTCTCTTTGGCTTCTCGCACAGAATTAAACACCGGAAAGCCATCAACCGTGGTTCCACCTTTACCTGGTGTAACCCCGCCGACGAACACATCAACCCCCGGCTGACACTCCGCCGCATAGGCTCGACACTGCTGACTATGAAACAAGCCGGAGTTACCCGTGATCCCCTGAGTGATCACTCGCGTCGATTTGGAAACAAGAATACTCATCGGTTTAAATTCACAAGCTTGAGATCTGAGAGTCAAAAGTTCGGCATTGGTGATCAAACACCAACACTACTAGGCACCAAGAGATTTAACCACTTTCTGAGCCGCATCCGTCAGGTCCGTCGCGGAGATAATATCCCGACCACTGGCCTTCAGCATCTCTCGTGCTTTCTCCACATTGGTGCCTTCCAAACGCACCACGAGAGGCACATTAAAACCAACCTTTTCGTAGGCGTTCAGAAGAGCCGACACAATAATGTCACACTTCATAATCCCACCGAAAATGTTGACCAGAACGGCTTTCACATTCTTGTCCGCAAGGATGATTCGAAATGCTTCGGTCACCTGATCTTCATTGGCCCCGCCGCCCACATCAAGAAAGTTGGCAGGCTCACCGCCATGCAGCTTGATCAGGTCCATCGTACTCATGGCAAGACCAGCCCCGTTCACGAGACAGCCGATGTTGCCGTTCAGCTTCACGTAGCTCAACCCCGTATCCGCAGCTCGAACTTCGGCTGGATCCTCCTCAGAAAGATCTCGCAGAGCGACAACATCCTTGTGACGAAACAAGGCGTTATCATCGAAGGTTACTTTGCCGTCCAGGGCAAGCAACTGGCCGTCTTCGGTAAGAATCAGCGGGTTAATCTCAACCATGCTGCAGTCGTAAGCCACAAAGAACTTGCAGATCTGGGGAAGAAACTTTTCTGCATTGCGAACAGCAACTGCATCAAACCCTAAGGCATAGGCCATCTTACGAGCCTGATACGGATATAACCCGGCAACCGCATCAAACGGCTCAGCAATGATCTTTTCCGGCGTATGCTTTGCCACTTCCTCGATGTCCATCCCACCTTCGGACGACATAATCAACACAGGTCCGCCGACTTCGCGATCGACAACAATCCCAAGATATAGTTCGCGAGCAATCTTCAGGCCCTGCTCGACAAACAGAGTATTGACCTGTTTGCCTTCATCGCCGGTCTGTATTGTAACAAGCGTGCTGCCCAGCATTCGCTTTGCGTTCTCTGCAGCTTCTGCCGCGGACTTCACCAGCACAACGCCACGCTGAGTAGGATGCTCCTTAAAGGTGCCTTTCCCTCGTCCGCCCGCGTGAATCTGCGATTTGACCACAGCAATAGGCCCACCAAGCGTGGTAAATGCAGCAGCCGCTTCTTCAGCAGACTTGGCCACAATACCCTGAGGAACTGGCACACCAGCAGCTTTGAAGAGCTGCTTGGCCTGATATTCATGAATCTTCATGGGGCACGATCACGTTCAGGAAGAATGAAAAAGTTCTCTCACAGTCACCCACTGCAAATCCATCGCATTTTCGCGAGGCATGCCGGTTTGTGAGCCACGAAGACTATAGCGGGCACTGTTGTGGACTTCGAGGAACGCAGTCCTGCCGCCATGGATTTCCTGAAAATTCACTGATCATGAACGCTCCAAATTTATGCATAACCGCGTCCACATTGGGCATTGGCCATGAGGATTCAGCCTGTGGGTCCCCTTCGCTCACGAATTGAGACGGTCCAGAAATGGCAAGAAACAGAGCACACTCTTGACGCTAAAGGGATTAGCGGACTGCCACCCGCCTGAATACTCACCGACTAAGCCGAACTACTCATCTTCGTCGTCATCACCCAGATCAACTTCCTCATCGTCCTCAGGATCCTCAAGCAGTGGCAGTCCACAATGGGTCTCTACCATTTCGGCAATCTGACAGAGCCTCCCCGTAACACGCGCCTGCATCGGGGGAAGTGCGTTTCCGATCGAGTCGGCGGCCTCGTAGAGTTCAAACGGGTTCTCCCCATCCGGGATCGACTTCAATAGATAATCGGCAACGCTGATGTCGGCTCGTGCATGATCAAACGGGTACAGGATCCCTTCGAAGGACTCACGCAGATGAAGAATGTGATCTTTCATCTCAGCCATGCGATCTGTGATTTGCGAGATTAGTTGAGGATTGTCATTGCTTTCACTCAACAGCGACAACAGTTTCCCCATCGCAATCTGTGCATCCCGAATCACCAGGAGCTGCCCGAGTCTCTCGTTCACATGATTGAACAACGCCAACAATTGATCCAGCTCCGCAATGGTCGCCCCCTGCCCTTCCAGAACTTCGCGAACCTGTGATGTCCTCGCGATCTGCAGCGCGGCGTAGAGTCGATCAGCTGCAGCATCTTCAAATGGGACCAACTTCGGTTCCAGCTTGCCGATTCGCCTCTCCGCGGTATCACGAGCAATCTGAATTTCATCGCGACTTGTCAGAGGAATCGAAAAATCCTTCCGACGCACACGCAGGCCTGACTTCAGGAGAATATCGGCAAGGCCAATCTCGATCAGCTCCGTATCAACAGCGTCATATTTCTTCCAGACTTCTCCGTACTCATCAGCAGCCGCAAGCATGGCAGCTCGTTGTTTCTTCATCAGTGCAAGCGTCTCAGCAGGACGGCTCGGCATTTTGAACGCAACGGTCGGTGTTGGCATCGGGCGATACCACGCCACATGTCCCTGAAAGAATCGACGCAGCGCTTTCCAGGCATCCTGCTGTTGTTTCTGCATCTCCATCAGCTTGTCAACGGGATGAAGATCAGACTTCTTCAGCTCAGCGCCGAAGATCTCTTTGTAGTAATCCCACGTCACAGCGCGAGAAAGAAAATCGAATCGCCGAAACAGATGTGCTGCCGGAAGTCGCAGTGTAAAGATCCCATCCGTGTCTTCTTTAGCGGCACTCGCCATACGTTCCGGGTCGGCGGGATGAGTATCAAACAGGCCGGTTTTCGATTCCAGGATCTTCTCGTCAATCTTGGCATGCACCTTTTCTGGCAACTGATCCACATTCAAAAGGATCAGCTTCGGAAGGTTATCTCCAAGTCGACCTTCGCGATAGAAATTCCCCAGATCAGACAAGGCGCCTCGATAGGCAACGCCCAGAACAGCAAGCTGTCGAGCCGTGGTGGCAAATGTTCTGCTGCCAGCCAGTCGAGCTTCATGGCGGTCAGCATCGAACTCCATCTGTCGCAACAGAATCCCGCTGACAAAATGCCCGATGATCATGAGAACCCAGAGCACAATTCGAGTGAGCCAGATCCCGAATCTCGTGAGGTACAACAGCCAGCCGATACGGATATCAAGACTTCCAGACAGATCTGCCAGCTTCTCATCCCACGCGTCGCGTTCGTAAACGACTCGAGTGAACCAGTAGCTGATCGAACGAATTAGGTAACTGAGCCGCATACCAGCACCCTGGGCGAAATGGCCGAACTCATGGGCCAGAACACCGCCAAACTGTCGCATGGTCAAACCGGCCACCAGGGGCATCCCAAGAGTCAGCACAAGATCATTCCCAGCCATGCTGAGAATGCCGCGATTGAAGCTGGCACTGGCGTTGATGTTACAGTCGATGTCGATCCGCCGTGGACGAGGTGAATTGACGGCTTTGCAGATCCGATCAACAAACTCAAACAGCAAAGGCTCATCTTCGGGCTTCAGAGTTCGTCGCCCGGAGTCCGTCGCTGGCTTAGAAAACAACGGTTTGATCATGAACAGGACAAGTCCCGCGCCAGCGACGATCGGCGCAAGATAAGCAAGAAACGCCAATACAACCGCACGCCCCGCGTTACGTCCCGAACCAACTCCACTTGCGGCTGAAATCATTCCGGTGTGATTCACAGCGTGGTACCAAACTCCCCACCCCACTGCACCAATCAAAGCGATGTAGAATAGCGGCAACATGACCATGAAAAATGAAACCAGAACAATCCCGAATCGATAGCCACCAGAAACTGGCACCGGCGCAATCTTCGGCTGCGTAAACGCGGCGAAGACTTTCCGCCGCAGAGTTTCAATATCCTCCGGTGGAGCTGACAACGTAGCCGCCGTGTGACGCACCGCATCCGCCTGAACATCGCGCGGTCCGGCAACAACTCGTGCTCGCACCGCCCCTGCACCTGATGCCGCCGAAGCTACACTTGAACCAGCCGGACTCGCCGCCGCCTGGACTGGCTTCGGGTTCTGAATCAATGTGTGACCTACAGTTGACTGATCTGCAGGCTCAGAGTCGGTGATTCGACGAGCACGGCGGATCACTGGCGCGGCAGACTCCGCAGGACGTGGAGAGGCACCAACATTGGTGGGCTCAGATATCTTCGGTCCCCTGCTTTCCGGGATTTCTCTGACTGGCGCAGGCGAGATCTTGCCTCCCGCAGCACGCTCTGCAACGGAAGCTTTCCCGGCCGTCGCGTCTGTGCTGTTCTGTGATTCGCGACCGCTATGTGTCGGCACGGTGATCACGCTCTGACACTTGACGCAGCGGATACGCTTTCCGCTAAGCTCATCCTTTACGGAAAATTTTGCTTCACATTGCTGACAATTGATTACGATTGACACCCGGAAACTCCCGCTGCATTCTCATTGCCCTGGGCCATCAGACGCATAGGTTCGTACATCAAGTGACTGTTGGGAAGAGAAAACATGAGGCTTAAGCAATTCCGATCCAACTCAAAGACGGTACTGGCAGGGACCAGAGGATCTCACCTAATTGGTTTCCTCAGAATGGTCCCCGGAATCGTCGGGGCGGTCTTAATGGCCGCACCGCTTTGTTCGGCCGACGAGCCAAAATGGACTTCTCTCCTGTCCGAGGTGAATCCTGCGGAACACGCCGTCGCCGGAAGATGGGAACGCAGAGCCAATTCTCTTTTCGTTCCAGCCGCCGAAGGTGCAAGACTAGCGTTGCCAGCTAATGCCTCCGAAGAGTACGACCTGCGTGCAAGTTTCACTCGTCGCACCGGAGTCCATTCTGTTGGTCTGGTGTTTGTGGCAAATGGACGGCAGGCCGTCTTTGAAGTGGATGCCTGGGGACAACATCTGGCCGGTTTTCAGAATGTGTCAGGCAAAACAATTCAGGACAATAACACTCGCCAGGAGAACATCAGCCTGACAAATGGACGTCGCTACACAATCACTGTTCAGGTACGCCGAAATTCCGTTGCGGGATTACTCGACGATAAAGAAATCTGTCGCCTCGAAACCGACGGAAGCGAATTGTCGATGCACGAAGTCTGGCGGCTTCCAAATCCTGATCAACTGGGATTGGTTACATGGAACGGGGACACAGAATTTCATTCCGTCGAGATCAGACATCTGGGAGCAGTGCCTCCGAAACTCGCAAAGACCCCTCGACCAGAAATGAAATCTTCTGCTCCGGCAGGAAAGAAATCGACAACACCGGCAACATCCAAAAGTGTTCTGATTGTGATCGCCAATGAAGACTTCTTTTACCGCGAATATGCGGATCCCCGACGAGAACTTGAGAACGCCGGTATTCGAGTCACTGTGGCTGCAGGTCGAAAATCTTCGTGCCGACCACATCCTGGGACCGGCGAAGGTGCGGATGGAGGCGTCGTTAATCCTGACCTTGCGCTCAGCGATGTGAAGGCTGACCAGTTCGATGCAATTCTGTTCTCTGGAGGCTGGGGAGCCTCCTCCTATCAATTCGCGTTTCCTGGACGGTACGACAAAGCGTCCTACAACGGAAACCGCAGCATTCGAGCCGAAGCGAATCGGGTCATCAATGAGTTCATCGAACAGGACAAGTACGTCTGTGCTCTCTGCAACGGTGTGTCGGTTCTGGCATGGGCTCGCGTCGACGGGAAAAGTCCTCTGGAAGGAAAACGAGTTTGCGCCCCAGTCCGCCAGGCCGCTCCAGGAATCTACAACGGACGCCCGGCTCAGCCGCCATGCTTGTGGCATCCGGAAGTTAACGGTGCGTTAATTTCCCCATCCGGCTCAGTAGGTCAGCCAGGAAATGTTGCTGATGATGTGCTGGTCGACGGAAAGATCATCACGGGAGAAGATGATCCATCGGCCAGAGAAATGGGCCGAAAGATCGCCGAAGCTCTTAGATAGCCCAAAATCCCCATAGTGAGCATATCACGAAGTCCGGCATGGCGATTCTGATCTTGGCCTGATTTTGGGTCGGCCATATCTTACTGTGGATCAAGCACCGTTTCTGTCGTCCGGCATGGAAGCCGAATTGATGATGTCGCGCTCTGTTCTTCTGCTTTTGCTCCTCACAGCCGTGATGCAAACGGGCTGCGTGCATCGGCGCGTCACGGTGAATTCTTATCCGCAGGGAGCCCTGGTCAAAGTCGACGGACGCGATATTGGTTACACGCCCGCTTCATTTGACTTCACTTGGTATGGAACTCGCGAAGTCCAGCTTCTGATGGACGGTTACGAAACTCGCACAGAGCATGTTGATATCAATGCGCCGTGGTATCAGAAGTTTCCTCTCGATTTTGTCAGCGACAACTTTTTGGGCAAGCATGTAACTGACCATCGTCAGTTTACGTTCCAGCTGGAGCCCAAGAAAATTGGGCAGTCCAGTGATGTACTGCAAAGAGCAGGTTCGCTGAGAAGTGAAGCTCTGCACGGCCAATAAACGGGCCGCCTGATTTCTTGTTGTCTCCGTCATGCATAGCCCGACTGAATTAGCTCTGCCCCCTCGGCACGAATGGCCCTTTGACAGTTGCATGAGACGACTTTTCGCCGCAGGATTGCACTGAGACAGCGGTCCAGGTAACCTCGGTAAAGAAAAGACCGTTCGTGAAGGTCTGTTGAAACAGTGTTTCGGGCGAGTTTTCGATCGAGGGGTGCTATATGAAGCTTTCAGGATTCCTGGCTTTTTTCCTGCTGGTTCCAGGATTCGCCATTGCTCAGGAAGAGCTGTCTGACGCAGACAAGCAATTGATTCAGGCAATTCAAGCGGCCGGTGGACAGGCTATGCCACTGGCAAAGAATGACGCTCGACTGTCTGTTGCCTTTCATTTGTCCGATAAAGAAATCACCGACGAGACGCTGGCCGTCGTGAAAGACGCAGCTTCGATTCATTCACTTAATCTGCGTGGAACAAAGATTACGGACGCAGGGTTGGCACATCTGGCTGGTTTGAAGGGGCTGACTCGACTGCACATGGAAAAGACAGCCATTACGGACGCTGGTGTCGCTCATTTGGCGGGACTGCCAGCCCTCGAATATCTGAATGTCTACGAGACAAAGATTACAGATGCAGGGCTGGCTCAGCTCGCAGCGATCAAGTCATTGCGCCGACTCTTTGTATGGCAGACGACCGTCACCGAAGCTGGCGAAGAAGCTCTGAAGGCAGCGATCCCTGAAATCGAGATCGTGCCAGACTTCAAGAAAGATCGCGAACGCGAAATCGTCGAAGCTGGTCGTGCTGCGGAAGACTCTGCCAAGCTTGTTGAAGAACTGGCAGCACAAATCGAAGGTCAGGGGAAAACGATCACCGAGACAGCAGCCGCATCTGAAGCCGCCGCGAAGGCTCAGGCAGACGCTCAGGCCGCATTGGACGCCGCCAACAAAGCTCTGGAAACAGCGAATGCCGCCAAGGCTGCCGCAGACAAAGCAGTCGCAGACCTGAAAGCCGATCCAAACTCACCGAAGGATGCTGTGACCGCTGCGGAAGCCGCTGCAGTTGAGGCTCAAAAAGCGGTTGAAACTGCGACTGCTGCCGTTGAACCGCTGAAGAAGCCCGCTGAAGACACAAAGAAGGCCGCTGAGGAAGCTAAGAAGAAAGCCGACGAAGCAACCGCAAAGCTGGCAGAGCTGAAGACGAAGTCAGAGGAAGCCGTGAAAAAGGCTGCGGAGCTGAAGGCAAAGGCTGAAGAACTGGCTGCAAAGAAGTAAGCGTCTTTGAGATGCACATTTAACTCAGCAGACATGTAACGGCCTTTGAGCTATTACTCGGATTGTGATTCCGGAAAGTCGCCTGCCTTACTCTGTGAGGCAGGCGATTGTTATTTTCACACGTTTGTATCTGCTCCTCTTTCGTGCTCTTCCATCTTCTGTGCTCATCTTCCTGTGAGCCATAACATGTTCCGGCACTTTGCATTCGTCTGCCTGCTGCAGGTAATGGTTGCCACATCGATCCATGCCCAGGATCCTTCGTCGACCGACTTTTTCGAGTCCCGTATCCGACCGATTCTGGTCGAGCATTGCACCGGATGTCACGGGGAAAGTCAGCAGGAAGCGGGGCTGCGACTTGATTCCGGCGATAGCTTCAGAAAAGGCGGCGACAGTGGACGGATCTTCGATTCCAACCTCCCTCATGACAGTATGATTCTGAGGGCGGTGCGATATGAAGACGACATTCGCATGCCGCCCGATGGGCGCCTCCCGGATGAGCAGATCAGAGCCATCGAACAATGGGTCAAGGACGGCGCGGTATGGCCTGCAGAAGCTGCTCCCCAACCGAACAATGCAAAGTCGTCTGTCTTCGAACAGGCAAAGGATCACTGGGCGTTTCAACCGATTCGAACAGAAATTGCCCCGCCCGATGTCGAGCCTTCGCAAGTATCTCGCCGTGATGCGGCTGTGATCGACCAATTGATCGATGCGGGCCTGCAGGAAGTTGGGCTGTCCCGAAATCAGGTTGCAGACCGGCGCACATTGATTCGCCGAGCAACCTTTGATTTGCATGGTCTTCCTCCCACGCCGCAGGAGGTCAGAGAATTCGAAAATGACTCCGCAAGCGATGCATGGCCACGTTTGATTGACAGACTTCTCGCATCGCCTCGATACGGCGAACGATGGGCAAGGCATTGGCTGGATGTTGCTCGATATTCAGACACCAAAGGCTATGTCCGCCTGAAGGATAATCCGCTCTACCCAGCGGCGTGGACTTACCGCGACTATGTGATTCAGGCGTTTAACGAAGACCTTCCGTACGATCAGTTTGTGTTGGAGCAGCTTGCAGCCGATCAGTTGTCGGCCAGTCAGTTGAGTGCGGAGCGACCCGGGACACGCAATCTGATTGCTGACAGAGATCCCCAATCATTAGCAGCAATGGGCTTTCTGACTTTGGGCCAACGATTCATCAACAGCCCGAACGATATCATTGACGACAGAATCGACGTTGTCACACGTGGCTTGTTGGGACTTACGGTCACCTGTGCTCGTTGTCACGACCATAAGTTTGATCCTGTTCCCACAGCCGACTATTACAGCCTGCATGGCGTCTTTGCCAGTTCGTACGAGCCGGACGATCCACCACTGATCCTGCCGACGACTAAACTTGCACAGCACCAGGCCTATCTTGAAGAACTGGAACGACGAACAAAGCAGTTTGATGATTTCCTTCACGCGAAGAAAACGGAACTGGAGTCATCATTTCGGAGACGTGCTGGCGAATACTTACTGGCTGGACAATTCGAGAAAGTTCAGGCCAATTTTTTGCCTGTCATGTTCCTGATCGACGCGTCGAAAGATCTAAATCCGGCCGTTATCCAGCGCTGGGCTCGCTTGCTGGAGAAAAGTCGACGGCGCCATGACCCGGTTCTCAGGCCGTGGCATAAGTTGGCTCAGCTCGCGGAAACAGAATCCGCGAACGCGTTTACGAGGGCATCTGCTGAGTTAATCGCGAAGTGGTACTCTGATTCGGATGGCCAACGAATCAATCGAGCCATTCTGGACGCTCTCAAGTCGGCTCCGCTCAACAATCTGAAAGATGTCTCAGAGCGTTACAGTGAAGTATTCGCCAACGTTGACATTTTATGGAATACCGCAAAGTCAACCGGATCGACTGCGCTATCAGATACGGATCTGGAAGAGGTCCGACAACTGCTTTACGGAGCGGACTCACCCGCAGTCGTATCCTTGAATGAGATTCAGGACTTCCTGTTTGTCGACGCAACGACTCAAAATCAATTCCACGAACAACAACGCCAGATCGAAGACTGGATTGCCTCCCCCGGAGCCGCGCCACATGCCCATATTTTGCTGGACTCAGAGACTCCGTCTGACTCGCCTGTCTTCCTCAGAGGCAATGCAAGCAACCCCGGTGAGAAAGTCCCTCGACAGTTTCTGCAGGTACTGAGTTCTCCGGATCGACGTCCTTTTCAGACAGGCAGTGGTCGCCTGGAATTGGCCCTTGCGATCGTGAGTCCTGAGAATCCATTGACGGCCAGGGTCTTAGTCAATCGCGTCTGGTTGCATCATTTCGGAAACGGACTCGTCCGTACGCCCAGCGATTTTGGATTGCGTGGCGAAGCGCCGACCCATCCGGAATTGTTGGACTACCTGGCGAGCCAGTTTATGACCAACGGCTGGTCAATCAAGACGCTGCATCGCACGATCATGCTGTCGGAGATCTATCAGCAGCAGAGTCTGAGCCATTCAGAAGGCGAGTCCAAGGATCCTGAGAATCGATGGCTGTGGAGAATGAATCGAAGACGACTTGACTGGGAGTCATTGCGAGATTCACTGCTGAAGGTTTCGGGCCAGATCGACTTCACGATGGGAGGACCGTCGGTGCCACTGTTGTCCGAACCTTTCTCCACCCGCCGCTCCATCTACGGCTTTATTGATCGCCAGAATTTGCCCGGACTTTTCAGGACATTTGACTTTGTCGCACCGGACAGCTCCGCACCCCAACGTTTGCAGACTACCGTTCCTCAGCAGGCACTTTATCTGCTGAACAGTCCGTTCATGCAACAACGTACAGCAGCGTTGGCCAATCGCATTTCTTCCCTGCAGAACGCAGGTGACTCTGCAGATGTCGAACAGCGAATTTGCAATCTATACGAACTGATCTATTCCCGCAGTCCTACCGCTGACGAGTTGCAACTGGGAAAAAACTTCCTGGCTGATATTCCTCCCGCGGATCCATCAGCAGCCCCTGCTCTCGACGGAGAATTCAGCTTATGGCAGGAGTATGTTCAATCTCTGTTACTCTCCAATGAATTCGTCTTCGTTGATTAGTTGCGAACCACTTTATGCAACGCATTCAAACCACTGCCCTCCTCTTTCTGCTGAACGCAGTGGTTGCCGTTGCCATGGGAGCGAACGAAGGAAACTCTGCTGGTACGAACACACAGGATCACCTAGAAGTCAGCAGCAACGTTTCGAACCACGAATGGCCATCGATTCGTGGATCGGCGTGGAACGGGATCTCAACGGAATCAAATCTTGTTAACCATTGGCCGAGGGAAGGACCGCCGGTTCTCTGGACTCGAGAGCTTGGCCAAGGCTATTCCGCGTTTGTTGCGTGGGACAAACGAGTAGCCACTCAGTACCAGACTCTGCGAGGTCAATTCGTTTCTTGCTTCGATGCGAACACAGGAGCAACACTTTGGGAGTATCGCTACGACTGGCCGTACGATCCTGCAGGTGTTTATCCGGGCCCCAGAGCGACTCCAACGTATCACAATGGTTGTCTCTATTTCGCATGCCCGGCCGGTTTGATCGGATGCCTCAACGCTGACACGGGACGTTTGATCTGGTCCGTCGATTTGTCCGAACGATTCAAGGGTGATTTAACGGGGTTCGGATATGCGTGTTCTCCAACTATTGTTGATGACAAGGTGATACTTCCTGTCGGTTGTCCGAACGCGGCGATGGTAGCGTTGAACGCGAAAACAGGAACCGTCA
Organism: Planctomycetaceae bacterium; assembly: GCA_046349735.1. Taxonomy (GTDB): domain Bacteria; phylum Planctomycetota; class Planctomycetia; order Planctomycetales; family Planctomycetaceae; genus SXXK01. The sequence goes on from JAXMBU010000013.1 coordinate 69,111, forward strand.
TCTGGCAGGCCGGCAATTACGCATCAAGTTACGCTCCCGCATTTCCGGTGACGTTTCGGGGGCAACAACTCATCATCGGATACGGAGAGAATGCCCTCGTTGGTCATGATCTCCAGAGCGGTAAGGTCCTTTGGGAACACAAACTGTCTGAAGGCTACGATGAGCATTCTTCCTGGCCGTTGTATGACGAACCTTATCTCTGGATCTCAAGCCCGTTCAAAGCCGGGGCTGAATTGCTGGAACTTACTGATGATGAAACGAAGCCGATTCATTCAATCGGCAAGCAACAACTGATTTCAAATGACATCTTTCCCAGCATCCTCCTTGATGGCGCGGTCTACGGGTTTGATGTCCTTGAGCCACAGGCGAAGACTCATCGTTCAACTCGAGGAATTTTTCGCTGCATTGATTTCATGACGGGGAAAGAAAACTGGTCGGTGGGCAATGGTCGCCCAATGCGAGTTTCCGGGACAGATCCGGTTCCGTCGACGATGGCAGGTGCTGAACAGTTCATTGGGCACGCAACAGTTATCGCGGCTGATGGAAAACTCATTCTGTTCAATGATCTGGGCGAACTGATTCTGGCTCGGGCAACTTCGGAACAATACGAAGAGTTAGGTCGTGTGTCGGTTCTGGCGGGAGAAATCTGCTGGTCACAACCAGCCCTTTCGAACGGTCGGCTTTATGTACGCAATCACAGCCGCGCGGCCTGCCTTTTTCTGGGGCCACCTGAATCGCTGGAAGCTGATTTAAGAAGCACTGCGACAACGACGGCTTCAATTCCACAGGCCGAGTACTTCGACTGGGCCGCGATTATTCTTGGAGTAGAACCGGAATATGCCTTCGACATTCCGTCGCAGGAATGGCTGACGAAATGGTATCAGATCTGTTTATTCGGAATCATCAGCGGCTGCTTTGCGATCATGCTGACATCCAAGGTCGCTGGTCCTGTACGAAGACTTTCGACGGAGACGCGGCAGACAGTTACCTGGATCATGGTGTTTCTGATTGGTTCCGCCGGTACGACCTGTCTGAGTCCATCGATGAAGGATTTCATCTTCACATGGCCGGTCTGTCTCTTCGCCAGTTTCCAAATGCTCATGGACCGATTGGCTCTGACTCGAAAGACAATCAGTCGGCGAGAGAGATGGCGATCTGGCCTCGCCTGCTTTTTTTTTCTGGCGACGTGTGTGATGTACTTCCTGGCCTGTCGCCGGTTGAGTCTGGTCTTCGAATGGGTCTTCCTTGGCGGATTCGCGGCAGCGATTCCATTTTCGATGGTTGGCAAAACTCTGTTTCGCGAACGACGATGGCACTGGCTCTGGAAAACCATCTGCGTCGCAGCGTCTTTCACTGCATTCTTTTGGTCCTCCGTTGCGTTTCTTCACCTGCGAGTCCGTTGACGGTCCAATAAACTGTAGAACAGTTAACGAATACAGGCACATGTGTTTTCCATTCTGTCTCTCAGTCCTTCGAGGCAATTCCAATGAATCACCTGACTTTGGCCAGCTTAATTCTGTTCTTCATGATGCCTGTGATCGCCAATGTTTCGGCTGAAGAAATGTCATGGAAAGCGGGAGTCGCAAAGGTGGCTGTGACGCCGCAGCAATCCATGTGGATGGCCGGTTATGCCTCTCGTAACAAACCGTCCGAGGGCAAGGTGCACGATCTTTACGTCAAGGCTCTGGCTCTTGAAGATCAGGATGGGCATCGTCTCGTCTTTGTCACGGCCGATCTGATCAGCATACCTCGTGACCTACGCAACTGGTTACAGGATGAGTGTCAGAAGAAGTATTCCCTGAGTCCTGATTCACTCCTGCTGAATGCCTCCCATACCCATTGCGGTCCGGAACTTCGTTCCAGCAAAGTTTCCCTCTACGGTGCCGCCGCTGAACAAGTTTCGCATACGGAGAGTTACTACAACAACCTCAAGCAACAAATCCTGGAACTCATTGGCACGGCACTGCAAAACCTTCAACCTGCAAAAATTGGGTACACTCATGGCCGTGCGGGTTTTGCGATGAATCGACGGCTTCCGACGGAGACAGAACCGCGGAACGCCCCCTATCCGGATGGCCCTGTGGATCATGATGTTCCAATCCTGAAGGTTGAGTCGGAAGCAGGCGAACTGAAAGCCTTGCTGTTTGGGTACGCCTGCCACAACACAACGCTCGGCTTCTATCAGTTCTGCGGAGATTATGCCGGGTTCGCTCAGTACGATCTCGAAACCGCCTTTCCCGGCATAGTGGCGATGTTTATGACCGGCTGCGGTGGTGATCAGAATCCACAGCCGCGCGGTGAACTTGCTCTGGCCGAGCATCACGGCAGCACTCTGGCACTCGCTGTGAAAGCCGGACTTCTGGGACCAATTCGCCCTGTCCAGGGAACAATTCGATCAGCCATCGAACCTGCTGAGCTTGAGTTTGCTACGCCCCCGAATCGCGATGAACTGGAAGCTCTGCAAAAATCTCCCGTCGAGTATTCACAACGACGAGCGACTGCCTTACTCAAGCAACTCGATGAACAAGGCCGTATCCCAACCGACTATCAGTACCTTGTGCAGGTTGTCCGCCTTGGAGATCAGGTGACAATGGTCGCTCTCTCTGGTGAAGTGGTTGTTGATTACTCCCTGCGACTCAAACAGGAGTTGAAGGGAGACGCAGCAGTCTGGGTTGCAGGCTACAGTAATGATGTGTTCGGCTACGTTCCATCACTGCGAGTTCTCAAAGAAGGCGGTTACGAAGGTGGCGGGGCCATGCAGTTCACGACATTGCCCGGGCCGTTTGCCGAATCCGTGGAATCCCGTATCGTCGATAAAGTTCATCAGCTCGTGAAGAAAACGGAAAAACCAACAGCAGAAAAATAGCCGTTGGGCAGGATGTTCCTGTGTCCGTTTTCTGGAGTACACTGCGCGTCCCGGCGGCGATTGCTCGGGATCCTGTCTCTTCAAAGCTCCCCTCACAAGGTCTCCCATGTCTTCACGAATCCTTCTGGCTCTACTCTTCACTACAACCGCTTCCGTTGTATTCGCGCAGGAGACAGAATGGAAGATGGTCTGGAACGATGAATTCGATGGTCCAAAGCTGGACTACAGCAAATGGGAGATCGAAGTGAATGCATTCGGTGGCGGGAATAATGAGCTCCAGATCTACACCGATCGCAAAGAAAACGTGCGCATCGAAGACGGACGACTCATCCTTCAGGCCAGAAAGGATAATCATGGAATTGCGGGGACCGTTCGGGAATACTCGTCCGGCCGCATTCGCAGCAAGCACCGTGGAGACTGGAAGTACGGAAAGTTCGAGATCCACGCGAAGCTTCCTGGCGGCCAGGGCATCTGGCCGGCAATCTGGATGTTGCCTACTGACGAAGTTTATGGGACATGGGCGTCGAGTGGGGAAATCGACATCGTGGAGTTCAAGGGCCAGGAACCAAATGTGATCTGGGGGACACTTCATTACGGCAAACAGTGGCCCGACAATAAACATTCCGGATCACAGTTTCGCAGCCAAGACGTCGACTTCACAAGCGATTTCCACACGTTCACACTCGAGTGGGAAGAAGGCATCGTTCGATGGTTGATCGATGGAGAGCTTTACCAGACTCAAACAAAATGGGAGTCGGCAGGAGGCAAGTTCCCTGCTCCTTTCGACCAGAATTTCCACATGGTCCTGAACCTGGCCGTGGGTGGCGGTTTTGCTGGCAACCCGGATGCGTCAACAAAGTTCCCTGCTCAATTTGAAGTCGACTATGTCCGAGTCTATCAAAAGCCCTGATCTGACGGCTTTGGCGGCTTGTTGATCAAGTGGTGAATTCTGCCATGTTGTTTACCGCCCAGCCGCAGGCGCCGGCCACCCTTTAAACACCGGCCCACTGCAAAGCTAAGCCCAAAAATCCCGGCGAGCGCAGCGTCCGGGCCGCGTTCCAGAAGTAAGCAGTTTTAAGGCAAAAAAATGCTTGGGCAAAAAACACTGCCATCTTTTTGCCCAATCATTTTTTGCCCATAACGCTTTCGCTCGATGATCAATCTTCGCCCGGCAGCGGGGCGTTGTCTTAAAAGCCGGCGCCTGCGGCTGGGCGGTAAACAAGTGATTCAACAGCGTCGCCAATGCGCTCGTTCTGTAATGCTATTCTGACCGTTGGCCGCTTGTGACAAACTCTGTTTCATTCAGAGATCCGTCCTGATCCTTGTCAAAGCGAGGAAAGCGTTTTGGAGCTTCCTCGGGATCAGGTTGACCAGCCAGAAACTCTTCGCGTGACAGGCGGCCATCGTTATCTTTGTCGCGTTTGCGGAACATGGCTGCCCGATCCTGACTCTTCCCCGGCTTCGTTTTTTCCGCACCGGCAGAAGCCCTGATCTGAGGAACTGCTTCCGGTTGCCTCGCCAGAATCGCCTGAAGCTTTGCCAGAACTTCAGGATTGAAACCAGCGATGTTGACAGTCTCAAGCGGATCTTCTTCGTAGTCATACAGTTCGTACTCGGCGTCGGATTCATCGGCTCCGGGAACTTTCCATTCCACCATCCTAAAACGATTCGTCCGGATCGCTCGACCGAGTCGATCACCTCGCGGATAGACATGGATTACGCTCTCACGATGCTGACTATCCACAGATTTCAAGGTTGCGGCCGCACTCAATCCATCCAGGCCGCCTTGAGCAGGTAATCCTGCAAGCTCACACAGCGTCGGGTAAACGTCGACGGTTTCGATAAGAGCACGAGATTTCTGACCGGCCGCACATCCGGGCGAAGAAATGATCAGAGGAATTCGAGTCGCCTGTTCATAATTTGTATGCTTGCACCACATTCCATGATCCCCCAGATGCCAGCCGTGGTCACCCCAGAGCACGACGATGGTGTTGCTTCTGGCTCCGCTTGCGTCCAGAGCATCGAGAACTCTGCCGATCTGCGCATCGGTGTAACTGGTCGCGGCGTAGTATCCATGGATCAGCCGTCGAGTGTCCTCCTCCGAAATCGCACCTTCGCGTGGCATGTCACTGTATTGGCGTAATTCACCACCGAATTGTGGTGCATAGCTCGGCGCGTTTTTTGGAACATCAGTCACCTGTGGCATGGGGACGGTCTTCGGATCGTAGAGATCCCAATACCTCTTCGGCGCTACGAATGGCAGGTGTGGCTTCAGAAAGCCGCATGCGATGAAGAACGGCTGATCCTTGTTCTCAGCGGCGGCCATAATTCGTGCCGCTGCCTCGACAGCGATCTGGCCATCTCCATAGGCCTCATCCGCGACATCTGCCGACTCTGTCGCTGTCCCGCGCGGACCATTGTTGGACGTTCGCTTATTGTCCTGACTTTCCGCAAGCTGATACTGCGATGCTTTCGGTCGCCAGTGCGGAACGGTCCATGAGACTTCGTCTTCTGCGTTTCCGTGTCCCACATGAAACACCTTGCCTAACGCCTGAGTGGAATATCCGTGCTGCTGAAAATGCTGAGCGACCGTCACGGCGTCCGGTCGGCTGCGGCGAAAGTTCGTGGCCAGATCATAGATACCAAGCGTCTGAGGTCTCAGGCTGGTCATCAACGCATTGCGAGATGGCGAGCAAACGGCCTGATTGCAATAAGCCGACTCAAAGAGCACACCCTGCCCTGCCAATCGATCGATGTTAGGTGTCTTTGCGATCTTGTCGCCATAACACCCCAGTACAGGTTTCAGATCATCTACGCAGATCAGCAGAATGTTCGGCCGCCGAACTGGCTCGCTCGCAAAACTGAAGTCCGCTTGACCAATTAATTGCAGCGTCAGAGTAAAGACAATAACCAGACAGTGGCGATGCGAACGAATCGATGTCATGGAAGACTCTTTCGAATGGGCTTTTCAAAAAGCGGTAAATCCAGTGACGCAGGAGACTCAGGCGCTGGTCCGAGATCAACAACATTTTAAGGCGTTAAGCTTCTCGTCCCGACGCTACAAAAAAGCCCGGGAAGCGATCCTTCCCGGGCTTAATCGACTTCCGGTTACTTGTGATCAGTTAACTGCATTCCGGATGCAGCGCTTTGCTGACGCAACCATGGCTAGCCTGAGCAACCGTCGCCGACCAATCGGCCAGATATCCTCGCTTCACTTCCAGAGGACGGCGAGGTGCAAGCTTCGAACGCCGTGCTGTCATCTCATCATCACTGATGTTGACAGTAATCGAACCCTTAAGAAGATCGAAACCGATCAGGTCACCGTCCTGAACACATCCGATCGGCCCACCGACGGCAGCTTCCGGAGCACAGTGAACTCCAATCGCCCCATGCGAGACGCCAGATACGCGAGCGTCAGAGATGAAGGCAATCTTCCCGTCCAGCTCCGGAACCGCGAGTGCAGCCGTGGCGATTAGAACTTCTGGCATCCCACTGGCCACTGGTCCCATATTGCGAAGCACAATGACACTACCTGGAGTAATCTTCCGCTGCTCAACAGCACGAACGATATCGCGAGGATCCTCAAAGCAGACAGCCTTGCCCTCAAATTGCGGGTTCTTCATGCTGGAGACTTTGAACACAATTCCTTCCGGAGCCAGATTGCCAAAGCAAATCTGCATGTCGGCGAATGGCTTGTAGCAGTTCTCCTTCGTGACGATGAGATCCTGACCGTCTGGTGGTTTCGGAACGTCCTTCAGGTTCTCTGCCATCGTCTTTCCGGTGACAGTTATGCAGGATCCGTCAAGCAGTCCACTGTCCAGCAAATGCTTCAGCAGAATTGGAGTGCCACCAATCTTGTGAAGATCCACCATGGTGCGCTGACCGCGAGGGGCAAAGCTGCAAAGCACTGGTGTTTCACGGAAGATCGTCTGCAGATCTCGCAGAGTAAAGTCCACACCCGCTTCACGCGCCAATGCGAGAATATGCAGGACGCCGTTGGTGGAACCTCCTGCCGCTGCAATCGTCACAGCACAGTTCTTGAAGGCGGCTTTAGTTAGGATGTCGCGTGGTCGAAGATTGAGCTTCAGCAGGTTCATGACTGCATATCCGACCTGGCGACACTCTTCCTTCTTACCCGGATCCACAGCTGGAATGGAGCTGCTGGCCGGAAGCATTAAACCAATGGCTTCCATAGCGAGGCCCCAGGTATTGAAGGACGCCGCGATTCCGCAACCACCCGGCCCTGGGCAGGCCTTGCGAATTATCTCTTCCGACTCTTCATGCGTCATCGCTCCGACGGAAGCGGCGGCCTGCGAATCGTAAACATCCAGAATTGTAATATCCTTGCCCTTATAGCAACCGGGCAGAATACTTCCGCCGCTGACGATTAATCCCGGATAATTTGAACGAGCCAGGGCCATCGCAAAGCCGGGACCGTTCTTGTCACAGTTATGCATGCCGACCATCGCATCGTAGCAATGCGAGGTCACCACACATTCAGCGCTGTTGGCGATCAGGTTGCGAGAAGGAAGGCTGGCGTTCCCGCCTTCATGCCCCTGGGTAATGTTGTCGCTGACGCCCGGTGTTCCAAAAGGAAATCCCAGCATTCCAGCTTCGCGACATCCTGCGGCAATTTCCTGTGCCAGTGAGTACGCATGAATGTTGCAGGTGTTGCCCTCGAGCAGTGGCACGCCAATGCCGACCTGAGGCTTGTTGAAATCGTCGGCTGTCATGCCCACAGCGTAATAGAACGCGGTGATACCTTTTTGCCAGCCGTGAGTCAGTTTGTTGCTGTTCCAGTTAAGCATGGGGTTTAAATCAGTTTGTGAGGATAGGGGTGGAAATAGATTGACGAAACTTTTCAGCGTTGAATTAATGAATGTGACGCGGCAAGTAGTGCAGAAGCCTGTAAACCACCGGGGTAAACCCGGTGGCGAAAATGAGTGTCTGTTCGTTCCAAACTATTGGCCAATACGTCGGATACGAATATTGCGGTAATGAGCTTCTCCGGGAGGACCACCGTGAATCTGGAGAGCAATCAATCCCTTTTGTTCGATCGCTTCATCGGCTTCTGTGTAGTCAACCGTCTTGAAGTCATTGATCCATAGTTGGATATGTCGACCTTCGCAGAGAATTCGATACTTGTTCCAGTCGTCTCGTTTCAGCACCTTATCCAGCTCTTCCTTCTTTGGCGCTGCAAGGATCTTGTTTCGTCGAGATTCGTCATACAACGCGCCCCAGTAATTCTGACCGAGGTCAGCCTGATAACCGATCATCTCGTGATGATCAGGGATGCGTTTACTGCGAAGCTGAACTCCTGCGTTCGTCCCTTCACCGATCAGGTGAAACTCCAGAGTCAGCTCAAAATCAGAATACTCTTCCTTTGATGACAGAAAGAAGTTGTGCGGAATCTTGTCTTTCAGTTGTCCACCAATGATCGAGTCTTTCTCGACGCGAAAAACAGATGTGTCACCATCCCAGCCTTCCAGGGTTTTGCCATCGAAGATTGCAGCCATGGTTGCATCTGATTTCTTGTCTTCAGCGGCAACGATCGTCACCTGCAATAAGAAAGCTGTCAGCACAAAGCAGGTGAGGCCGAAGGTTCTAATCGTCAAAACAATCATGCAAGACTCCGAATTTCAGGAGATGGTGGGGACCGTGGGGGCAAGAAGAAGTCTAACGAACGAAGAATTGTGACGGAACCAATGACCGCGCTGGTCCATATTGGCATTTGAGATTTGAGATCTCAAATCTCAAATCGCCATCCGCGATGAATCATGCCCGGTGCTAAAACCCACTCATACCAATCGAAAATCCCTGGTCTGTTTAAAGCGCAAAAAAGGCCCGGCATCCTTTGCAGAAGCCGGGCCTTCGATTCAGTTCAAAGATAAACCCTGTGGATTACAATGACCAGCCTTCACGGTATTCGCGCTGAACGTACTGATTCAGTTCTGGCAGATTTGTGCTGACCAGATTCTTGGCATCCCACTCAATACGCTGGCCTTCGCCAGCACGCACTGCGAGGTTACCGACAAGAATCGTCTCGGTCAGACGACCAGCGTAGCCGAAGTTGGACATCGTGCCTGGCTTGTAGTTGCCGCGGCAGGATTCAACGAACTCCCACTTGTTTCGCTCGTCGTTGCTTCCCTTGAACGGAATACGAGGAATCGACTGTTCTGGCTTCTTGAAGCCCTTGAAGTCCGCATCCGGCAGAAGTGTGTAAGCGGCACCATAGTCATTCTCTGACAACAGCATGCCCTTGCTTCCCACAACCAGAGCCGCGCTGGTTTTGCCGCCGCCCTTTTTCTGTTCCGCAATACGCTTACGGAAACCTTCTGGCAACTGAGCAATCAGGTCGTCAGATGGCAGGCTGCCACCGTCGTACCAGTAGAACTTCGTCGCAGCCAGACCGTTGCGTTCGGGGAATTCGAACATCAGCGTCGTTGCACCAGGGAAGGTTTCGCCTTCAACGATACCAGGGTTCTTGACGGCTGTGACAGCAATCGGATCCCACAGTTCCAGAGCCATCACAGGCATGTTCGTGGTATGGCAAGCCATATCGCCCAAAGCGCCTGTTCCGAAGTCAACCCAGCCGCGCCAGTTGAAGGAGTGATACACGCCTTCTTTGTATGGACGCATCGGGGCAGGACCAATCCAGGAATCCCAGTCGAGATAATCAGGCACTTTGTCTTCGCCAGCGGGGCGACCAATCCCCTGCGGCCAGACCGGACGATTAGTCCAGACGTGCAGTTCGGAAACGGATCCGATTGCACCAGAGCGAATCACTTCGACCGCTTCACGCAGTCCGTCTTCAGCGGTGCCCTGATTACCCATCTGAGTCACCACGCCTGTTTCCGCAGCCACTTCTCGCATGATGCGAGCTTCGCGGATGGACCACGTCAGAGGCTTCTGAACGTAGACATGCTTCTTGGCCTTCATTGCCTTGATAGCAGCTGCAGCATGAGTATGGTCCGGGGTACTGACACTCACAATGTCAACTTTATCACCGAGCTTATCCAGCATCTCACGGAAGTCGGTGAACTGTTCGGCCTTGGTAAACTCTTTCGCCTTCTTGGCAAGAGTACGCTTATCGACATCACAGATGCCAACGATTTCCACATCCTGATCGGCGATGTGACTGCTGTCGCTGTCACCCTTACCACCAACTCCAATACAGGCGGCCGTCAAACCTTCAAGAGCCGATCGAGTCGGCCGGCCAAAAGTCTGCGGAGCAACCCAGAACGCAGTTCCCAATGCGGCAGAACTGCCGAGAAAACTGCGACGTGATGTCTTTCTTGTCATGAGCGTACCTCGGGAAGTCAGTGGGACAAAAACGGAGGGTTCCGGCGGAAACGCTGACTGCAGGCGGCAATCGATGCCTTCTACCGGACAAAAAACTCGGGCCAGTCGCCCGAATAGAACCAATTACGATAGCAACACCGGGGGAAACAGCAACGATTCGGCCGACTTTCAGGGCCAACAGAGTTTCCATCAAATAAAGCCACCCTGGTGAACACTTGGGAACTCATACCGACTTGATTACAACCTGCGAATGGTCGTTTTCAGCCGGTGGCAACTCTTCGACAACACCCGGGACAAACTTGAATGGACAACGAAACGCCGCCGGAAGATCCTGATCGATACGCCGCTGAATTGCAGGAGATGCACAATCTTCAGAATCAGACGTCGTCATGGAGCGGTGTCGTGATGATGCTGGTCGTATCAATGGCACTCTTTGTCGGGACCGGATCTGCTTCATGGTCATTGGAACACGCAACGACCCTGATCCTGCTGATGCTCCTTCATGAATGCGGACACTTCGTCGCCATGAAGCTGAGCGGCTATCGCAGTTTGAAGATGTTCTTTATTCCTTTCTTCGGAGCCGCTGTCACTGGCCGAAGCTACAATATTCCAGGCTGGAAAAAGGCTGTCGTCTCTTTGGCTGGTCCGGTGCCGGGAATTTTGTTTGGTGCAGCCCTGGGAATCGCGGGAATCGCTCTGAAGATCACCTGGATGATCGATTCGGCCGTGTTGTGCCTGATTTTGAATGGCATGAATCTTCTTCCGCTGCTGCCTCTTGATGGTGGGCGAGTTGTTCAGGAACTCTTCTTTGCCCGGCATTATGCGTTTGATGTAGCCTTTCGGGTCCTGACAGCATTTATCGCCGCTGCACTGGCGGTGTTATTCGGAGATTGGTTCTTTGGATTCCTGGGTTTCCTGACGGCCATTGGAATTCCGACCGCGCTACGCTCTGGCAGAATCGTCCATGCCTTGCGTAAGGAGGGCGTTCAATGTGACTCGGAAACAGACGACATCCCGCAAGAACTGGCTGTTCGAATTCTGGATGAAGTGAACAGAACCTTTCCGCCGCAGGGGTTAACACCAAAAATCAAAGCCCAAACCACACTGGGAATCTTTGAATCACTCAACAGCCACGCCCCCGGACTCGCGGCCACGATCGCGCTCGCATGGATCCATGCGGCCAGCTTCATCGGGGCGTTCGTGATGATTATCGTGCTGATGATTGGGCATCAGGAACTAACAAAACAGAATTCCAGCCCCGCCCTGCCCTCTGAAACAAAATCGGCAGAGATACCCTGACCGATAACCTTCCGAGACCGAAAAACCTGTCCATGTTTGCGGAGTTTCCTCATTTCGTTTCGGACGAATCAACAGACTCGGCACGGATACGAAAATTCAGGGCTCGCATTCCTCTGATCAGGTGTAGTCCTTTTTCAAGGCGACAGTTTGGCTCAGGCCAGATGACAGCAACTGAGTTGAAGAGTAATCCGTCACGAGAATCTGCAATCAACCCAGAACGCAGGTCTTTCACTTTTTCGCTACGCGGCGGAGTTCTATTCCGGAAAGAATCGGCACGCCGACTTTGGGAACCAACCGCAGACGGAAGGATTCACCGATGTTGACCACGGGCAGTTCCCGCACCATCGTCTGACCGTCGGCGATGGAGACGTCTGTCAGCACAGTCACATCATTCAGCACCACATCGAAGAGGCGTTCTCCTGAAACGGGGCCACCAATCGGGGCTCCGAAGAACAAACGGATCGAGTAGGGTCTTGGATCGACAATTACCTTCGTCGGTTCCGATGTCGTAGCCGGTTCTGCTTTTGCCGGGTCCGCTTCTGAGACCTTCACTTTGCCCTCAATCGTCGTCGCAATCTGCAAGTCTGCGGGACCCTCCAGACCGGAGGCAAAAATCCACGGCGTCTCTGTTCCTGAGATGGCCGACGAGTGACGTCTGAAGAACCGAGTCTGCTCATTCACAGTAATCGTCAACGGAGAAACTTCATTCGCCGAATTCGGCCACTCGACCCACAGCGTTCCGTTCGCATCGCGATACTGCCCCGGCGCGCCGAAGTTGATACCGAGCGTTTCTATCGGATGCTTTTTTCCGTCGATGCTGCTGAGCGAATTCACAGTCCACGTTTCGATGTCCGGCATATGAACCAGCGCCAGCGACGTCTGATTCTGATACGAACAACTGCAGGTCCGAGTGTAGTCCGGAGCGTTCAGGACTCCGCCAGCTGCGATCAAGTTGCCCGTGCAGCCAGACTTGAAGCCGCCAAAGTTACCGGTCCCTGCATGCGTCTTTAAGTCGTAGAATCCGGCAGCGCCCGAACGAAACGTGAGCATGTTCTCACTGGCCAGAATCGTGTTGCATCCGTACGCTCGAGAAATCTTCCATTGCGATTTCTCGCCGGTCAGCGGATTCGTGATCATCTGAGGCTCGCCGTTGCTCAGATAAAACGCACCGGCCGATTCGTTGTAAGAGTTTGCATTCGTAATGATCAGGTCGTTGTGCAAAATGCAGGGACCGGAATACTTCAAATCGGGCTTCGACCAGACCTCGGATCCATCCTCGCCTTTATACACCGTCATGCCTCGGTCGGTTTCTCCCACAAGACGATCGCTCGCGGCCGCACCAGCCTGAAGCAACAGGTCCCGTTGTTCCGAATAACCCAGCCAGGTTCCGAAGATACCATTTTCAACCTGCCATTTGGTCTCACCGGTGTGAGCATCCAATGCGAGCAATCGATATGTTGTCGGAGCAGGGATGCCGCGGCGAGCCAGCTTTTCTTCGACGCTGCGCGGGTTACGATCGAGGCAATAAACTTTGCCCCGTCCGGCCACGATCGCGTTATTCCAGAAGCTATGACGGGCGTCCACTTTCCAAAGTTGCTTGCCACTAATGCGATCGAAACCCACAAGGGCCAGACTGCCAGCTCGGTCAAAGCTCTTTGATCCAAAGCCTGCTTTATTTCCTTTGGCTTTCTCGTCCTCTTCTTCGAACGACAGGTTCAGCCGATCACGATACTTTGCGAACCCCAATCCGCCGATCAGCACATCGTCGTATACGCCGATATAGCTCCATTCCTGCGGGTTCTGAGGATCTTCCTGAGGCAGTTCAATGGTTTGCAATGTCTCGCCCGTGGCCGGATCGAGCACCAGGCAAGCGGCACCTTCAAGAATGTAGATCCTATCCGACGTGACCACATAATTGGTCCCACGTGCATTCGCGCCGGGAATATGAACCTGGTTGTAAGCGGGATCCAGCGGAGTGTCTTTGTAGGTTTCATCGTAGTAAACGTCGTAGGCTCCCAGATCCTTAAAATCGCGTATCCAGAGTACGCGGCCGGTGTAGACATCGCGAGCACTCAATTTATTAATGCCCTGAATGAACAGACGACCGTTGACGACTTGTTGCGGCGGTCCGTGTCCATGTCGCGGCAGAACATCCATATTGCTGCTGCCCCCGAACCACAGCACTCCGAGAGGCAACTTGACTCGTGAATCGTTTGACTTGCGAGTGTTTCCGATATCGCCGTGCAGATGCGTCCAGTCTGCGGATCCTGGCAACGCACCAACTCGACGAACAACGACCGAGTGATCCGTGATTGATATCTCGGCCTTCTCGAGGTCGGCAGCAGTGATCTGGTCAGCAAGCTTCTGACGGTCGGCGCCGGTCGCCAGGAACTGCAATACTCCGCCATAAGGCCGCACTGATTCGTAAGCTTTGGCCAGCGAGGCGGGATCGGCAACGAGTGTCGGGGCGAGATCAGACCCCACAAAGATCATATGTGACAAATAGGGCGACGCATCAAAGCTGACAACGGATCCCTGATGAACAGTCACGCGGCCCAGCAATCCAGCTGCGTCCAAACGACGACGCAGATTGGCGACTCGTTCGGCAGCCTGATCAACGACGGCAAGTTGTACAAACGGAGATTGTGCGGCGATTGCATCGATGACGTTCTCGTCGGCTGCACCAAACCACAGTGAGAATCCCTGCGCATCGCCAGTGGCCAACAACTGCCTGGCGAGTTGCAATTGCTCGTCGGCAATCGGCAGCGGTTCTGGAACGATCGCAACACGCGAGGCTGTGTCGGTTCGCGTTGCTGAAGATGATTCACCAAAGGCCATAATGTGGCCATCCAGAGTCACCGCGAAAAGTCTCTCGTTCGCCGCCAGCAGTCGTTCAATCTGCCCGTCTGTTTTCGTCGACCAGACAACGCCTGCTTTTTCGCTGGAATCAGTCGCAGGCAACTTCACAGCGATCAAGCCCTCAGGACCAGCCGCATAGAGTTTATCGCCAGCCAGAATCAGATCGCCACGTCCGTCGGCCGCGACTTCCCAGACGATCGCGCGTTCGGCGTTGTAGGCGCGAATAACCGGCGAACCTTCTTTGGTAGTTTCGGCCGAATAGACCATGCTGCCTTGCAGAACAGGTTCATTGGGCTGGAAGGCTGTCTTTTCGCCTTTTGGAATATTGAATTCGCGAACGCCTTTCATTCGCGTATGCACATAAAACACAGAATCATCAGCGGCGACAAAGGAACCCCCGGAACCCTTTCCGCCCGCATTGAGTTCGAAATAGCGAAGTTCGCCAGTCTTGCGATTGAACACGGCTGGCACCGAGCGACCGCCCGGCACAATCAGATCTTCTTTCGTCGCCACCAGCGCGCCCTGCGGACCGACTCCGGCAAACGATGGAGCACTATGCGGCTGTTTGATATACGTTGAGCCAGCGGAATCGTTAACCCATTCGACCGTGCCGGTTTCGGCATCCAGCGAATAGATGAACACGCCCATAAACGGCCAGATGCTTGTCGCAAAATACACCTTGCCATCGCGCACAACGACGCCACCTCGCGCTGGCCACGCAGAGATCAAACGCAGGTTGCCAACAACCTTTCGCGGTCCGGGGGCTCCAGCGAACTGCCATCGGATCGCTCCGGTTTCCGCATCAACGCAGTACAAACGGCCATCGTCGCTGGTGAAGTACACGGAGCCATTCCAGCCCACGGGCGGCAATCGCACAGGCGCGTCGGCGTATACGGTCCACAGTTCTTTTCCGGTGTTGATATCAATCGCAGAGATTTTGTCACTATCGCTGTGACCGACGAACATCCGTCCATTCATCACGATTGGTTCAAACAGTCGATCGTAAGCCATGAGATCCAGATTGAGCGGATCGTCCCACGCCTGAACTCGCGGAGTTCCCTCACGCGTCCACAGCAGTTGAAGATTGTCGGGCAGTGTTTCGGGCGAAGCGGCGGTGCGGCCGGCATCGTATCGCCACATAGGCCAGTCGCCAGCGTTTGCTTCGAGCGACATTGCGCACGTGATGGCCACAGCCGCGATGAGACCACAGCGAATCAGCAAATTCGTCGTGGAGTGACAGGAATTGATTTCCATAGAAACGTCCATTCAGAAGATCAGAGATCCACTCTACAACAATCGAATCGTATCAAATCGCATTGATCGCAGATCGATACGAACCATGCGATTCAGCAAAGGGTCACCAAACTCCGCGACGAGTTTGATGACTTCCATCGCAGCCATGCATCCAACTGTACCACTGACAGCTCCGAAGACAGGGAAACGCCGCTGCCAGCCTTGAGGAACATCGGGAACGAGATCACGAAAGCGTTGTGTGCGCGGAGGATGAATCACGGTGAGTGACGCTTCAAGCTCGTACATCGCCGCTTCGATCACTGGCTTGCCTTGTTTCTCGGCCGCGTCATTCATCGCCAGACGTTCCTGAAACATCGGTGCGGCGTCAACGATGCAGTCGGCCAATGCAACAATGCGATCCGCGTTTTCTACCGAGATGTTCTCGGTGATGCTGACAATTTCGAGACGTGGATTCAGTTCCTTCAAACGCTGTACCGCCGAATTCATGCGTGGTTTCCCGATCGAGTCATGCGTCATCAACAATTGGCGATTCAGATCCGACGGCTGCACGTTCCCTGCGTGTGCGAGAATCAATCTTCCGATGCCGGCGGCAGCCAGTTCGTAGGCAACGAGCGAACCCAGTCCTCCCACCCGACTGATGAGTACGCTGGCTCCTTTGAGCTTCTTTTGTCCCGCTTCACCAAAATCACGTACATCCATTTGCCATGCATAGGTTTCGCGTTCTTCATCGGTCAACGGACAGGAGTTCATGTTCCGAGGCAGCCGTTTGAGAGATTGTTCCAAGGATTCATTCTGCATTGCTTATCCGCCGCTGATCATTGGCATCAGAGTCAGCCGATCGCCCACTTTTACTGGCGTCTCCAGACGAGCCTTTAGGCTGACGGAGTCGCAGATCACGAGCAGCCCCGGCGGGAGATCGCCTTCGGTGGCTGCATAGCGACTGGACTCGCCCAGCACAGTTTTCGTGGCAGGATACTCATTCAACAGCCACGCGAACGCGGCTCCCAGTGTTTGTGACGACTCACACGGGATCGCAACCTGCGAACAGCCTGCGGCGCGTTCGAGGGGACCGGTGAGTTCGATCAGGATTTGATTCGGGTTCGTCATGATTCTTCAATCGCCAGCTTTTTGCATCAGCACGTTGCCCGTTGATTTTTCTTTGATCAGTCGAATGCAGTAATCTCCCAGAGCATCCGCTTCTTCCTGATTGTGCGTCACGTGCAGGATGGTGACTCCGGTCACTTTGTTCAGATTCTTGAGCAGTCCCTGAGCCGTCAGCCGAGTTTCTTCATCAAGGGCACTTAAGGGCTCATCCAACAGTAAAACGCCGGGACGAAATGATAACGCTCGCCCCAGCGCGACGCGTTGTGATTCGCCGCCGCTGAGCCCTTTGATGCGTCGATCCAGCAGCGGAGTAATCTCCAGCAGATTTGCCAACTCGGCTACTCGATCGGCCATTTCCTTCGCCGGTCGATTTCTGACCTTCATCGCAAACTCGATATGTTCGCGAACAGTCATCGAAGGAAACAAGGCCAGATCCTGAGGCATGTAGCCCACATTGCGATCAGCCGGAGTCCACCGAGTCACATCGACGCCGCTGATCAGAATTCGGCCGGAGTGAATTGAGCGGAGCCCGCAAATGGCTTCCAGAATCGTCGTTTTGCCAATCCCGGTTTTGCCCATGACCACGGCGTATTGACCGGCGTCAATTCGAAAAGAAAGATCCTTGAGATGAAAGTCACCGATCCGAATCGTGACGGAAGAAAGTTCGATCATGGTGTCAAACCGGCTCCGATCCATCGCAGAATCAGCAGGACAACAATCGCCATAGCCACCATCAGCAGTGATACTGCAACGGCAGCATCAAGTTGTCCCACGCTGAGTTCCAGGAACACGGTTGTCGAAAGAACTTCCGTGCGAAAGCGAGTCGCTCCGGCAAAGACCAGAATTGGCCCAAACTCTCCGAGTGCTCTGGCCCACGCGATGGTTCCGGCCGTAATCATGCCTCGCCAGGCCTGAGGCAATGCAACCTTCATAAAGGCCTGAGATCGCGTGCAGCCAAGAGTTCTCGCCACATCTTCGGCGCGCGGATTGATTTGATCAAAAGTGACGCGCATGGTGCGAACGGCAAACGCACACGACACCGCAAACTGTGCAAGAATCACCGCTGGCCACCGATACGTGATCGGAAAGCCAACGTCTTCTCGCAGCCACGTTTCCAGCCGTCCAGTCGTTGTCGGGAAAAATCCACTGAGTGAATGGAAACGGTTGATGAAACAGAATGAGAAGGCTCAATCCCAGCACCAGCGGTGGCAGTACGATGGGAATGTCCACAATGGTATCCACGATCCTTCGACCCGGAAATTGAAATCGAGACAGCAGATATCCGAGCGGCGTGGCGACCCACAGCGACAATACAGCGGCAATGGTGCAGGTCAAAATCGTCAGTCGAAAAGCAGCCTGGATCTCTGGTTTGCGCAGCGCGCCGGCAAACTCCTGCGGCGACGTAAACATCAGGTCAGCCACGAGCAGAAGAACGATCAGCAAAATGAAGCACGCTGAGAGTCCTCCCATGGTCAGAAAGAACACAACGTCGCTGAATTGTCTGGTCCGGTTACGTTTCAGAGTGGGAGCCTTTGCAGAATTTTGTTGTCACGAGTGCGTCACTTCCCATACTTCCACTGAAAACCTTCCGCTGTGAAGATCTCCTGACTTTCTGTGGACGACAGATGATCAAACAATCGACGGGCCAGTTGAGGAAATCGAGAGTCTTTCGCCACGCCCCAGGGCTGCGTCGCAGTGGAACACGGGATGCCTCTAATCTGAACTGCATCCAGAAACTCAGCCGCCCCTGCCGCATTGCTCAGGTAGGCGACGGCGGCGTCCAATGATCCGGTGCGTAATTGATTCACCAGCATATCACCGGTAGGAGTCTGCACGGTCACGTTCGCCATCAGTTCCGTCTGAAGTCCGCTTTCCTTGAAGGTGTTCTGAGTGATCCAGCCCATGGCACACTGTTTCTCATGACCGATACCAACACGCAAACCTTCTGCTGTCAGATCTCGCAACGAACTGATCTTCTTTGGGTTGCCTTTTTCGACCAGAATCACCAGCTCATTCTGCGACACAGAAACGGGCTCGGGAAACAAGTCCTTGACTTGATTCATGAATTCCAGATCACAGGCGAAGTAGGCATCTGGATGTTGGCCACCCTTCATCTGAGCCACCAGAATACCGCAGCCGTTGTAGGCACGTGACACTCGCACGCCCTCTCGTTCTTCAAACTTAATGATAGTGTCTTCGATGGCAGGGCGCAACATGGAGCCAGCATAGATTGTCAGTTCAGGTTCCTCCTGCCATTCGTCTCCTCCCGCAGTCTTAAAACCATGAGCCTCATAATACTTCAGGCCACGATCACGAGCCGACAAATAGCGAGCAAAATGCAAGGCGGCGGCTGGCTGCGAAGTCGAAGCAATCACACCGACGGAAACCTGAGAAACGCCTGCGGCCAATTCCGGCACCTCCACAAACTGCAGATCAGGAAAGGTATGCAGGACCGCGTCGTAAACAATGCCTGCGTCCGCAGCGTCGACAAGCACGTCGTTTGCCACATCGGTGACTGTGGTACGATACGCAACTGTCGCTTTGTCGAGCTGGTCCCACACCCCACTTGCAGTCGTAATCTGTTTCGTGAGCTTGGCGATGGCGGCGGCATCAGGATTGGCCTGAACCAGCCGAACATCCTTCACAAAAAGATCCGATAGTTCATCGATCCCTTTGGGGTTGCCTTTCGGAACGACGATTCCGCAAGTCATCGTGGCGATCTCAAGCGTTTCGGCAATCAGCTTTTTTTCTCGCCCCATCTTCAGAAAACTGTCGTCTGCTGGAAGGTATAAGTCGCCAGTGCCACTGACTTCAATCTGCGACAACAGTGACTGCGAGGCCCCATACTGAATGACGACTCGTCGGCCCGTCTCCGCTTCGTATGCCTCACGAATCTCTTCCATTACCGCTCGGTTACTGGCCGCGCAGAAGAGTGAGATCTCGGTCGATGCAGAGTTCTCCTGCTTCGTAGCAGAATCCGGCTGCGAAGAATCGGGCGTGGTCGACGTTCGTCGAACATCGCTCTTCATCAATGCCCACGTCATTCCAGCCAGAGCCAGCAGTGATGCGAGCATTGCGACTCCGGTCTTTGACATGTTCAAACCCTCACTCAAGATTCGAAGTGCTCGATTGCCTGTAAGCCTGCAATCAACGGAAATCAAGTTCCAAATGCCGACGTGTCACACAATAAATTAGTCTGCAACTTCGTTTGTAACTCACTCGCAACCAGTACGCAACCGCGTGTCTCGGGCGACGACGGGAATCCCCTTGCAAGTATTGACAGGACGTGTCACCGTAAAGGAAATGTTGACAGGGAGTCAGTTCGGCCGTCATTAAGTGTCTGGCTGATGTCTTAACTTTTCGTGAACGATCTGCTGCGACGACGGAAAAATTGGCCACGTTACGATACAGTCGCCGCTGACTTGCGCAGAGTATGTGGCGAACTTGAGCCGATCCAGGTAGACGGTCAATTGCATCTATTGCATTCTGACCATCCGGACTCATCGCAGGCAAACAGATTGAAACTCTTCGTCTGATGGAGTTGATGAGATGAACGGTCGACATTGCAGCAGTCTCCCTGCCCTGTTCTGGCTTGTTTTGCAGGCTTCGGTGTCCTACGCGGCAGACTGGCCCGCTTATCTCAACGGGAATGACCGCGCAGGCTTCTCGCCGACCTCCCTTCCGCCCGACCTGCATTTGTCCTGGATCTATCGAACACCGGCTCGGCCGGAGATTGCATTCTCCGGGCCTCGCAGCACACCTATTGAGGGACACGTGATGCTGCATCGCGTCAACTTTGATGCCGCAATGAATGTGGTGCATAGCAATGGCCGTTCTTATTTTGGAAGCACCGTCGATCATCGTCTCTACTGCATTGACTCCAGCAACGGAAAGACGGTGTGGAGTTTCTACACCGATGGGCCGATTCGGCTGGCACCAACGCTCGCACATGGCAATGCGTATTTTGGCTCCGACGATGGCAAAGTCTATTGTTTGAATGCAGAGAGTGGCGCAGTGGTCTGGCAGTTGAGAGTCGGGCCGAAGGACGATCGGCTGTTGTCACGCGGCGAGATGATTTCGCGGTGGCCAGTTCGTACCGGAGTTCTGATCGACGACGAAACAGCCTACTTTGGTGCAGGGATCTTTCCCCACGAGACCATCTACCTCTGCGCGGTCAACGCAAAGACGGGTGAAATCATCTGGAAGAATGATCGCATCAGTCAGCAGGATGCCGGGCGCAATGAACTGTCGCCACAAGGTTATCTGCTGTGCAATGATGAGTATTTGTATGTTCCCTCCGGCCGATCACTGCCGGTTGCAGTTTCGAAAGCCACAGGCGAGATTGTTTTCCAGAGAAAACATTCCTGGAGGGCTGATGCTGGCGGCGTTGTTGGCGGTACGAAAGCTCTGCTAGGTGATGGACAGGTTTATTCCGGCGGACCTCACCATTTTCTGGCGATGGAAGAAAAATCGGGGGATGTTGGCGCAGCATTCATCGGCGGACGCCAGATGGTTCTGGCTGATGAGTATGCCTATCTGGTGGATGGTTCAAAAATCTTCTGCGTCAACCGAGCGGAACACGCTCGGGCCAGTCAGGAAAAGCAAAAGTGGTTCTTGAAGGTGGCCAAGGTTCGTAAGGATCCGGAACAGTTGCAGGAAGCGGAGCAAAAAATCGAAGAATACGCGGGCGTCGGTATCGTCTGGGAGTTTCCGAGTGAACATGACGACGCCTTGATTGCCACGAACAAATTGGTCATCGCTGGCGGCATGAATCAGGTGACGGTGCTCGATCGAGCCACCGGGAAAAAGCTCTGGGAAGCTCCGGTGGAAGGCAACGTGATGGGTCTGTCAGCGACGGACTCTCTGCTGACGGTCAGCACGGATTTGGGGCACATTTATGGATTTGCGACAGAGGCTGCAGATGCGGTGCAGGAATGGCCCGAACCATTCTCGGCGGCCTTTCCCACCGACGAACTCACAGATCATTTTCAGCGAATAGCGGCCGAGATTCTTGAACGGAGCGGTCAGCGGACAGGTTTCTGCCTGGTTACCGGCAGCGAAGATGGGCGTCTGGCGTATGAGATTGCGAAGCAAAGTTCGCTGACCGTGTTTGCCGTCGAGCCTGATGAGCAAAAAGCCGCGGCATCGCGAGCTGCACTGGAACGAACGGGGCTGCATGCATCGCGAGTGACCATCGTCAACTGTGCTCTGAACGAGATTCCGTTCGCAAACTATTTTGCCAATCTGATTGTGTCGGAGACTCAGTTGCGCACTGGTCAAATGCCGTGCGAGCCAGACCGAGTCGCTCGGTTTCTGAAACCCTGCGGAGGTGTTGCCATGATGGCAAAGCCGGGGCATTTCCCTGGCAGTGCAGACTCTGATGAAAAAGCGATTTCTAACTGGGCCACAGGGCTGTATCAGCAGAGCAACGGAGAACTCGGGACGGATGAACAGTGGCATATCGTCCGTCGCGGCAAACTGCCTGGCGCCGGCGAGTGGACTCATCAGTATGGGAATCCGGCCAATACGTCATTTACCAATGACCAGCGAGTCCGTGATGGACTGGGAGTTCTGTGGTATGGCGATCCTGGTCCAAGTGCCATGATTAATCGCCACGAAGCCGCCGGCGCGCCGCTGTCGACATTCGGTCGCATGTTTATTCAGGGCGTTAACAGCGTGATGGCGTACGACGCCTATAACGGGTCATTTCTTTGGGAACACGAAAACCCTGGAGCCATTCGAACGGGGGTCTTCAACAATCGCGAAACGCATAATCTCGCAGCCAGTGAAGACGTTCTGTATATGGCCGTTGGTGAGTCATGTAAGGGCCTGGATGCTGCGACCGGAAGCGTAATTTCGGAATTCAAAGTCCCCGCATCGGAAGATGGTCTGACACGAGCATGGGCGTATGTCGCATACGACAACGGCCAGTTGTTTGGCACAAGTACAATTCGACAGGAACTGGAAGAGAAGCTTCGCCGCCGCGGATTAACGGTGAAGAGCCAGACAGATGCCATCTTTGGAGTGGACACCAAAACCGGCCAGTTTCTCTGGACGTATCGCGGCACCAACATTCTGCACACTACAATTGCGATCGGTCCGGAAGCGGTTTACTTCATCGACAGCTCGCTCACTCCGGAGCAACGTCAGGATTTGTATCGGCGCGACAAATCGGAACTAAAGAACCTGACCGGCGACGAAGCGATCAAAGCCGAAGAGGAGATGAAGAAACTGGACGTGCGACTGGCCGTGGCCATCGACCGCACCACCGGCGTGAAGCTTTGGGAAAAAGCAGTCAACGTAACAGACACGACTGATGTCAGCGCAGGCGGCGGCAATCTGACCGTGATGTATGCAGATGGATATCTGCTCCTGTGTGGCGCAAATGCCAACGGGCACTATTGGAAGCAGTTTATGGCGGGCGAGTTTAAGACTCGCAAGCTTCTGGTTCTGGACGCCAAATCAGGTGAAGAAAAGTGGTCAAAGAATGCTAACTACATGAATCGCCCAGCCATCGTGGAGGGACAGATCTACGCCGAGCCGTGGGCTTTTGAACTGCAAACAGGAAAAGAGAAGACTCGCATCCATCCACTGACGGGTGAAGAGACTCCGTGGCAATACAGTCGACCGGGACATCACTGTGGAGTCATCACCGCAACTCCGAACATGATGTTCTTTCGCTCCGGCTTTATCGGCTACTACGACTTATATGAGGACAGCGGAACGCGACACTTCGCTGGTCAACGACTGGGTTGCTGGATTAATGCGATACCGGGCAATGGGCTCGTGATGATTCCGGAAGCCAGTGCTGGTTGTGTTTGTCAGTTTTCAATTGCCTCAACGGTAGTGCTGGAACCGAAAACAGAGAACAAGTCCTGGGGAATTCTGAGCGCGGTCGGCGACGCAACGCCTGTTCGGCGAATCGGCATTAACTTCGGCGCTCCGGGTGATCGAAAGGATCACGCTCAGAAAGAATGGTTTGGGTACCCACGACCAATCAGCGCCAATCGACTTGAGTTTGTCTTTGATATCCAGCCGCAACTGGCACCGGGTGGCGGATGGTACAGTCATAATCCGGACGCTGTTCAAGTGGAAAGTGATGAAGCTTCCTGGCTGTTCGCATCGGGGGTGCGTGGGCTTGAACGCTTCGAAATCCCACTGCTGGGACCGGAAGATACACCAGCCAGTTACGATGTCAGAATGTTCTTCACCGATATCAGCCCATTGGACCTTCATGGTGTAAAAGTGAGTTTTCAGGGAGAGGAACAATCAGCGGAGACTCCGACCAATGGCAGCAATAGTAACCAGAAACAGGCTGTCGTTGAGAAGGTCTATTCAATCGTCAGAGTGGAAAAGAATCTGGTTGTGGACATAAAATGGCTAGCCGACAAACCGCAGCCAACAATTGCGGCGATTGAAGTAATTCTTCACGAACATCGTGACGAGTAACGTGGCAGATTTGATCTGGATCGCTGCGGAGATGAGGCTCACTCTGCGGGAAATTTTTCACCTCTCCATTACGAGCCACATCAATCTTCGCGTCAGACAGGAAAGTTGGCTTCGCCATGAAATCCAATGCCGGACGAGCGTATTCCCGACGACTTTGTTGTCGACGGATTTTGGCAAGCCTGACTGTTCTGACAATTGCCAGCTCCTTGATGGCCTGCCAGGTACCGGTGTTCCGCTATGCATTGGAACGCTGGAGTCCCGACCAATATCGGATTCTGGTACTTGCGGAAGGACCGTTGAATGCTGAACATCAGGCGGCATTGAAGACGATGGAAGATGTATCGAGACTTACCGCACAAGCAACAATCAAGGTGCATGATGTTTCGACGACCAAAGACGCTTTTGTGAAGCAACTCTGGAAAGGTCGGGGGAGAGGTTCGGGCCCGGTGATAATGGCGCTCTATCCGGAACGATCGTCGATCAACGCAGAGCAAGTGGCCTGCACTTCCCCGCTGTCCGCACAAAGCGTCGCACAATTTGTAAACTCTCCAGCCAGAAATGAAATCATCCAGAAATTGTCCGAAGGGCATTCGGCTGTTTGGATTTTTCTGGAGTCAGGAGACGCAGCAAAGGATCAGTCGGCCTTAAGGCGATTGAAGGAACAGCTTGAGAAAGACGCGGAGTGGCTGAAGCTGCCGACACCGGAGGAAATGGAGATCACGCCGGAGTTGCTCGAAAGCGCAAAGATCAGACTGCAGGTTCAGTTTTCTGTGATCAGTGTCAGGAGAGACGATCTGAAGGAGCAATTCCTGATCAATTGCCTGCTGAACAGCGAATCCGATCTGCGTGATTATGACGAACCGATGGCATTCCCTGTCTTTGGGCGAGGTCGAGTGCTCTACGCAGTTGTTGGTCAGGGAATTGCCGCCGACACGATTCGTAAAGCATCTTCGTTCATTGTGGGGCCGTGTTCCTGCCAGGTGAAGGAACAGAACCCGGGCTTTGATCTGTTGCTAAGATGTGACTGGGATGAGCTGATTGGAGAAACCTATATAAGCGAACCAATCCCTGAAGGCGATTCGGAACCAAAACTTCTGACCATTCCTGCCGGCCGCGCCCGGCGATGATGAAAACAATGTTCGGCTGCGGGGCAAAAAGTCACCGCCGTTAGTCCATCTCCGACGCTTGGGACGAACCTCACGTTCCGGCTTGCTGTCGCCCATTGAGCCGCGTTCGGAATTCAGTGAATTCGTACCTCACGTGTAAGAATCGTTCTCTGCGCGGCCTGAGATGTGAACGGGGCGGGGGCAGAATCTGATCAGAGTGTTGACTTTCATTCGTGATTGTGCGGAATAGCCTGTTGCCGTATGGACAAAACTCACATGGGATCAACTGTGGAAACGAGACAAATTCCCACACCATTGCGAAAGGCAGGGAATCGCAATACTCTGCTGGATCTCGTTATCTCATTCTGTTCGGAAGGACTGTCCTGGTGATGAATTTGTTAGCCGGTCGATGTGGTCTTTTGAGTATCGTGGTCCTGATGTTGTTCTCGACAGGTTGTGAACAATCCATTGGTCCTTCACCAAAGGAAAAGGCGGAGAAACAATCTGCTGTAGCTCCCGATAATGCGGCGTCCGTCACTGCTTTGGAGAAAGCCGGTTGCAGTCTGAAAAAGAATGCCGACGGATTGGTGACAGAAATTGCCGTTTCGGCGGATAATGATTTTTCTGAATCCATGAAGCACCTGGCTGGCGTTCCCAACATCACCGTGGCCCGCTTTGGAGGGCCAGGGATGAATGACGCTGGAATGCAGTCGCTGGCTAACCTGAAGTTGCTTAAGCGGCTGGACCTGACGGACTGCTCTGCCATCGGCGACGGAACTTTGAAAGTTATTGGCGGCCTGACAAATATCGAAGCCCTTGTACTTCGTCGAGCGGGCTTTACCGACGCGGGGCTGGAGAACGTCAAAAGTCTGACAAAGCTACGTGCAATCGATCTGCGAAACAGTAACGTGACTGACGCTGGAGTTGCTCATCTGGCGGGAATCAAATCGCTCGTGGATGTGCAGCTGGAGAAATCCAAGGTGACCGATGCAGGAATTGAACACCTGCGAGGTCTGCCTTTGAAGTCCCTGAATCTGAATTACACGGCTGTAACAGATCTGGCCATGCCCGCCATCGGGAGTATTGGAACACTTGAGTCACTCCAGATGGAAGCGTCGCGTCTGACCGATGTTGGCATGGTGGAAGTTGCAAAACTGAAGAAGCTGAAACGCTTTGGATGTCGACTGGCTGACGTGACCGGAGCTGGCGTTAAACATCTGGCCGGCCTCACCGAGCTGACTCGACTGGAATTGCGAGAAACTTCACTTGATGACGAAGGCCTTGAAGTTGTCAGCAATCTCCCCAAGCTCACGTATCTCGACGTCAGTGAATGCCGATTGGTTTCCGGGGATGGTATCGCGAAACTTGGCAAGCTGACTGGTCTCACATTTTTGGAACTGCGAGAAATCAAGAAGGTCAAAGATGAGAGTTTTGCGGCACTGGCTACTCTGACAAATCTTGTTGATCTGAACGTCTCTGCCACTCGAATTACAGACGAATCCGCTGCAGTGCTCCTGAAGATGCAGAAGCTCGAACGGTTGAGCGTGGCTGGATCTCAAATGGGCGATGCAGGAATTGTGCAGCTGGGGCAGCTTCCGTTGAAGTGGCTGGATCTGACGGCCTCCAACCCAACAGAGGATACGATAAAAGCACTTAAAGCAGCCAAGCCAGACATGGAGATCCTGAGCGCCGCAAATTGAGCCATTTGGACTATTGAGGCTGATTGCACTGAACCACCTCGCAAGATCAAACGAAACCAAGAAATTATATGATCTCGGACACATCAAAACGCACTCGCAGCGAATCGTTGTTCAAGCATGCCGTTAAGTTGATTCCAGGCGGCGTCAACAGTCCTGCTCGAGCCTTTGGCGGAGTTGGTGGCACACCGCCGTTCATGAAGCGGGGCGATGGTGCATATCTGTATGATGTGGATGGCAATCGCTACATCGACTACATCGGTTCTTGGGGCCCGCACCTGTTCGGGCATCGTCATCCGAAGATTCTTCAGGCGATCGAACACGCATTGACGATCGGCACCAGCTTCGGCGCACCGACGGAAGCTGAAGCGGAGCTGGCCCAGATGGTGATTGAAATGGTGCCGTCGATCGAGATGGTGCGAATGGTGAATTCGGGGACCGAAGCGACGATGTCGGCGATTCGGGTGGCAAGAGGATTCACGGGACGCAATGGGATCGTGAAGTTTGCCGGCTGTTATCACGGCCATGTGGATAGCTTGTTGGTTGCCGCTGGTAGCGCGGCATTGACATTGGGATGCCCTTCCAGTCCCGGTGTTCCCGCCGGGGCGACCGCCGATACGCTGGTTCTGCCTTACAACGATTGTGAAAGTCTGAAAGCCGCATTTCAGAAGAATGGCGATCAATTGGCGGCCGTCATTCTGGAGCCGGTTGTCGGCAACATGGGCTGCGTCATTCCAACGCCCGAATTTCTGTCGTTCTTGCGTTCGTTGTGTACGCAGCACGGGACGGTACTAATTTTCGACGAAGTCATGACGGGCTTTCGAGTCGCTGCGGGAGGCGCTCAACAACTATTCGGCATCATGCCAGACATGACGACACTCGGAAAAATCATCGGTGCCGGCATGCCGGTCGGCGCCTATGGTGGTCGCGCAGAGATAATGAATTGCGTTTCGCCAGTCGGGAAGGTCTACCAAGCCGGCACTTTGTCAGGCAACCCCGTTGCGATGGCCGCCGGTATCGCGATGCTGAATCTGATTCGGGATGAGAATCCGTACCCGAGGCTGGAAACAACAAGTGCGATGCTGGCCGAGGGTTTTCAGGCGGCAGCTGCAGAACATGGAATTCCAGTCACGATTAATCGCGTTGGCAGTATGCTCACCGTGTTCCTTACAGCGAGCGGAGTCAGTGATCTGTCGTCAGCAACGTCGTCAGATACCGCCCTGTTTTCGAAGTGGTTTCATGGCTTGCTGAATCGGGGCGTCTACCTTCCGTGCAGCCAGTTTGAAGCCATGTTTGTCTCTGCAGTTCATACATCAGATGATGTAGAACAAACGATTCTCGCTGCCAAAGCAGCCTTTGCATTGTTGAAAGGCTGATCAGCCATCTCCTGTGGCGAGCCTCCAAAGACTTTTCCGGACTGATGGCATTCTGTGAGCCCAGGACGGAGTCATGGAGTGCGTGCATCGCCTCACGTTTTACGCGCCGGACATGAGGATTCGTCACAAGGATCCGAATACTCCGAACGGAGCGCAAACACAATTGGAGCGTTGCGTGTTGCTTTTCTGCAACAACTTCCGCTGTCGACCCCCTTGGTCTCGTTTCTATCAGGCAACATTGTTGCACAGACGGGACGGATGAATCACGTTCGCGCGATTAACCTGGTTTTCCAGCGAAACGTAATCGAAGTAGAAGCGGTTTAGACCTACGTTTGATGATATCCATGGTCTACGCAACTCTGCGTAAATCCCCGCACTCGTTCAAGATCACTTCGGAAAACGGTTTCGATGCAGACCACGTCAGTTTTGGAACGCCCGAGAGAAGTCCGCCCGGTCGCCGATGCAGCAGCCGAGCAGACTCAGAATTTCTCAAACCTTGTCGCGCAGCATACGGTCGATCTTCCCGGTACCGAATGGCTCACGCGAATCCCGCTGGCATCGCCTCGAGAAAACGTGAGATGCCTTTCGCTGACTCACCGATTTATGAAGCGGGCATTTGATATCACCTGTGCGATAACCCTGGTGATCCTGACTTCCCCACTATTGTTGACGGCGGCCGTTTTGGTCAAATTGACATCCCCCGGACCAATCATCTACTCCCAGACCCGAGTTGGCCTGAATCTTCGTACGAAGAAGAAAAAAGATCGGCGCGAGCAGGCACAGGGGCTGAACCCGGATCATTCTGATCGCCGCAAGCCTGGTCGTGATCGTCGAGAGCTGAGCAATTACGGACGGCCATTCACAATCTATAAGTTTCGCACCATGCGAACGGATGCGGAACGCCACGGAGCACAGTTTGCGAAACAAGGTGATGCGAGAATAACCTCAATCGGACGATTCTTGCGTAGAACTAGAATTGATGAGCTCCCACAACTCTGGAATATTCTGAAAGGCGACATGTCCTTAATTGGGCCTCGCCCTGAGCGTCCGGAGTTCATGATGAAGCTTCAGGAACAGATTCCCAACTTCATCGACCGTCTGGGATTGAAGCCCGGATTGACGGGAATCGCTCAGGTCGTCAATGGTTACGACAACGAGCTGGAAGGCTTTCGCCGCAAGGTGTCGTACGACCTGCTCTATCTGCAGAATTGCAGTGTCTGGAATGACATCAAGATTCTGTTCCGAACCGTCCGCGTAGTCATCACTGGCGAAGGAGCACTTTAGCACGGGTCTGTTGCTAACTCGTTACCTACAACGCGAGAAGACGCCGATCATAGTGACATGATCGGCGTCTTTCTGTTTGAGATCTTCGAGTTGGAGCCGTAAACAATTACGGCGAGGCCACTTGGGCTGGCGAATCTTCGTTATGCTCGTGAATAGCGATAGCAACCCCGGTCGCAGCAGCGCCGATAACTGCCAGAGCCACAACGTCCATCAAACCAAATCCCGAACTCGGCTGACCGTAATTATCATAATACGGATCGTAGTAGTGTTCGTAAGCCTGTCCTCGAACGATTTCCTCGCTGGCGGCAACCACAAACCCATCCACAGCACCTGATGGGGCTGTTCCATTCTTCCAGAGTCTTACTGGCGAGTTCATGGAACCCACGGTGATTTCATGAGCCCCGCCTCGAACCCCGGTGATCAGGAAATCTCCATCAGCACCTGTCGTTGTCCGAGCGATCGTTGTCCCGTGAAACTTGAGTTCAACCTGAGCGTTCTCGACCGGCCGCTGGTCCGATGTAAACACTTTGCCCCGCAAAGCACCATCAGCTTGCAACTCGACATCCCGAGCGATACTCATTCGCTGGATGGCTCCATTGCTGCCAGACACCGACTTGCCAACGTGATTATTGTCGAAAGCGAAAGCCGTATTGGAAATCAGGATCCCAAAGCATACCGCGATGCTGGCGGCTTTGTTTAGTGATGAGTACTTTCGCATCTCTTTGAGACCTTTTCATTGATGTCAGTCGCCGTCATTCGACGCATTGCGACAGCCACGACTCGTTAGTCAGCCTGTAGGCTTTCCGTAATTCCCGGGCGTAATTAGCCCTGGAAAGACCGATCGTTTAAAATCGCACTTGATCGATTCATCGACAAAGGCAGAAAGAGTGCTACATTCGGAACAGCCAGAAAAAACAGATTCCGCAGAAAAATCCGGAACAGCGGTTTCTGCCGATAAGGTCGATCGTGCAGTTTTTCGGGCGGCAACTCGGAACTACAGGCCCGGGGTTATCAGAGACTGTCCCTTCTTGAAATCCGGCAACTGATTTGCCGACGCGAGGTGCATCTCCGTTGAAAAATCCAACCTGTGCAGTCTGACATCTCTTTTCATACCGTTGTCTATCTGTTGTTTGTTGTCGAAGGAGGAGCCAGCGTTGGTTAATCCCATTGGCCGTGGTGCTGCTGATAATCCCGCAAGCCGTTTCCTGCCAATCCTGGTGGAAGCGGATTACCAGCAGATGGAATTCGACGAAGAATTTCTGTCAGAGCTTGAACGCCCGAAGACAATGTATTTCGAGGATACGTCTCGGACGATCATTTCAGAAAACGACAGCCCCGATGTTCGTTTTCAATACAGTTTGAATCCCTACAGGGGATGTTTGCACGGGTGCAGTTACTGCTACGCTCGCCCGTCGCATGAGTATCTTGGATTCAGTGCAGGACTTGATTTTGAAACCACGATACTGGTCAAACGAAATGCCGCATCATTGTTTCGTGACTGGTTGAATCGACCAAAATATGAATGCCAGGGAGTCATGCTGTCGGGCGTTACAGACTGTTATCAGCCCATTGAACGCAAACTACAGATCACGCGACAGTGCATCGAGGTGGCCAGTGAGGCTCGCCAGCCCATTTCCATCATCACAAAGAACTCCCTGATTACACGTGACAGTGATCTGCTTCGAGCGCTCGCAGAACAAAGCCTGTGTCGAGCAGCCATCAGTATCAACAGTCTTGATCAATCACTGACAAAACGTCTTGAGCCCGCCTGCACCGCTCCGGCAGGTCGTCTTGAGGCGATATCGAGTCTCTCGTCGGCAGGCATCCCGGTCCATGCGATGATTGCTCCGATTATCCCGGGGATCAATGATCACGAAATCCCTTCCGTATTGAAGGCGGTTTCTGACTCTGGAGCCAAATCGGCCAGTTTCATTATGGTCCGCCTGCCTCTGACCGTAGAAGTTGTTTTTCTGGATTGGCTGAAGCGTCATCAACCGACTCATGCCGCCAAAGTGGAATCTCGCCTGAGAGCGATTCGTGATGGAAAACTCAATCAAAGCGAGTTTGGACTTCGAATGCGAGGAACGGGGCCAATTGCCGATCAGATCCGTGCTTTGTTTCATCTGCATCGAAAACGCTATGGGCTGACAGAGACATTGCCTGCGTTGAGAACAGACCTCTTCAGACCTCCTCGAACATCCGGTGGTCAGCAACATCTTTTTTAATGCCACGAATCCAGACTCGGTCTTTGTGCCTGCAACAGGAAAGCAGACTTTGACTGTAGGCCTCCCGGTTCGCGGAATGTATCCTTCAACCACCGCGGGCACATGGTGGTGTTCTGTGGATCCGGAGACTCGATAACAAAGCCTGGCAACTTTCCGCCACGCTAATCGAAAGCCATGAACCTGTGGATGCATTGGTGAAACCCGAACTGACTCTGCTGCAGATATCAGATCTGCACTTTGGACCACCTTATCGGGAAGAGGCGGGTGAGGCTGTACAGCATCTGGCCAGGCAATTGTCCGTTGACGCGATCATCATCAGCGGTGACCTGACACAACGTGCAAAGCGGGAGCAGTTTGAGGCGGCTCGAGATTTCCTGTCGCGGCTGCCTTCGGTCCCGCAGTTGGTCATTCCGGGGAATCACGACGTTCCACTTTACCGTTTCTTCGAACGGATTCTGACTCCCCACCGTCTTTATCAACAGATAATCTCGTCGGAACTGAATCCGGTCTTGAGAGTTGGCAAAGCCATCATTGCAGGACTTGATTCGACGTCGCCTCACACCGCAATCAGCAATGGCCGGATTTTTCGAGGTCAACTTGAGATGTGCGTTGATCTGTTCCGCGATGCTCCTGCCGATGCGATTCGAATTGTAGTTGCTCATCATCCCTTCGCTCCGGCTCCAGATTGCCTTCGCGATAAACGCGTGCAAAGAGCGGTGCGTGCCATGAAGATCTTCGGAGAGCTTCACATCGAACTGGTTCTGGGAGGACACCTGCATCGTGCCTACGTCGGTGAATCGTCTGATTTCTACCCGGCCATGCCACGCGATCGAAGCGTTCGAATCGTGCACTGCGGAACAACGACTTCACGACGCGGACGAGGCAAAGAAGCCGGCAGGAATACATTGAACCTGATCGAGTTCAGAGAACAGACATTGACGGTCTCACATTATCTCTTTCGAGATGAGTCTCAATCCTTCACGATCGAAAGTCTGCATACCTTTCAAAGACAAAAAACGTGCGGCCGCTGAAGCATTGTTGACCTCGACACTCGCAGAATCACCATAGTATCGAAAAAAAGCAGAGGAATGTTGTCGCCCCACTTAACATGAACCACACCCCAGCCCAGGTAGCAGGCCGTTCTGACAACGAGCTACTTTTCTTTGGCCTGCCGAAGTTCTTCAACAACTTTTCGCAGCTCAACGAGCTCGGCTCGCAGATGCTCATTTTCAGTGCGAAGCTTGAGAGTTTCCTCACCATTCCCTGCCCCATGGTCTTTCATTGCGTGGGCGATTTTTTCTTTCGCTGCGTGCAACTCTTTCTCCATCGCTTCAGCACGATCTATGAGTTCATGAGCCATGTCGTGCATCTCGGCAGCCTTCAGATTCTCCGCAGCCACTCGCACGTGCTTGATCCGTCGTGCTGTTTGCTCCAGCTTTTCAGCATGCTCTCGATACTGAGGTGGAATTTCTGGCTTCTGTTGACGTTTCATCAGCTCGCCGAGTTTGCGCTCTGTACCAGTGATCTGTTCGCGCAACTCACGAATCTCTTGTTCCGGAGCCTTTGCAGCCTCAGCCTTTTCTCGTGCTGCGCGAAGATCCTGCAAACGTTCTTTCAGGTGAGCAATGTCCGGATTCTCTGATCTATGATCTGGCCCCTTCTTTCCGGAAAGCTCCATGGCCCGAGCCATGAGCGCCTTGGATTCCTGAAACAGCTTTTCAGCTTCCTCCTTGTGTCCATTCTCAAGCAACTGGGCCGCCTCGGATTTCACGGCTCGAGCCCGCGACTTTAACTCTTCTGCTTCATCAGCATTCACAACTGCTGTGGAGGCCAAGACCACAGACGACAGAAAAAGACTGGCGAGAGTAGCAAATCGCATGGAGAAAACTTTCTTCAAAGTCGAGGGGCTGGTAGTTGGCAGGCGTTGAAGTCTAAGGAGTCGCGGCTCGATCAACCAGAGGCTCTGCGGTGCAGCGCTTAGTTGGCTGGCAGAATTGCACAATTCCTCAGGAGAACTCGGCAACAGAACTCTAAGCATACTCAGTTCAACAAACGTCAACAATTTTCGGGCTGAGAACCTCGAATCGCGGCTCAATCCCCAACCCTGGATTTGTTCCCGCCTGCATATAGCCGTTCACTCGCTGCGGGGCACCTGAGGCGTTGCTGACGCTGACATAACTATTAAAGTCGGTGCTTGTGAATCGAAATTCGTCCGGCGTACTGTGAGCCAGATGAGCGATGGCTGCCGTTGTGATATCTCCGCCCCAGCTGTCTTCGAGCGTCATGCCGATCCCCATCGACGCACACAGATCGCGAACCTGTTTCGTCTTTGTCAGTCCACCGAGCTTGCTGATTTTCAGGTTAACAACGTCCATTGCAAGATCGGCTTTGGCACGCAGCAACATATCGAGGCTGTCAACATTCTCATCAAGCACGAACGGATGATCTGTATTCCGGCGCACCGCAAGACATTCCTCGTAAGTCAGACAGGGTTGCTCAATGTAGACATCAACATTGCGGACGGCACGAACAACTCGCATGGCCTCGTGCTGGGTCCACCCGGTATTCGCATCTGCAACAAGACGATCAGAAGGCAGCAACATCGAACGCACGGCGTGGATCCGTTCAATATCGGTATCCGGATCGCCACCAACTTTAAGCTGAAAGCGGGTGTAGCCGTCTGCTCGATACCCGGCAACCTTGCGAGCCATCTCTTCGGCCGACTCCTGCGAGATCGCTCGATAGAGCCGAACACTTTCGCCGAAGCGACCGCCCATCAGAATACACACCGGTAGTCCGGTGGCTTTCCCCAGAATATCCCAACAAGCGATATCGACTCCAGCTTTCACATAGGGATGGCCTTTGAGCGCCGAATCCATGCGGTGATTAAGGACAGCGAGCTCTCGCGGATCATAGCCAATCAGATGCGGACCAAGTTCCTTCAGGCCTGCACGCACACCTTCGGCATAGGCCGGCAGATAGAACGGCCCCAAAGGACACACTTCACCGTAGCCAATCAGACCGTCGTCTGTTTCGACACCGACTACGGTACTGTCAAATACCGAGACAGACTTACCGCCAGACCACTTGTAAGTCCCCTCGTGCAACGGAAGGTCGACACGATGCGCGAAAATGCGGGTGATCTTCATGGGAGACGATTCTGATTCGAAACGTGAACTGTCAGGATAGAATGTCTACAACAAACACGGAGGGCTGACGCCCGGCCGCTCGCCTTTCAAGCTATTGAAACAGCAACATACCGGTTCTCTGATCCAGCCCCAGCATGATGTTCATGTTCTGCACAGCAACTCCACTGGCCCCCTTGATCAGATTATCGATTGCCGCAAAGACCACCAACTGATCTCGATTGAAGCGAACGGTGATGTCACAAAAGTTTGTGCAGGAAACATCTTTTGTGGTCGGAATGTGGTCAACAATCCGAACGAACGGCTGCCCGGCATAAAAGCTGCCGTAGATATCAAGCAACTGGGCCTGCGTCTGCGGAGCTTTCAGGCGTGGGTAGATGGAGCAAAAGATTCCCCGATCCATCGGCATCAGATGAGGGTTGAAAGCCACCTGAACGTCAGCACCACAGACGTCCGTCAGAACCTGTTCTATTTCCGGTGTGTGTCGATGTTTGCCGATGCTGTAAGCCGTTACAGACTCATTGCACTCGGAATACAGATTGGTCAGCTTTGGCGTCCGCCCTGCTCCGCTGATGCCACTCTTTGCATCGATAATGATTCCCGTGGGTTCGATGACCTGCGCCTGTAGCAATGGAGCCAGCGCAAGAATCGACGTGCTGGTGTAGCAGCCAGGATTCGCAATCAACTCCGCACCCGGGATTCGATCGGCATAAATCTCCGGTAACCCGTAGACAGCGGTACTGAGACGCGTTGGGTCGGTGTGAACGTGCTCGTACCAAGTTTCATAAACACCTGGATCCCGGAGTCGATAGTCTGCGCTAAGGTCAACAACTCGACAGCCAGCCTCTAGTAACTGCGGGATGGCCTCCATGCTCGCCGTGTGCGGCAGACAGCAGAACGCTATATCACAACGCTTTCCGACTTGCTCAGCCGTAAGGTTCTCGCATCGCAGATTAAAAAGACCTGTGAGAGAAGGGTGGACTGCACTCAGAAGCGGCCTGTTGTCCTGGCGAGTCGTCGCAGCAACGACTTCCGCCTGCGGATGTCGCGCGAGAATCTTCAGGAGTTCAAGAGCCGTGTATCCGGTTGCACCGAGAATTGCGATTCGAGCCATGTGAGTCGCCGTAGCGGAAAGAGGGGTTTGGGAAGAGTTGAGAATCTTCGTGCCTCTGGAGTATAGAGGTCGACACCTGTCACTCAACGACGCCAGATCCACCGTCCGGCAGTTTCTGCAGATTCGGAGTTAGGAGGCGTGGCGAGCGGTCAAAGAAAAAGCAGCCTGCCGACGAGGGGTTTGCTGAGCGAAAATAGCCCCAGCGAAGGTCGAGGCGATGCAATTACGGCAGAGACAGCGGCTTCGGAGATGTCGTCGGCAGATACTGCCGACCGACTCATGAGAAAATCGCAATAAGCGTCACGACCGGTGCTTTCGGCAGAAGTGTCAAATCCGGAATGATCCGCACATCCCTCACATTTTAACTCAACCGAACAGGTTTGAACCGCCGATCGTTATGAGTAACCGTCACTGCCGGCGCATCCGGCACACATTCTCTGTACGGCTCGATCGGAACAATCGATGAAACCCACACGAATCTTTGCCACGGCTTCCCTGATCATCAGCAGCGTTGCTCTGATAACAGCCGCTAGTATCTCCGTCGGAGATGAACCCGGTGTTGTCCGGATGGCAGCGTTTAAGCCACAGGACGGGACTGCCGCTCCGGCGCCGACACCGGATCCCGTTGGATCAGATGGTGTGGCAACAATGAATCAGCCGCCAGCTTCCTCTGATCCTTATCCACAACCCGGCAACTACGCTCCGTATTTCGAGCGTTCGTTTGCCGTGACGGAAGCTGTGCCCAACGTCTTTTATCAGCCTGTCCAGCCGTTCGGCCCTATTGTGATGTTCGAAACGAACATCAATGAGGGAATCGGATTTGACAACGGGTACCAGCGTATAAATGCTCGGCTGCCATATCACATCATTCCCAATACGAATGTGCTGATCACGGATCTGTCCGCCTCAGTGACGTGGGATGGGATGCCAATCGCGAATGGCGGGCTTGTGTACCGTCGCTACGACGACGTCTACAACCGGATTTTCGGGGTCAACGCATTCCTTGACTATGATAAAGGGTACAACTTCAACGAATGGTATCGTGGAACTCTGGGATTTGAGTCTCTGGGCCGCTACGTAGACCTGCGTGCAAACGGCTATTTCATGCTGGGTGACGACACGTCTATTCTCAGCAATACACTGCTCGCGGGTCTTCAACTTCAGGGGAACAATGCGTTCAAGCAACGACAGAGGATTGCTTCAAACGCCTATTCAGGTTTCGACATTGAAACCGGTGGGCCCGTGCCCTTGCTGGGTCAGTATGGCCAGAACCTTTACGGCGGGGCCTACTACCTGACCAATAATAATGGAGGTGACACCGTCGGCTTCCAGGCACGTTGGGAAGCGTTGATTACTCAAAACCTCACGGTTAACACTCGCCTGACCACGGATGAAAAGTTCGGCACCAATGTCTGGACCTCGCTGCAGTACGAGATTCCTAACTACAAAGACCGTCGAATCCTGCGACCACACACATCAGTTCGCGAACGTCTGCAGGATCCAGTTTATCGTCACAACCGTGTCCATGAGAACATTGACACGACGCTCACATTGGAAGCCCTTGTTAACAATGGCGAAGACTTCAACAATAATGGTTTGCTGGATGCAGGCGAAGACCTTGACTGCGACGGCATTCTCGACCTCGGAACTGCCCTCCCCTACTTCCTCACGCACGTCAATCCAAATGCAACTGGTCCAGGTACAGGAACCTACGAAGATCCGTTCAGCACGTTGCAGGCTGCTGCTCTCGTGAACAACGCCGGGATCGACATCATCCGAATTACTCCGCGAGCAGACGATTCTGGAACAGGCCTGACCGTCAACGGCGGCTTGACACTGTTCGATGATCAAATTGTACTCTCATCAATCCAGTCCTATAACCTCGGTGCACCCGGCACCGTCGACAGCGTAATCACAGGTGTGCCAACAACCACAAATCTTGGGCCACTGCTCAGCAACCCCACGATGGGGGTCGGTGGCAGTGTTATTCATCTTGCCAACAACAACCACGTAATCGGCATGAGACTGAACGCTGCAAATGCTGCGGGCACAGTTTTTGGCGACGGGGTGCAGAACGCATTGCCAATCACCAATGCTTATCTGACGTCAAACGTGGTGACAAACTATGTCACCGGTGCCAACCTGCAGGACGTCTCTGGAAAGCTTGAAATCGTCGGCAATCAGTTTAACGGCCTCACCGGTGTTTCAACGGACGGGCTGAATCTCTCCGCTGCTGCGGGCACGGATGTTGACCTTCTGTTGACTAACAACACATCAACAAACAACAGCGGTACCGGATTCACCGTCATCGCAAAAGCCGGAAGTACAATCGAGGCCGATGACCCTGACGGTGCTCACTGCGTCACGGGCATACTCGACAACACAGCGAACAACAATGGTACCGGTTTCCGAACGGAGGCTCTTGCTGGAGCAACATTCAGTGCTCTGGTTGAACGGAACACTGCAACAGGGAACACTTTCAATGGGTTTGAAGCGACATCAGATGGTGCCGCAAGCACATACAATCTGGTCAGTATGGCTAACAATGTCTTCAGTAACAATCTCAGCAACGGAGCTTTCATTCACTTCCTGAATGGGGGTCTCTTCACATCAAGCACGGAAGATCTTGATGGCGACGGCACCCTTGATGCCGGCGAAGATCTCAACGGAAATGAACGACTTGACCTCGGGATTGTTTCTAACAACATGAATCAGAACAGCGCTGCTGGACTTTCGATTCTGGGCGAAGATGCAAGCAACGGAATCTTCGACATTGGCGGACCTGCAGCAGCACTTGGCAACAGGTTCCTCGGCAACAACCTCGCAGGAGTTTCAACGGACCTGCAGGATACATCAACAGCAAAAATCAATGCCCTATTCAACACCGTAACAGGGAGTTCTGCCGGGGCTCCTGCAAGCTTCACAGTGGTGCTGGACTTTATCGATCCGGGACAGGCAGGATTTGTGGATCTGTTCGGAGAAACATTGAACCCGTTTGATGTCACGAATTATGGATTTGGTGCTGCACAGTATGACATCGTCACAAATGCAGTTCTTGACACGGTTCGAAACTACTATCGTCAGATCCCGACAGCAACACAGGATGCCCGAAGTGCAATCCCGGATGGCATGGAACTCGATATTGATTTTGTCATCGGCGATAACGGTGTCGCCCCTTCAAACGGAGCCACTGAATACTACGTCATGAATATTGGCGACACCACTGCGGGGTCAACGGCAGCTGGTGGACTGGCAATTCTGGGAGCCATGAGGAATGCTGCAGGGAACGGCCCGAACTTCGTTGTCAATGGAGATGATACAGGCACTGTATATGCCGACACTCTGACGACGTTTGGACCGCTGACACCAGCGAACGCCTTTGACGTGCGGGCTCAATCGCTGAGCGATGCTCCTGCTCATGCTGCAGCTGCATTAACATCCGGAAACCTGACCTTTACTCGTCGAGCATTGGGTCTGGTTGTGTCACATGAAATCGGACACAACCTCTCACTGGAACATGTAGATGATACAGGAGCCGTAACACCAACTGGTGCCAATCCGATCATGGGTACACCTGCCGCACCGTTCCTGCTGCCGATTCAAACTTTGATTGAACCAGCAGAATTTGCATTCTCCGCGACACATCTTGCAGAGAGTCCTGCTGACACAACGCACCCGCAGTTTGACATTGACCAGCTGGTCGCAGCCGTTGGCCTTCGAGCCGCCTCTTCAGGCAGCCCAACGCAGAACGGAATTATCGTAAACGCCTCAGACAATGCCCGCCTGCTTGACTCGACCTTCAACAACAACACGATTACTGCAGCGAGCCAGAATGGTATCTCTGTCGTTATGAATGACAGTGCCGTAGCAGACAGCGTTACAATCCAATCGAATGCCATCACAAACGGCGGCGGCAATGGGATCAATCTTGTTGCTGATGGAGCAAATGCAGAAATCACACGAGCAAATGTTGGCGGCAGTGGAACCAATGTCTACAACGGGACAACATTCAATCAGGGAAACACTGTGGATAACAATGCTGGTGATGGTTTCCGAGCAATGGCAGCCAACGGCGGGATCATCAACGGCAATCTGCAGAACAACAGTCTCACGAATAACCTCGGCAACGGTGCGTCCCTCAGAATCGACAATGGTGGATTCGTTGACTTCGGGACCGTCGTGAACAATCGACTTGTTCGTGGAAACACAATCACCGGAAACGGAGGCGCAGGACTGCTTCTGAACCAGCTCACAAATCCGACGACAGATGCACAGCTTGATGCAACCGTGGTTGGCAACACGCTTTCAAACAACGCTGGCGGAGGAGTTCTTTCACGGCTCAATGGTGCCAACAACAATCCGCCAGCCCCGCCAGCTATTCAGAACAATAACCGACTCAATCTTGTCGTGGGTGGCGCAGCTGTCACTGACGCAAATACAATTAACGCCAATGGAGATGTTGGTATAGGTGTCATGGTTGCCGGCAATGGCAACGCGAATGTGACAATCACCAACACGACCGTTACTGGAACGACCAATGGAGCGGATCCGCTTCTCAATGGCTCGGGCATCCACTTCAACAGGGCAGATTCGTCACTGTTGACTGCGACTCTTGACAACATAACTTCGACAGGTAACGCAGGAGATGGCCTTCGTGTCGAGGCTCAGGGAGGCGACAAGACTGATCCGAACCTTCCTGTCCTCAACACTCCGAACACTGTTACAGTAACCGACAGCAACTTCTCGACGAATACGCTTAGTGGAGCATCATTCCAGACTCGTGGTGATGCGACTCTGATCGGAGATATTTCCAACAGTCAGGTCCGGAACAACGGCCAGAACGGTATTGCGATTCAAACTGCAGAGAACTCATCATTCGGGGATCCCACAATTGGGCTCCCGCCTGGCCGACGATCAGTATTCGATGGTCTGGTTGTTGAAGACAATGGGAATGATGGTGTCCAGGTCACCGCGACCCAGAACTCGCGAACTCTGCTGGAGATCAACAGTACCGTCAACCCAACAAGTATTTCCAACAACGGCGGCGACGGAGTGGGAATTACTACGACCGGAGGACGCTCAGATATCCTGATCACATCGGGTATTTTACCGGGTGCCACAACGACCATCGCGGGTAATGGCACCACAGCCGGTGGCAATGGTGTTCGATGGGATGCCAGCGGCACATCAGAAGGTGTTGTTCGAATCACAAAGACGGATATCACAGGCAGCGTTGCGGGAACATCTGAAGACACAAACAACAATGGTGTTCTTGACGCAGGTGAAGATCTCAACAGCAACGGTGACATTGATGTCGCTGACGGTGACGGAATTCAGGCAAACTTCTCTCAGAACGCCACTGCCACTCTGATCGTTGGCAACATTGGAGAAGGTAACAGGATTCAGAATAATGGAGATGACGGAATTGCGGTGACTGCGACCGGCTCCAGCGCAACGGGTAATCCTCGACCAATTATCACGATCACCGACAACATTATTGGCGGCACCCTGAACGGCCTTCAAGCCGGAAATGGTGGCGATGGTGTCAGCCTGAATGTCTTCGGAGGCACCAATGTCGGAATTGCTTCCGGTGCAGTTGACAACTCAATCACCGCAGCGTCCCCAGGAACGGACTTCTTCAATGGAATTCTGGGTGTGACAGAGACCGGAGCAATCCCGCAATTCACAATGACGGATAACATCGTCAGTAACAATAACGGACGAGGCGTCAACATTGCTTTGACGGGAGCTTCAGGCCGACGTGACCGCGAATTCGGCAGTGCCATCTTCGACCCTGTTCGGATTCGCCTCGACAACAACACTATTGTTTCAAACGGAGCAGAAGGGATTTCCTACAGAGCAGACTCCAACATGAACCAAAGCCGCTTCGTCTTCCTCGCGAACTTCCCCGACCCACCATTTGCGGGATTCAACAACCTCAACTTCAGTCCATTTCAGGCACAGTTCCTGAATCTGAATGTGGGCAGCATCAACGGCAACACGGCCTATCTGGCACCGTATCTGAATCTGCGAACAGTTCAAAACAGTCTGTTCACGGTAACGAACAATACTGTTCAAAACAATGGCGTGAATGGCGTTACTGGCGAGGGCATCCGAATCGATGTTGGAACTGGCTCCTATGTCGCAGCAGATATTCGCGACAACGCGTTTGGTGGAAATCTGCAGGAAGACCTGGTGACATCCTCCTTCCTGTCAGCTGGAAACACGTTCGACTCAGTTAATACCACTGGTGACCTGACATTTGATTATGTCTATCTCGATGACACAGCTCAGCTGGATATGAGATTCCTGAACAATTCCGGAAATCAAGTGGCCCCAAGCGACTTCGGAGCAGTTTATACGAATGCAGATCCTCTAAAGTCGCAGTTCTTCGGAGCGATCGGAGTCACCCTCCGAGAAGCCGCCTTGTTCCAGGTTGACAATGGACCGAACCTGAACAATCCAAACAACGTCTTCGCAAACTTTGGGGTGACTCAGGACATTCAGGCAGCCTTCACAACAGGAAACTACAACATCCGTGCGGCGGCCGATCCAGCGTTCCCGAACCTTGGCTTTGCTCCATTCCTGCCATAAACCTTATGTGCCGGACAAACTGACCTGACTGACAGGAGCCCCGAATTTCGGCGGCTCCTGTTTTT
This sequence comes from Planctomycetaceae bacterium, assembly GCA_046349735.1. Lineage (GTDB taxonomy): Bacteria > Planctomycetota > Planctomycetia > Planctomycetales > Planctomycetaceae > SXXK01. Next base: position 111,851 of record JAXMBU010000013.1, read on the forward strand.
GTTCTATGAGACCTTCGAGTCTGTTCTCTGTGCTCTATTCCAGGAAGACAAACTCATTGCTGTTGAACAGGGAAAGGCAGAGATTCAGCAAACCGTCCTGCCCCGTTGCAGTTGAATCATCCAGAAAAACCCTGACTTCATCCTGTTCCAGTGAAGTCGGCTCCCGCCGCAAAACCTGCAAGAAGGTTCTCCGGACTTCCTCAACACCGCTCTCGGCATTCAGGCGCCTGATATTCGCGGCAACAAGCTTTGACATCGTGAAAGTGAATTCAGAATTCAATAGATGCAAAGATTGGGGCGCTGTTGTTGATACGTAGCGGCGTGAACAACTCTCGTTGGCCGACGGACGGTCAAAGGCCTCAAAAATGGGGTACCGCAGGTTACGCCTGGCGAACACGTAGATGCTTCTTCGAAAATGCTCAGATTCGTCAGCCGTAACACTCCACTGATCTTTCAACAGTGTGTCCGTCAGTTCTTCCGGCAGAGGCGGACGAATTCCAGGGCCACCGGATTTTTGATTCAGAACACCGGCGACCTGTAACATCGTGTCGCGAATGACTTCCCCACTCAGACGTCGCCGGGGAAATCTGGAACTCAACCGACAATCAGGATCAACCACCATCGATTTTTCCCAGTTTGTCGTTTCGATTGAACCCACCCCATCACTCATTCGGCTTCGCTGGCGATAGGTGGCAGAACGGACAATCAAGCGATGCAGTTTCTTGAGACTCCAGTCTTTCTTCATCAGCCATTGTGCCAGCCAGTCAAGAAGTGGCTCATTGACAGGCTGTTGCCCCATGACACCAAAGTCGCTTTCCGTTTCACATAGTCCGATTCCGAAGTGATGCTGCCAAACCCGGTTCACAATCACCCGTGCCGTCGTCGGATGATTCTCAGACACCAACCAGTTGGCCAAAGCCATTCGATCCTGCTGGCTCGAGGTCAACAAGATCCGACTAAAAGGCTGAGACTCCGACTCCAGAATTCTGGGCATCCCGGGCTGCACTTTGGGTCCTGGGTTCCGAAAATCACCTCGCAGCATTAGGTAAGCGGTAGCACCCGGTTCGGCTCCTTCCCGAAGCGTTGTGACTGACACGTTTTTTCTGACGTCAACTGATGTCTCGAAGAATGCGCGCAGCCGATAAAAGTCAGCCTGGCTGACGGGATCATATTTGTGGTCATGACATTGGGCACATCCCAGTTGAAGCCCCAGGATCACTTCGCCCACCGTCGATGACATTTCGTTCAGAAGACTATGTCGACGCTCCGCCTGGGAGTTGATATCAGGCATGTCAGGACCGGAAAGACAAAACTGAGTCGCGACCGCAGCCTGTTCATTTCCCGGTTCAATCAGGTCACCGGCTATTTGGTATCTGACGAACTCATCATAGGGCAAATCCTTGTTCAGAGCTGTAACGACCCAATCTCGAAATCGCCAGGCATCCGGACGCACCAGGTCATGCTCGTATCCATCTGTTTCCGCGAACCTTGCCAAATCAAGCCACGCCTGAGCGACATGTTCTCCATAGGCACGGGACGCAAGGAGTTTGTCGACGATCTGATCAAAGGTCTGTTCAGAAAAGCTCTTTTCAAAGTCTTCGATTTCTGTCAGCTCGGGAAGCAGACCATTCAGGTCGAGCGTTAGACGTCGTATCAAGCTTCGCGGTGAAGCCTCAGGCTGAGGTTCCAGACCTTTTGCTTCCAGCGCCGCTGCAATGAAGTCATCAATCTCATTCCTGCGCCATCCCTGAAAACGGTGCGTCGGAATCTCAGGCACACTCAGGGGCCGAAAGGACCAGTGATCACGATCCGATGCAGTGATCGGAGGCTCCGTGTAACTCCGATCGTCTGCACTTAAACCAGCTCGAGTAGAAAGACCGATCCACAGCAGAAGCAGTGTCATACGGCCCGGCACGAAAACCGAGCAATTCTTTGAAAACCTGGACATCTGTGTGAATCCCCAAAACGACCGGAAAAATCCGCTCCATACAGTCGACGCTCATCTCGACAGCAGTGAACCAGTAACAAGCTCTGATAGCACCGCCTGCACTTTTCTTATCCCAGTAGTTCCTGCACAACCGCGACTTCATCAGGGCCTGTTAGTCGCCGATCGAGACCATTGTGAAAATGCGTCAGAAGTTCATGATCTACCCCAAGCAAGTGCAAAATCGTGGCATGAAATTGATGAATCGAAACAGGGTTCTGCTCGGCTCGCAGACCAATTTCGTCAGTAGAACCGACTGCCCTTCCCCCACGAATCCCGGCTCCAGCCAGCCAGACGGAATAGCCCCATGGATTATGATCACGACCCCGGCCCTGCTCACTCATAGGCATTCGCCCGAATTCTCCGCCCCAGATCACCAACGTATCATCGAGCAGCCCACGCTGCTTCAGATCCTTCAGAAGTCCAGCAATCGGCTTGTCAGTCCGGCGGCACATGTCTGTATGATTCCGGGCTACGTCGGCGTGAGCATCCCAGCCGTTCGTGTCTCCGGAGTAAACTTGAATAAATCGCACTCCGCGCTCAGCCATCCGCCGTGCAAGCAGGCATCGCGTTCCGAATTCACGAGTCTCCGGCGCATCAATTCCATAGTCTGCCAACGTCGCAGACGTTTCCCCGGATGTGTCAACCAACTCAGGAGCTCTTGCCTGCATTCTGAATGCAAGTTCATAGGCGCGAATTCGCGTTGACAGAGCGTCATCGGGCTCTCGCATCTCCAGATGCTTCTGGTTCAACGATTGAATCAGCGCCAGATTTCGTCGTTGTTGCTCAACACTAATCCCGGGTTGAGCCTTCAAATCCAGAATTGGCGTGAGCCCCGGTCGCATCGTCACACCCTGATACGATGCAGGCAGGTAGCCACTTCCCCATGCAACAGGACCGCCCTTCAAACCTCCACCCGGATCAGGCAGGACGATGAACGCAGGAAGATCAGAATTCTCTGCCCCAAGTCCATACGCAACCCAACTACCCACACTGGGGCTACCCATGATAATACTTCCCGTATTCATCTGATAGACCGATTGAGGATGGTTGACGCTGTCTCCATGCATGGAACGCACCACGCAGATTTCGTCAGCATGATTTGCAAGGTGCGGAAGGAAATCGCTGACTTCCAGCCCCGAGTTTCCTGAATGACGAAAACGTCGAACCGGGGCCAGAAGAGGATTCCGGGCGACATCACGGCGAGTCATGACCTCACCAAAACTCTCTGGAACAGGCTGTCCCGCGTAACGCGTTAGTGCAGGCTTCGGATCCAGCAGATCGACGTGACTCGGACCACCATGCATAAACAACCAGATGACTCGTTTCGCCCGCGCCGGAAAATGAGCCTCAAACGATCCAGCCCTCGATTCTGTGGCTGTCATGGCAGCATAAGCGAGCATCCCCGCTCCTGCACCAGCACGAGTCAGCCAATCGCGTCGAGAATGTGACGTGCTGTAATCCATCGCCATTTGAAATCCCCCGAATGCTTATCTGGTGGCGAAAGTCATTTGCACTGTCACCGTATCCTCTGCGTTCCCGGAATTCTCGTCCGTCTCCGGGCAAACGGTCATCTCGCTGATTACGCAGATTCAGCTTACCACCGCGTATACCGCCTGTGAACCATAGAGCTGTCTGCCCTGGAACCGAAATCGATTCAGATTCGGGCAAGAGAGGTCCGCCCTCCCTAAATCCTGGAGCCAAGTCTGGAGAACCATTGGCCTCAGAACTACAATCAAACCATGCTGCACCTTCACTCAACATCACCCGACCGCTGGCTACTTCAGGTGAAACATCACCTGGCGGATGTCCTGATTGACCACGCGCACTGCGAGCAGAAGGCCGCCTCTACGGCGATGGATCTGATGTTCGATTATGTGGAGAACGAAGATCTGTGTCGCGAAATGATGGACATTGTGCGGGAAGAACTCGAGCACTTCGAACTCGTCCGAAACCTGTTGAAGAACCGCGGGATTCGATTTGTGCGACTCAAACCAGGGACCTACGGCAGGAAGCTTAAGGAACTGGTGCGCCGACAGGAACCCGAAAGAGCCGTAGATCGCCTGCTGGTTGCCGCGTTGATTGAGGCACGCAGTTGTGAAAGATTCGTACTGCTGAGAGATCATCTGGAGGATCCCGCTTTGCGGGCCTTTTACGGTAGTCTTTACGAGTCTGAAGCTCGACATCACGCGACATATGTCCGTCTCGCCAAACAGTTCTCTGAAGAGCCTCTGGTCAGTGCACGACTTCAGGAACTCGCGGCACAGGAAGCCGCCATCATTGAGGAGGGCTGTGAACTTCCACGTGTTCACAGTTGAACTGGTGCCCGATCGATTCTATTCGTCAGACGAATGTTTATCCTGAACTCCGACAGCAGACCGTTCTGATTTTTCCACCCTCAAAGTTACTTTTTAAGAGCCACAACGTGACATCTTCCGGTACTGGTCATGACGAGTTTGCTTTTGTTCTCACCTGGGATGGGACCAGCTGGCGTGACGTCGTAAGGCTTCGTCAGGGCCAGGTCACAACAATCGGGCGATCGGCAACGAATCGAATCGTTCTGCAGGACGACGCCAGCAGCAGAAACCACTGCGAAGTCTTCTACTCAGAAGGCGAATGGCGTCTGCGTGATCTGAAAAGCCGGAACGGAACGAGTGTTCGTGGTAAGGTTGTCTCAGGTGACTTCACTTTGCAGTCGGGCGATGTCATCAGTATCGGTGAATGTCGGCTGGCATTTACGACCAGCCTGGAAACAGCGCCTGTGTCTCCACCGGGGCTTCCCGGATCGCCAGGGGAGCGAGCAACATCGCCAACTCAAACGGCTGTCGGCCAGGGACGTGAACCCAGTATCCTGCATCGAACCGCCAGGCCTGAATTTCTCTCTCCCGGCGCGGCTTCCGGGGGTGCTCCGAATTACGGAGCAGAGCTGGCCAAACTGTATGGACTGGGACTTGAGATGGGGGCCGCGAAAACACGACAGCAGCTGACCGATGTCGTTCTGGTCAGTCTGGCCCGAGAAACAGTGTCCAGCATTTCTGCGATCCTGCTGGCGTCTCAGGAATCCAGCGGTCCTCCAATGCCTTCCGATCTACAGGTCGTTGCTTACCACAGCCAGAAGGATCTGCCCTATCGCAGAGTCTCCGACAACCTTTCCCGAGTTGTTCTCTCCCGCCGCGAGGCCATTCTTGCGCGAGATGTTGGAGACGATCGTCAGCTGTCCGTATTCGACAGTCTCGGAGAAATGAAAGCTCTTAGTGTAATTTGCGCGCCGATCACTTCGGCCGAACGAGTCCTCGGATTGATTCATCTCTACTCGACGAATCCTGACAATCCGCTGGACAAGCACGACCTCGAATTCACGCTCGCTGTGGCCAATCAGCTTGCCGTAGCCCTTGGACATCTGCAGGAACGCGACTCGCTCCAATCCGGCCTCGCACAGGCTCGAAGCGTCAACGAATCGCTTCGCAGTCAATTGTCACAGGAACAAACCCTGATAGGCGAAACCGCCAGCATGACAGAGCTGAAAGAACGTATCTCGCTGATCGCGGAAACACACGCTAATGTTTTGATTCGCGGTGAGAGCGGCTGCGGCAAGGAACTGATTGCTCGCAGTATTCATTCCATGAGTCCACGCAAAGATGCTCCGTTCGTCTGCATCAATTGCGCTGCATTGAACGAAAGCCTTCTGGAGAGCGAACTGTTCGGTCACGAAAAAGGCGCGTTCACCGGTGCGGTGGATCGGAAGATCGGGCGATTCGAACAAGCTGATGGTGGCACACTGTTTCTTGATGAAGTTGGCGAAATGAGTCCGTCAATCCAGGCAAAGTTCCTGCGTGTTCTGGAGGGCTATCCGTTTGAACGAATCGGTGGACGCAAACCGATTCAGGTCAATGTCCGCATCGTGGCAGCGACCAATCGAGATCTCGAAGAAGCCGTCGAAGATGGCGACTTCCGCAAAGACCTTTACTTTCGCCTGCAGGTAGCGGAGATCACAGCCAGCCCCCTTCGCGAACGTCGGGATGACATCGAGCTGCTCGCCAATGCGTTCCTGAAAAAGTTTGTCGAGAAAACCGGCCGCGTTATCAAGGGCTTCACCGATGAAGCCATGCAACTGCTCCGAGAATACAACTGGCCGGGAAACGTCCGCGAACTGCAGAACACCATCGAACGAACAGTGATTCTCTGCCGAAACGAAGTCGTTCGCGCTTCCGACGTTCAATTGTCCAGCCTTGGCAGTCGGCCCACAACTCCCGTTGTTGATCGCGGCACTCCCGGCGAGTACCGTGAAGTGTCCATGGCTGACATTGAGCAGGAACATATCCTGAAAACGCTGGAACACACCGGATGGAATAAGTCAAAATCTGCCCAGATCCTTGGTATTGAACGCTCTACGCTGGATCGAAAACTAAAACGGTATCATGTCCCCCGCCCCCTGACTGATTGATCATGCCTATTTCATTTGAATGCCCTCATTGTGGCCGCCCTACCCGGGTCGCAGACGATCTTGCTGGCCGACGCATTCGCTGCCCAGGCTGCAAAGAACCGGTGTCCGTACCCAGCGAAGAAATTATCGATGTCGAGGACGTTCAGGTCGCAGCACCACAACCTGCCCGCAGAACACGTCGACCGTTTGAAGAAGAGGCCGAACGAAAAGCGGCTCCACAACCAACTAAGTCCATCACGCTCGACAACGATACTCAGGCCTCGAATCCAGGCGGTGTTCGGGTCAACATTCTGAAGTACTGGAGTTCCTTTCCCCGCTGGCCCACGATCTGGGTCGTCGTAACAGCTCTGTTTAGCCTCGGAGCTATCGTCTCCACCGTGATGCTGGTCTTCGCAATCCTGAGCGCAATCCTGATGTGGTTGTATTGGACCCGCGTCCGCGAACATTTCATGAATGGCTGCGCGTTGCCGGGAATCATTATCTCTGTGGAACATCAGTTAGTCGCGTTTTGTACGGATCTGTCGACAGGCGAAGGCAGCTATCCGGCGATTCGAATTCTGCGTCAGCCAATTTACAAAATGTGCGATGGCCCGCCTCGAAAAAATCAGCGCGTCGTTGGCGTCGCGGTCTACGAGCCAGCCCCGGATCAGAATGATCACTGGGCAACGTTTCATCCAAAAATTGCGAGTTGCGTGACAAACAACCAGCGTGCCGTGAAGGCCACGTTCGATTCCATTGAAGAAAGCGACTGGCAGGAACTAATTGATTACCTTCAGGAGATTCCACGCAAGACGGAGGGCCTTCATCGCCTTTGGTAGGAATCACCCGTACTCTGCATCAGGAAATCTCCGAGTACGTTGGCCTCCGGTTTCGGCCGACGTTCGCCGACGCCGTTGAGGACAAGTCTGCCACGTAAATGAAGTCTGCACAATCGTCAGATTCTGCAGAGACTTCTTCCTGCGTAAACCACAGGTTCTCAGTTCTATAATTCAGCAGACATCTGAGAGGTAGGCTTGTGTGACTTGTCTTTCCAAGGAATGACAATGAGGCCTCTGAATGCTCCAGATGATTTATACCAGCGAAGCGAAGGCAAAATTCTCTCCCGCGGAACTGCAGGATCTGCTTCTGACAGCGCGACGCAACAATGACCGTGATGCAATCACGGGGATGTTGCTTTACGAGGACGGCACTTTTCTTCAGGTGCTCGAGGGTGAAAACGACGTTGTCGAAGCCACGTACCAGCGTATCGCAGCAGACAAACGCCATCACAGAATCATGCTGATCGCCCGTTTCGAAGTCGACCATAGATCGTTTCACGATTGGGAGATGGGGTTCTTTGATGCGTCTGGTGGCAAGCTGCTGCAACTTCCGGGGTATAGCAACTTCCTCAGCAAGAGGACCGTTGAACTGGAGAATCTCGAAGACGGAGACAAAGCGATGGAAGTTCTCCTGAACTTCAAATTGGGTGCATGGCATAGACATGCTTTACCTCCGCATCCCACTCATCCTCATCACACCTCGACACATCACGAACTTTGAGCCCCGCAGAATCTAGGACTCTTTGCGAAGGTGCTGGACCCAGGCAGGCGGCACATTCAGCCAGATATTGTCCCGACGAATCCGACATCTCTCGCAATGCCCTTGCAATGTCTCATCGATGGAACTGATCCGCACTCGTTCCGCACCCCGTGTGATGACCTTTCGAACGGGTCTCACATACATGTACTCAAAATAACTGAGAACTCCGCCGGGCTTCAGGAGACGAAAATAGGTCTCCGCAATCGAAGTCACAAGATCCGCTGGAAAGTTATTCAGTGGCAACCCGGAGATCACGAAGTCATAGGGTTCTGCAGCAACAAAGTCCTGCACAGGCAACTGGTGAATTGTTGTCTGGGAACGAACACGCTGCCAATCACTCTCGCTCTGAAAGCGAGCATTCAGGATCGAGACGAACTCTTCATTGAGCTCAACCATATCAAAAGCATCACCAGGCCGAAGCAGCTTAACAATCGCTTCCGTCACCGGCCCTGTTCCCGGCCCAATCTCCAGCACACGCACCGGAGTTGAATCATTCCGTGCGGCCAAAAAACTGGTCATGGACCTTGCCAGAAAGCGGCTGCTTGGAGCAATAGCCCCCGTCGTTTCGAACCGCTGGCGAAACTGGCGAAAGAAGGCTGCCTGGTTCTTCAGGGCGGAAAACATAGTCGCCTGTCAATCCATGAACGAAGAAACCCGGCCAGAAATTTGGCCGGGCTTCGAACGCATTCAGCATGTCAATTAATTGCGAGAGGGGGGAGTTGAACCCCCACGCCGTTTAAGGCACAGGATCCTAAATCCAGCGCGTCTGCCAATTTCGCCACTCTCGCTGCTGATGCCAAAACTGCACAATGAATTTTATTGGTCAGTGCTGACGGCGGGGAATGGTGCCAAGTCATCGGAGTGAATTCAACTGTCGACACGAAATGCATCAAAGGTTCGCGACGATTCTCTTCATTTCAGGCCATTTATTCTGATTTACGCTATTCCGGAACTTTGAAAAGCCTGCTGCACCTCCTCTGAGGTCACGAATTCACTCAGACACTCTGAAACGACCGGGCCATCTGCTCGATTTGATCTAGAAGCGCATTGATCTCTTCTTCCAGTCGAGGAAGAGCCTGCTTTGCCTCGTCAAGGTTCCCAGACGCCACTGACAGTTCCAGCGATTTCGCATAATCACGCAGGCGGGTTCCGGCAAGATTTCCAGCACATCCCTTAATCGTGTGTGCCACTTTCTTTGCGGCCTGAGCATCATTGGCAGCCAGAGCATTGCTGAACGCCGCAATATGTCGCGGTGCATCATCGCGGAATGCGCCGGCCAGGATTTCGATCAGCTCCTGATCACCACCGACGCGGCTCATCAATTCCTCGCGGTTCAGAATCGCATCAGCCGCAACCGTGTTCTGCTGGTGGACAACAGAACCTACAGGAGCTGCTAGTGCGTCACAGTTAGCTTCCAATTCTCCCGCGAAAGGTTCGCAATTACTGGATGAAACCACTGCTTCTGCCCCAGGCCGCAGCTCCGATTGCAGAGGCATTGGCAACTGCAAATAACGAGACAACGTTCCATACAATCCAGCAAACGAAATCGGCTTCGTGACGAAGTCGTCCATCCCGCAGAACAAACATTTTTCACGATCACCCGCCATGGCATTGGCCGTGAGGGCAAGAATCGGAAGGCGATGCCCTGCTCTGGCCTTCCGTTCGGCTTTTCGGATTAATCGAGTTGCCTCGTAGCCATCCATCGTCGGCATCTGACAATCCATCAGGACAGCATCGAACGATTCGATATTAAGAATCTGTACTGCTTCACTGCCGTCTGCTGCGATCCTGACTTCGAATCCATCTTTGGCAAGAACTCTCATCATCAATTGTTGATTGACAAAATTGTCCTCGACAACCAGCAGTCGACCACGAGCTCCCTGAGCCTGCGGAACCGCCTCTGCTTCAACTGAGTCTGCCGCAGTTTCTTCAGGAGCTGCGTCCAGAGTCAGAATAGTCTCCAGCAACTCCGACTGTTTCACAGGCTTGGTCAAGTACGCGGAGATTTTGGCATTCTTCAGACGGCTGCGATGGTGAGCCGCATCCGAAGAACTTAACAAGATCACTCTCGTATTCCGCGCGCAGGACAGGCCGGCAATCATCTCTGCCACCGCAAACCCGTCCATCCCCGGCATATGAACGTCCAGAAGGACAAGACTGAACTGATTGCCGGATCGGTCGGCTGCCTCGAGTGTTTCGCGAACCAGTTGGCCCTGATCTACGGCTTCCACATCCATTCGCCAGACGGTGAGGATTTCCTGAAGGATAAGACGGTTCGTTGGATTATCATCGACGACAAGCACCCTTTGGCGTGGAAGCGAATCACTCTTCTGATCGGCTGGACTGGTGATCTCCTTTGCCGCTTCTTCAAGTGGTATTCGGAATGAAAATGTACTTCCCGTTCCGGGCGTACTTCTGACTCGAATCCGACCACCCATCAGATCCACCAGACGCGTACAGATCGCAAGGCCCAGCCCCGTGCCACCGTAGTGCCGAGTTGTACTTCCATCCGCCTGTACGAAGGCTTCGAAAATGGACTCCTGCCGTTCCAGAGGGATGCCAATTCCGGTATCTCGAACTGAGAATTCTAACTCTCGACGATTGTCCTCCGTTGTGACATCAGCAACGGTCACAGCGACTTCGCCGTGATGCGTAAACTTGATTGCATTTCCCACAAGATTGACCAGTACCTGACGAATTCGTCCTGCGTCTCCCATCAAATGGAGGGGCACCGTGGGCAGGAATCTGCAGGTCAGTTCCAGCCCTCTTTGCTCGGCTCGCAAACCTAACAGCTTCATAGCGTTGCCAACGACTTCACGAGGTTCGAACTCGGTCTTGTCGATCTGAAGCATGTTGGCTTCGATCTTGGAGAAGTCGAGGATGTCGTTCAGAACCGTCATCAAAGCTTCACCCGATGAGACCACCAACTCAAGATTTCGTCTCTGTTCTGCAGAAATCGGAGTCTGCAGCAACAGCTCTGTCAGGCCAAGGATACCATTCATTGGTGTCCGAATTTCGTGACTCATATTGGCGAGAAATTCACTCTTGGCCCGACTTCCCTGCTCCGCTGCATCGCGAGCGACAATCAGTTCTGCATTCAGCTCGCCCAGCGACTCCGCCTGCCTCTTGAGTTCTCGACTTAGCTTCGCTCGTTGCCTCAATTCCGCCTGCATCACACCAACAGTGCTGCTGCTGCCCATGACAGTGAGAATCAACGTCATCGCAAAGCCCAGCACCGCCGCGCGAGCCCACAAAATCGACGCGACCCACTCGAAGCCATCGAAGTCAACCCCGACGATTCCGTCCGGTTGACCATGCTGATCGAAAATCGGGGCGTAGGAACTGACCCATGTTCCCCAGCGATCAGTGTAGGGCACATCATCAAAGTATGTGCCGGGAGAATTACTTTGAAGTGCGGCCAACATCAGTGGCGAGGCATCTTCATACACATCTCCGATCGGCGTTCGCTCTTCCCGATCTTCGTCAATTGCTCCGTTATTGTTGTAGTCCGTTTCGGAATCCACGATCAGTCGCAGTTTCCCGTCTTTACACTGCCTGATCGTGTAAACATCATCGACGGACTTACTGAGATTCAGCCATTTCATCTGTTTGTTCAGGAGCAGCAGATAAGTCTGATCATCCGCAGGCGTGGACTCCGACACGAGGTAATGACCATGTTCACGCATCTCGTCGGCATAGCCGGTCGCGAATCCATCAATAGACGTCCTCAGCTGTGCACGTTCCGTTTCTCCACATCGTATCGCCAGATAAACACTGCCACAGATCAGAACCATCGCCGAACTTCGGAGTGCTCCACGCTGCCTTTTGTCGAACGAGCGACTAAAGAAGTAGCGATCCGCAAGCAGTACTCCGGTCAGCGTCAGAACTGCAAACGTAAGAACGTCAAGATTCCATAGCAGGATCAGGTTCAACATGAAGCACGCTACTCAAATCAAAAGCCCGGATCACTGTGAAGCAAGCCAATGAACAGGCAGACTGTTTCCCGAAGAGGCTGCTCACCAAATGCTGAATGGCAACTTCACGTGACGAATCTCTGCAATCAAGCAAAGAGAAGCTGCCGGACAAATCTGTTGTACACTTACCGATCGCGAAACTTTTTGTTCTGTCTGCCACTAATTCCCGATGACTAACGTGCACTGAAACCCGCTCAACGGGATTATGCAACACGAATCCAGCGGACCGTTTGTAACGATTAGCACGAGATCTGCGCCCTGTGCGGAAGATGTTTGGACAGAGACAGTAGGTGATTGCCCCAAAAACGTGCTTCTCCGTATGCACGTTGAAAATTTGCGACCTAGGCTTGGCCACAGCAGACCAGTTCGAATGAAGAACTCACGTGTTCGTACACCGTTGGACACGTCGTTCTCAATACGCTGATCCCTTCAGCAGGACGATCCCGTGCAGTTAACCGGACAACAACCATCTGCCCAACCCGCGGACAAATCGCCCGCTCATGGCGTTTTGTCATTGCCGGGTGAACGCGCACTCGTGTTGGTGGTTGATGACGAGCGGATTAATCGAGAAATTCTGAGCCGAATGCTGTCCCGCAATGGACACGATGTCCTGACCGCAGACAGCGGTGAAGCCGCGCTCGAACGCCTTGAGGAACAGTTACCAGATCTGGTCTTGCTGGATGTCATCATGGCCGGCATGAGCGGGTTCGATGTCCTGAAGGCAATTCGCTCACGATATCCTGACGGTGCACTGCCAGTCATAATGGTGACGGCAGAAGCTGAACGCGAGAACGTTGTGCGAGCCTTTACCGAAGGAGCCAATGACTATCTCACGAAGCCACTCGACCCCCAGATTACACTGGCTCGAATCTCGCTGCAGCTCAAACTCAGCCGGGCTTTGTCTGAATTGAAACGGAGTCAGGAACGTTACGCACTCGCGGCACAGGGTTCCAGAATCGGTCTTTGGGACTGGGATGTGGCACAACGTCAGATTTTTCTTTCTGCACGATGGAAGGAAATGCTGGGCTACAACGACAACGAACTAATTTCCTCTGTCGATTCGTGGTTCGAGCGCATCCACATTGAGGATCGAGAACAGTTTACAGAATTGCTGGGAAGCCGCAGCTCCCTTGAGCAAGGGCGTTTCGAAACAGAAATTCGGATGCGTCATCGCGATGGAACTTTCCGCTGGATGCTTTGCAGCGGAGTTGTCCAGTCCGATGCCAATGGGATTCCTCGACGCCTCGCAGGCTCTCTGGCTGATGTCACCGAAGGAAAAGTTCGTGACGTATTGACGGGGTTGCCAAATCGACTTTTGTTTGAAGAACAACTGAACCGAGTTCTGCATCTGGACCAGGCGACTTTTGGATTCTCAGCCATTCTGTTTCTGGATCTTGATAACTTCAAACTTGTGAATGACAGTCTGGGACACGACGCCGGGGATCTTCTTCTGTGCAGCGTTGCCAAGAAGCTGGAGAGTTGTCTGCGACAAACGGATGTCGTCGCACGAAATCGCTCCAAGTGGTCTGTCGCGCGACATGGGGGTGACGAATTCACGGTCCTCCTGCATTGCCTGCAGAACCACATTGACGCTGAAATTGTCGCAGAACGTATCATTGCGGCGCTGTCTGAGCCATTTGCCGTGGGCGTCCATGAAGTGGCTGTCGGAGTGAGCATTGGAATCGCCTTTGGTGGCGGTGACGGAAAATCGGCTGCCGATGCAATCCGCGAAGCGGACACGGCCATGTATTACGCCAAAACAAGTGGTCGAGGCGGCTATCGAATTTTCGATCCGGAGATGCAGACTGTCGCCTCAGCAAGACTCGCGCTCGAATGCGATCTGAGACAGGCCATCAAGAGCCACCAGTTCCACCTCGAGTATCAGCCGATCGTAAGACTGGCCACTGGCCGAGTCGAAGGCTTCGAAGCACTTTGTCGCTGGAAACACCCACGCGGTGAACGCGTTGGACCAGATGTCTTCGTGCCTGTCATTGAATCGCTCGGTTTGATCGGTCGCCTTGGGCGAGTTGTTCTTGAACTGGCCTGTGATCAGGTTCAGGAATGGAATCGCAACCGTGCAGCGGAAGATATTGTCAGCGTGACTGTTAACTGTTCATCGGGAGAATTCGGTCAACCGCTCTTCAGAAACGACTTGCTGATGACTGTGGCCAGGGCTGGCATCGATCCACGAATGCTGAAGATCGAAGTGACCGAGAGCACCCTGATGCAGAATCCAGAACTCGTCCAGCAGATCATCGGTGAACTTCGCGATGCCGGAATTCGTATCGGGATCGATGACTTTGGAACGGGCTACTCGTCATTGGCTTACCTGCATCGCCTGCCGCTTGATCTTTTGAAAATCGACAAGTCGTTTGTGCGCAACATGCACACATGCAGCGAAACTCGTGAGATCGTCCGCACGATCATTGCGCTTGCTCAGAGCCTGAACCTCGATGTCGTTGCTGAGGGCGTAGAGACTCCTGAACAGCAACAATTGTTGTTTGAAATGGGTTCAACACACGCCCAGGGTTATCTCTACTCAAAACCAATCCCCGGCGACGCGGTCGATGTCTTCCTCAGGCAATACTCACCCCTGCTGCCTCCGTCGCAAAAGCGAAGGCCGCATGAGGAAATTGAACAACATCTCGAAATGGCCGAAAGTCTGTTGAGTCAGAAATAGGCCGACGCATGCACAGATCCCTGCAAAACACGGACATTGTGTCTCAGCCAAACCCGGGAAATGATCCATCTCTGGCTGCATCAGAAGCACAAACTTCTCGATCGTAATCTCCCCGATTGTTCAGCAACTCCTTGAATTTCCGACAAGCCGCTGTTGTAATAAATAATCGTTGAAATGATGGCAGCGACTGAATGCAGTTGCTGCGTCCTGGACAGACACGTGGACTGCCGAATTGCCTGTAGCTCATGCGATTCGGTACAGCGACTGCAGTTCAGCGAAGGCAGGCGGAAATGAGACGAAACGATCTCAATGCATCGCTGACCACGTCAAACACAGACTGCGTTTCCTCCCAGATCCACCAGCACTCAACTAAGCTGGAAGACACCGACACCAGAGCGGCAGTATCAGACAGCTTCATCGATATCCCGCAGAATTTGCTGGCACAGCTTGAAGCTGCCGGCATGGAGAAAACAGTTCCCATTGATGAGGCCAATCTTCTGGTTGAACGGGAACCTGCCGCAGATCTCATCAATCAGCGTCTGGGCAAATACCGACTGGATTCGGAAATCTCATACGGCGGAATGGGGATCATTCTTAAGGCTCGCGATCTGGAACTGGATCGGAATGTCGCGGTGAAGCTGCTTCGAAAAGTCCACAAAGACAAGCCGTCGCTGGTTCAGCTGTTCATTCACGAAGCTCGCATCACTGGTCGCCTGCAACATCCCGGAATTATTCCAATCTATGAAACAGGGACTGCCCTGGACGATCGTCCCTATTTTGTAATGAAATTGGTTCAGGGGCGAACACTGGCTGAGTTGCTGTCGGAGAGATCACCTTCGCAGGATGACCTGCCGAGACTGCTCAAGATTTTTGAACAGGTCTGCCAGACGCTCTCGTATACGCACTCACGAGGCGTTATTCATCTCGACATCAAACCCTCAAACATCATGGTGGGTGAGTTCGGGGAAGTGCATTTGATGGACTGGGGGCTTGCTCGTGCATCAACGACCCTGTGTGAACTTTCGAACTCCGCTGACATCACCTCTTCCTCGGCGATTTTCAGTGCAGCTGAACGACTGGCATCCCAAACCGCTCAGGCGGATGCCGCCGCAGGGACGATCTGGGGAACACCAACATATATGTCACCAGAACAGGCACGCGGTCAATGCACCGACGTTCGATCAGATGTATTTGGTCTCGGTGGAATTCTCTGTGAGATCCTGACAGGACATCCTCCCCATCAAGGCCGCAGTCTTATTGACGTATGCTTCCGCGCGGCACAGGGCGATATGTCCTTCGCTCTAAAGAAGCTTTCCGAATGTGAAGCAGACGGTGTTCTGCTGAGACTGGCCAGAAGCTGCCTTGCACCTGATGTGGAACTGCGCCCGGCAAACGCTGGCGTTGTCGCAAAAGAACTCACCATGTACCTCGAATCCATGCTGCAGCGCGCGGAGACTGACCTGCGGCGGTTTTTTGATCTGAGCCTTGATCTATTTTGTATCGCCGGACTTGATGGTTACTTTCGGAGAGTGAATTCCAACTTCGCGAGAGTTCTGGGTTACAACGAAAAGTCTTTGCTGGCGCGGCCATTTCTTGACTTCGTTCATCCGGATGATCGGCATGACACGATCGGCGTCATGGAACAACTTCTAAGAGGTCAGCCGGTGGTGCAGTTTCAAAATCGGTATCAGACTGAAGCAGGGTTATGGAGACGCTTTGAATGGACGGCCAAGTCTATTCCTGACGAGGGCATCATTTTTGCCGTAGCCCGAGATGTCACAGAACAACTGAGAATTCGGGAGTAATTTTTGTCAATTGCGTACGCGAAATGATGCCATATTGCATCATTCTCCGGACCTGCGAATCCTGTAAGGATCCGTCACGGATTACTGTCCTGAGGGAAATCGGCGAAACCAGAAACACTTTCTGGCGACAACATGTAAGATGCGGCTACCCTGCTAACAAGAATCCAGTTAATTCCGCCCTTGCCTGCCGATCCAGATTACATGAGAAACTTCAAGACATGCCAGTTTGTTGTCGTGTTCGCCGCTGGCCTTTGCCTGTTTCCTGCCGGTTGTTCTCAGTCTCCGTCAGGGGCTGCCAGCGAAGCATCTTCCGCTGACACTAACGCCAGTTCTCCTCCAGGCGGAACTTCTGGACCACCACCAGCACTTGTCAAAGTTTCCGTGATTAAGAAGGAGAGTATTGCTCCCGAATTCCGTGCGATCGGCAACGTACGGCCACGACATGCCAGCATCGTCGCATCCGGATCTGACGGCATCGTGGAGGAGTTTCCTCTTGAAGTCGGAGCCTTTGTGACGAAGGGCACTTTGCTTTCCAAACTCAGAATGGAGTCAACGGATCTCGATATTGCAGAACAGGAAGCAATACTGACGGAGCGCCGAGCTGAACTGGAAGAGATCAAGTCACCCCGAAAAGAGGATCAGGATGAAGCACAAGCACGAAAGCAGGCTGCGGAAGTCATGTATGCCAACGCGTCCCGACGACTGGATGAATTAATGGCTCTGAGTAAGCGAGGAGCGGCTAATCCCACCGAGGTCAAAGATGCTCAGGACAATGTCGACTCAGCCGAACAAAATCGACTCGCCGCAGCCGCCGTGCTGGCCCGAATCTCGGCACCTCGCAAAGAAACGGTTCAGCAGGCTATGGCTCGCGTAGAAGCCCAGGAAAAACATGTGGCCTTCCTGAAAGCCGAGCGAGAAAAGCGATTTACGCGTGCACCTTTCGATGGGTTCGTGGTTGAGGAACATACCTACATCGGACAATGGCTCTCCAAAGGCGCGCCTGTACTGACCCTGGCAAAGCTGGATGAAGTCGAAGTGGAAGTTCAGATTGATCAGCAATACATCGATCAAATTACTCCGGGGCGTCCTGTGATTCTCAGCATTCAGGGAACCGGATCTCGCAACGGTCTGGCAAGTGACTGGCAAGGTGAAGTCGCATCGGTTGTCCCCAAAAGCAATTGGGAGGATGGCTCTCGCAGCTTCCCTGTCATCATTCGTATCGACAACAAGATCGACACATCGACGACAACGCCAACTCCCGCTCTTAGAGAAGGCATGATGGCTGAAGCGAAATTCAGCGGTCAGAATGTCGAGGCGATTCTGGTACCAAAAGATTCACTCGTCCGAACTTCGCGAGGAACCTTCGTATACGTGATTAACCCGGCCTCCGACGGAAAACCAATGAGCGTTCGGCAGGTTCTGGTGACAACCGGTGTCAGCTCTGGCACTTCGATTCAAGTGACTGGTGAAGGCCTGGCGGCCGACCAGCAGGTGGTGACCGAAGGCGCGGAACGGCTTCGAGCCTTTCAGACCGTGCAGATCATGGAATAACTCGACAACTCTGCTTGTTTCGGCTCAAGCTTTTACCACAGCGACGAATAAATTATGGACCTCATAAAATTCTCTATCGAGAATCCAGTGAAACTCACCGTCGGCGTGATTCTGTCGCTGCTGTTTGGTGTCATTGCTTATCTTGCAACTCCGGTCCAGCTTACTCCTGATGTGACCGAACCTGAGTTGACAATTACCACACTCTGGCCAGGTGCCAGTGCCCAGGAAGTGGAACGTGAAATCATTGATGAGCAGGAAGAACAACTCAAGAGCGTGGAGGGGATGGATGAGTTCAAAAGCGAAAGCTCGGACTCAATGGGAACTATCACCATGCGTTTTGCGGTCGGAACCGATATCGCCGATGCACGAGCCCGGGTTGCCGAGAAGCTGAATCAGGTCCCCAATTATCCGGACGATGCTCGAGAACCGGTGATCTCAACGGTCAATGCAAATGTTAACGCAATCGCCTGGTTTATCCTGAAGCCTATCCCACCGACTCGCGAAGATCTCAACAACCTGATCGCACAGGACCCCTCGCTGAAGGAACCACTGACTCCTTTGATGGAGGGCACAAAGCCCATCAATCTCCCGAAGCTGAACCTGCTGGCTGATCAGCATCCTGTGCTGAAAACTTTCACCATGGGCCGCAACAATCCCGCGCTCATGCGAAAGTTTGCGGAGGAGTACATCGAAGCTGTTTTTGAACGAGTCCCAGGCGTTGCCAACGGAAATGTGTTCGGTGGACAGGAACAGGAATTCCGAGTCGAAGTTAATCCAACTCGACTGGCGGCCTTCGGCGTCACGATCGATCAACTCCGCATGGCGCTGATGGCCCAGAACCAGAATACCTCCGCCGGTGACATTCCCGAAGGACGTCAGCGAAACGTTGTTCGAACGCTCGGACAATTCCAAACGCCAGAACAAGTCGAAGATACAATCATCGTTAATCGTGACAATTCACCAGTGCGTGTCCGTGACGTGGCAACCGTTGGGGTTGCGTACAAGAAACCTGACGGAGTCGTGCGTCAGATGGGACTCAATGCCCTGGCCGTGAATGCTCAGCAGGCCCCGAACACAAACATCAAAGAGGTTATGGGCCCGCCGCGTGAGGATCTGGACCTTAATAAAGACGGGGAGATTACTCTGCTGGAACTCGGCGAGTGTACTCGAATCTACGGCAACAACCTCCGTATTGCGTGCGAGGAACTGAACCTTGGAATTCTGGCGACCAAAGGCCTGTATATGGAACAGGTCTACGACCAGACCTTGTATCTGGATTCAGCAACGGCCCTCGTCGAAAGCAACGTTTACTCCGGAGGAGCACTGGCGGTCCTGATCCTGTTGCTGTTCCTGAAAAGTGTCCGCTCGGTGATCATTATTGGCTTGTCGATACCGATCAGCGTGATCGCGACGTTTATGTTCGTAAAGATTTTCGGAAGAAGCATCAACGTCATCAGTCTTGCTGGAATGGCATTCGCGGTGGGCATGGTGGCCGACAATGCAATCACTGTGCTGGAAAACATTTATCGACACTTTCAAATGGGCAAGTCGCCTCGCGAAGCCGCGTTGCAGGGAACTCAGGAAGTCTGGGGAGCGGTACTTGCGGCAACATTGGCAATGATCGTTGTATTTGTGCCCGTGATCTTTGTTGAAGGTCAGGCCGGACAACTCTTCAGAGACATCTCGATTGCCATCGCGTGCTCCGTCGGAATATCAATGCTGGTGAGCGTGACGGTGATTCCTGCGGCAGCCTGCTGGCTCCTGAGAAATCAAAAGACCGCCAGCCTCGAATACGACACCAGCTATGGTTTCTCCGGATTGTTCGGTCTTGTTCGAGTCAGCCATTGGATCAATGAACTGTTTGCTGGCGCAATGCGGAAGATGATGTCGGCTCGTGGCAGCTGGTTCTGGCGACTTCTGGTTGTCGTGTTGTTCTGCCTTGGATCAGTCTGGAGCAGTATTCTGTTGTGGCCGGATACGGAATATCTGCCCACAGGAAATCGAAATTTGATTATTGCGATCCTGCTGCCGCCACCGGGCTACAACATCGACAAGATGATCGAACTCGGCGAAGGGATCGAGCGACAACTGACACCGTACTGGGCGGAAGATGCACCGCCGGGGTCACCGCGAATCAATGACTTCTTCTTTGTTGCTCGAGGACGCATGCTGTTTCTGGGAGCCAAAGCCGTTGACGAACTTCGCGCGGCTGAATTGATTCCGATCCTCGCTAAAGCGGCCGGTTCGCAACCTGGTGTCATACCCATCGTGAGTCAGTCGAGCTTATTCGACAGTGGGCTGAGCGGTGGACGAACCATCGATATTGATATCACGGGCCCGGATCTGGAGGGCCTCGTTGAAGAAGCGCAAAAAGCCTTTGGTCTCTGTATGGCCCAGTTTCCGATGGAGAAAGGCAATCAGTTGCGCCCGATTCCAGGACTTGATCTCTCCAGCCCCGAACTCCACATCATTCCAAAGCTGGAAAAAGCCGCTGAGCTGGGAGTCACCTCACAATCACTCGGCTACGGCGTCAATGCTCTCGTTGACGGAGCATTTGCGGGAGATTATTGGCATGAGGGCCGCCGAATCGATCTCGTAATCTGTGGCGACGCAGATTATGCCAGCCATTCGCATGACATCGAGAATCTGCCGATTCGAACTCCAACGGGAGAAACCGTTCGACTGTCATCAGTGGCAGATGTCGTATTGAGCCGCGGTCCGGAACAGGTCAACCATATCGAACGATCACGATCCATCACCATCCAGCTTAAACCGGCTCCGGGAGTCCCACTCGAAACGGCGATGAAAACGGTTGATGAAAAAGTTCGTCAGGTGCTGATGCAGTCTCCTCGGTTTCAAAGTGGGGCGTATCAGGTTCGACTGGCCGGTACCGCCGACAAACTTGCCGATACGTGGTTCGACCTGAAATGGAATCTGTTGCTCGCTCTGCTGTTGACCTATCTCTTGATGGCCGCGTTGTTTGAATCGTTTCTATATCCGCTGGTGGTCATGATCAGCGTCGCGCTGGCACTTGTCGGAGGACTTGGTGGGCTCAAGATCATGAATCAGTTTGTCTTTCAACCCCTCGACATGCTCACGATGCTGGGATTTGTGATCCTGATCGGCACGGTTGTTAACAACGCGATCCTGATCGTTCATCAGGGCCTCAACTACATGCGCGAAGAAGGAATGAATTCGGTCGATGCCGTGTGTGAGACTGTTCGAACTCGTATGCGACCGATTCTGATGAGCACTCTGTCAACGGTGCTTGGTATGTTCCCGTTGGTCGTGCCGCTTCCAATTTGGGCGGACGGTGCGTGGGTGTGGAGCGTCGGTGCCGGAAGTGAGCTTTATCAGGGACTTGGGGCCGTGGTCCTTGGCGGAATGATTGTCTCAACATTCTTTACGCTCGTGCTGATCCCGGCAGGTTTCAGCCTCGTCATGGATGCGAAAGAAGCCATCGGAAGAATACTCAGTCGTGGAAAACCCGGGACAACAACCATCAGTCCAGGTGTCCCGTCCCCTCAGGCGTGATCAGACCAAACAACCTGCAAACTTCCTCCGAGGCTGGGAGTTTGCTGTTCAAAAAGTCAAAAGAGTCTGACACAAATCCACCAGATCGTGCCCAAAGTAGACGTACAGCAACCCCGGGAAGCCTTGGACGAGTCGTTTTTGGCGTAGCGGCCTCCGCATGAACAGGCTCATAGAACCATTTTGAGTCTGGATTTGCTGCGATGCGAGCCCCTAACGACTTCGAACGATCAAACGAGACATAGATGCCGTCCGGATTCACCAGCTTTGGCTCTGAACTTTGATTCTTCAGCCGAAGAACCCCAATGAACCGCTTTTCCTGTATGGCCCTTCCTTCTAGAATCGCCCCCCTCTCAGTCATTCGCGGTGTTATGATTGCTTTACGAACAGGCATCGGCGGCGAAGCCTGAACGGAAAATTCGGGGATTCCCCACCTTCGATACACCCATCGAACGTTTCACTGAATTGAAGGAAATCTGGAATGCAGGTTGCTATCACCTGTCGACACGGCAGTATCCGACCGGAGCTGCGAGAACACATCACTCAAAAGGCGGAGAAACTGGTTCGATACCTGAATACCGTCAGCGAGATCGACGTCACTCTCGAGTTTGAAGGTCCTCGAGTTGATGTGGAAATGCTGGTTGAGATTGATGGCTTCCACACCATCGTGGCCCACGTAGAAGGCGAAGACGCAGGCGCTACTTTTGACAAATGCCTTCACAAGATGGAACATCAGGTCCATAAGTACAAGGAAAAACACAGAGACCACAAGCATCAGGCTTCAATCAAAGATATTCCGCCAAAAACGGACGAGTCCAGCAAGGCAGAGTAAGGGTTCGGTCGTCTGACAGGATCAAGACAGGATTCCCGTGTAATTCCGGAAATCACTTCCGAATGAGGCACAGGAGTCTGTCCCGGTCCTAATATGTGACTCCTGACTGCTGTTCATCTGAACCTGAGTTTTGGTACAGGTTCAGGAAGCTGAACAGCTGTTGGAGAAATCGGTGATAGATAATTGCGTTGGGCGTCTTTGACTTCCCGTTGCATATGGGCACAATGCCCCGTTTATGATTCACTGTCCTGCCTGAAATGAGTTTGGAAGTTCTGGCTGGGCTCAAGGTGCTATTTCTGGGCGACCATTTTCTGGCTTCGCCTGCTCGATAAGTTGAGAGAGTTGCAATGAAATTGACTGAGTTTGTTATTCGCGATGCCATTCTTCCAGATCTTAAATCTTCAAAAAAAGAAGACGTGATCCGAGAGATGGTTGCCAGCCTGAAAGCTTCTGGAGCGATTAAAGCCTCGGAGGAAGACGCTGTAATTGCGGCGATTTTGAAGCGAGAAGAGCTGGGATCGACTGGTATCGGTAACGGTGTTGCCGTCCCGCACACGAAGCATGCTTCGGTCGAAAAACTATCCGCGACTGTTGCGATTTCCCGAAATGGTGTCGACTTCGCAAGCCTTGATGGCGAAGACGTTTTCATTCTATTCTTGTTGGTCTCTCCGCCTGACCGTCCCGGAGATCATCTTCGCGGACTCGAAAACATCTCCCGCCACCTTCGAAGTCAGGACTTCTGCAACTTCCTGAAGCAATCCATGACAACTGCTGACATTTGGGATCTGCTCGTCGAAGCAGATGATGGCGATCGAGACGCTTAGCCGAAACTCGCCTTGCTCCTAACTCACGAGTTGAGGTTGGATTCATGGGCGTGCATTCAGCTTGGGAATTGCCACGCCCTGCAGAGGAATTCACTATGCAATCGGAGGACGTCGTCCGACGACAGGTTAAGGTTACGCCCGAGGATGGTCTGCACCTGCGTCCGATCACCCTTCTCGTTCGTTGCGCGACGACGTTTTCATCTTCGATTTCTCTTTTTTTTGATGGGCATCGTGCCGATGCAAAATCGGCATTTGACCTGATGCTCATGGCCGTGCCATGCGGAGCCATGCTCAACATGGAAGTCTGTGGTGCCGACGCTGAGGCTGCTGCCGACGCAATTTGCCGACTGTTCGAAGAAGGCTTTGCGATTCCAGGTGCAGAACACCGCACAAATGGCTGAGGCAGACCCCGGTTGATTGTCCTGCGTGATTCCTGGGCGTAGACTACCGCGACAGCATCTCCGCTTGTGTCACGGTTATCAGAAAAGACTCGCCAGCGCCAATGAAGGTTTTCTCGGGAATTGCGGTTTCACCAGGAATGGTTTCCGGCCCAGTATTAGTGCTGGGATCCGAAAACTTCCGCATCCCGCGAAAGTTCGTCAGCAAAGACGCGATTGATGCCGAGCTCCAGCGATTCCACGTTGCACTGGATCTTGTCTGCAAAGACATCAAAGGCAATGAGCAACTGGTGTCTTCACAACTGGGAGCTCAATACGGTGCGATTTTCTCCGCGCATTTGCAGATGGCGCAGGATCCGCGGCTGATTCGAGAAGTTGAATCACTCATTCGCGACCAGTGCCGCTCACCCGAGTTCGCTGTCAGCAGAGTTTTACGGAGCTATGCGGAACAGCTTCAAAAAATGGGGGACCGTTACCTGTCCGAACGTGCTCTCGACATTTTCGATCTGGAGAAGCGATTGCTGCGCAAGCTTCTTGGAGAGAGCCGAGAAGAGCTGAGCAATCTGACAGAACCAGTCATCATTCTGGCGCACGATCTGACGCCAGGAGAGACCGCAACTCTTAATACAAAGTATGTCCTTGGCTTTGCAACCGAAGTAGGTGGACATACAAGCCACACGGCGATTCTTGCCGGCGCGCTGGAAATCCCGGCCATTGTCGGCCTGGGGCGATGCCTTGCTGAGATCTCAGGGGGTGAGATCGTAATTCTCGACGGTGATCATGGCCGAGTGATCATTGATCCGGACGAGGAAACACTAGCCAGAGTTCAACATTCTCAGGCACGCAGTCAGCGGGTCCGTGACCGACTTGGCGAAATGGGATCGCTGCCGGCAGAAACTCAGGATGGCCAGCGCGTGACCATCTGCGGCAACATTGAGTTCCCGGAGGAAGTTCGCCAGTGCATCAAACGTGGTGCAGATGGCGTGGGACTCTACCGCACAGAGTTTCTGTTTCTCAGCGGAAATCGCGAACCATCGGAATCTGATCACTACGAAGCCTACTGCCGCGTCGTTGAGGCCTGCGGTGACCTTCCAGTGGTCATCCGCACCCTCGATATTGGTGCCGATAAGGTTCCACAGTTGATGGCTGACCAGTTCGCCGAAAGTGCAAACCCGATGCTGGGATTGCGGAGTATTCGCCTGAGTCTGCGAAATACGCAAATGTTCAAAAGGCAACTCAGAGCCATCCTGCGTGCATCCGTTCACGGAAATGTTCGCATCATGTTTCCTCTGGTCGCCACGCTGCTGGAGTTTCGGCAGGCGAAGATGATTCTGATGGACGTCATGGAGGATTTAGAGGACGAAGGAATCCCTTTTCAGCGAAATGTGCCCATCGGAATGATGGTTGAGGTGCCTTCAGCCGTGATTCTGGCG
>JAXMBU010000014.1:0-135219 GCA_046349735.1 Planctomycetaceae bacterium
AACCCGTTCGCTCGCATTTTCAACACCACCGTGGACATGGGAGCTTTTGAACGAGCAACTCTGAGCGGAACTGCCAACGCAGATGCCTTTGTGCTGACTTATTCGAGTCTCACGACCAGCGGGACCGTGACTGTCACAATCTCCACCAATGGCGGCTCGGCCACCAGCCTTGGCACATTCCCGATGAACGCCGCCCTTACGATCGATGGTCTCGGGGGAACCGATTCCGTTCGCGTTGTGGGCACCACCGGAGCGGACACCATTTCTGTGAACAGTGTCAACGGATTGATCGTCAACGGAGCCACTCTGATTTTCACCAGCATCGAAAACCGAACTTTGGCCGGAGCTGCTGGCGGCGATGTCTACAAGTTCGATGCGGATACGGCTCTGGGCTTGTGGACTCTGGACGAAGCCGGCGGCGGAATCGATACCCTGGATTTCTCACCGACAACGACAGTGGGCCTATCATTGAATCTAGCCACTGCCACTACGCAAGCCGTCCATGCGACAAATCTGAGTTTGGTTCTCGGTTCGACCACGACATTTGAAAATGCTGTCGGTGGTTCCGGAGCTGACACACTAACGGGCAATGGCCTTGGTAATTCCTTGAGTGGCGGTCTCGGTGACGACATGCTCAACGGCGGTGCTGGCAGCGATTTGCTGTTTGGTGGAGCCAACAACGACACTTATTTGTTCACGACGGCCACGACTGCAGAAGCCGATCAAGTGACAGAGAATACCAACGAAGGCATCGACTCAATCAGCTTCGCAGCATTGACGACGAGCGTTTCTCTTCATCTGGGTACTAACGCGACGCAGAATGTTCATACCAACCGCACGCTGAAGCTGAATTCGCCGAATACGTTTGAAAATTCCATTGGCGGTTCCGGTGCGGATTCTCTCGCCGGAAATGGTTCCAGCAATACTCTGACGGGAGGTCTCGGCGACGACACTCTTAACGGCGGTGCTGGCGGCGACTTACTGTTTGGAGGACTCAACAATGACAGTTATGTGTTCACCGCAGCCACGGCCGCAGAAGCCGATCAGGTGTCCGAGAATACGAACGAAGGTACTGACACAATCAGCTTCGCAGCTTTGACGACGAGCGTCTCTCTTCATCTGGGGACCAACGCGACACAGACCGTGCATAGTAATCGCACGCTGAAGCTCAATTCGCCGAACACGTTTGAGAATTCCGTCGGCGGTGCTGGAGCGGATTCTCTCGCCGGAAATGGGGCCGTTAATACTCTGACTGGAGGTGCCGGCGACGATACTCTCAACGGCGGTGCTGGCGACGACTTGCTGTTTGGAGGACTCAACAATGACACTTATGTGTTCACAACAGCCACGGCTGCAGAAGCCGATCAGGTAACGGAGAACACGAACGAAGGCACCGACACAATCAGCTTCGCCGCGTTGACGACGAGCGTTTCTCTTCATCTGGGCTCTAACGCGACGCAGAATGTTCATATCAACCGAACGTTGAAGCTCAATTCTCCAAACACGTTTGAGAATTCCATCGGCGGTTCTGGAGCGGATTCTCTCGCCGGAAATGGTTCCAGCAATACTCTGACAGGCGGTGCCGGCGATGACACGCTGAACGGCGGTGCAGGCAGCGATTTGTTGTTTGGAGGACTGAACAATGACACTTACGTTTTCACGACCGCCACGGCCGCAGAAGCCGATCAGGTGACGGAGAACACCAACGAAGGCACTGACACAATCAGCTTTGCCGCTTTGACGACGAGTGTTTCTCTTCATCTGGGGACCAATGCGATTCAGAATGTTCATACCAATCGTACACTGAAGCTCAATTCTCCAAACACGTTTGAGAAATCCATCGGCGGCTCAGGAGCGGATTCTCTTGCTGGAAATGGTGCCAGTAATACTCTGACAGGTGGTCCCGGCGATGACACTCTCAACGGCGGTGCTGGCGGCGACTTGCTGTTGGGAGGACTCAACAACGACACTTATGTGTTCACGACCGCCTCGGTCGCAGAAGCCGATCAGGTGACGGAGAATACCGGCGAAGGCACCGACACACTCAACTTTTCAACGCTGACCACAAACGTCGTCCTGAACCTTGGCCTGCTTGGGATTCAGACGGTACACACGAATCGTACATTGCAGCTCAACTCCGTCAGCACACTTGAAAATGCTGTCGGTGGATCGGGCAGAGATGCGTTGATCGGGAATACTCTGGCCAATCGACTCACGGGCGGCGATGGCGATAACATTCTGGTCGGATTGGAGGGCACCGATATTTTGGAATCCGGCAGTGGTCGTGACATCCTGATCGGTGGTTTGGGACTCGACACGTTGAATGGCGGAAGCAACGACGACATTCTGATTGCCGGACGCACAACCAGTGACGCCAGTGTCAGCAATCTCAACACGATTCGGACAGAGTGGATTTCTGGCAACGCGTATGCAACTCGAATCGCGAATCTGCGAGCCGGGGTCGGGAGTCCGGCAGTTTCGCTGAAAGCAACGATCAACGTGCTGAATGACTCCGGAGAAGATGATGCTCTGACCGGCGGCACCGGCACCGACTGGTACTTCCGAGCGGTCGATGATGTGATCACCGACCTGATCAACGGAGAGATTACGGACGCACTTTGACTATCACTTCGGCAAGCCAGCAGTCATCTGTTCTCCGTATCAGTCCGCTGCTTTCTCTTGTTTTTTGTCAATGCCTTGAGGGATCGAATGACAGCTGGCGATATGACATGTAAGTTCCTGTTTTCACCTGGCCGCCTTGTACAGCACGGATGAAGCTTTTTTCACCTGCTTAGGCGGCTAAGAGAGTAGTATGGTGCGTGGCATGAAAACTCCCGCGATCCGCACAATGATTGAATCGGATCTTGCCTCTGCACTTATGCTGAGTACTTCGGTGGGGTGGAATCAGATCGCCGCCGACTGGACACGAATGTTCATGCTGGAACCAGATGGATGTTTTGTTGCCGAAGAGCAAGGAGAAATTGTCGGTACAACTCTGTGTTGTACGTTCGGACCGGTAGCATGGCTGGCGATGGTGATTGTCCGCGAAGATCGGCGTGGCACCGGAATAGGAAGAGAACTCGTTCGGGTCGGTCTTGATTACGCGCAACAGAAAGGTGCGAAAACCGTTCGACTGGATGCGACACCCCTTGGAGCGGCGGTTTATCGAAAACTCGGTTTCATACCGCAGTTCGAACTGAAGCGCGTAGGAGGAATCGTGGGCAACGCTATTCTTCCAGCTTCTCCCGGCCATAGAATTCTCAGCGCGACCGCTGAGCAATATGAGGAGATCATCCGAATCGACCGGGAAGCCACAGCAACACAACGCAGAAAGCTGTTGAGTCAGCTGTTCAGTGAATGGAGTCCCCTAACTGCAGTTGCATCGGACGGAAAGGTTCAGGCATTCCTCGGATATCGAAAAGGCAGGCTCGCAACGCAGTTTGGGCCAATGTCAGGTACGGCGTCTGCTGCGGTGGATCTTCTCGGTCATGCCCTGACGACTTCCCCCGATCAATCAATCATTGCCGATATTCCGGAACATTGCGAATCGCTGTTGCAACTAGCTCGCAATTTCGGGCTGCAAGAACAGCGAAGATTACTTCGCATGTACTATGGTGAGAAAGTCACTGAATCAGACCTACGATTTCATTTGAGTTATGGCGGAGAATTCGGCTGAGTCACGTAAATAGTTCGTGTCCATGCCGTTCCGATATCTTTCTTCGCTGAATCGCAACCT
This sequence comes from Planctomycetaceae bacterium, assembly GCA_046349735.1. GTDB lineage: Bacteria > Planctomycetota > Planctomycetia > Planctomycetales > Planctomycetaceae > SXXK01. The sequence continues at coordinate 3,737 of JAXMBU010000014.1, forward strand.
TATGGATCAGATACGTATCGAGCAATCGATCGTGGTGACAGTTTTCGAAGAGATTGTTTTCCTTGTTAACCCGATCTCCGAAACTGTCTCGCAACAGGAATGCGAAAAGGCACTCTGGCTGCCGAAATCCGCGACTGCTCCCTGCAACCTTACTGAACACTCCGTCACTTGCATTGAAGGAATGTCTTTCGTGTAATGAGACAAATCATATTCTCATTCCGAAATGACATCGATGGCATCCATACGCATTCTTCAGCTTACTGATCTTCATATCTTCCGCGATCCGGAAGCCACATTGAAAGGTATTCCAACTTTTCAGTTGCTCGGTGATGTGGTCGAACACATCAAGCAGAGCGGCGAAGAATTCGACTTTGTAGTCGTTACTGGTGATCACACGCACGACGAACTAACGGAGAGTTACCAGGCGGTTCGGACGACTCTCCTCCCATGGAAAAACAAACTCTTTCAGGTCCCGGGGAATCACGATGACCGGGCAATCCTGAGATCTGTCTTCTCGGATCGGATAGCAGGGCAGGGCGACGCACGAATCAACTTCACATTTACGGCGGAGAAATGGCTGTGCCTCGGTCTTGATACGCACGTGCCGTCCTCTGTGCCAGGGCTGATTGACCTAGAACAGATTGCATGGGCGAAGGCACAGGTAGCGTCATGCAAGCCAGAAAATATCGGCCTCTTCTTTCATCATCCGCCGGTCAATGTCGGCAGCGAATGGATGGATATCATTGGATTGACCGGCAAAGAATTACTTCATGCGTGGTTCACGGAGGAACCTCGAATCCGCTTCGCATGCTGCGGGCACGTTCATCACGAATTCCAAACACGCTGGAATCAGACCGATATTCTCACGACGCCATCAACCGGCATTCAATTCAGCCCTGAGGGCAGTAAACCAAATTTCGTTGCGGCTCCGCCCGGCTATCGAATTATCGAACTCAACGACGAAGGCTACACAACGCGAGTCATTCGCCTGCCGGAAACTCGATTTGCCCCGATCATCTGAATGGTCATCACCTGCTCTTCAGAGGCGACATCGTTCGCTTGCTGTTGAACGTGTTCCTGTTCGTGACGACTCTGCAGATCACTGAGTTCACGATAGTAGGTGCTGGTTCGCAATAGCTCCTCGTGCGCTCCCACGGCTTCAATGACGCCATCGCGAAGAACCACGATTCGATCAGTCTGACGCAGAGTACTCAGGCGATTTGACACAATGATCGTTGTCCGTCCACGCATTGCGGAAACCATGGCTTCACGAATTTCGTGCTCCGTCTCCGGATCTACCGAAGCGGTGGCATCATCGAGCAGCAGCACAGAAGGATTCGTCAACATTGCACGAGCCAGTGAAAGTCGCTGCCGTTGACCCCCGGAAAGATTGCTTCCATGTTCGCCAACCATGGATTGATAACCCTCCGGCAGTTCACGAATAAAGGAATCGGCGGATGCAATGCGTGCTGCCTCTTCGATTCGTTCCTGAGTCGCCTCGGGATCCCCGAAAGCAATGTTGGCGGCGACGGTATTGCTGAACAGAAAGCTCTCCTGAAACACGATTCCCATCTGCCGACGAACATCGGCAAGGTTGAGATTTCTAAGATCTGTCCCATCGATCAGGATACGCCCGGACTCCACGTCATAGAACCGTTTCAGCAAACTCAGAAGCGTAGATTTTCCAGCACCCGTTGGGCCAGTAATTCCCACACATTCGCCGGCATTAATTCGCAACGACACGTTACGAATGACCTGTTTCTCTGGAGAGTATCCGAACGCAACATTGTCGAACTCGACACCCTGATTCACTGCAGAAATGCGGGCTGCTGTGGGTGAACTCTGAATGCGAATCGGCTCATCCAGCACCTCGAAAACTCGCTCAGCACTCGCCAGACTGGACTGAATGCTGTTGACGATATTGGTGATATGAGCAACCTGATTCGCGAATTCATGGAGCAGGTTTGCAAATACAAAGAGTCCGGCCCCGAGAGCCAGTTCGCCGCGAATCACTAACACGCCGCCGTAACCAATCAGCACGAGCATATTGGCCTGAGTCAGCAAGCCCATCGCCGGCTGAAAGGTCGAGATGCGAAAAAAGATCGAAGTCTTCAGGTCGCGAATGTCATGATTGGCTTTACGAAACTTTTCGGCCTGATCAGCTTCGCGGGCGAATCCTTTGACAACCTGAATTCCCTGCAGATTCTCCACGAGTGTGCGAATCATCACATCGCCAAGTTCACTGGCTCGGCGATAAGCCGGCTGAACCATTCGAGAAAACACGACCGCACCGACCCACAGCAACGGCGTCGTTGCCAGACACGCAAGAGTCAGCTTCACATGCATCCGAAACATGTAAGCCAGAAACACGGTGAGCGTCAGGAACACTGTGATCAACCGTATGATCACGCCGTCGACAAAGTTCCGGACATTGTTCGCGTCTCCGGCCGCCCGATTAATAATCGAGCTGCTTTCGCCCGAGTCGTAAAACTGAAACCCCAACTGCTGCAGCTTCGCGTAAACCTCAGTCCGCAGCCGAATCAGAATGTGTTGTGATAAGGCTCCGGAGGCAACTGCCGCCAAATACTTCAACCCGGCGGTCAACATCGCCACAGCCAGGATGGTCAGAGAAAGTGCGACAATAACCTGCACAGGGCTCCATGTACCCGGCGGCGCAATTCCAAACGGCCACTGCGGAGTCTCGCCATTGTTCAGCACCTGGGACGACAGATAGTCGATCCCCACTCCGGTCAGCCCAAGTGTCGACAGGCTGAGCGCAACGAGGACCGTCTGCATCAGCACGACCATCAGACAGGGGCGACGATACTCGAGCGCTAATGCGAGCAGCCTGCGGAGAAGCTTCGCAGAAGAAACCCTGCGTGGTTCTCCGCCGCTTTTCTCTGCTTTTTGTATTCCTCCGGTCCCCACCGACACCGCGCTGCCGCCTTCTCGAAATCCGAGCAATTGATTGTGTCTTTGTATACTCAACATGAGGCTAAGGACAGAGGGGTTTTTGCAAATCGCAGCATTGGGGACGCCGCCAAGGCTCGCGGAATGGCGATCATCGCTTCGTAGAGGATCGGGAACCGTTCCGTGGGAATTGTTAACTTTGCGTAATCGGTTTTCAGAATCTCGAGTTTTTTGAGGTTCCATCCCGTCGAATTGTCAGCAACACTGCCGCCCACAGAACTGTACAGATTTTTCTCCGGTCGACCTGCTTGTTTCGGGTACATTCAAAATGGTGTCTCTGACAGTACTATGCTGCCTGATTGCCTTTGTTGTGGGTGGCATTCCATTTGGGTATCTCGTGGGTCGTGCGATTCTGAAGGACGATATTCGGAATCACGGCAGCGGTAATATCGGAGCCACCAATGTCGCTCGAGTCATCGGATGGAAATGGGGCAGCCTTGTTCTGGTTCTCGATGCCATCAAAGGACTGCTCCCAACGCTGGGTGCAAAACTCTTCTTGGCATCCAGGTTCTCCGAAGACGCAGCTCAAACGGCGACAATTCTCGCTGGCATCTCAGCCATTCTGGGGCACATGTATCCGATCTGGCTGAAGCTTCGCGGTGGTAAAGGAGTCGCCACGGCGCTGGGCGTTGTGCTCGTGATCTCTCCGGTCGCTTCCCTGGTTGCCCTTATCCTGTTCCTCATCGTGGTGGGAGCTACCAGAATTGTGGCGGCGGCTTCGATTGCTGCCGCGATTGGATTTGCCGTTACGCAACTGATCCTACTGGGATCGCACGCTTTCGATGTTGCAAAGCTTCCGCTAACTTTATTCTCTGTGATCGTGCCTGGGCTGATTGTCTGGAAACATCGTTCGAACATTGGACGCAGTATTCGAGGCGAAGAAAACAAGTTTGGAAAACGTTCTCAGCCTGCATCGATAACTCAGCCACAAACACCCGAAGCAAAAACCTGAGGAATTGAATTCGCAGAACGCCAGAGAATTCTCCTCAAAGTAAACTGCTCTGATCGTTATTTGCAGAACAGAAATGTCCCTCAGTTACGTCAGAATTAAAATCGTCTGACGTTTGAGCCCGACGTTGGCCCTCCACTTCCTGACAGGATCCCCTCGATGAACTTCATGCCAGCCGCTCAATTACATCGATCTCCACTTGAATCCACATGGGCCCACTGGATTTTGGGAGTCTCGCTTTTCGTAGCGATGTCTGGTTCTGCTTTCGCTCAGAGCAAGGATCGAGACAAAAACAAAGAACGCAATGATGGAGCCAACGAAACAGAGCTGGCGGCTCGACTCACAAAGGCGGAAGAAACTCTACTAAAGGAATACAAAGACGTCGTCAATGAGCATTACAAGCAGGGTCGCAAAGAAAATGCGATTGAAGTCCTGCAGAGAATGATGGCGATCAATCCGAAAATGGAAGGCGTTGAAGATCAGATCAAATTGATCAACGAAGAACTGCTGCAGGAAAATGGGATCAAGATGGAGATGGACGTCTCCAAAGGCTGGGTACCAATCTGCGAAGTTGAAGAAGGAAAGGCGTTTCGCATCGCCGTCGTCGGTGACTACAAACTTGACCTGACCACTCCCGTCCCGCTCACCGGCCTCAGCACATCCGACCCGGCCAAAGATCACGTCGCAGCTGCCCCCTTCGGCGCTTTAATTGGTCTGGTGATGACAGATGGCAAGCCAGGCGAACCATTTGCCGTCAACACTGGCCTGGAACAAAAGCCCAAGAAGGGCGGTCAGCTCTTTCTCCGCGTGAACGTGCCCGTTATCGCGAAGTGCAAAGGCGAGCTGAAACTACAAGCAAGCGGCGCGGTGAAGCCCATCGGCAAACGACCAACGAAGTAAGCGAGTTCAGCAGAGTTTGCGCTCACTGCTGAACAACCCGTTTACCGCCGAGCCGGAAGCGACGGCTCTTTAGATGGCCGTCGCACCATAGTACTCATTACTAAACCTCTCAATTTTGCTTCAACACCGAGGCCCGATACAAACCGCCACCAGCCGAAATGTAGAGCGTTCCGGAATCGTTTCCGGCTCCGAATCCAACGTTTGTCGGAAGCGATGGCGTCGGGAGGAAATCGAGCAGCTTACCGGTCGCGTCGTACACTCCAATTCCAAATTTGTTCGCTGACCGAACTGCCGCAAAGATTCGTCCCGAGGTATCCACAGTCAGACCGTCGATACCATCTTCGCTGTCAAAGTCCACGATCACTCGACCATTCGATAATCGACCGTCGGCGTTGACGTCGAAAGCCCGCAATTGCATCCGCCCCTTTGGACCAACAGGATCGCCCGGAACGCCCGTTGAACCATTGTCCGTCTCGGCCAAATAAAGGGTCTTGCCATCCGGAGAGATTTCAACTCCATTCGGCTTTTTGGCCAACTCAGTGGCAATACTCAAGGTATTCGATTTGGTGTCATACCGAAACAGAAACATCCCGGCCTGTTCGACCGGTTCAGGTCCAAGGTATCTCGGATCAGAAAAGTAGATGCTGCCATTCGGATGAATCACCAGGTCGTTTGGTGCATTCAAAGGCTTGCCATTGAAGCTGGAAATCATCGGTTTCAACTGGCCACCTTCCAGAACTTCGCAAAGCGAACGGTTGCCGCCATTGGCTCCGCAACAGGCAATCAATCGGTCGCAGGAATCAAATGCAAGTCCGTTGCTCTTGCTACTGCGTTCACAATAAACACGAGTCTGCTTTGTGGCGGGATCAAAGACCAGAATCTGCCCGGGCTTGACAGGATCAAGATGGATATCACTGAAGAACACAAGCCCGTCAGATCGAACTGCCACACCTTCTGTAAACTCTCCCTGATTCCATAATTCTTCAGGCACGGTTCCCTCGGCGAAAACTCGATCGACAGCCAGCGCCGTCGAAGATGCTCCCAAAATACAACCAAGAATCAGCGCCCATCCGATTGAGATTTGCATTTGAACAGTCCCTTTCCGATCCTGACTTAATGCGCGAACAATCAATTCTTCGTTTCTGCGTCGCATCGTCGGCGCCGTGATCTGCACCAAATGAAAGCACAACGACGCTGGTCCAAAGCTTAGCAGTCATGGTTTCGAAACCGAACTGTCCTCGTATCAACAGCCGAAGTTCTTCGTAGACTTGTCGCACCGATTCTTTGTACACTACACGCACCGCTCACCCCAACATCCGACCGGTACTTCTTCTGTCGATGTTCCACCATGCCACAGCCGTCCACATCATACCTCTCGCGACGCAATGTACTGCAGACCGGCGTGGTCGGAGCTGTGTATGGTGGAACCAGCGGTCTCCTGAACCTTCCGGAATTGCTGGCCAGCGAGTCAAATACGAACAGCGGAAGCCATTCAGCGAAATCCTGCATCTTCATTTATCAGTACGGTGGATTGAGTCAGCTCGACTCGTGGGATCCCAAGCCCAATGCTCCCGACGGAATTCGCGGACCATACAAACCGATTGCCACTCGCACCCCGGGATTTCAGGTTGGCGAGCTGATGCCGCGGCTGGCCGAGTTGTCGGACAAGTATTGTGTGATTCGTTCCATGAGTCACAGTGTTCCTGTGCATAACATTGCCAATGAGATGCTGCTGGCCGGGCGACAGGATCCTCGCCGTGATTCCCCATCACTTGGGGCGATCGTGACGAAACTTCGGCCGACGAGTGCGAATATGCCATCGCATGTTTGGCTCCAGAAATTTGGCGGCGGAGCAGCTCCATCTGAGTCGTCTTATCTGACAGGCGGATTCCTGGGCATGGGCTACGCTCCGCTTCTGCTGGGTGAACGACACGACGACAATCCAGGAATTCCCGGTTATCAGGTGAAGGCGTTTGAGTCTGCCGATGGCATTACATCACAACGACTGGAGGCACGTCGTCGACTACTGCATCAGATCAGTCCGTCAGACAAATCGAAAGCCGACAAAGCAGGGCCGGCCGCGGCCGAAACTCTGCAACAGTTTCAGGAGAAGGCGTTCACGCTGTTAAACGGTTCTGAATCACGGAAGGCGTTCGATGTCGAACAGGAATCACCAGAAATCCGTGATCAATATGGTCGGCATCCGTTTGGTCAAAATCTCCTGATGGCTCGACGACTGATTGAATCCGGAGTTCGCCTCGTCAATGTCGTCGCATGGATGGGACTCGCTCCCAACGACAAGTTTGCCAGCGTGGAAACGTGGGACATGCATGGCAATGCGGGGATCGGCATCTTCGACAATGGCTGGAACGGATTAGGCTGGTGTCTGCCTCGAGCGGATGCGTCGGTTGCCACTTTGCTTGAAGATCTCGAACAGCGAGGCTTACTGGAATCCACACTGGTGGTTCTCGTCGGTGAATTCGGTCGGACACCTCGAATCAGCAAAGGAGCTTCTGCCATCGGCCGAGATCATTGGCCGAATTGCTACTCTGCAATGCTGGCCGGTGCGGGGATTCAAGGCGGCACGATCTACGGTTCGTCGGACGACACTGCAGCGTGGGTCAAAGATCATCCCGTGACCCCTGAAGACTTTTCAGCCACGATCCTGCATGCACTGGGAATCGATCCAGCCGTACGGCTCAGTCCAGACGGATTTACTCTGCCCGCAAGCACCGGACAGGTCATCGCCGACCTGTTCTGATCAAACTTCAGGCATAACAACGTAGACCTGAAGTCTTCAACTTTTTCGTTGCGGAACCATGCTGCAGTGCTGGGAGTTTCCCGGCTGATTCGCAACAATGGATTCTGAGCAATCCTTCCGCTCTGAAAACTTCCTGCCTTTGTTGCACCACTTTGGAGTCCCTTCAATGAATCACCACGCAGCCAAACAACAACCAGAGTCCGTCAAACCCGCATCGGCCATCGATAATCCTCTGGCTCGTCGCAAATTTCTTGCCGCCGGCGCTGCCACGTTGACCGCCGCACGAATGGTTTCGGCTGATGAATACGGTGCGGATGCTGCTCCGGTTCGCTATCCCGATCATCGCCTCGTGTCGTTGGATGATCGCGGCAAGAAGCTGATGCTGGGCAATACTCCCATCCAGCGTCTGTTTCACAGCAAGGAGATGCTTTGGGCCGAAGGACCTGCGTGGAACGGGGCAGGGCGATATCTGATCTGGAGTGACATTCCAAACAACATTCAGCGACGCTGGCTGGAAGAAGACGGACATGTTTCTGTGTTCCGCAACCCTGCCAACAACAGCAATGGCAACACGTTTGATTTGCAGGGACGACAGATCTCCTTCGAACATTTGACGCGAAGTGTGGCTCGCTATGAGATCGATGGGACACGAACGGTTCTGGCCGACAAATACAATGGCAAATCGCTCAACGCACCAAACGATGGAGCCGTCCATCCCAACGGCGACATCTGGTTCACAGATCCAGGCTACGGAGCCCTGATGGACTACGAAGGAACTTTGGCCAATACCGGATCGGTACAGCCTTATCAGAAGGAAGCGATCTATCGGATCGAAGCCAGCACTGGCAAGGTCATCAAGATGTCTGATGAAATCAACAAGCCCAACGGCCTGTGCTTCTCACCGGACTACAAGAAAGTCTATGTTGCGGACACCGGTGCATCGCATTATCCCGATGCTCCGAAGAACATCAAAGTCTGGGATGTCGTCGACGCAACAAGCCTTGCGAACGGAAAAGAATTTGCGTCCATGAATCTGGTGATGCCAGACGGGGAAACGAAAGCTGGCTTTGCTGACGGAATCCGTTGCGACGTCGCTGGCAACATCTGGGCCAGTGCAGGCTGGGTCGGACAGGGCTACGACGGCGTTCACATCTTCGCCGCAGAGGATGGCCAACGGATCGCTCAGATTCACCTGCCCGAGATCTGCAGCAACGTCTGCTTCGGCGGCACAAAACGCAATCGCCTGTTCATGACTGGCAGCCAGTCACTGTATGCCGTCTATGTGAACACAAAAGGTGCTCACTTCTGCTGAGGTTCAGCACAGACTCGGTCTCACCTGAGACCGAGTCCCTTCTTCCCTCACTTGGACTACTGCAGCCCGCTGCAGCTTTGGCCCACGCAGCCTGCTGCCGGCCCACCAGTTTGAGAGTGAACCTCAAAACAGCTCTCCACAGCAGGCTGTGGTTCGAAAAGCTGCAGCAGTCCAAAGAGGTCAGCCAGCCGAAAACTCTTTGATCATCGCGTCGATCTGCAGCAGGACTTTGTGGCTTTCTGTGCGCTGGCGAAGCTTTTGCAGGTACTCCACGGCCGTCTGAGATTTCTTTTTGGCCAACAGTCGAGCCTTCCGGAAACGTACGTCCCAGATCGCCGACTCCATCATCTGCTGTGTCGATCGGCGTTTTTGTTCCATCGAATCAACGTCCAGCCGAGCACTTAAGGAATCCAGCAGTTCCTTCTTCTCGACTGCTGATAGCGGTGAACTCTCAATCTCTGCGATCAGGTCATGATACTGGTCGAGCGTTCGATTAAGATGTTCGAAAACGATCTCACAACTGCGGACCATTGAGGTCTGAAGTGCTCCGCGAAGTTCGGCAAGTGCCTGTTGGTTGGCGACCTTGGCCGATTCCTTCTCCATCACATACGTCGCCTGCATCTTGGCCGTCAGTCGTGCTCGCTCTTCCTGCAGATGATGTTTTCGCTCCAGCAATCTGACCGCGCGTTTTTTTGCTCGGCGGAGCAGTCGATTCTCTGACCAGAACGTCAGAGAACGAGGCCAAATAACGCCCAGCAGACGAATCAGCCCTGTCATCAACACAGAACCAACGGCGACGCACAAAGTGATCACGCCAAATGTCAGCAGTCCGCCTCGAAGGACGGAGATGTTGAAATGACGACCGGCAATTCCGAACGCATACAGCATCGCTCCGCAGGCGGATCCTGAAATAAACAGAAAGATGCCACCCACAATGAACCATCGCCCATCGAGGCCTTCTTCGTCCTCTGTTTCAACAGCAGTGATGCGAGGATCTTTGGTCATGGGCCAGCGTCGTCACGGATACTCACGGCGTTAATCAAGGTCGTACTTCGACACGATCGTATCGTTCTGAATTCGACTCAGCGTACGTTCGAAGTTGTCAAGAATATCCTTGATCAATCGATCCTTCATGACTTCCGGAAGTCGTGATGTTCTGGCCTTTTCAAGTGCCGATGAGGCGACTTCGTATGCTCGCTGCATGTCCGAGTTACGTGAATCCAGACGATCGATCTCCAGAGCCCGGACAGTTGCCTGAACGTATGTCTTTATCGTTTCAGCAACCTCTACCGACTTGGCGTCCCAGAACGCACGGCTTTCTCGGATGGCAGCTTCGGACTGATGAGTAAACAACTGCATCTCTGTCCGATAGGCCAATCGAGCACGCTCCAGTTGATGAGCCGACTCCGCATTACGCAAACGCAACCGATTGATCATTCCCATCTGATCACGTTCAACATCCGCCGCAGAGGGAGCAGCCGACTGCCTGGGAGCAGTGGCCTCATTGGGAGAGCTTGTGATCAGCTCAGTCGCCGGACGGACATTGACGGGCTCAGCCTTCTTTTCCCGGCGAGAAAACTCTTTCATCAGTCGGTTGTTCAGATCGTCCGAATCGTCACTCATGTCTCATCACCTTTTGGGCACAGAACATCCGCATCTCATATCGCGCGAGCATCTTCCTGCCCGCAGTGCGTTCAGTCCAGCGAATAAGTTTCAGAATCCGGCACCAACGGTCTTCGTCTGAATTCGGCACAAGTACATATCTGAGGTCAAGTACAGGACACTGCCATCGTTTCCCCAAGCGACGTTGGCGATTCGCTCACCAGTCACAATTCTCCCCAGCAGCTTCCCCTGAGGCGACAGGACCAATACACCGCCGGGGCCTGTAGCAAACACATTTCCTTGTTTGTCCACTTTTAACCCATCGCCACCACCCGGTTTGATCTGCGTCTGTTTTCCACTGTCGAAGAAGACAGAAGGGGCTCCGAGATTCCCGTCTTCCTGAACAGGAAACGATCTCCAGACCGGATCCTGACCATCGCTGTTGGCTACGTACAGCGTCTGATGATCCGGAGAAAAGGCAATTCCATTGGGTCGCGAGATCTCTTTGCATTGAACGCTCACTGTCCCGTCTGGTTGCAGCCGATAGACACCACAGAAATCGATCTCCCGACGTGGATCTTCTGCGTGTCCGGGAAGTCCGTAAATGGGGTCGGTAAAAAAATTGTCCCCGTTCTTTCGAATGGCCAGATCATTGGGGCTGTTAAAACGTTTGCCGTCCCAACGGTCCGCCAGAGTCAGTTTTCCTCCGTCTTTCGTCAGTACGGAGATTCTTCTGTCGCCATGCTCGCAGGAGACGAGACGGTTCTGCGAGTCGAGAGCTAATCCGTTGCTGCCGGGTTCTTTACCGTAATCAACAGCGCCCGTGTATCCGGCAGGCTTCAGGAAAACTGACGCCCCAATGCTCTCCTGCCACTTCATGACAGCATTGTGAGGAATATCAGAAAACAAAACGTAGCCGCCAAACTTGTTTCCTGCTTCAGGCACCCAAACTGGTCCCTCTGACCATTCAAAGCCACCACAAAGAACCTGAATCGCCGCGTCTTTGGCAATCAGTTGCTCCAACTGCGGATCGAACTGTTCAACCTGGCCAATGGTTGGAAAGTTTGTCGTATTCTGAGCGAGCGCCACGGAACCACTCGCAACGAGACTCAGAAGAGCCAAACATCCGGCAACCAGAAAACTCTTCCGTATGCTGAACTTTTTAGTCAGGAACATTCACGGACTCCTTCAGGTGTTTCAGGTGGGCAACAATTGTAAATGTCATGATGACCAGCAACGACCACGATGTCCATTTACTGACATGAACAAGAGCCCAGGCTCCCATTTGATGAGGGTACTGCCAGACACGAAAAAACGTGCTGATATTTTCAGCCAGCCACACAAAGAACCCGATCAGCACGAAGGAACACAACAAGGGCATGCGTCGATCACGATCCCGTGGGCGAAAAATCACAGTCGCCCGTGCGTAGAGTCCCGCCGTTCCGGCAGCCAGATGCCACCGATAATCAGGAATAAAGTGATGAGTGAAAAAGTTGGCGTAGATGAGAACCGCCAGCATCGTCGCCATCCAATAAGGCGGATGGTGCCTAATTCTGATATCGAGCAACCGCCAGGCCTGAATAAGATAACTGCCAACTCCCGCATACATGAAACCTGAAAACAGGGGTACTCCACAGATCTTGAACCAGCCGTCATCTGGATAACTCCACGACTGAATTCGCTCCGACGTCTTGAAGATCTCCAGACACAATCCGACAAGATGAAATAAGCAGATCGCCTTTAGCTCATCCCATGTTTCAAGCCGTGCCCACAACATCCAGGCCTGAATCATTACAGCGATCAGCAGCAATGCATCGTAGCGCGGGATTCCCACAACTCCATCTGCAGGAACTGTAAAAACAGCTGTAAAGAACATCACAACAAACAGGCACGCTCGCGCTTCTTTCAGGCCAAAGTACCAGAATTCGATCAGAAATCGCCGTAAACCAACGAGGCTTTCAGCAGGAACAGGATCTCTCAGTCTGGCGTCCAGGTGATGAAGCAAATTTTGCATGAGGCGACTTTGAGACCGTGACGATGCTTCCGGCTGCATGCAGCAGTACGTCGAACCAGCGTTTATCGCAAAATGAAACTCAGGATAATCACTCAGGCGGCAGTGCAATTATTCGATGCACCGCCACGACTGAGGCTCTAGTTCGAAACGGATTCCCGCGAATACCCGAACTCAATTCACACCGAGGGGAGGATCGCAATTTGTGGCTCACAAACTTGTGGCTCCAGAACCTGATCGAGAACCGCAGCCAACGAACTCTTTGTGAACGGTTTCGTCAGAAAAATATCGGGCATGTCGGGGGTCGCGTTCCCTGACGGACGCTCAGGAGCATAGCCACTGATCAGGATGATAGGCACGTCAGGTCGAATGCGATTGAGTTCGCGACGACACTCCCATCCATCCATTCCCGGCATTCTCAAGTCCATTAGAACTGCATCGAATCGTTGATCCGCCGCAAGGAACAATGAGACTGCTTCGGGACCGCTGGCCACAGCCTGCACGTCATACCCCATCCGGCACAATATCAACCTCAATACATCTCGCACATCGTGCTCATCATCAACGACCAGTAATCGAAGAGATTTGCCATCTGTTCCGCCTCGCTTCTGAACACCACTGTCGCTCAGCTTTGTACTTCGCAGTGCCGGCAAAGTGACAATGACGTCGGTCCCCACACCCAACTGACTGTTAATTCGAATCGCTCCCCCGTGATCACGAACGATTCTCTGCGTACAGGCCAGACCAAGTCCCTGACCTTTGGCTTTCGACGAATAGAAGGGTTCAAACACACGAGGAAGGTCGGCCGCAGAAATCCCGCAGCCAGAATCAGATACGACACATTCACAGGTTTGAGCTTCAGTCGTTTGATCAGTCACTCTTCGAACATTCAGCCGAATCACACCGCCACACTGATTTGCCATAGCCTGACCGGCATTCAAAATCAGATTCATAAAGATCTGCTGGATCTGTGAGCGATCGCCTCGAATCACGATCTGCGGCTCCTCCGACTCGAATCGAATTTCGGCACCGCCAGGCAGAACCGAAGACAGCAGAGGAATCAACGCTCGAATTTCCTGCACCAGATCCATTTCAGCGACAGTACGAAGCTCCCGATTTGCAAAGGAGAGTAATTGCCCCGTCAACAGCTTGGCTCGCTGCGTGCCTTCAAGAAGGATGCTTAACGACTCCTCTGCTTCATGATCTTCCGGCAACTGCGACTTTGCCAGTTCTGCATACCCCACGATACTTGTCAGGATATTGTTAAAGTCATGCGCGACGCCGCCTGCGATTAAAGCAAGGTTCTGAAGTTGCTGACCATGATTCGTCATTTCCTGATTCCGTCGGATATTCCAGTGCAGGTAGAAGATTAACGATGGAAGGCAGGCTACGTAGGCCAGAACCGGCAGAAGCCAGTTTTCAACCTGATTCACAACCGCGGCAAATACCATCCCGACCAGAAATGTGACATTCAGGATCGGATAGAGCCAAAAAGCATTGCGACACAAATGCACGCTGGTTGAGTTCGCACTCAAGCCTCCCGCAATGAGCGCCGGAATCCATGCTGGCGGGCTCAGGTGAATCAGAGTCACGCAGACTGCGATATCAAACGGAGGCTGGGTCGGACCGAATCGAGTCAGCGGCAGTAAGAATTCCAATAGCGCTGCGATTGGCGCAATGACAAACATCAGCAGAAGCCCCAGAAGAATTCTGTTGGGCCCAACTTCCGGAAAACACAGCGCTATCAACCCCAGAACAAACACACCTCCTGCGCGCAACAGGATAGGAACAAGCAGACTGGAGTGAATAATTTCAGAGCCGGGCTTATTCATAACGGAGGAATTCTTGCAGGCTTATTAACTTAGACTCTTGTGTTCGACTCGGATCAGATTGTGCGCGCTGTTACCACGAAACCATTACGAACGCCCTCAGCTGCGGAAATGTTGAAAGATCCGGAGGCTGAACTCCAGCGGTTCAAGTGATTTTCCAGAATACGGTGTCCTGGACGCCATTCTACGACGACCGAGTTTGGCTCCTCAGGAACATTGCTGTCGAACAGAAGTCGTTCGAGATAAAGATTTGCCGATCATACGCTGCTCAAACACGCGATCGGGGATGCAGCCTGGCAGAAGAACGGTTTCCTCTATAGCCACAGTCGCCCACGCGTGCCGAAACATGGCACAAGAAACCCGGAACTCGCCAGTTTCGCTAAACTCCGGGCCGCAATCAGTCACCTGAGGCAGGCAGACATACAGAGAACCGAGCGATCAGGCAGTTCGAGACGGCTCTGAATTCACAATCGATGGTCCGAGGTGTATTATTTCGGGGATGTCTCGGACAACGAATGGTCGACGAAATTCACCGATTGTTGGCAATGGCCCATTTTCTGGATCGGCGTCTCAGGTGAGATTCTGACTAATCCGCTGCCGTTTCCCCTCTTTTTCTGCGGCATGACTGCCGTCCACCGGTAGGAGATTCCTGATGTCGACGTCTTCAATTGAGCGAACAAACACAATCGCTCCGGCTGTTGCCAAGTTTTTGGCCACACCCCTGCACAAGTCCTTTGTTGGTGGCCGCTGGGTTGAAGCCGCAGACGGCCAGGCCTTTGATGTTCTTGATCCAGGTTCTGGCGAGAAGATCGCCACAGTGACCAGCCTCAAGAAGGCTGATGTCGACAAAGCTGTTGACGTCGCCGTCGATGCTTTTCATAACAGTGGCTGGGCCAAAATGCAGGTGGCTGAACGAGCCGCTTGCCTGCATCGCATTGCTGATGCCGTTGAAGCTCGAAAAGCAGAATTCGCGACCATCGAAGCACTCGACTGCGGCAAGATCTACGATCAGGCCCTTGGCGATGTGCAAAATTTTATCGACACGTTCCGTTATTTTGCGGATCTGTCACAAGCTGTGAACTACCGCCAGGTCATTGCTGTCAAGAATCACGAAGCCTGGGTTAGCCGACAGGCTTGGGGTGCTTGCGGTTTCATTATTCCCTGGAACTTCCCATTCCTGCTCGCTGGTTGGGGCCTGGCTCCGGCCCTGGCTGCTGGCAACACATGTGTTCTGAAGCCAGCTGAAGATACTCCGCTGTCTGCTCTTTATCTTTGCCATGTGATTCAGGAACTGGAACTACTTCCGAACGGCGTACTGAATGTGGTCACGGGTTTGGGTGAGACTGCAGGAGCTGCCGTTTCACAGAATCCAAAGTTCCGCCGCATGAGCTTCACCGGTTCACCAGAAGTGGGCCGTATGGTTGCTGAAGCCGCAGGTCGCAACTTAATCCCGGTCAAGTGTGAACTTGGTGGTAAGGGTGCTGCTGTCATCTTCAATGACGTCGACATTCAGGAAACAGCAGAAAAGCTGGTCCAGGCGATAACATTCCACAGCGGACAGGTTTGCTGCGATGCAACGCGCTGGCTGATTCAGCGTGACATCTATGACGACCTGGTCGACGAGTGTATTACCCGGATGAAGTCGGTTCAGATCGGCTACCAGATGGATAACAGCTCTCAGATGGGACCACTGGTCAACAGTAAGCAGCGATCTCGAGTGCTGGGTTATCTCCAGAAGGGTGTTGCTGACGGAGCCGACCTGATTCTGGAAGGTGGAGCCGCTGAAATCCCTGGCAAGAAGGGCTTCTACGTGAAGCCTGCACTTCTGGCGGGGTCTCTGAACAACGTTGCGGCTCGCGAAGAAATCTTTGGGCCAGTCGCCTTTATTGCTCCATTCTCATCTGAAGAAGAGGGCATCCGACTGGCCAATGATACCGACTACGGTCTTGGCAACAGCGTATGGTCAAAAGACCTTCAACGATGTGCTCGCGTTGCAGAAGCGTTTATCTCCGGTAATGGCTGGATTAACGCACACAACGTTATCGTCCACGGCGTTCCGTACGGTGGTGTTGGTAAGAGCGGAATGGGCGGCGGCGTGGTCAGCCCTGACACTCTGAACGACTACCTGCGTCCAATCTCCGTCGTTCGACCTCTGAAGTAAATCTTCGCAAGTTGCACTTGAATCGACTGAACGGCACTCCTCACAAAGGAGTGCCGTTTTTCGTTGACGCCACAATTGCACCAAACCAGCTCAGGACTCTAAGTACACTCGGATCGGTTGGCGACAGGGGCCCCATACGCGAATTAAGACAACATCAACTTGTCATCACCGCTGGCCTCAATCACGGCTGGCGTCTCTTCAACGGAATTTGACTCCGACGGAGTCTCGGGTACATCTTCCAGCCTGACGAGAGCACCGACAAGAGTACCCAGCGGCAGCACCTCCGTCCCCGGTATCGTGCAGTAAACACCAGCAATCAGGGCGCAGAGCAGACTGGGATTTGTCTCCAGCCGGAGGCTGCGTGCCAACCAGTATCCGGCGGCCGCCCCGATCGGGAAACCCAGAGCGAGACCGACTGGACCAAACGTTACAAAATCCAACGCATCAATAATCAGTCCCGCCCCGACTGGCCCGAAGGCATAGTTGTAGCGAGTCCACTTTCTGGACGAATTTGGTTGTGTTTCCTTATTCGACATAAGGAATTCTCCGGTGCATCGTTTCAAAACGAGTTCTTCAACAACAATGAACGCAGGACGAAGCTTGTGGGATCAATCGAATCCGGAAATCTCCAACTCAGAGTCAAAAAACCTGCAACAACTCGAATTCAGTAGCAAATTGGTCACAGTTCTGGGTCAAGCTTCATGAAATCAACTGAACGCAGTCTAAGATCCCCCAACGCTATTCAAATTTCCAGAACTGCTGTCGATAAGATCACTGACTGCTCTTCCCTGCAGTGAATCTAAATCGCAGCTCGTATGACAGAAGACATCATGGTTCATATCGACAAAATTTACACTCGCAGCGGCGACGAAGGTCAAACAGGGCTGGGCAACGGCGAACGAGTCTCCAAAGTTCATCCTCGAATCATCGCAGGAGGATCAGTCGACGAAACCAACAGTGCGATTGGGCTCGCTCTGGCTCATGGCCCGGCAGCGGAAATCAGCAGTGTCCTGACAGCTCTACAACAATTCCTGTTTGACCTCGGCGCTGACTTGTGTGTGCCTAAACCTGCAGACGGGCCGGACCCCTTGCCGAATCGAATCAGTCGTGAACATGTCGAAAAGCTGGAGCGGCTCATCGATCACTTTTCTGCTCAGGTCGGGCCACTCACTAGTTTTGTTCTCCCGGGTGGCAACCTGGCAGCTGCGGCACTTCACCTCGCAAGAAGTGCATGCCGTCGTGCCGAGATCGATGTGCTTCGACTGCATGCAAGCACACCTGTAAACCCGTCAATGCTGATCTGCCTGAACCGACTCTCGGATCTTCTGTTCGTGTTGGCTCGAGCAACAAATAATAATGGACTCAAGGACGTTCTTTGGAAACCTGGTCACGGACTGATGAATCTGCCTCAGCACGGTTCCTGAAAGCAGCAACAAGAACTAACGTGAACGGCACCCACCAGACCAGGTCATTAAATCGGGATCAGATACAGGACCTGCCTGGCAACACGCCCCTGCAAAACGGACCAGACCATGCCGACTGGCCCCAGAAACCTGGCCATCAACCCTATCAGAATGACAGCCCAATGATGAGTTGGATTTGTTGCGGCAATTCCATATCCGACACCAAAGAGAAAGATGACAAGGCCCGTTCCCTGCCACAAGAAAAGCTCTGCAGGTATTTTGTCGAACCCGTAGACAAGCGATGACCGTTCAGGAAGGGCCAAGTTAAACATGCCCCAAATCAGGCATTGCCGAGAAGCCACGAGCAGCGCGACTCTCTGCCATCGGGGAATTGATACTGTGGCCAGCGACATCGACGCAAACTCAGCTAAGACAACTCATGTTTCAGACAGGAAATGAGGTCTGGCTGAGCAAACTGAAAGCCAAGACTCCGGAGTTTGTCGGGCTCAACTCGAATGCTGGAAAGCAACAGATCGTCGGCCATTTCTCCAAGAGCCAACTTAGCGGCAAACGCAGGCATTGGAAAAATAGTCGGCCGATGCAGCACCGTTCCAACGGCTTTGGTGAAATCATAGTTCGTCATGGGGTGCGGACTGACGGCATTCACTGCACCACTGACGCCTTCGTTCTGTACACAGAAGCAGATGATTCGAACCAGATCGTTGAGACCAATCCAGCTCCAAAACTGCTTGCCTGAACCGATAGTGCCGCCCACGCCGAGTTTAAACGGCAGCAGCATTTTTGCCAGCGCTCCACCTTTGTTACTCAGCACGACTCCGATTCGCAAACGCACAACGCGGATTCCAAACTTTTCTGCCTCAAGAGCTTCAGCTTCCCAAGCCTTGCAGACATCTGCCAAATAGCCGGAGCCAACAACAGACGATTCGTTCAATCGTTCCTCTCCTCGATGCCCATAAAAGCCAATTGCGGACGCACAGACCAGCGTCTTTGGAGGTGACTTTAGCAACGCCAAAGACTTCACAAGATTCCGCGTCCCGTCAACTCGACTGCTGCGAATTCGCTCTTTAACAGCCGCTGTCCATCGACTCCCCGCGATGTTTTCTCCCGCAAGGTGAACAACCACATCGATTCCCTCCAGTGCCTCGGGTGGAGTTACTCCCTTCGCAGGATCCCATAAAATAGACCCAGCCCCTTCGTTCCGGCGACTCAACTTCAGTGTCGAATGCCCCGCAAGTTTCAACGACTTGATCAGGTCGGAACCAACGAGCCCCGTCGCGCCGGAAACCGCAATTTTCTGATTATGTTTGTTCATGATTACAACTTTTCTGAATTCTTATTGACCAACGGGCGGCCTAACTCATCCCGTACGCCCCCGCCCAGAAACACCAATGGCGACAACGATTTCGGGAAACATCCTGACAAACCGACATGACAGAGCTGCGTCTTCGCCCCACAAAGACCACTGGAGTCGACCTGCTTATTCGACGCAAACCTTCGTTCAGAGTTCGAGTTAACAGCCGAATGCGTCCAATACCGCGATTAGACATCAAAAGACGCGACCGCCGCTCTGCCGTTTGGACCGTCCGCTATGAAAGTAAAGCAATTCCGTTCCGCCACCCAAAAGCGAGTTCATTCGAGCCAAAAGTTGGGTGATGAAAGCACGACCGAAGATCTATACAAAAAAACACACCCCAGAGCGATTTTCCGAAACTATTGGGCACTCCGGATGACAGTTCTTCCAAACGGCCCGGATATGATGTAAAGAGACAAAGTTTTGGGGAACTTTTCTACAGCGATCCAAAAAAGTCGAGCAACATGCCCAGCTTGAGGTCATGATGTTTTCGTGGAAACGTGATCGAAAGTCGCCAGGAATCGGGCTTCTTAACCGATCTACAGGGAACAAGTTACGTCAGAGTGCAAAAGTATCGCCAGAATTTGACATCAGGTTTGCGTACCTGTGACGTAGAGTCTTAGGTTGCGTAATTCACGGAAAATTCGGCGGCAAAGACGCGGACTGATATGTCGACAGTCATTCGATCATGCCCGGGGTGCAGATCCCTCAGTCTTTCGGACACGGATCAGTGTCCGGAGTGTGGTCACGTCTTTTACGAACGCAAGAAAACAGAATCATCTGGTGTCGCTCCGGCCACTCCGGACGCCCTAAAATCGGCCAGTATGCAGGAGCCATGTCCGCATTGCGGCGAAATGGTCCGTTCTGGTCTCGTTCGTTGTTGGAGCTGCAATCAGTTCATGCGAGCGGATGTCGCGGCGCGGTACCGGCAGTTAACGACGAATCCGCAACCTATCATTTACAGCACGATTCCTCCTGAAAGCCGAAAAGACTATCTGCCACCGAGGGCTGAGTCCAAGGCTGAGCAGTTATCAAAAGTTGTTGATAACGACGATTTCAAGTTGGGATCCGGGGTAAACTCCGTCGATTCCGGAGATTTTGAATTCGACGGTGGCGCGAAGCCTGCTGTGGCACCGGTCACTCCGCCTAAAACGACGGCCAAGGCCTCACCTCCAAAGCCTGTTGCAGCTGTCAATGGGCCTGATAGGCCTGAATCAACTACCCAGGTCGCTGGCAAAGCAAAGGGAGTAACACCAACTGCTGATGCTGAGTCTCCTGTTGCCGATGCGACCTCCAGTTCACCGGTGGAAGCCACAGCGGCGTCGACTCCCCGCAGTAAAGGTTCGGATGACGATCTGCTGTCGTTCGCAGTCGAAGAACAGAAAGAAGGCAAGAAACGCAAAAATCAGAAGAATGCCGAGCGACTGCGGAAGCAGGTACTTGTTCCGTGTACTTGCGGTGCATGGATTCGCGTCAATGAGGACCAGGCTGGCAAAACCCTGCGATGCAAGCAATGTAAACAACCTGTTGTAGTGCCGGGATTGAAGAAGAAAGCAGAGAAACAGGAGAAACCTGCAGCAAAAGTTGAGCAGGTTCAGCAGAAGACGATCTCATGGATTGACGATGCCTGGTTCCACATTCTGTCTCCGGCAGCATTGGTGCTGAAACCAGGCAGTCTCACGGGCAAGCATACGGAAGTGGATATTGCCTTTGATAGTTCAGGCCTCCACGTCCTGACCTTTGCAGGGACGAAGAAAAAGCGATCCATCTTCAGCTTCGGTAGCGGCAACAAGAAGGCCGATCATCAGACTCGACGTCAGCAGATTCGTGAACAAGTCACAAAAACTGGTGGCTTCGAGAATCTGGAAAATGTTGAGATTCGAAAAGTTGATGTCGCGAGAATCAACGAGGTCCGTTTGGTACAGCCGGTCGCCAAAGTTTCTGAATCGATGTTTGCCGGGGTCCCCGTGTTTGGAGACGGGCGAATTGCGATCTTCCTGCCCATTGAAATTGATGGGGGAAAACAGGCATTTCTGTCGTTTTCAATTAGTGGCTGGCGAGCGATTGCAGAACAACTCAAGTCGTTGTTCGGAGTGGAACTCGGTGGCACTGAGAACGGAATCCCGGAATCAGACAAAGCTGAAGCTCTGAGTTGCTTCATGAATCAGAGCCGTATTGAATCCATCAGAGGACTCATCTATTATCAGAAAGATGCGTCTTATACGCTGGAATTGACCGGGCATAAGTGTAAGTCTTGTGGCACGACGATAAGCGAAGAAGGACGAAAAGCGGCAAAGCTGGGTGGTATTAAAGGCAAGGGAATTGCCAAGGCCAAGTGCCCCAAATGCTCCAATAAGATGCAGGCCGAGTCGCTGTATAAGATCGCCAAAGGGCCAGAATCCGCAACTAAAGACTAGCACCGGTTCCCGATCAGGAATCGGGTATCTGACGCCCCGGCTTCGAATGGAGGGTCACACACCGGACCATCAACGCCGTACTCTCTTTCCCCATGGAGGTGTTAAGATATGCGCCGGGCTCGTCTGTTCCGCTCTCCGATTGTAGGTTCTGCACCGGAACGATATCGTTCCTGATCCTACCAGCCGATTTCAATGAGATGTTCTTGCTTCGACCTTCGCATCAGCGCGAAAAAGTCCGGAGCGACATTGAGAAACTGTCATTGAAATCACCGACGAAACGACCACAAGACTCTGATGACTATATTCGTCAAATCTTTGTGATCCCTGTTGAACCTCCCAGATTCATCGGCCTGCCATGCAGACGACAAAATGGAATGGCATCTCGCTTTCCCAAATGATGGTGGGCACCGTTCAGTTCGGGATGCCCTACGGAATCGCCAATCAAACCGGGCAACCACATTATCGTGATGTTGTGTCCATGATCGATGCGGCCGTATCAGGAGGAGTCAACTGTTTTGACACGGCTGCCGCTTACGGGCAAAGCGAAGAAATCCTCGGGCAAGCCTTAAAGGAACTGGGCATTGCTGACAAAGTGACCGTGATTACAAAAGTACGGGCACTCTCGATAGAGGAACATGCGAGTCCTCGTCTGGCAGAGTCTGCAATCCAGACATCCATCGAACTCTCCCTGCAACGACTGCAGCTCGACTGTCTACCGATCGTGCTTTTTCATCGCGAATGCGATGCTAAGTTCCTGAGTGTACTCGCGAATCTTCGTGATCAGGGGAAGGTCAGTTACTTCGGTGTATCCTGCAGCAACAGTCCCGCTGCTGCGGTGGAGTTTGCGAATAATAAACAAGCGTCTGCACTACAAATTCCGGCCAACATTGTGGACCATCGGCACTTGCGCAGCGGTGTGCTGGAGGATTCTGTCTTACAAAATGTGGCCATTTTCATTCGCAGCGCTTATCTCCAGGGACTGTTGGTAATGGCGGAGGAAACGATCCCTGATAGACTTCGCGGAATCCTTCCGGAACGGCAACGACTCACTGCGATTGCCACAGCATCAGGTCTCTCATTAACTGAACTCGCCCTTCGGTACCTTTTGTCATTGCCCGGGATTACTTCCATACTCACAGGTGTGGAGACGCGCGAACAGGTTCAACGAAACCTGGCGATGTTCTCCAAAGGAAAGCTATCTGAAGACATAATGGCGGCGATTCACCAGAATGCCGCTGAACTACCAGAATTACTCATCACTCCTTCCATGTGGTCCATTTAACAGGTGAGAACTCAATGGATATGCAGGCACTCAGACGTGATTTTGAGCGGGATGGTTTTGTCGTCATCAGAAGATTCCTGCAATCCGCGTCACTGATTGAACTGCAGGACAATCTCGACCGTTATGTTCGCGAGGTGGTCCCCGGGCTTCCCGATGCGGATGCATTCTATGATGACAAGAGTCGACCAGAAACATTGAAGCAGATGCAGCGGATTGAAAAGAACGACTCCTTCTTCGAAAAGTACCTGTCTAATCCGATTTGGACGACGACTGCCGAAGCATTTCTGGGAGAGTCCGTTCCTGATCCAACAGGCTTTGAATGGTTCAACAAACCACCCGGCACGAATCACGCAACACCACCACATCAGGATAATTTTTACTTCTGCCTGAAGCCCCCTCAGGTTCTCACGATGTGGCTGGCTCTCGATGATGTCGATGAAGAAAACGGCTGCCTGCGTTATATTGCAGGATCTCACAAGCTGGGCCTTCGACCTCACAACCGCACGAAGACGCTCGGGTTTTCTCAGGGCATTTCAGATTACGGCGATGCCGACTACGCCGCAGAAATCCCGGTCTCTGCAGAACCCGGTGATGTATTGATTCACCTTGGAAATACGATCCACCGAGCTGACGCCAATCGTTCGCTCACTCGACATCGACGAAGTTTCGGAATCGTCATGCAGGCGGCTTCTTGCAAACGCGATGATGAGGCATTTGAGAAGTATCTGCTGTCGTCGAAATCACAGCATCAGGAACTGGGGCTCAAGGTTTCATAGGCAGGAGTTTGTTATGAATGTGTCGACAGGCCTGATGACGTTGCTTCTGATCGTCCCAATGCCTGCAAGGCTGATGTCTGCGGACGATTCGGGAAGAACGCAACCGCAATCGGTAGATTCGCAACTCACTGCCGACTGTTTGTTGATCCTTCGCAGTGGTCTGGCATCTGACGAATTCTGGCCAGCGATGCATGCCGCGGAGGCATTGACTTATGCTGATGCAGGGTCAGAAGTCATTGCGGCTCTGAAAGACCGATTACCGAAGGAAAAGGATGATCAACGCCGCTGTGGTCTTGTCAGAGAACTCTATCGAGCCGGCGATCAACGCCACCTTCAAATCCTGTTCGATGTGCTCGGCAATCCTTCATCGAAAGGTCGCACACATGCAGCGGAGAGCCTTTACAAGATCGGCCAGACGGCTGACAACAGCTTACTGCGTGAAGCAATGCATCAATCCGAGAGTATTCCTCTGCAGATTATGGCGGCAGCCGCACTGATCAAAGCAAAAGATTCTGCGGCGTTGGATCTTGTTCGGCGTCAGCTCCATTCGTCAGATCCGACGGCCAGAAATCTCTCAGCATGGGTGATCGGTCGACACGGAAACAAAGACGATGGCATGGTCGTCAAAGCCTTGCTGCAGAAAGAGACATCCGCAGCGACCAAAGACGAGATGTCAGTCACATTCCTCGCCGTGTCCCTGGCGTCCCTGGGAGATTCCGAAGGGCGTGCCGCTCTTATATGTCAGCTCAGCTCTCCCAACCCAACCTCAAGGGCAATGGCGGCCGAGTTTGCAGGGCTAAGCAGGACCACAGGAGCGTTTGACAAGCTGAAGGAACTGCTCAAGGACCCAGTCCTGGACGTTCGCATCCGTTCGGCTCAATCAATCATTGCTCTCTCCAATGTACCATCTCCATGAGCAGCAAAATTCAATTTCAACACCAACGAAGACTGCAGGAACAGTCATTTTTCGCCATTAAATGCTCAAGTTTTGCAAAGACAACACATTGGCGTGCAGGCGCATTGTCGATGAATTTGGAGGTCAATTCCGCCAGGAAAGGACTTCTGAATCTCAATTGGCTTCTGCCCCTCCAGCTCATTTAACCTCGCGACGTCTTGCAAACCTCGCAAAAACAACGGTATCATCGTACACTCCATGACGCCGCCTGGATCAACCCTCCGTCTACTCCTGCCGACAGGATGAATACCAATGATCGACTTTCATTTTGGTAAGGCTCATCGCAATTGCGAAGGATCATCCCGTCGAGATTTTCTCCGGGTCGGTGGTTTGGGACTCGGAAGCCTGTCACTCGCCAACTTACTGCAGGGAAAAGCCAAAGCCGCAGAGCAGGGGATTCAAACATCTGATAAGTCTGTCATCTGGCTGTGGCTGGGTGGTGGTCCAACTCAGGTCGAAACCTTCGACCCCAAAATGACGGCACCATCAGAATACCGCAGCGTCACTGGTGAAGTGAAAACAGTGCTTCCGGGCGTCACCCTTGGCGGTAACTTTGAACGCATCGCCGGGCTGGCAGACAAGATGGCTTTCGTCCGATCGTTTGCCCACACGAACAGCGGTCACTCCGGTGGTACGCACTACGTGATGACGGGGTATGACAATCGCCTGGCCGACAACGGAGCTGTTGCGGATCGACCATTCCTTGGCTCCATTATGTCGCGAATTCGCGGTACTAATCATCCTGTGACGGGTATCCCAACGTACGTTCGACTCGGCGGCATCTACGCTGATGGTCCAGCGTTTCTGGGGACAGCTTACGGCCCATTCGATCCGGCGGGCGAAGCACGCCGTAACATGTCACTCTCAATCGAACAATCGCGTCTCTCCAATCGACGTGCAATGCTTGAGGGCATCGACAATGTTAAACGTGACATCGATCGCAAGGGGCTGATGGAAGGTCTTGACTCATTCGAAGAGCAGGCATTCAATTTGATCCTTAGTCGTTCTCAGCAGGCTTTCGACCTCAAGTACGAAGATCCTCGCGTCGTGGATCGCTACGGTAAAGGTTTGGGAGAACAGATGCTCCAGGCTCGTCGACTTTGCGAAGCAGGCTGTGGCTTTGTCACGCTGCAACATGGCGGCTGGGACATGCACAGCAATATCAAGCAGGAAATGGATCGTCGCGGCCCCGAAATTGACCGAGCCGTCTCCGCCCTTGTCGAAGACCTCGATCAGCGTGGAATGCTGGAGAACGTCCTGTTAGTGATCAGCGGAGAATTCGGCCGTACCCCAAAAATCAACGGATCTTCAGGACGTGACCACTGGGCTCCACTCAGCACACTGGCATTTGCCGGTGGTGGACTGAAGATGGGGCAGGTTGTAGGTGAGTCGGCCGAGAAAGTTGATGTCCCGAAAACGACACCGATTACTCCTCAGGATCTGATGGCGACTGTCTTCCATGTGCTCGACTTCGACAAGCGAATTCAATTTACAAACCAATCGGGCCGTCCAACATACATGATCGAAAATGGTCGACCGATCGAAGAGCTGATCTGAACCGATCGTTCCACCATGCTGCGGAGCCGCCCGTGCGATCGACATCCGGGCAATCTCTGTTCACAATGTACTCGACAAAACTTTGGCCCATGCACGTCGAAGCTTGTCGAGTACGTCCGTGATTCAGGGAGACGATGCAGTGGATCGTATTGAACGCCTGAGACCTTTTCTGTTCTCATTGACGATGATGGTGTTGAGCTGCCATCAAGTTCAACAAGCGTCTGCTCAGCAAACATCATTCTCCCACGCCGTGGTGGCAGCAGACCATGTAGCGGCCAGTGAAGCAGGTGCTCGCATCCTTCGCGAAGGCGGCAACGTAGTCGACGCGGCAGTTGCCACCTCATTCGCTTTGTCCGTCGTGCGACCAGCAAGCTGCGGAATCGGTGGCGGCGGATTTATGGTGATCTGGGACACCGATCATCAAAAAGCCGTGACACTGGATTACCGCGAGCGAGCCCCCGCGGCGGCAACTGCCACCGCGCTGCAAAATGACGGTTCATTTCCCGAACCACCAAGTGTTCGAGGTGGCAAGGCGGTTGGCGTGCCAGGGAATGTAGCCGGCTTGTGTTATGCCGCTGAGAAATACGGCACGATGCCAATCGCCCGCCTCGTTCAGCCAGCGATTGATCTCTGTAAGAATGGTGTCCTGATCGATGCACATGATCAGGAAGTTCAGGCATCGACTCTCAATAAACTCAGGAGCCATCCCGGTTATGAAGAAAGATTTAAACTCCTGAAGCAGCTTTACCTGAATGATGGCAAGCCGTGGAAGATCGGCGACAGGTTTTACTCTCCACAACTCAGGACTCTGGAAGCTATCGCCGCAAACGGCGCGGCAGGGTTCTATGAAGGTCCGGTGGCCTCAGCAATCGCACAGACGATCACAATAGAGTCGGGAGACTTCTCGACATCCGATCTTGCAGCCTACCAGCCAACCGAGCGTAAGGCTTTGGCGTCAACATTTCATGGAAAACAGATCTTTACCATGCCTCCACCTTCCAGCGGTGGAGTCGCACTTTTGCAAACGCTGCAGTCACTCGAAGAATGGGAGACGCTAAACCAAAAGAACCTGAAGTCATTGCAACACAATAGTCCGGATTACATACATCTGGTCACGGAAGTCTTGAAACACGCGTTCGCAGACCGCGCGGAGTTTCTGGGAGATACGGACTTCGTTGAGGTCCCCTTAGACAAACTCCTCAACCGGGATTACTCACGAAGCATTGCAGAACACGTCTCAATGACCAGCACGCTGGCTCCGGAAAAATACGGACGCTTCTTTCTCAACTCCGATGGAGGAACCAGCCATTTTTCCGTGATGGATGCGAAGGGCAATGCCGTGGCCTGCACCGAAACGATCAATCTGACCTTCGGCAGTTTTCTTGTGGTGCCCGAATACGGAATCATCCTGAACAACGAACTGGATGATTTCACCGCCAATCCTGGTCAACCCAACGCTTTCGGATTGATTCAGAGCAAAGCCAATGTCATCGAACCAGGCAAACGACCACTCAGCAGCATGACTCCGACGCTTGTCGTGGAGAACAATAAAGCGACTTATGCGTGCGGAGCTTCTGGTGGCCCGCGAATCATCACAGCGACACTGCAGAGCCTTCTCAATCACACCGTGTTTGAAATGTCGCCGGCGGATGCTGTCTCAGCCAGTCGCTTTCATCACCAATGGGCGCCGAATGAATTGTTGCTGGAACCAGCCATACAAAAGACGACCGGCGCCTCGCTGACAGAACGAGGGCACCTGATCAAGAACAGCAGTTCTCTGGCGGCAACTCAAGCCGCAGCTCTGGACCGAACGGCATTGTCCGGCGGTAGCGACCCACGGAAACATGGCCAGCCGGTTGGACACTAAATTCAACCACTACGGCTTCCGAATAAAGTGCTCCGCAAATGAGCGGATGTGATGACCATTGAGAACATGGAACATCCTCAGCTTCTCAATCGTCGCTGCCCCAAAACGACTCATCGGCACATGCACAATCTTCTTCTTGTACTTACTGGCCAATCTTCTCCAGCCAGCACCTGGAGGCGAGTGGCTCATCAGCGCGATGTGTCGCTCGTTGGAATAGTGCAGCCCGGCGGCAATCAGTCGTTCTTCCAGTGTATCGACGAAATCAAACTGAGGATCTCGCCAGATATCACGAACCGGCCGCGGTGGAAACAGGAACATACAACCTCCGTAACGCGCCAACGCGATTCCGGGACCGATCATGTCTTCTGTGAAGTTTGTCGCAAACAGTGACAGCGTCGACTCATCATGATTCTCGGCATGCCACGTAATTCGCCATGGATAATCACGAGGATCCGCGGGCGAATCAAACAGCATCACAACGCAGTCAATTTTTCCACGAGCTGGCGGGAAAACTTTGACATGCAACTCACCCAGATGCCAGTTTCGCAGCGTCTCTCGAATATCCAGCCCGTCCTTCATACTGGCCGAAAACTTCTCAGTCCGCGCAAGATCATTGCCGATCAGATCCAGCGCCACGTCTTTGACGTGAGTCCGAAAACGCTCGATCGCAACATCTTCCGGTGGCCAACTGCATTGCCCAAATGGGTTCCACGACTTCTGCCACTCCACTTTCGTCCGGCGATCAGGACGAGCATTCAAACGACAGCTTCTCCAGACAACTGGATGCCCCGGAAGTCGGCAGACGGGACGAAATTCTGAACCGTCCGGCAGAATCGTCCGATCAATCCCAAACCGTATCTCTGGCAGATCAGAACTCGGCGCAAACGGATAATCACGCGCCGTTTCGGCAACATGAATTGCAAACTGATCACCGGCCGTCTGCTGAGAAGCAACCACCAGCGTGTAAAGATCCGGAGTAAACCTGCGCTCAATTAATGACAGATTCCTGACATACTTCAGACAGTTCATCAGCAACTGCGGCGTAATTCGACGAGCACGTGATTTGAACTCGTCGCGATACCGATCTCGCGCGTGAAGCAGCAACGATTTGATGCCGTCGATCGACAGATTCTCATCATCATCCAGTTCAAACCGAGCCTTCTCGTAGAGTCCGGTGATGAAGGGAAGTTCTCCCAGCATGAACGTCAGCGTTCTCGCAGAAACTCCAAAAGATTCCGTGGGCGTTTCCGACCACGTTGGCGGAGCAGGGCGTTCGACCGCGCTGTTGAAGGCATCGCGCAGCCACGGCCAGTCCATAATGTTACACAGGCACAAGACGGACTCATGCTGCGCTGACAGGCGGTGCAGCTCACTGGCCATCCAATGGATTCGCCGAAACTGATCTTCATCCTCAGGCGCAGGCAGAGCAGGCAAAACGGCGGCGGCGAATTGCTCCGGTCGCACTCGCTTCAGAGCATACGGATCCGGCAGGGAGGCTTCTCGTGGAACATACTGATCCGTTTCGATGTCAATAAACGACCGAACCATTCGCTCCTGCCGCGCGATTCGCAGCGCGGCGATGACCGGCTGACAGGGATCGATCGGAACATAGCTGGCTTCCGGCATCTCATCGTCGCCCTCTTCCTCGGTTCCCGTTTCAAAATCTGTCTTCGTCGAAGAAAACGATTGAACTGGCTGACGTTGCAGAACGACTGAGACGCAAGGCAAACGCTCAACGGCCGCTTCGACATCAGCCTGGAACGACGGCGGCAGCGGTACCGCAAGACACGCAAATTTCTGCGCCAGCATCAATCGACGAACTTCAACAGCAAAGTCGCCGCTCCCGTGAATCACAGGGAAGAGCGTGATATTTCGTCCCAGAGTCAGGACTTCTGAAACTGCGTTCATGATTCATTCTGCAAAACTTGGAGGAACCAGACTTCAACCGGTTGATCGTACGCACTGAAAGCCGCTAAAGAAAGTCGAAGGCCCCCCGAGAAATTGCGTGAGCGGATGAAATTCTTATGCCCCAATATCGAGACAATCTGAATGTGCTTCGGCGAGCGTTTCCTCAGCCGGTTTCGGATCAGGAGCACGATGCTTGGTTTGTTTTCTCGGTCCTGCGAGCCCTGGACCGTGTTGATGCGATGAAGTCGCAGCGTCCGATCCTGGGGGAGCCTCAGCAGATCGACTTTTCAAAAGCCGCAGAGGCGAGCATTCCGGATGACATGAGCACCGTGGAACTCGTCTCCAGAAATCTCGTCGATCATCTGGCAGGAATGTTTATCTGGGGACACCCACGATCTCAGGTGAACGTGATCAATCCGCCGTGTATCCCTGGAATTCTGGGGACGCTTCTGCCTGCCATTTACAATCCGAATCTGTGCAGTGAGGAAGCCAGTCGAGGCGTCGCATTGGCCGAAGCAGAAGTCATCAGCATGACGGCTCGCCTGATGGGCTACGATCCCAGTCTGTCGGGCGGAATCTTTACTTTCGGCGGCACGGGAACTCTACTCTACGCCATCCGCCTTGGCATCGAGAAAGCCGTCCCGGGGGCCATGCAGAACGGCATCCTCGGCGATATGCCTGTCGTCGTGTGCTCCGACCAGGCTCATTATGCAAACAAGACGGCGGCCTCATGGCTGGGCCTCGGCGCGAGCAGCGTTGTCAAAATCCCAACAGGCCCGAATAACGAGATAAGAACCTGCTTGCTGGAAAGTGAACTGCGCCGTTTGCTGAAAGAAGGACGTCGGATCGCCTGCATCGTGGCCACGATGGGAACGACGGATGCTTTCGGGCTGGATCATCTCGAAAAGATCCGCGAACTTCGCGATGATCTTGTCCATGAGTTTTCTCTCGACTACGTCCCGCATCTGCATGCCGATGCGGTGATCGGTTGGGCCTGGAGTGTGTTTCGCGACTACGACTTTACCCAGAATCCGCTTCAATTTCCTGACCGCACGCTGCGAGCACTCGCCGGAGCCAATCGCCGCATACGCCAGCTCGATATGGCTGACTCCATCGGTGTGGACTATCACAAAACAGGATTCGCCCCGTACGTCTCTAGCGCGTTCTTTGTGAAGGATGCCAGAGACCTGAAAATGTTGACGCGAGATCAGTCGACAACTCCGTATCTGTTTCAATCGGGCGATTACAACCCTGGCAAGTTCACTCTGGAGACCAGTCGATCCGGCTGTGGTCCCATGTCAGCTCTCGGCGCCTTGCAGTTACTTGGAAAATCGGGACTGCGAACGCTACTGGGACATCTCGTGACGATGGCCGAAACACTCAGAAATCGGCTGACGGCTCAACCCGCCATCAGCGTCATGAATCCGGACAACTTCGGCCCGGTGACGCTTTTCCGCGTCTATCCGGACGATGTCGATACATTCGAAATGCCGAAGCTTGAGCAGACTGATGCCAGATACTCGGCCCAACTGCATCGGTTCAATGATTATAACCGGCTGGTGTTTCAGGCCATGCATGCCGAAGCATTGCGAGGTGATGGCGTGGTGATCTCCATGACCGATCGGTTTCGCGAAACAGATTATGGCCAGCCTGTCGTCGCACTGAAGTCCTACATCATGAGTCCGTTTTCCGATGAGCAGTACGTTCAGGCGGTCGTGGATTCCATCGAACGTGCCAGAAAACAAGTAGCCGGGGTTTTCAAGTAGCCAGTGGGCGTTCAGAATGCGACGTCATGATGCACCCTTACTCCTCCATACCAGAGCTATCTCAGTCCGGCGATTCGTTCGGGGTGATCCGCATCCCTGTTGAACAGGACGTGCCGTTCACCCCTCGAGTGCGTGCCATTGTGGACTCGGCTGAGTTCCAGCGACTCGCTCACGTGACACAGCTCGCACTTGCATCACGCGTTTATCCCGGGGCGACTCATACGCGTTTTGAGCATGCTCTTGGTGTTTATCACAATGCTTTAAAGTATCTCTGGCAACTGGGCCGAGATCAGCGGTTTGCCAGAACAGTCTCGGTGCGAGATGCAGAGATTCTGATCGTCACTGCGCTGCTGCACGACATCGGCCACTGGCCGTTTTGTCATCCGATTGAAGACCTGGGATTGCCGCAGCTTCCACCACACGAGGACTATGCACGCGAGTTTCTGCGGCCCGGGACTGAGCTCGGTGACGTCCTGCGAAAAGAATGGAAGATCGAACCGTACGAAGTGCTGGATGTTCTTGTCGCACGAGACAACTCTCCCAGCAATCGCTTGCGTCGTTCGATTCTCTCCGGCCCCATCGACATCGACAAGATGGATTATCTCGTTCGGGATAGCCAGCATTGTGGCGTGCCGTACGGAAAACACTTCGATCGCAATCGACTGATGAATTCGCTGATTGTGAACGAAGCCGGAGACGGCCTTGCGATTACATCGAAGGGCCGCACTGCCGCAGAGATGATGGTGTTTGCTCGTTATGTGATGTTCTCGGAAGTTTACTGGCACCATGCTGTGCGAGCCGCAACGACCATGTTTGCTCGTGCATTTTTTGAGCTGCTGCCGAAGCTGGATATCGCAACTCTGTTTCGCTTAACAGAACCTGAGCTGATCCGAATCCTCAAGCAGACCGCGGAAGGAACTGACGTCCAGACTTTGACGGATGGCTTATTCGGGAATCGACGACGAATCCACAAACGGATCGCCGAGTTCAGCGTTTTCCATCAGGAACCGCTCTATCGAGCCATGCGTCAGAAGCCGTTTTCGGAACTGGCTGTTATCTCATCAAAACTGGCGAAAGAACTGGGTCGCGTAGCGGGTCTCGAAACCGGCCGTCTCGACGTCCTGATCGACGCCCCGCCGCAGCATCGAGAAGTGGAGTTCAACGTTCAGGTCTACACGGCTTCCGAAAAGAAATACCGCCCGCTTAGAGAGTTATCGCCGATCGTTGATTCAATGGCAAAAACTCAGTTCGACGACTGCGTCAAGAAAGTCCGCATCTACGGCACCGAAGAGCTGCGAGACGCTCTGCCTGAAAACTTCGACATCACGACGTTGATGCACAAAGTGCTAAACTGATTTCGCAGGGCGGCACTCCCATGCAGTGGGAGTATGCCGCAAACTCAAAGCCTCGGTGAGGACTCGCTACTGTAAGACAGCATGCCATGAAAATTCGCCCTTCACAGCTCGACCATCTTTGCTTCCGCAATCAAAACCACGCAAGCCGTATGCCCCGGCTTGCCCCCCCAACATAGCCCACCGATGCCGGTATCGAGAGATCAATAGAACTCAAATAGTGGTGCGTCGAAAGAATCGCTCGTCACAACGCACATTCGGCAACGAAATCCCAGGCAGCTTATTCTGCCGAATCAGATCACGAACAAACTTGGAACAAAAGAATCGAAAATCCTGGCCACCGCCAATGCCTGTGGCAATATCAGGGATCGATATGATGTTTATGGCGGGGTACACGAGTTGGTCGTGATAGGGAAAACCGAGTGTTCGACGGCTACGAAAACATTTCGGACAACAGCCCTCATCCAAGTCTTGACCTCCTGCTCGGTTATAGCACCATTTCGGTCTCTGCGCGAGGCATTTCGATTCATGCTGTTTCCACAGGACGTATATTCTCTCTCCTTTGCGATCGAGTCCACACGGGAGATACTCCACTCCCCCAATACCATTTTGCCTCAAACAGAACTTTAACTCTTTCACGAACGATCATCTTCGGCGTATCGTTTGCCAGTCCCCAAAAATCGGTTCCAACAGCCAGGATCCGACCTTCATCGAATCCTGTGTCCCGTAAATGATCTTCGTCGATTTTGTCACAAAGTTCGCAACGGCAGAGTCCTTGAAATCGCTGCAGCAATGTTAACTGTTCCGTTCGTCGATTGTATTCATGTAGGAGCCAGATATCCGAGCGAGGGTAGCAGGACTCATTCGATACCAATTCATCGGAATGCTTCGCAAAGTATGGTGCGACAACTTTTTCCTGAACATACTGCCGGTGACTGCACACGTTGTCACTCATTACTGTGCTTATTCGGCTCAAATCAACCAGAAGTCATTTTGCCATGTTGAAAAATAGATTCTGAGGGCTAATGCTGAAGGCATAGGCGAGACCTGGCAGCGCTTGACTTTGATAAAAACCCTTTCGCCCTGAACGGGGGTGAGTGCGGCACGACTGTAGTACGCTTTGGAACACTCACGATCGATTCCACCAGCCAGCGTCTACGATAAGATTTTTCTTCAGGTATTCGCCTGTCATTCGCAAATGATACTCACTGGGCGGCCTTCCTCGAAGTCGGAGTGTGCGGAAAGTACAAGAAGCCTCAGTGAGGACTCTCAACCCTAAAGCCAGCGTGCCATGTAAATTCAACCTGCGAATCTGTGCTTCACGGCCACTTATTGCTTCGCAACACAGGCACTCCAGGTTGTGCCACCCAGCGTGATTCCGTACAGACTAAAGTAGCCGTTTCGGCGTCGAAGAGACAGGCCTTTGATCTTACGAGCTGCGATACTCAATGCGGAGACCGCTTTGTGTGATTGCGTCGTGGGAGTCTACAGGCCAGATCGCTGAAGGGTTATTACTGCAAGGCTCGTCTGGGCGGAGCGAGACGGCTACTTTGGTTGATCCCGAATCAACGGTGCCACGTTCAATGAATGATCGTTCCGCAGCAGTTCAAGGTTTGCTCACAAATCTTGCCCAACAAGAGGGACCAGCAACAATAGGCGTGGTCTGAAGACCGGATGGAGCAGCGAGGCGGATGAACATCACATATCCGATATCGGACGGTTCGCGCCGTTCTGCATCTTGTGTTCCTGCGCACAGGTCGGACTTTACACTTCCAAAATGACACCGACAGAATCACCCTGTTTCACTCGGGGAAAGGTGCGGAGGACAAGTACGATTCCGGACTGCTCAGCGAGGATCGGCATTGGCTCGGCCTGATCCAGCGGAATCACGATGCCCATAAGGTCCCCGGAGAGAATTCGATCGCCGGGCCTGAGTGACGTGTGGAAGTACCCGGTGCAGGGGGCTGGATTACAAACCTGCATGTGGCCTGAACCGGGCTTCGTATCTTCTACGACGTAATTAACTCGGTTAGGCGGTGGTGTTCGATCCAGCATTCCCAACTCGGCCATAACGTTCAGACAACCTTCGACGTAAGCATCGATCCCTGCTGCGCTACAAACAGCGGATCCGAGATACTCGCAATAGATGGCTGGCACGTTGCAGTCGCGAGCAACAGAAAGACTCCGTCCGTCCAGATGCGGCGAAGTGCCCCAGACGGCCTGCAAATTGAAAGCCTTCGCCATTCGCCGCTGAACACTGAGAACCTGCTCATTGGCATGCATCACGTAACCAGCAAGCGGATAGACGGAGAGTTCAGTGCCGCCCGTGTGCAGATCGATGTAATAGTCCGCAGAGCGAATCAGTTCGCTCAACGCCCAAGCCGTCTGCTCAGTAACAGTTCCGTCCGCACGACCGGGGCAAGTTCTTGCAAGATCCTTGCCATCGTCACCACATCGGTGGCCTCGCAGGTAAGCCGATTCGTTGACGATGGGCACCAACGTGATCGTACCCTGAAAGCTCTTTACAGATAAATCCGGCGTTCGAAAACTTCGAATCAATCTTGTAATTGCCGCGATCGGTTCGAATTCATCACCATGAACTCCACCTGTAATCAACAGATGAGGAGTTGTGGGGCCGTTCTGAAATCGAAATTGTCGCAGTGAAACCGTCATGACTTATACTTCGCGTGGGCCAGTGATACATTTCTTCGTAGCCGGATTCGTGAGAATTCGGTGCGTTTCCGTGGAGGGCATCCGAATTCTCACGAATCCGGCTACACTCAACTCAAACCACTCAGGGTATGACCTGCACCGGCGGCACCAACTCCACACGGCAATCCTTGAATCGAAAACAGCCATCGACCGGCAACACAGAACCTGTGATATAGTCTGCATCGTCCGAAACAAGGAACACAGCCGCACGACCAATATCGTCCGGCAGCCCCAAGCGTCCCCATGGAAGCTTTCGCCCTTCGGCAGCAATCGTCTCTTCAGAGAAGGTCACATGCTCACCGGGAGTATCGATCCATCCAGGCTCGATAGCGTTGACATTGATACGATGAGAACAAAGCTCCACCGCGATGGACCTCATCATGTGATTCAGCCCGGCTTTCGCCGCTCCATACGCCACACACAGACCGATGGGCATTTCCGCCTGAACGCTGGAGATGAACACGATCTTGCCGCCATTCCCCTGGGCCACCATTTGCCGACCGACCAGTTGGCTCATATGAAAGCCACTGGTCAGCGTGCCCTGAATCGTGCGTTCGAAATCCTCGGGGGTGTATTCCAGAAAAGCCCCCCGACGACTGTACGCCGGATTGCTGATCAAGATGTCAACTCGTCCTGCCGCTGACATCAACTGACGAAACAATTCTTCGCAACCCGAACGCGAAAAGACGTCTGCCGCGATGGGATGACAAACTCCCCCGAGACTTCGAATCTCATCGGCGGTCGCCTGCAAATCAGCACTGCCGGGGCGGTCGTTGATAACAACCTCCGCCCCGTTCATCGCTAACTGAATTGCACACCCTTTACCGATTCCTCGACCAGCACCCGTAATGAGTGCGACTTTGTTCTGCAGTTTCATGGCACTTCCTGAGCAGGTGCGAAGAGCAAGATTACTTGGCTGCATCAAACGCTGCAGAGCACTCCTGCAGCATTCTCATGATCGCACCAAATTCACCGCCATGATTCATCAGCTGCCCGCCCTGACGATGTCGCTGCTTCAGAATCTCCGGTGTTCCAGCCGGAGCGCCCCAGGCTTTGCCATTCTTGCTGCAGGCGGCCGCGACTTTCTCGAAGCACTTCTCCATCGTCATTGAACCGTCGCTCAGCTTGAGCCGAAGCCCGAGGTCACCGGGACCGACAAACACACCGTCAAGGCCAGGAACAGCAGCGATCTCCTCAATGTTGTTGACCGCTTCCAGAGTTTCTATCTGAACAACCAGAAAGGTTTCTCGGTTGGCCTCGGAAGTGAACACATCGGCTCCATCAACCATGTAGTCAGCATCGAGCCCCGCTCCATCAAGACCTCGATCACCGATCGGAGGAAACTTGACGGCATCGACCAGCATTCGAGTCTTCTCGGCGGTGTTGACATGAGGAATCATGAGCCCGGTGGCTCCATCTTCCAGATATCGATAGAGCCGCGTCTTTTCCAATGTCGGAGGTCGCAGCATGATGTCAATGTCGTGCAGATGCGAATGCGTCAGGAGGTTCTGCACGTCACGATCCGGCATACTGCGATGTTCAAGATCCAGCCAGATACAGTCAAAACCAAAATGGGCTGCCTGCTTAATGAAAGCCGGGATGAAGTGCCCAAGACAAACCATGCGAACAGGTTCGCCCTTACGAATCTTCGCGAGCGTCTTGCTTTTTCTCATGAGACTTCCGTTATGTCGTTTTCTGTTTCAAGGGTCTTTGTGAATAGTCCCGGCAATGTATCCGGAACGTGCTGAACCTATTGAATCCGCAACAGCTGTTTTCGAGTCCTCACGAACAACGCACCGTCAGCGATTGCCGGCGATCCCAACACAGGATCTCCCATATCATTCACGGCAAGGATCTTCAGTTCGGGAGCATCCTGCAACACCACAATGCTGCCGTTCTCGCTGGCGATATAAATCTTGCCGTCGCCATACACGGGCGAAGCAAAATAATTCGCGGCATTATTGATGCGAGCTGGCCCGAAGACGGACTTCCCTTCAGCAGTGTCAAAGCAGGTCGCAATCCCACCTTCTTTGACCAGCAGCATTCGATTATTCACGACGAGAGGAGAAACAATATGATCCGTGTGCTTCGTCGAGTGCTTCCAAAGCAAATGAGTTGAGGTCACATCACCTCGCCCGCCTCCCTTGACCGCCATGACATACTCATCGGCCGGAGTTGCGGAATCAAACGAAGCTCCGGCACGGTTATTCGGTGCCAGAAAAGCGATGTCCAGTTCTTCACCTTCAAGATCACCATCCTTATCTGTATCACCGCGATCGAATGTCTTCTTGTAGAATGCTTCGGGAACTGGTCTCTTCCCAAAGAAGGCCTG
Organism: Planctomycetaceae bacterium; assembly: GCA_046349735.1. GTDB lineage: Bacteria > Planctomycetota > Planctomycetia > Planctomycetales > Planctomycetaceae > SXXK01. The sequence continues at coordinate 41,931 of JAXMBU010000014.1, forward strand.
AACCTCGTCCTTCGTAATCTTGTTGTCGCTGTTGCCAGTCTCAGCCTGATCAATCGAGGCAAGCCACTGACTGGCAATTCCCTTACTCTGCAGCGAGATATAAATCACACCATCATGGCATACAGGTGTCGTCTTGATATTTCGCAACAATGTGCGAGCCTGCCAGAGTCGTTCACCGGTGCGAGGATGATAACCCACAAGCAATCCGGTTCCTGCAACAACGACTTCGTCTCCCTGATCATTATGACAAATCACGGGATGAGAATAATTGACCGCCATGTCATTGCGGTCGTCCTTCCAGAGGATCTTTCCGGTTTTCGAATCAAAAGCATACATCGCTGGGTGCAGATCATCGTCCTGCACAAAATAGACGACGCCATCGTGCAGCACCGGCGACATTCCAGCGCCCCACTTGAAAACAAAATAGGGAACAGGAAGTGCCTGCTGCCAGACATCGGCGCCGGTTTTGGCATCAACACTGACCATGCCCAATGTCGTAAAGTAGAAGTAAACACGATCAGCGTCTGCAGCTGGAGTCGTATACGCATGGCTGTTGGTCAGATGAATCTCATCCACATCTCCGATCGGCCAGGATCGCATCCAGAGTTGTTCACCAGTTGCGGCATCAAATGCGTACAATCCGACGGTTCTCTCGTCGACCATGGCCGATGTGAAGACTCGTCCTGAAGCAATCACTGGACAGCCGATGCCATCGCCAAGCTTCGCTACCCATTTGACATGCTCGGTCGATGAAAATTTTTCTGGCAACGGTCCGTGTGCAGTAGAAACTCCGGAACAGTTTGGCCCGCGGAACTGAGGCCAGTCTTCCGCCTGAACCGAACAAAACATCGTCGCCGCGATGCAACAGAGCAATCGTACCATGTGCATTTCTCCATTTTCTGGATGTTCACAAAGCGAAGTGTTAAAAGGCGGGAGGCCATCGTGCATGCCGCGCAACAAACCTCGGACGTTAGCAACCGGGTTCAATTATCGTTGCGAGGACATCACATCCGGGCTTTCAGGGTCAGGTGATGACAAACGCTAATCGATTCGCTGGCAACTGCCAACCGATCATCTGGATTCTGCTGGTAACTGCGGTACCTTCTCCAAGCGGACAAGTCTTTCCATCCCCAGAAAAACAGAGCCAGATTACAAGCCATTAGCAAGCAAACGGCAACTCACCAGGTTGACGCTCCGTACATTTCGGCACACGCTGTGCAGCATGGTGAAAGTCATGGAATTTCGCGGTGGCCGCCCAGGCCTATGCCCATTCTCTAGTCGAGGCTGATCAACTTCGGCGCGAATTACGGTCACCCACGTATCCCGGATGTAGATCGTTGCGAATGAAGAATGCCTTGTGTCATCAGGATAACGGCCCGCTAAACTCATCAATATTTGCCTTTGAACCGGAACTCCGCATATGGTGGAATCAGGCGACTTTGCAGTGAAATCTCTCGGTATGTGCCGCGTGGATTCGCCGCTGGCTCCGCTACTCTCGGCGCGCAAACAATCCATCAATAACGTCGATGAATCTGATCGAGTCCTCTTCGACGACATTGCCTCAATGGCCATCGAACGCGGCGTGCCGACGAATGAGCTTCCAGGATTCGAACCCGCTGGCCCGCGGAAAAAAATCTACTTCGATCCTTCGAAGACACACGCTGGAGTTGTCACCTGTGGAGGACTGTGCCCAGGCTTTAACGACGTCATCCGCGCCCTCGTGATGGAGCTGACGTTTCGTTACGGCGTTAGAAAGATCTCTGGGTTTCGCAATGGCTATCAGGGCTTCGTCGCTCGCCACAGCCATCCCGTCGTTCAACTGACCCCGGATCTGGTCAGCCACATCAACGAGGAAGGCGGGACAATGTTGGGGACCTCGCGAGGTCAGCAGGATCCCGCTGAAATCGTCGACTGCCTGGAACGAATGGGGATCAACACGCTGTTCGTCGTGGGCGGCGATGGCACTCTGCGTGGGGCTCTGGCGATCACCAAAGAGATCGCTGACAGAGGACTTCGCATCGCCGTAGTTGGCATCCCCAAAACCATTGACAACGACATCATGTACATTGATCAGAGCTTTGGATTTCAAACAGCCTTCTCGATGGCCTCGGAAGCGATCCGGTCAGCTCACGCAGAAGCCATCTCTTCACCGAACGGGGTCGGCCTGGTCAAGGTGATGGGGCGACATTCAGGATTCATCGCCTGTTATGCGGCTCTTGCCAAAAGTGATGCCAACTATGTTTTGATTCCTGAGGTCGGATTTCAGCTGGACGGCCCGCAGGGATTACTGGCCAGTCTGCAGGAGCGCCTGAACCGACGAGGACATGCCGTGATTGTCGTGGCCGAAGGAGCAGGGCAGTCGTTGCTGAAAGAATGCCCCACATCCACCGATGCTTCCGGAAATGCTCGTCTGGGTGATATCGGCTTGTTCCTGAAAGAAAGGATCAATGCTCACTTTGTCGAACAGGGCATTGAATTGAATCTCAAATACATCGATCCCAGTTATCTGATTCGCAGTGTGCCAGCGAATCCGTTCGACAGCGTTTACAGCTTACGACTCACGCACAACGCTGTTCATGCGGCGATGTGTGGCCGAACGGAAATGGTCGTCGGCCGGTGGCACGGGCGATTCGTGCATGTGCCGATTCCGCTGGCCATTCGCCAACGCAACACTGTCGATCCTTACGGCGATCTGTGGATGTCGGTCCTGGAATCAACCGGACAGCCACCATCTTTTGGTGAATCTGCCTCTGGCCAATAGTCTCCACGCGGTGAAAATCGGAGCCTGGTGTTCGCGGGATTCATTGCCGAAGAGTAACTCGATCGTCGCCGCGAACAGAAAAGCTAGGCAAAACACAGTAGTCGGCCACTCTGCTGATCTTCGCCCACAACAAGGCAGCCTTCACCGATCGCGACTCCAGCGCTAATTCCCTTTCCGGCGTTGAACTTCCACACCTCAGCGCCGGTATCCAGCGAGACGCCATAAAGGTTGCCGTCGTTCGATCCAAAAAAGATCCGTCGATCAACGACCGTTCCGGAGCTTTCGATCTTCGCCCGAGTCGCGAAGGTCCACTTGGCAACGCCCGTTGCTCGATCTACCGCATGCATATGCTTGTCGTGGCCGCCGACCAGCACAAGATCATCCGTCACGGCCGCAGAAGCATGAAACGGCATCTTGCGAGGCCCCTCGTAACGCCAGACGAATTCGCCCTTCCGCCAGTCCACGCAGACAATCATTCCGGTATGCGTGCCGACGTAGAGCAGATCACCGACGATCGCCGGAGATGCAATCAGGAACGACTCCAGCGGCATATCACGAAACTCTTTGCCGGTCTTCAGATCGATGACTCGCAGATGCTCATCACAACCCGCCAGGAACGTGAATGAATCAGCGATCCCCGGCGAACAATTGATGCGGTCGTTCGTCTGAAACTTCCAGACTTCCTGGCCATCCTTTGACAGACAATAAAGATAACTGTCATGAGAAGCCAACAGTAGCTTGTCTTCAAACAGAGCGACACAACCTGCGATCTCCGCGCCACTGGCGAAGACCCAGCTCTTCTTCCCGGTCGCTCGTTCCACGGCGTGCAGAACACCATCTTCATCGCCGATGTAAACCATCGTTTCCGTGATCAGCGGAGTCGCTTTGAAACCGGCTGCAAACTTCTTCGGATCCGGGTCTTCGATAGAACGATACTTCCAGATCTCCTGTCCGGTCTTGAGATCGAAACAGTGCAGATAGCCACACAAGGCCGGCGCGAAGACATGCTCACCAACAATGGCAACTCCAGCGACCCAGCCATCAGGAGAAGCGACTTCCCATTTCAGTTCAGGTTTCTCGGCCAATGTGCATTTGGCAATGCCACGCTGATCGGGGGTTCCTCGAAATGACGGCCAACTTGTTTCTGAAGGAGCATCCACAGTCGCAGGCTGGGCAGCCGCCCGACTTTGAAGTGACCAGCCCGCAGCAGCCAGAATCGAGGCCACGCCGGTCGACAGTTGCCCCAGTGCGACTCGACGAGAAAATTGCTCAGAAGAAAATGAACCCATGACTGATCTCTCCAGCAGCGTGAGACGATTGGCCTTCACACTTGAACGGGCCAAATTCGAATAAACATTTACCGCAGAGCATTTCGATACAGCTCAACAAACGCGGCTGCATCCATTTTTCGCGGGTTAAACGTTCCTGTCCACTGTTGGCTGGCTTCATCCGCCAAACCTTGCAGATTTTCATCCGTGATCGGTCGTCCAACAGCCTGAGTGATCGAAGTTGGCATTTCGGCAAGCTGCAGGAACTGAACGAATCCTGCTGCCAATTGCCCAGCCGCCTCCTCTGGCATCGGATTGCCATGCATCCAGCCCGCAGTGCTCAGCAAATCCTGATAAAGCGAACCAACCGATGATCCATTCCAGCGAATAACATTGGGCATCATTAACCCCACAGCAACGCCATGAGTCGTCCCGAAATGTGCCGTCAGAGGATTCGCGGCGGCATGAGCTGCCCCGAGCATACTGTTTTCAATCGCAGCACCGGCCAGAAACGCTCCAAGTTGCATCTTGCCTCGAGCATCAACATTTGCAGGCTCACGGATCACCACAGGAAACGCTTCGGCCAGCAATCCCCAGGCTTTGCGAGCGAACATCTTCGATACTGTATTTCGCTTCGTCGTCACATAACTTTCGATCGCGTGAGTCATGGCATCAATGCCGGTGGCCGTGGTGACCGACCGAGGCATCGTGACGGTGAGTTCCGGATCCAGAATGGCGATGCGACAGGCTGCTTTGACGTCTCCACACGCCATCTTCATGTGAGTTTCAGAGTCCGCGATCACTGCAAACGATTGTGCTTCGCTGCCGGTCCCGGACGTTGTCGGCACGGCGATCATCGGCAGCATCGGAAGTGTCGCCTTGCCGACTCCTCGATAGTCATGCATTCGGCCGCCGTTGGTCAGCAGGAAATTCGCCCCCTTGGCACAGTCCATACTGCTGCCACCACCAAGCCCGACGATCAGATCGACGTTGGCCGGTCTGGCAAAAGCAACACATCGATCCACATCAGCTGTGGTAGGATTCTCCGTGACTTCGTCAAACACCACGGATTGCAATCCAGCCGCCGTCAGCGATGCAACAGCACGGTCACAGTGTCCGACTTTCTTCAGGCCGGCATCTGTCACCAGAAGAACTCTTCGCCCCGACAATTCGCGAGCCAGATCCCCCAGTTGATTGAAGGCCCCGCACCCGCAAATCCAATCGCGTGCGCTGCTGGAAGTCAAATGGACTCAGCGCACTGTTGGGTTCTTCACCAGCAAGTTTAGGGAGGCGGCAGAGGCGGTCATGGAGGCCCAGAAAGCAGGACGACGTCGGAGGGATTCTTCAGTGCGCGTCCACGATTGAGGAAATGCTCTACGGGAATCCCCGCGAACACCCGGCCTCATTTCATACCGTGCAGAGTATAGTCAGCCACAGGAAGGGGAGAGAACGAATTCGTTGCCTTTTCGATGGTCAATTTCCGATGACGATACGCAACCCGTCTCGAACGTGCAACCAACGGCATCGTCAGCCTCGAACCAGGTCTCATTCCTCAGGCTTTCGATTACCTCACCGGCGATTTCCCAATAAGTCACCTTAACAAACCAATCTGACCGGCATGCAGCATTTCATGGTGTGAGCAAAACAACAGCCCACCAAACTTTGTGGGATACGCGGCATAGGGCATATCCACGGTTTCATCCAATTGCGACTCCGTCACGGCTGGCAGTTCCAGCATGGTCTGGTCGAAGACTCGATCAAAGACGCCGCGAATTTCTTCGATAGAAGGATTCGCCGAAAGGATCGGATCGGGAGTTGTGCCCTTGCTGAATTTCTTCGAAAAGATGATGACATCAATTCAAGGTCGACTTCCGCTCGACCTCTCATTCGAAACAGGCAAAGACCATACTGAGCCATCGCCAGATGCCCCATCTGCCACGCCAGATGCGACACGCCACCCGCCGGTTGCCGAAACCAATCCTCTGGAGAAAGATCATTGAGAAGACTCAGCGTATACTCGCGAGCAAATCGAATCTGACTGATAACGAGCGATAAACGACCAACTTGTGACATGGGAGATTTTCAGGAGTAGTCAGGCTGAAAGTAAATAGTCACTACACAACACGGCTGGTCGGGATTGTGGCATTCGCTTCAGAATGTGTCATTCGATTCATCACAGATTCTCGCCTTCGCCCCGGCGAGACACGGATTGAACGGAGTTTCTGTGACACAGCGGAGGAACCGGCGTAGACTCTGGCCCACGCCGACTTTAGAACAATTCGGAGCGATTCCCAAGATTCACTTTCCCGATGACGAATGCCACTTCGTGGAAGTGCCCCTGCACGACAGCACCGTTTTCCGTCAGTGGAGACATCCATATATTCATTGCGAGAGTCATCATTCTCAGCAGCAGGCTGCTGAGGGAGAAAGCTGCAGCGGGCTGCAGCAGCCCAGGGATGGGCTTGGCTGTTTCTGAACGGGGTGAAGAACTATACTCCGGGCTTGTCGAGCGATCAGAAAATGCCGTCGATGGATTCGGCCACGGACTTCAGGAATCGACCAATGACCAACAGTCTTCGCCTCAATGTTGCCGTACTGGCTGTGATGGCTTGTGCAAGCGTTTCCAGAGCACAGGATGTCATCGAATTCAATCGCGATATTCGCCCGATCCTCTCTTCGAATTGTTTCGACTGCCACGGTTTCGATGCGAACCATCGAAAAGGGGATCTGAGGCTCGATACGCTGGAAGGTGCGACGCTGGAGCATGATGGCATCGTGGCGATCAAGCCGGGTGATCCTTCGGCCAGCGAGCTGATCAATCGAATCCTGAGCGACGATGCTGATGTGGTTATGCCGCCGCCGTCGACAAAGAAAACTCTCACGGCCGCCCAGAAAGATCTCCTGCGTCGATGGATCGAACAGGGTGCGAAGTATCAAAAGCACTGGGCGTTCGAAAGTCCGGTCTCGCCTGCTGTTCCGGAAGTCGCTGATTCTGCGTGGGTGAAGAATCCGGTCGATGCCTTTATTCTGAATCGTCTCGAACGCGAAAAGTTGAGGCCTCAGCGTGAGGCTGATCGTGAAGTTCTGATTCGTCGAGTCTCCTTTACTCTGACCGGGCTGCCCCCGAAGATCGCGGAAGTCGACATGTTTCTCAAGGACTCATCGCCCGATGCCTATGAGAAAATGGTGAATCGATATCTGGATTCACCACGCTACGGTGAAGAGCAGGCTAGATACTGGCTGGATGTTGCTCGTTACGCGGACACACATGGACTGCATCTCGACAACGAACGAGAAATGTGGGCCTATCGCGACTGGGTCATCAGTGCGTTCAATCAGAACCTTTCGTTCGACAAATTCACGACCTGGCAATTGGCAGGCGACCTGCTTCCCGAGCCCACTCTTGAACAGAAAGTTGCCACCGGTTTCAACCGCTGCAACGTCACAACCAGCGAGGGCGGAGCCATCGCCGAAGAATGGCTCTACCGTTATGCCGTTGATCGAACAAGTACAACGATGCAGACATGGATGGGCCTGACCGCCGGTTGTGCCGTCTGCCATGATCACAAATTCGACCCCGTGACTCAGCGCGACTTTTATTCAATGTATGCGTTTTTCTATTCCACGTCGGACCCGGCAATGGATGGGAATATTCGCAACACCAACCCGTTCCTGAAGGTCCCCAGTGCTGAGCAACGCCTGGCTCTTGAAGCAGCTCAGTCGGCCGAAGCGGCTGCGCGAGTCAAACTGGAAGAGGCTGTGACAAAGATTGAGTACGCAGATCCCGCCTCGTCGGCTGGCAACGTATCAACGGTCAAAGAGATCTCAGATGAGATCATCGATGATTCATTTCCTTACGGATCTCGTTCCAGAAACACTTCACGAAACGATGCAGCCTGGATTCTTGATCCGGAATTCGGCACAAAGTCTGGTCGACGAGTTTTGGAATTGGCGTTTGGTTCACAGTACGACGTGACCGTAGAACTGGCTTTGATTCCTGTTGTCGTTCCGGAAGAAGGACAATTCGAATTCTGGGTTCGAGTTGATGCCTTCAGCCCGCCAAAAGGGTTTGCTCTCCAATTCGACGACGGCAAGAATCACCGTGCGGTCTGGGGAGAAGGTGAGAAGTACGGTGCCTCGAATTCAGACATCAAAATGGGCTCCGTTCCGACTCCTGGAGAATGGACAAAACTTTCGATCCCATTCTCTCGCTTCGAAAGCAAACCCGGCAGCCGTATCAAGAGCGTGGTTCTCAGCCAGGACGGCGGAAAGATCTGGATTGATGATGTCCGCCTTGTCGGCAAATCTGATCCCACGAAGGATCCTCGATCATCGTTTCAGCAATTCTGGACTCACAGCAAAGGTGGCAACCCTGGTGGCATCAGCGGCGAACTCAGCCCTGTGTTGACTGGTGGGCCGAAAGTCGAAACGCCGTCACACCAACAAGAAAAGCTGCTGAATTTCTGGCTGCAACATGTACAGCGAGCCGAAGAATCAACGGTTACAGATCTTCGCAAAGCCTATGCCTCGGCGCAGGAAGCGACGCAAGTCATCAACGATTCGATCCCAGGAACGTTTACGTTCAGTGATCTCGACAAGCCTCGCGAAGCATTTATTATGCTTCGCGGGCAGTACGACAAACCGGGCGACAAAGTTGAACCCAACGTTCCGTCAGAGTTCCCTGTCCTGAAGAATGTCGACGGAAAGCCAATTGGAGCGGGCCAACGTGCCAATCGCCTGGATCTCGCGCGATGGTTTCTAGCTCCGGAGAATCCATTGACTGCTCGCGTGACGGTCAATCGTCTCTGGCAGCAGGTCTTCGGAACAGGGCTGGTGAAGACCAGCGACGATTTTGGAACACGTGGCGATCTGCCGAGCCATCCGGAACTTCTGGATTGGCTGGCGGTGAATTTCCGTGAAGGCGGCTGGGATGTGAAGCAGTTCTATCGCATGCTGCTGACATCAGCGACGTTTCGGCAGCATTCCGAAATCGGTGAAGCTCGATACCAGAAAGACCCCGAGAACCGACTCCTGGCCCGTGGTCCTCGCTTCCGACTGGATGCGGAACAATTGCGTGACAACGCTCTTTACGTCAGCGGATTGATCGACCTCAGAATGGGAGGTCGAGGCGTATTGCCTTACCAACCGGACGATATCTGGGAGCCGGTCGGTTACGAAAACAGCAACACTCGATTCTACATGCAGGATCATGGCACGTCGCTTTATCGTCGAAGTGTTTACTGCTTCCTGAAGCGAACTGCACCGCCGCCCTTCATGAGCAATTTTGACGGTCCGAATCGTGAGCAATTCTGCACTCGACGCGAACGCAGCAATACTCCGCTCCAGGCTTTGCAGTTAATGAATGACGTGCAGCATTTCGAAGCCGCACGTAATTTGGCAGAGCGAACAATTTCTGAAGGAGGAGAAGCAGTCGGAAGCCGCATTAACTTCCTTTATCGCACCGTGGTTTCAAGATTACCGTATCCTGAAGAACTGCGACTTGTAGAGATGGCTTATGCGTCTCAGAAAGCTCTGTTCGATGACGACAAAGAAGCGGCCATTCGCGCCATCAAGGTTGGCGAATCGTTGCCAGGCGATATTGCTCCGCCCGCTGAATTTGCAGCATGGACGATGGTTGCCAATCTAGTGCTGAATCTTGACGAAACGGTGACCAGAAACTGACGATCGTCGCTTGCGATTTCTGCCAGATGGGGCGCGTTGCCGGTCAGGCAAAGGGCCAATCTTGACGTTAAGTGCCGAAACAGCGACAGTCCGCCCGAAACTACTACAAGCATCGCAGTCCCAGGTCTCAGGACCAAAGGCTTTCGTGAAGCGGTGGCCAGCAATGATGCCCTTCGCCTGATTGTCAGGAGACCAGCGAGTGTCTGAGAATCGGCTGAATCGATATGAACTCGAGCTCATGGACGTGATGTGCACAATTGGCGAGGGTACTGTTCAGGACGTCTGTGACAATCTGACTCGTGAACCGGCCTGCACGACTGTTATGACGAAGCTGAACCTGCTGGCCACTCGCAAAAACGTACTCTCCCGCACGAATGATGGACGGGCCTACGTTTACAAACCGCTCTTCTCCTGCGATGAAGTCCCCAAGCCTATTCTAAGCGATCTCCAGTCGGTTCTGTTCGGAAATCGAATGCCGTCCAAGGTACTGTATTTGATGGCCGAAGACGAAGCGGACCAGAAGACAGCCGATGTCCTTCGCGATGCACTGAGGAACAGGCCCGAAATAACTTCCGTAGCTGAAGTCGTGAGACTTCAGTCCGACCTCTCACGAGTTCAGCTACGACGGGAACAAATTTCGAGACTGTTCCTAAAGAAACGGGAGGACAGTCGGTGACGTCTTCTGAATTTCTGGAAGTCGCTCTCACGCTGACAAATCAATGCAATGTTGTGTTGCGGAACAGGGTCCCTTCGAACGACTCTGCCACCGGCAGAACTATCGTTTCACAAAGGCCTCAGATCAGTGCATCTGTCCTGCAAGAGTTCGGTGTCGCCGTCCAGGATTTCGAACTCGACAACCATCGATTAATGGAACATCTCCATCGGCGTGAAGGTCTCTGACGATGGATATGTTCTGCATTACCGGCGGTACACGTCTGAATGGATCAGTTCGCGTTGAAGGCAGTAAGAATTCCGCGCTCCCGATCCTTGCGGCAAGCGTGGCAATTTCAGGAGAGGTCACGCTGAGACAGGTCCCAAAGCTTCAGGACGTGACGACGATGTCAACGCTTCTGCAGGGCATGGGAGCTATCGTCGAACGCGACAACTCGGACGCAGTGATAATGAATTCCAACGGCATTACATCCACTGTTGCACCTTACGAACTGGTGCGACAAATGCGAGCGGGAATCTGCGTCCTGGGCCCACTACTCACCAGATTCGGAACTGCAACGGTCGCGCTTCCCGGCGGCTGCAGGATCGGGCATCGTCCTGTTGATCTTCATCTGCGTGGTCTGGCCGCTCTGGGAGCCGACATCCGGATTGAATCAGGAAACATCGTAGCGTCTGCCAGGCAGCTGCAAGGTTGTGATCTGAATCTGCTGGGTACCAATGGCCCCACGGTGACGGGAACCTGCAATATCATGGTTGCCGCCACACTGGCTCGAGGTACGACTGTCATTCGCAATGCAGCTCGCGAGCCGGAAGTCGCAGACCTGGCACGCTTCCTGAACTCGGCAGGTGCGAATATCGAAGGGCAGGGGACGTCTGTTATCGAAATCAGGGGCGTCGAAGAACTCGGTCAAGTGCAGCACACGATCATAGCCGATCGGATCGAAGCCGCGACCCTTGCTATCGCGGCCGCCATCACGAACGGCTGCATCCTGATTGAGAACGCTCCTTCCGAACAGATGCATGCCGTTCTCAGCATCCTGCAACAAATCGGCGTAGACGTGGAACTGTCATCTGAAGGGCTTCATGTTTCTGCAGGAGAGCAACTGCTGCCGGTCGTTACGGAGATCAATCCTTACCCTGGATTTCCGACGGATGTCCAGGCCCAGTTGATGGCTCTGCTGACTCTCGTCCCCGGTGAGAGTCGCATCACTGACAATGTCTTTCCCGAACGATTCATGCATGCCGCGGAACTGATCCGAATGGGCGCCGATATACAGGTACGGGGAAACTCAGCGATCATTCGAGGAGTCCCGTCACTTTCAGCAGCACCAGTCATGGCCTCGGACCTGCGTGCCAGTGCGGCGCTTGTGCTGGCCGGGATTGCGGCCAAAGGTATCACCGAGATACGCCGCGTTTATCATCTTTATCGTGGTTATCAGCAGTTCGACAGCAAACTAAACTCGCTGGGTGCCAGCATTCTGCGAGTCGACGATAGTCCTGATCAAGGTTCTCTTCCGATTCCCGCACCGAAATGGGATGGTAGAAGCGTTCTGGAATCGGGCGACTGAGTCACAGAAAGAAAACTCACTGTGGATAATAAGTGATCAGGCAAGCAACACGAACTATGTCAGAGACCACGCCATCCTGTTGCATCGAAAAGGTCATTGAGCTCTGCTCATGCCGCGCGATGAGAATCGCGAGATGGCTGCAGAGTCGGTTGATCGCGGTACCAGTTCAACATCCCCTGTAACTTGGCAACTGTTTCGCCTCGACCCAGCGTCTTCAGAACTCGACGCGTGACAGCGTCCGAAAAGCGGTTGATGAATGGACTGATCCACGGAGCGAACTCAATCCGCTGTCCCACGGGATCTTTTCGAAATCCCATGCCGAGCTTGAACTGATCCAGCGAGCCCAAATCTGACTGAATCGATTCGTAACCGTAGCTGACCATTCGGACGTCAGAGTCTCTCAATCGAGCAGACAGGAATTGAAACAGCAAAGCGTTATTCGGATAGCTCTCCAGATACTGACTCGACGATCGCACGATCAGCAAATTAGCCACATCGTCAATCATGAAGGAAATCAAATAGGCTGCAAGATCTGTCCCGACAAAAGCGGCCCAGGCTTCAGCCCCTTGTGTAACGGCGGCCTGTTGATAGTAGCGTGTCCAATAGCTCTGCAAATCAGACGGAACTTTTCGTCCCTGACGAATCAACGTGTCGGCATTCAGCGGCATTGCCAGTTTCTGCAGTTGCTGAAACTCAATTCGTTCCACACGGCAAACTTCCAGCCCGCGCCGGACCTGCGTTCGAGTACGACTCCGCAGCAGCGGAAAGTCGTAATCTTTCGAGTCACAGACAATTCGAAAACTGGGCACACCCTGATCAACCGGACACCCAAATCGAGCCACCAGACCATCTGATCCCAGAATCTCTCGAAGAGCTATCGAACGCGCGTCCACATTTCGATCATAGGGGAAACTGCAAAAGACGCGAGAGCCACAATTGAACCAGTGAACACCGCCGGACTCACGTACATCATGGCCGATACGCTGCAGGAAATCGATGTGATGTAGTGGGCTGATCGACACGGCAACTCACGGGCTCCAGAAGTCATCCATCGCAGCAAATCAATCTCCGCCGCCAATCAATGAACTCAGGTCAACATACATCACAAACAGGAACAATGAGATGATGAACAACAATCCGAATCCAGTGCCTCATCCAATTACACGGGAACTTGGTTTGCGTCGCGTGATCCCTTCCCAGAACAGGAACACCATGTGCCCGCCGTCAAGAATCGGAATGGGAAGGAAGTTCAGGATCGCCAGATTGATACTGAGGTATCCCAGAAACATCATGAGATCAATCACCCCACGCTCAGCGACCATGTAGCCAATCTTCGCAATTCCAACGGGACCACTCATTGAATCCAAAGAAACGCTGCCACGCAACAGCGAGTGGAGAGTCATGTAAATTGAGTTAGCTGTCTTCCGCGTTCGCCGCACGCCAAGAGACATCGCTTCTCCAAAGGTTTTCCCCTTCTGCAACTCGCGATCGTCCTGCCAGATACTGCCATTGAATCCCCGAAACCAACGATACCAGCCCGTAGCAACTTCGTGAGTCTTCAGAACTTCCGAGCCGTTATTCTTGCCATCGTCAAAATAAATGCGAATCTGGCGGTTCGGAACTCGCTGAATCTCCGCGAATGCCCACGCCCAGTTAATCTGCTCCAGCGTTCCCGGCTCTTTCTTGTCCAAAGTTGCCAAATCCAGTTCCTTTGGAGTCTTCGCATCTCCCAAAGCGTCCGGAGCGTCTGATGTAGGCTCTGCATGAATCAGATCAATGCGAGTGATCTTCATGTCAGGCTTGAAGACACCCAGCTTTTCCGCTTCCGAGCCTTCGAGTACTTTCACAATCCGAGGTTGAACCTGATAACCAAGCCCCAGCGATGGAATACTCAGCGGACTCGCTTTGAAATCTGGTGAATCAAGCCATCCCGGTGCATCCGTCTTCGGGATTAGCTCCAACTCGACCTGCTCATCACCGTTTGGAGTCGTTCGCTTCACAACAACTTTCACCGGCTTACCGCCGCGGTCACCAAAGTAGACGGGCAACTGCAGCGGATCGATGGTCTTGCCAGGTTCCTGATCGTCTACTGAAACGATGATATCGCGAACCTTGATCCCAGCCTTCTCAGCGACAGAATCCTTTTGAACAACCAGCACCGGCCCCATCGCCATCCACAGACCGATCGAGCGAATTTCAGACGGTGGTACTGTGATTTCAATAATCTTTGTTGGCCCGGCCTTCTCTGCATCACCCGTTTTTTCGGTCCGCTCAACTTTGTAGATCAATTCGCGATCTGCATAGCGCGAAGTCATGTAACGGAGCAATGAAAACTGCATCGGCTTGCCAGCATCAACTTTTCCAATTGCTGGAGCTGCCTCGCCCTCTTTCAGCTTAGGCACGATATCCAGAATTCTGTCACCCGGAGCGAATTCCGGCGAGGCTTTTTCGAGCGGCATCCCGGCATCAGAAATCAATTCAGGCTTTTCGATCTGATCCGCAATCTGAGCGATGGCTCCAGGACGTATTCCGACGGAGCGCACTGACGAGGACTGAAGTGGAGTCAGGATGTGATTAAAGGAAGTTCCATCAGCATGAGTTCCCGCGAGAGTCACATCGCCAGTGGACAAAATGACGGCTTCCTGGAGATCGCTGAAACTGCGAATCGATTCACCGTTGACCGACAGAATTCGATCGCCCGGACGAATATCAGCCTGCCATGCAGGGAATCCTGTAATCACAGAGCCCACAACGGGCGCAGGTTCAAACACGCCAAACCAATAACAGGTTGCAAAGAACATGAACCCCGTGACCACGTTCATGATCACGCCGGCCGAGATAATCGCCATGCGCTGAGGAACAGTCTTGGCCGAATAAGAACGAGGATTCTCAGCGATCTCCGAACTGGTCATCTGGTTCGGATCCATGTCATCCTGCCCCAGCATCTTGACATAGCCACCAAAGGGCAGCGCGGATAAGGCGTATTCGGTTTCGCCCTTCTGGCGACTCCACAGGATCGGACCAATCCCAATGCTGAATCGTTCAACATGCACATCGCACCACTTGGCAACAGCGAAGTGTCCGAGTTCATGAAAGAAAATGACAAGCCCGAGCCCCAGAACAACCGAGAGGATATTCAGGAACTTGGTAAGTATAGCGCCGAGATCAGCGGCCGCGAATAAATCAGTGGCCGCGATAAATTGAAAAGCTAGGTCTTCCACCGAGCTGCTTCCTCCCGAGCCCAGCTGTCAATCTGAAGCAATTGCTCCATCGTCGGCTGTGCATCGAATTGATGGTGGTTTAATACATCTTCAACAACCTGAGTTATCCGGAAGAAGGGCAGTTCACGATTCAAAAATCGCGCTACGGCCACTTCGTTGGCGGCATTCAGGACAGCACCGCACGTTCCGCCTCGCTGAACCGCTTGAAAGCCTAATCGCAATGCCGGGAAGGCATCAAAGTCGGGCGGCAGCAGTTCGAGTGTCTGAGGCTTGGTCCAATCTGGCTTCCGAGCAGGCCCGTCCGGCCGCATCGGAAACATCAAAGCATACTGTATCGGCAACCTCATGTCCGGTGGAGACATCTGGGAAATCACGGAACCGTCCCGGAACTCCACAAGTGAATGAACATAGGACTGCGGATGAATCACAACAGAAATCTCTTCAGGAGCAAGCCCAAACAACCATCGGGCTTCGATGATCTCCAGTGCCTTATTCATCATGGTCGCGGAATCGACGGAAATCTTAGGCCCCATATTCCACGTCGGATGCTTCAACGCCATTTCCGGGGTAACGTCTCGCAATTGAGCTTTCGAAAAGCCTCGAAAAGGCCCGCCGCTGGCCGTTAAAACAACTCTGCGAACGTCTGCACGACGACCACTCTGTAAGCATTGATAGATCGCGCTGTGCTCACTGTCCACCGGAATTACCGCCGCTCCGGTCTCAACTGCTCGACGCATGATCAGTGATCCTGCGACTACCAACGACTCCTTATTGGCCAGAGCCACCCGTTTTCCAGCGTCTACAGCGGCCCAGGTCGCCGGCAAACCAGCAGCACCAACCATGGCACACACGACGGTGTTGATTTCAGCGTTTTGGATCAGCCTTGGGACCTTTTCTAGTCCCTGATGCCACGCAACTTGGTTTGCCGAACTGCCTGTGGATCCCCCTCGAGAAGCCGGCAATGCCGCATCCGGAGCGCCTAAAACGGCCCAATCCGGCTGAAATTCAGAAACCTGCTGACACAAACGCTCCGCACTTCGGTGTGCCACCAGCCCTGCCGCGCGCAGGCTGGACGAATGAGCCCGAATGACATCCAGACAACTGGTTCCGATCGATCCCGTAGACCCGAGAACGGCTATAGAAATTGGCGCAGCCAAGAGAAAAGGCTCGTGCAGACAAAAGACGGTGTTTTGGAACTGTCTGCGGATTCTAGGTTAAAACCGGAATTCATGGAAAGCCGGGTATTCTCTGGCGATTAATCACCGAACATGTTCCCCAACGCTCCCAGTACTGAGCCTTGCTCCTGCCCACCTCCGGGTCCAGAATTCTGGAGCACTCGATCTGCCAGACGAGCAAACGGCAAGCTCTGAATCAGCACCGTCCCGTGCCCGCGTAAGGTCGCCAAAAACAACCCCTCGCCACCAAAGAACATGGACTTCAGATTTCCGGACCGCTGAATGTCGTACTCAATATCTCCGGCAAAACCAACGATGCAGCCAGTATCGACTCGCAGAGTTTCCCCTTTCAGATCCTTTCGAATGACAGTGCCACCGGCGTGAATAAACGCGAGCCCATCGCCCTGGAGCTTCTGAAGAATAAAACCTTCGCCCCCGAAGAATCCGGCTCCCAGCTTCTTCGCAAAAGCAATGCTGACTTTGGTGCCATAGGCCGCACACAGAAATGAATCTTTCTGACACGTCACAGTGCCACCCACCTCGGCCAGATTGATGGGAATGATCTTGCCGGGAAACGGCGCTGCAAACGCGACCTTCCGTTTTTGATTGGAATGATTCGTGAAGTGAGTCATAAAGATCGACTCACCTGTCAGCTTACGCTTAGCCGCCCCCAGCAACTTCCCCATCAGCCCGGCACTGGCTTCGGTGCCATCGCCCATTCGTGCTTCGAACTGAATACCGTCTTCCACGTAGTTCATCGCGCCAGCTTCTGCGATCACCGTTTCACGAGGATCCAGCTCGACTTCCACCAACTGCATGTCGTCGCCAAAAATCTGATAATCCACTTCATGACTGTTCATTGGCGGTATCCCCGTTACAGAAATGTGCTTTAACAAGAACACGAATGGCAGTTGCAATGCCCACACGGGAGATCAATACTCCCAGCGGCAACGTTTGAAGCTGGTTATTCATCCGTCACGCCGGATTATTGGCACCGCATCCACCAAATATCGGTACCCGTGCGGAAAATCTTACGTTTAGCAGCACTGCTCTGACTTCCGTGCACAGACGTAAAACCTCTCAATGACTCGCTAAATCGCCGCTTCGCTACGTGCCGAAGGTCCGGTTTTACTCTGGTTGCCAAACGCCTCACCACTCAGGCAAGCTGCGGGGCGTCTGGAAACAAGATTTGGCAACGTGGACCTAGGATTTCGCATCACCAGACACGTCGGCTGCCGCAGGCTTGATGAGCAGCACGATAATAATCGACAGTGCCGCCACACCGGCAAATGCACCAAAGATGGCGTTCAGAGGAACCTGTCGGTCCCGAAGATAACCGAATCCCCAGTCACCGAATCCACCACAACTGATACTGACCAGATTCATAAACCCATAGCCGGTCGCTCGCAATTCAGGCCGAACGATCTGACAAAGAATGGGCATGTTATTGCAATCGAAGAATCCCCAGCCAAACCCAAACAGCACAAGCCCGGCGACCGCGATTCCCGCCGTTGATGCATTCCCGACACTGAACAAGGCTGGCAGAAACATGGCCATGCCGATAGCACTGACAAAGATTCTTCCGCGACTGGTTTTCTTCATCCATCGATCCGCGAGGTATCCACCTATCGCCGCTCCAATGATCGATGCTGGATGAACAAACGTCGCGACCAGTCCAGCCTTGCCGAGCCCCAGTTGAAACTTCTCCTTCAGGATCGCCGGCATCCAGTCTTTCACAACCCAGCCCGCAATGGCTGGCAAAGTGAAGTACAACACCAGTAGAAGGAAGTTGCGGTTGCTTCGAAGTTCATTGATCGACTGAGCAGGGCTCAGATTCTGCTTCTCCACAGTTCGTTCTGGTGAGCGAAGAAAAATGAACAACGGCAGCGAATACAGAACTCCAATAATCCCACACGCAGAGAACGCCCAGCGCCAGCCATAGTCCGGAGACTCCGCCACGAAACCCGCCATGCCTCCGACGATCAACCCGCAATAGATTCCAGCCTGATGAAGTCCCACGGCTCGCGAACGAGTTGCCCCGACATGAAAATCCGTAATCAGCGCCAGAGCTGCAGGAATGTAGAATGCTTCACTGATCCCCATCAGCGCGCGTGTGGCAATCAGCATTTCATATGAGCTCACCCATGCGGTCATCCAGGTCACAGCAGACCAGACCAACAAACTGAATCCAATAACCAGTCGTCGACTGAATCGATCCGCGACATAGCCACCGAACGGACTCAGAAACGCGTAGACCCATTTGAACGAACCCAGCACAAAGCCCCACTGGGCTTCATTGGAGATCCCCTGAATGTCTCCCACCATCGACGACTTCATGGCCGCCAACATTTGCCGGTCGAGATAATTCAACAGGGCAACCGGAAACAGCAGCAGCACGACAATCCAGGCAAAGGTTGAGACATTGCTTGTCGGCTCGGGATTCGGGTTTGGCAAAGATAAGGATGCTGGAGCCTCGTAGGGACTCGACTGATCCGATCGCTTCGTGCTCATTCAATCGGCTGCTTTGCTGATGTCAGGAACGGTGAACCCTGGAACTTCAATTCTGATGGTACACCAAGGACTCGAACTGGGATGAGAAGCATAACAGCCCAGCCCAGGGAGTTGAACACACCCTGTTTGTCTCTCATGGAACGTTCAGGTTTGTGACCCAACGCCAATCTGCTTTTTCACTGAGACGACGTGTTTTTGCAAGGTGAAGAACAACTCTCGACCGAGGCGGAACAATCCGCAGAATTGCAAACATTGGCACATTCGATCGTTGGACGCTCATCAAAAGCGTCTTTGCGATTACAACGAATCTCCTGCGGAGCGTTTCCTGGCAGAAAGTGAAGGAACCAGAAAGCAGGATGCACAAAACCATCTGCCTGGCAAAAGACAATTCCTTTCAGCAAGTGAGTCAGTACATAAGCCTACAGGCCTGAATCCTGGTTGTTATTTCCGTCAGTACAACTTAGACGGCCGCTGCCTCGGTAGCAGGTCAGGCTTCGTCAGGATCCCTCGGTATGGACAGCATTTTCTTTTCCATAGTGATCATCGCGTTCTTTGCTGTCGCCCGAGCAGTGTCAGGAACACGGCTCGGCAATTGCGTATTGCTGACGCTATTTCTGCTCCTTGGAATCGGAATGATCTGGAACGCACGTGCCAATCAATACGTGCTGAATGAGGGACAGCGAACAACGGCACGAGTTGTTTACAGCACGATTTGCGAATCTCCCTTCATGGGACGCATCATTTACTATCGATACCCAGGTGCAGATCGCAGAAACCCACTGCACTTCTTCAACCTCTTCTCTGTGATCGGAAGCCAACAAAGCGACGTTGGTACTGCTGTCGAGATCGCCGGTCTGGGAGGAACATTGTGGAAACGCCCCGAAACCGTTACTGTCGCTTATCTGCCGAACAACCCTCGCGCTCACGTTGTCGTTGAATATGCTTCAACTGAAGTGTTCTATGGTGCCGCACTTCTATGCCTTGCAGCTTCTGTCTGGGTTGTCCTGAATCTCATGTGCCTGATCCGAGACGAAAGGTCGGCCAAACCACCGTGGTACCTTTCCGACTTGCCTCCCGACAGCATCTCACCTGTGGCAGAATCGCCTCCAACATCGCCTCACACGGCTTATAAAACTGCCACTAACGCTCGGGTTTTGCAAAAGGCATCTCCATGACCTCGTAACCGGCGTTTCGAAAGCCCAACTTTCCATACACGGCTTTAGCGGCCTCGTTGGCATGTTCGACATAGAGCCGCACGTTCACGACGTGCCCCTCTGACGCAGCGGACTCGATGGCAAATGAAAACAGCTTCCCGAAAACCCCCAAACCTCGCCATTCCGCATCAACGTATACGCTCTGAATCCATAGCATCCAGCTGTCACGCCAGTCACTCCATTCGCGAGTCAGCATGACCTGACCAACCACAACGCCATCTTTTTCGGCAACAAAATACAGGACTTCAGGGTCCAACAGCAGTCCTCGCGAAACGCCGCGAGTTACTGTGGCCACATCCAGTTGTTTTCCTTCCGTCTCCCGAGCCAACCGGCAGTTGAATTCCGTGATTCGGCCGACATCAGAAATGTTGGCTCTGCGATACACAAACATCGTCGTTCCTCTTCCCGAAAAGCCCCAGGTTTGTGAGAATGCCGGAGTTCTCCAACTTCTGTTTTTGATCGGAACGTCTGACTGTGAATGGATTCACTCAACGTCATCGCCAATCCTCTGCAGTTTCAGCCGCCCTGGCCGTGATTCTGCTGTTGACCGCTATATTTCGCAATGCACCGGCATGCCCATTTTGCCTTTCGCCCCCTCAGACCCTGGCCGAACAAATCTCCCAGGCAGATCTTGTACTCATTGCGGAATTGGTCAGATTTGAAGTTTTCGACGAGGGAACTCGTCCGGAATCAACTCTCCGAATTCGCAAATACCTGCGCGGAGAAGAAACCGCTGCTCAACGGGATCAACTGTCAATTGGTCAGTCGATTGTTATTTCCAGCGAAGCCGCAGGTGCTCCCGGTGATCTCTTTCTGATGTTCGGAACATTGCCCGAGTATTCCGTGCCAGGAACTGCAAACACCTTCGCGTCGGTGCCCACGAACCCATTGGCTGGCGATGCGACCTCAACTGGTGAAGTCATTCAGGCCGTTCTCAAGTCCAATGCTCCGGTCGAAGCCGTCATACAAAAAGCGTCATTCCTGGTCCCTGAATTGATTTCATGGAACGAGACGCTGGCGATCACGACAGACATGGTGAACTATCTGCAGCAGTTGCCATCTCAAACAGATCCGCAGCCAACTCGTCTGGCTTACTTCCTGACCAATCTGGAACACCACGATCCACTCATTGCGATTGATGCATGGGCTGAATTTGGCAACGCTTCTTATGCCGATGTGGTCGCAGTTCGAGAGTTAATGTCGCCTGCAGATCTGCGCCGGTGGATTGCTGACGAAGACATGAGTCCTGAACGACTGGGGCTTTATGGAATGATGCTGGGACTGTCGGGCAGTCCAGAGGATGCTCAATTTCTGCTGAGCCAGATGATGGAGAGCGAACCTGCGATTGACGTCGCGAACAATCAGACTCCTCCTTCTCGAACATTTCGATTCGGCGCGGAAGGATTGATGGGAGGCTACCTGCTGTTAACTGGCGACGAGGGACTCAAACAACTTGAAGAGACAGTTGCACTGCCCACGGATGTTCCCGACACCGCTCGACATGCATTCGTTCAGTCTTTGCAGTTCATCTGGACATACGAAAGTGACGTAATCAGCAAAGCTCGCATTCAATCCTCAATGCGCCTTCTGTTGCAGAACAGCTCCATGAGGGAGATTGCGATTACGAATCTCGCACGCTGGGAGGACTGGGAATCTCTACCGACCCTTCAGTCGATGTTCGCGAACGACTGTGAAGGCGACCGCGAATCACAGCGAGCCATTCTTCAGTTTGCTGAGTCCTGCTGTCGCAGTGTTTCCGCTCGATCTGATGCAAACGATTATGCGTCGCTGGCCGAAGAATTCCTCTGCGAAGCTCATCTCAACCGCCCGGACCTGCTGAGCCACAACATTCGAGACTTCAACGCGCCACAGTAGAGCAGCATGTCTCCACTCGCTATAATACTCGCAGCCAGCCGCAGCGTCCCGAAAGCGGTAGCGCACGGGCAGAAACATTCGTAAGTTTCCCTTCGCGCGACACCGGATAGTCTGCTGCGGTCACCGATGGCAATTGAATCACGACTCCTCGGCACGTTCTCTTCGAGTGTTTCTTAAGCAAACTATTGTGGCTAAGTTGAATCGACGTGTTGTGATTCTGTTCTGGATCATCGGGACCCTGTTTGGGTGCCAGCAAGAACACAGTCTGCCTGAAAAGGAAATTCAGCCCGGAGAAACGGAGAATGCCGAACAACTGCAGGTCAATAAATCATTCCACGACTTTGTCGGCAGTGACAAATGCATCGAATGTCACCGACAAATTCACGATGAATATCAATCCCACCCGATGAGTCGTTCGATACGCCTGATGTCCGAATTATCGGAGGAAGTTTTGGATTCCCTTCCTCAAGTGATCACATCCGGCACGCGAGTATTCTCAGCTAACCGCAACGATGCAGATCAGTTGGTCCAGACAGAAGAGGTCAAAGCTAACGGAACTGTTTCACCACACCGCCACGAAACCGCATCATTTGCGGTTGGATCCGGAACACACGGTCATACCTTTGTTCTGTTCGACAAGGGTTGCCTGTTTCAGATGCCACTCACCTGGTATTCAGCAGACCAGAAATGGGATCTTTCGCCGGGCTATGAGGCCAACAGCAATCCTGGATTTAATCGCCGCATTACCAACGGATGCATGTCCTGTCATGCTGGCCATATCAATACTGAATCTCAACATAGAAATCGATTCGTTGAGCCGCTCCTGACAGAAAAAAACATTGGATGTGAGCGTTGTCATGGTCCGGGAAAAACGCATGTGGATTTTCATACGAATGCAGCAGCATCAGTGTCTGCATCAGATCCCATGCTCCAACTTTCAAAACTGTCGCCAGCGGAAAGAGACAGTATTTGCTATCAATGTCACCTTCTTGGACGTGGTCGCATCCTCCTGAATGGTCATACTGAAGATGATTTTCGCCCCGGCGATCGAATTTCAGATCACTGGGTCTCACTCGTTTCGGAACACGCAGAGTCCGGCTTGCGTGTTGCAGGTCATCCTGAACAGATGACAGGAAGCATTTGCTATCAAAAAAGTGATGGACGAATGTCATGTACGACATGTCATGACCCTCATCGAAAACCAGCCGAAACGGAGCGTATCGAGTTCTATCAGGAGAAATGCGCGACCTGCCACAAGATTGATATAAACTCCTGCAAACTCAGTATGAGCGAGCGGGCTTCTGTCAACAATTCCTGCATCGAATGCCATATGCCAGGAGCAACAACCAGCAACGTTCCCCATACCGCAAGAACCAATCATTCCATCCTTCGGCGACCACAGAAGAGCATCAATTCCGCCGCCAATCATGTTCCCAGCGGGATCAAGCCATTTGAACCGGCAAGATTCCCGGTTTCATCCAATGATTTGGCAAGAGCAATCGGGATCAGCTACAGCCAACAGGCGTTGATCACGAAGTCCGCTACAGACGCAACCGCTGCGATCGATGATTTAGCTCCACTTATGGCAGCCAACGACATGCCTGTCCTGCAAAATGTTGCGGAATGCATGGCATTGCTCGGCCATCCCGACAGAGCTGAAAAGCTGATCCTCGAATGCCTGGAAATCGAGCCAGACAATGAAGCCCTGCTTGAAGCAGCGATCCGACTTGCGACTCACCTGCCTACACCGGAAAAACTGGCGTTGATTGAGCGTTATGTTCAGCTGAATCCGCGCAATCCGGCAGTGTGGCAAT
This sequence comes from Planctomycetaceae bacterium, assembly GCA_046349735.1. Classification (GTDB taxonomy): domain Bacteria; phylum Planctomycetota; class Planctomycetia; order Planctomycetales; family Planctomycetaceae; genus SXXK01. Next base: position 65,692 of record JAXMBU010000014.1, read on the forward strand.
TGGAAGCCAGACTTCTCGGAACGGTCGGAAAATTCGAAGACGCAATTCTGGCTACCACGAAAGCGATCGCCTGTGCGCCACACCAACGAGAATCGTACCGCCTTCAGGCTGAGATGCTTAATGCGTTGGGGCGGCATAGTGAGGCCAGGGCGTCACTAGAAATTGCAGCTTCTCTGAGCAAAGGCTTCTGAGGCAACTATAGCCATGCAGTGAACCTCAGGAGATGTTCTTTCAACGGCCGCACTTCTGGTAACATTGCTGACAAAGTGTTTATTCACTTGTAAGTAGAAGTACCTGAAGTTGTATTCACGCATCCGTTAAAGCGCCCATCGGTTCGAACGGACGGCACTACGCTCCTTGTGTTTGACGGACCTCCCACCACCGACGAGCCAATCCATGCCAATCTCGCGCATACTATTCCTGCTGTTGATCTGCTCGATTCACGCTCGTTCATCCGGCGAGGATAAACCACATGCCCTCAAGCTGGTGACTCACAATGTCTGGTACGGCTTCACAAAGAAGTCGAAGCCTCGCCATGCAGACTGGGTTAAATGGATGACAGCGCAGAAGCCGGATGTGGTGTCGTTGCAGGAACTAAACGAGTACACGCCGGAGAAGCTGGCAGCTGATGCTCGCTCGTGGGGCCATGAGCATTCTGTGTTGCTGAAGGAAAACGGATTTCCTACAGGCATCACTTCCCGGTTTCCCATTGCAGATGTCAAACGAATTCGCGACGGAATGCATCATGGTTTGCTGCGATGCCGTATTCAGGGTATTTGGTTTTATGTGATCCATTTTCACCCGTCCAACTTTGAACGCAGAATCGAAGAAGCTCGTCTGCTGCAGGACGACGTCAAGTCGCTCCCCGAACTGAATCCGAAGATCATTCTGGCGGGGGATTTCAATGGATTCTCACCAGCCGATAAGCCGCAATATGACTCCGATATGAAATTGGTCCCTTTCTTCCACATGCTCGATCAACGCGACAAGGGTGCTAAAAATCTCAACAATGGCCGAATCGATTATGGCGGCATCTCGTCGATTCTCCGTCAGGGTTACGTGGACCTGATTCACGAGCGTCGTTCGGGCGAAGCGCCTTTCATCGGAACGTTTCCATCTCCGCTCGTCCGCGACGAAAACCATGGAACAGACAGACGACTTGATTACATCTTTGTTTCACGGAGTTTGTTGGGGTCCGTCATTTCCGCGGAGATCCTGCGAGATGCTGTTACGGAGGGTCTCTCGGACCATTTCCCGGTCGCAGCCACGTTCAAATTGAGCGACGAGAAGACTCAGGGAATCTTCACTTCGCAACCAGAACTCCTACAGGAACACGGAGCAGGAGAGGGGCCGGCATGGCATCCGGAGCTGGGCCTTTTGACAAGCGGCGAGGGCAATATCAATCTCCGTGACAAGATCGGAAAGAGTTCTGTCTATCGCCAGAATGCCGGCTCGAATGGACTGATGTTCGACCGTGATGGACGTTTGATTATCTGCGAACCCGTGCGTCGCCGTGTCACTCGCATTGAAGCCAATGGTTCAACCAAAGTACTGGCAGAAACATTTGACGGCAAGAAGTTTAATCAACCCAATGACCTGACGATGGACTCGCAGAATCGGATCTATTTTACCGATCCGCAATATGGCGACCGAACCACGATGGAAATGCTGGACGGTAACAGTCGCCCGATCGAAGGCGTGTATCGCATCGATCCCTCAGGAAACGTGACCAGAATCATCACGCATGAAGTCGACCGCCCGAATGGAATTGTCGTCACACACGATGACAAATACCTGTTCGTCGCCGACAACAATAACAATTCACCCAACGGGGCACGTGCGCTGTGGCGATTCGAACTGCAACAGGACGGAACAGTCAATTTTGAAACTCAGACGCTGATCTTCGACTGGAAGACGACTCGCGGTCCCGATGGTATGAAACTGGATGTCGACGGCCGGCTTTACGTGGCGGCTGGTATCAACAAACCAAATCCGCCGCACGAAACGGCCGATCAACCCACAGCCGGGATCTATGTTTTCTCTCCAGACGGTCAGTTGCTCACAGTAGCTCCAATTCCTCGTGATGAAACAACCAACTGCGCTTTCGGCGGCGACAATCTTCGCACACTGTTTGTCACTTCCGGAGGCAGCCTTTGGAAACTTGAAACCGTGGTGCCGGGAAAACCTGTCTGGCCGAGAACCGCAGTCGAATAGAGGCCGCACTGAAATACACACTGCTCAATCCTTCAACTACATTTTGGCGTGTGAAATCAGAATTGAGCAACTCCGAGTTTCGCCAACGGCGTTTGATGAAACGAGACGAGTTGGCCAGTGGTGGCTCATGACGACTTTGCATGGAGATCCGACGGGGTGCATTTGTGCGCATCAGGCTTTTCGTCGACGCTCATAGGCCAACGCCATGCTTCTCTACAGTTGCCATCCCATCTGAACTTCTCTGGAAAAGATCTGCATGGACCTGCGTCAACACATCGTCATACTTGTTGCTGTTTTGCTGGCTTCGCCTTACACCGCCAGCATCTGTTGCGGCGCGGAATCTGTGAAAGTTGATGGCGTCCGAATCGCCTTCTCCAGCGAGGGCTCTGGCGATCCCGTTGTACTGATCCATGGCTTACACTCAAGCACTGAGCTGAACTGGAGAAATCCAGGCATCATCAAAATGCTGGCTAAGAATTACCGAGTGATCTGCCTCGATCTGCCCGGCCATGGAGAAAGTGACAAGCCAGAATCAAAAGATGCCTATGGCCTGCAAATGGTGCACGATGTCGCAAGAATCATGGAGCATCTGAAGGTCCAGAAAGCCCATATCGTCGGCTATTCATTGGGCGGAATGGTGGCGTTGAAATTTGCGGATGAGCATCCCGAAATGACTCTGTCGGTGACTCTTTGCGGAATGGGCTGGATGAAGGAAGGAGGTCTGCTGCAGCGATTCTGGAACAACATGGCAGGGCGCGAGAGTTCTCGAACACCCGAAGCATGCGTCAAAGGAATCGCCGAGCTTGCTCTGAGTGAAACCGAACTAAAAGCCATCTCGCAGCCGGTCACTGTCATCATTGGTTCCGATGATCCGGCCAAACGGCTTTACGTAAAGCCACTGCAAGCGGCCCGACCTGACTGGCCCGTTGTTGAGATCTCAGGCGGCGGACACCTGACGACACTCAAAATGCCGGAGTTTCACGCCGCACTCATCAACAGCCTCAACGAGAAATCGAAATAACGATTGCGAGCAACATTGCGACCAGGCCTGGACAATCAGGGCAGACTTCAGCGGCTGATCTCCGGAAGCGTTGCTGGCGTGGACCAGTTTTTTTGCTGCGGCACGAAATGGAGTTCATGTGTAGAATTGTGTGTCAAAGGAGTTGACGTTGCCCGTGTGATCGCCATCATCAATGAAGAAGGCAAACGCACGACGTTTACCCATGATCTGGTTGATCGCCGAAAAACAGTTCGGGATTCGTTGAATGACGTCCAGTCGTTCGACTACGACGCAGCGGGGAATCTCATTCTGAAGGAGTCTCCTCGCCGTGAGAAAACCACGACGCTCGTTTATGACATTGCGGATCGAAGAATCGGGCAGTTGCTGGCGAATGGTGTGGTGACCAGTCTTTCGTACGACGACGCCAATCGACTGAATGAAGTCGAAAGCCGGAACAGTTCGTCAGTATTGCTCAGTTCCTTCAATTACCTGATGGACCCGGCGGGCAATCGGACGACGCTGACGGCCAGCGGCAGTGATGGATTCCTCTGGTCGTATGACAAAACCAATCAGTTGCTGGTGGAACAACGAACGCTGTCTGGCGATGCATTTACGCACACGATGACGTACGACCCACGCGGCAACCGGCTGACGCTCAGCGACACGAATATCCCGCCCGTGAGTTTTGACTACGACTATGACAATGCGAACCGACTACAGACAGTCACTGACGTCAGTGGCATCACAACGTACACATATGATGCGAATGGCAATCAACACACGATTGAAGAACCAAACGGCGACATCACGACCAACACCTGGAATGGTGAGAACCGGCTGATTCTGGTCGAGCATCCGGACAGTACAGAAACTGTCTACCGCTACAACGGTGACGGGCTGCGAGTCTTCCAGGATCACGATGGCACAGTGACGCTGTTTCTATACGACGGCAACAACCTGTTGCAGGAAACGGACGACACGGGACTTGTCGAAGCTGCGTTCACCTACATTCCGCTGCCATATGCGGAAGTGCTCAGTCAGCGGCGAGATACGGAGTCCTCGTTCTATCTGCCGGACGGCATTCGCAACATTCGGCAATTGACGGATGACGCTCACGTCATCACCGACGAATACGCCTTTGATGCCTTTGGGAACCTCCGCAGTGCAACCGGCGGCACGGCCAACAGTCAGCTCTACAAAGGCCAGTTGCTCTCCTACCGCAACGACCCGCATAGAGGACCCGACAGTCAATCCTCAATGCACTTCCGCAACCAAAGTGCCACAACCTTCCGCTTCACCAGCGAAGACCCGGCTGAAGATGATTTGAATCTCTACCGGCCAGTTGGGAACAATCCGGTGAACAATGAAGATCCAAGTGGGTTAGAGGACCTAGGACACCATTGGCTGGTAAAATCCGTCTTTGATCGAATCCCGTCGAAGTCCATAACCGACGAGGCTCGCCAGATATTTGACGCATTTACGACCAAGACAGGAACGTACAGCCATGGCTTCGACACATTTTTCATGGAGACAAGCGCGGTGACTCATGCGCAGTACAACTCTGCAGTCGAAACGCTTGTAAATGCGACGATAAAGAATGGTCCGATCACAAGAGAAACTGGCTCTGCGCGAAATGAAGTGCGCGTGCAATAGTTCTGATTATCCAATGAGGGCGAACTTGGCGAGGTGGAGCGCATAGAGTTTGGCGATGAAGTAGTCCTTATCCTTGTAACCATAGGCCATTCTCTGAAGAGCCCCGATTTTGTTATTGATACCTTCGAGCGGCCCGCTGGAGATAGGGTAATTGTACCAGTTGAGGATTCCTGTACGGTGGCCTTCCAGAGTGTTGGCCATGGTGATCAGGACTTTGATTCCGGATGCACGAGCTCGGCGACACCAGTCTGTCAGGAACTTTGCAGCGATGGCTTTGGTTGACTGTTGCCAGATCTGACTGAGATCTTCTTTCAGATAGTAGGCTGCTGCCAGCGAACGATTCAGGTCAAGGGCTTCCTGCAATCGAACACGTTCGTTCTTCGAGTCGTCCAGATGGTCCGGGTGTTTGACCAGTAGCCACCGCATGCCCTTCAGAACGTTTCGGTTCATCACTTCTGCTTCACGTTGCAGGTCGCGACGTAGTTGAGTCAGCTTGTCATTCATCTGTTTCACAATATGAAATCTATCGAACACCTGAAGTGCCGTCGGTATATTCTTGATGACCGCCGCGTAGTAGGCGCTCGACATGTCAGTCGCCACGGCCTTGATCTTCGCTTTGGAGCTTCGGAGGCGTTTCCAGAAGGGTTTTAACGCATCCTGGCCCTTTCCGTCGCCCACAAAAACGATGGCCCCTGTCCGCCAGTCGATAACGATCGTGAAGAATTTGTTCTTCTTGCCAACGTAGATTTCGTCGATGGCGATCACTTCCAGGTCTCGCAGTCGAGGTTTGCCGAATGTCTTCTGCAGGTACGACTTATCAATACCGCGAACCATCCCTTCACCAACTCCGAGGTAGCGAGCCACATCGCGGATCGTCATCATCTTCCGCAGATCCACAACGATCCTGGCAAAACTCTTTGTGTAGTTGCATTTGGGAACCACATTTGGAAGAGCGGCGTTCAACACACGCTGGCAGATACGACATTCAAGACGGGGAGTTTTGATGAACAGAACCGTACGATCCATACCGATTCGTGGAGCATGAACGATGCGATCCACTTGACCTCGCCGAATGACGTCGCGATTTCCACACTGGGGACATCGATAGGACGCCGCCGGAGCCTGAAGTCGCAAATGAAAAATACCTTCTTTTCGCCAGCAGCCCAACGGCTCATAGCCAGCAACCCCAATCGCCTTGTACAATTCTCGTGTGGTCATCTCGGTTCTCGTGGTGAAACAGCGTTAGACACTGCTCATCAGACCGAGTTGACCACTCTTCGTAAACCCTTGGCAACAAATCAACTTAACACCGCGCACTTCATTTCGCGCAGAACCTTTCTCACATGCGCAATTCATTTCGCACAGAGCCTTTTTTTCATTTCTTTGAACGTTTTGAGATCGCCCACAAACCTCGTTTTTCGATTCGAGCTTCACTTTCTGCGGCACGCAATTGAGGTTCAAGATCGAGCGGCAGGCCATAGTCAGGTAACAGTCTGGCGTGACCTTCAGACAGGAGTCGCTCGTTAATGAATTCGCCTTCACGAGTGTAGATCCACGCCAGAGTTCGCTGGTAGCGGTCCTTTTCTTCGCTGTCAATGCGAAGACGGATCTGTTTCCCATCGATCTGCGATCGGAGCCACTGCGTGGATTCCTTCGCCCACGGCTCAGCGACCTTGCCAAAGAATCCGGCTTCTGGAGCATCGATCCCCAGAAGCCGAATGGTGCGTCCATCGGTCAGCTCGATTGTGTCGCCGTCAATCACATGATTCACGGTCACAAGCTGCCTGGAGTCAGGATCTGAGCCCGACTCAGGCCTGAACACCAGCATCCGCAACATCGCCAGCACAATAAAAACGATAAAAGCCAGCGTGCCGGGAGTAGGCGAGCGACGCTGGGGGCGTTTCGGAAGCGGTGGTGTGATGGCCGGCATTAAACGTTGAACAGGAAGTGACAGATATCGCCGTCCTGCATGACGTAAGATTTTCCTTCAACGCGCAGCTTCCCGGCTGCTCGAATGTCCTTCTCTGTCTTGTAGGTTTCAAGATCGCTCAGGGTATAGATTTCACAGCGGATGAAGCCACGTTCGAAATCACTATGAATCACTCCGGCGGCCTGTGGAGCAGTGGCTCCAATCGGAATTGTCCAGGCGCGGACTTCTTTTTCGCCGGCCGTGAAGTAGCTCTGCAGACCAAGTGTCTTATACGCGGCTCGCGCGAGTGGTCCGAGAGCTGGTTCCTTCAGTCCCACCGATTCAAGCATCTCCTGGCGGTCCGCTTCATCAAGCTCTGCCAGTTCAGCTTCAAGCTTTGCACAAACCGGAACTACAGAAGCTCCATGTTCAGAGGCGTACTTGCGTACCTGTTCAACCAGCGGACTTTTGCCTTCGAGATCATCCTCCGCAACGTTGGCCACGAACAGAATCGGCTTGGCCGTCATCAATCCGATCGCATTGATCACCTTAGCTTCTTCTTCGGTAAACTCCGCCGTACGAAGCGGCTTACCGTCGTTGACGATGGCCTGGCATTTCTCCATGACTGTTGCACGAAGCTTCGCATCCTTGTCACCGCTCTTAGCAGATCGTTGAGCTTTGGGCAGACTGTTTTCAAGAGTCTGCATATCAGCCAGCAGCAGTTCGGTTTCGATCACTTCAATGTCGGACAAGGGATTGACGCCGCCACCCACGTGAGTGATGTCATCATCCACGAAGCAGCGCACGACCTGGAGAATTGCATCCACTTCACGGATATGACTCAGGAACTTGTTGCCCAGACCTTCACCAACACTCGCGCCTTTCACGATCCCGGCGATATCCACCAGCTTCAAGATTGCTGGAATCACTTTCTGAGGTGGAATGTACGTGGTGATGCGTTTGAGTCGCTCATCCGGGACGCTCACGATGCCTTCGTTAGGTTCAATCGTACAAAAAGGGTAGTTCGCGCTTTGAGCAGCGGTTGAACAGGTCAGAGCATTAAACAGAGTGCTCTTGCCGACATTCGGCAGGCCGACAATTCCGGCTTCCATTGAAGACATCCACGCTAAAAAAGGACACAGTGGCCAAAGACGTTCTCGCCTGTGACTTCGAAGCCCGGGATTGTACAGGTCAAGAATCCTTCGGCAAATGGGCCTTTGCCTGCAGCGAGAATCGAGAGAAACAGCCGGAATCTCAACCGATGAACCATCCTCCGGCGATTGACATTCGACGGCCAAAGCAAAGAATCGGGGGCTTTACGGGGGCACGGCGCAGTCTGCGATCCGCGCCAACACCTGAGAACACAGCTTCTTTCGAACAGACAGGGTACAGGGAAATGGCGTCTCGACGAGAAAAATTGGAAGTCATGCTGCAGTCGAGCCCCGACGATCAGATGCTCAGATACATGCTGGCTATGGAATACGATAAGGAAGGCAACTCTAAACGGTCCCTCGAACTTTTCGATGGCCTGATGACGGCGACGACGCCATACGTTCCCGCCTTTCTGATGGCTGGACAATTGCTGACCAGAATTGGCCGCGTTGACGAAGCAAAGAAGACGTTTTCTGCCGGAATTCAGCAGGCTCAGAGTCAAAACAATAGTCATGCAGCAGGTGAAATGGCAGGGTTTCTGGCGGGACTCAGCTGACTTAAATCCAGGGTTTCAACGAAGTCGCTGAGCAAGATTCCCCGCCCCAGTTTCCTCCCCAAAACTCGCTCCAAGTCAAAACAGGCGATCTGAGAAGACTTTTCTCACGATGCGGGTCCTTGAATTCGGGCAGATGTATTCGGTTGTACTGATCGTGCTGGAGATTGCAGGTTCTCCGGTCGATACCGATTAGGGAATCTTCGAATGGTCGGCGAGAAACAGACTCTGCCTGCCTGGCGAAGACGCATTTCCAAGGGGGATCGCGGCGTCAGTTGACTTCGCGAAAGAGGCGTGGATGCATGTTTGGGCGGCGACGACAACCAGCCGAAGTACGTCCTCTGGCGCGCAGTTGCGACCAGAGTATCGTACCTTTTCGTGCGGGCCCCACGATCGCACTTTGCCTGTCCGCCTGGCTGCTCCTGTCAGCCGCTTCGCTGAAGTCAGATGAACTATCAGGCAAGAGCCCAACTCGCGAAGATGACCAATCCTTGCAGTCCGCATCGTCATCGACTCTGGTGTCGCGAACTTCAGCCGCCAGACGGTCTAACGTTTGGCGAGCTCGCCCAACACCACCAGAGCGACCACTGATGAATCGCTCTATGGCTGAGAACCCTGCACCCGAACGCAACGCTCGACGATCCTCGCAAACCTCGACCGCATCCGTTGGCACACAGAGAACATCTGTTGTTCAGACAGCAGGCTGGAAGGGGACAAGCGACACAGAAAAAGCTCGGGCCGCGAACTCACAATCCACACGTCCGAAAGGGACACAGGTTGTGTACCGCCCGAACCAGCCGCCGAATCAGCTAAATCTCGATCAGCCCCAGTTGCCGATCGAAGATCGTGACTTCAGTGAACCGGCTGAACCTCAGACCTTGCCGCCTGCAGCAGAAGAACGAGCTCTTCCTGTTGTCGAGCAGGATGTCATCCCCGAGCAAGTCGGCGAAGAACGAAATCGGGACAGGAGCATTCCTCGATCTGCACCGAGCGTTGTACTGGAGCGACGAGGGGAACTGGAGCCACCAGCTGAGGAACAGAAACAGGAGCCTCGCCAACAGATGCGAGCTGACGACCTGGGACCACAAAGCAATGGTCTTCCAGAAGTCACAACTGACGATACGGGAGTGATCAATATTCCGTTTCGAGATGCTGACACCGTTGTGAGTCGACGCGATCTGGAACTTCGAATGAACAATGGCTTGATCACGTTGATCGCCAAAGATGCCAGCCTGAGTGACATCCTTTCCATTCTCGCCCATGATCATGGCCTGAATATCGTCTCATCGGATACGATCACTCAGCAGGTGTCTGTGACGCTTCGAGATGTCCCTCTGGCAGATGCCTTGAATGCGATTCTGTCGATTCAGGGACTGTCATGGAGTCGCCGCAACAACATTATCTCCATCACCAGAATGTCGACAGAAGACACGGGCGGAGCTATTGTTCAGGGCCGCCTGATCAAGGTCTTTCCACTGAGTTATGCTTCGGGAACCGAGATCGAAGCGGTGATTAAGGACTTGCTTTCGCCGGTTGGCAAAGTCAAAGCCATGCAGTCTGAGAAACTGGATACAAGAAAGTCATCCGATCGACTGATTGTCGAAGACCTTCCGGATTATCTGGACCGAATTGAAGCGTGTATCCTTGAACTTGATCGGCCGCCAAAGCAGGTCCAGATCGAAGCCCACATTCTGGAAGTTGACCTGTCTGCGGAGAATCGCCACGGTGTCAATCTGGAGATGATGTCGGACATCGCAGGCACGAAAGTTTCTTTGAAAACTCCGGGCTTCGCAAAAACAACAAGTAACCCTGCTTTACTGGTCGGCATTGATGGTTCGAAAGTCGACGGTCTCCTTGATGCACTCAAAAACACTGTCGATGCCAGAACCTTGGCATCACCTCAGGTTCTTGTGACTCATGGCCAGGAAGCCAAGATTCAGATTGGTGGAAAGATTGGATACCGTCAAAGTACGACGACCGAAACCAGCACGGTGCAGGGCGTCGAGTTTCTTGATGTCGGTGTCGTTCTGATCGTCACACCTTACATCGGGACCAACGGGCAGGTTCTGATGAAAGTTAATCCTGAAGTCTCGGATGGCTCCATTAATATCGACACCGAACTGCCGGACGAACAAATCACAACCGTTGACTCGACCGTTCTGCTCAATGATGGTCAGGGCATGGTCATCGGTGGTCTGATTCGTGAGATCGACGACGATCAGCGAATTAAGGCCGCCGGACTGGGCGAACTTTGGATGATCGGTCACCTGTTTCAGCAGTCGAAGAAAATAAGGTCTCGAAAGGAAGTCATCGTGGTACTGATTCCACGAATAGTTGACTGTCCGTGTCCTCTGGACGCCGAGCAACAAACTCAACTGGATCGGACGGATACTCCATTGTTCCACGGAGCACTGGAACGAGAATTCCGCCCATGGGAGCCGGAACTTCCGGAAGTCCGATACCGTCCTCGGGATACTCGCCGCAACATCCAGGAGTTCCGCAAAAGTGAGGGAGTTCGCTGGATCCCTGAACCGCCTCGATCTGCAGACTATTACCTGAATGAACCACCGGCTGAAGTTCCCGTGATTATGGAAACCGTTCCTCCCGATGAGGGTTTGATCATGGACCCGCCTTCCGAGATTCCGCCAGCGGCGGCAGGGCAGGGTCGTCCGCGAGCCGATCGTATTCCGGCGGACGCAGGGCAACAGTCGCATTCTGTGCAGCGAGTCAGCGGTTCAGACCAGGCTGAAGTCGGGATATCGCGAGGAAACATTTCTCAGAAGTCTCGGCAGAACGGGCCGGTTCCGGAAAATCAGGCTTTTCACGGACAAGTGAAGAAGTCAGAATCATCAAAATCGGGCCAGCAGATAAGACAGAAGATTTCCGCTCAAAACGGAAGTTCCTCCAAGGGCTTCTTCCGCTGAACCTGTAAACGATGATGAACTAAGTTAAGTATTCCACGGACGCTGTGTCCGTCATTTTTTGGGTGTTGTGAAAGGCTTCAGTACTTCGAGTGCTCTCATGCCAAACGAACTTCCTCTGCCGGATGATTTGAAGCATCTTATCGAGAAGCGTGGCGGCAAAGACCGCCGCAACAAGAAAAACAGCCGCATGTCGGACGACGAAGACGGCGGTGGCGGCGAAGTACGTCGCGCTGGGCAACGAGATCGTCGCGGATCGAAGAATTATCGCGATCTGCTTAACGATGATGACGAATAGCCTTCCCATCGAACTGGTTACATCTTGTATTGCGGACAGGTGAGAATCACCAGCAAGCTTGATGTAATGTCTCTGAACTCCGCTGTTCGGCATCAGACGCTGACTGGAATTTTGACAGGTTCCTGATGACCAATGATCGCGCCGATAAGGCGGAGCGAGCAAACGACCCGTCGCAACCAAAGCAACGGACTCGCCTTGCGGGACTGAAACAGGCTGCCGCAGTTTCCGGTGCTGTGGCCAGTTTGATCCTGGCTGGCGTGGGGTTCATTCTTCCTGTCCTCCCGTGCACTCCATTTGTACTGCTGGCCAGCTATTTGCTGCTTCAGTGTTCGCCGGACATGCATCGACGGCTCAAAGGATCTCGATTCTTCGGAAGAATTCTGAGGGACTGGGAGGACCGGAAAGGAATTCGACCGGCAGACAAAGTTCGCGCGATTGCGATTGTGGTTGCAGGACTCGTGCTGACATTCAGCGCAGGAAGACTTTCCAGCACATTACGGTTCACGACCCTGATTCTGGTGCTGATCGGACTGTTCGTCATTATCCGGCTGCCAGTCGCGCGGGATGAAGAACCATGAAACGCAACGAACAAGATCAGACCTTAGTTCAGCGACTTTGCCTGTTCAGACTGACTGACTAATATCCGCAACTGACTGGTTGCCTCCGGCTGCGGACATTGTGCATGACACTCATCAATTCGACATTGATCTTTGGACTGGTGCTGGCCACCGTGCCCGTCATCCTGCACATGGTCATGCGTGCAAAGCCTAAACGCATTGAGTTCCCCGCACTGCGATTACTGAAGGCACGTCAACCGTCAAATGCTCGCCGAATGCAGTTGCGTCATCTGCTGTTGCTGATACTTCGGTCATTGGTCATTGCAATCCTTGTCATTGCGATCGCTCGACCATCGTTACCCGCAGCCCGATATGGACTTCGCTGGTGGGAGTGGATGATTCTGGCAACCGCGATCGCCGGAAGCATCGCAGCGTACCTCCTGATTACCGGACGCGTAGCCAATCGGGACGCGTCTTCGGTCGACCATCGCGAACGAAAAGGACGGCTACGACTCTGGTGCCTTCTCGGAGGGATCGCCGCGACATTGATCGGAGTCGGCATTCCGTGGGGACTACGAGTTCGTGCAGAGTTGTTGTCGCCTCGCCCCGAAGCTGCTGAAAACATCCCCGTGGCCGCCGTTTTTCTGCTCGACACCAGCTATAGCATGAAGTACCGGCACGAGAATCGAACTCGACTCGAACATTGTCGAGAAATCGTGAAAGACCACATGGGACGACTTCCTGCAGGCAGTCGTGCGGCTATTTCCGGGGCGACTCCCAATGAAGACATTATTTTTCAGGCTGACCTGATCGGAGCTGGTTCGCGTCTGGAGACACTCGAAGTAACGGCGGTCCCCGAGTCCCTGAATCGACGGATTAAGGCAGCAATTCAGACACAGATCGATGACAGAAAGCGTATTCAGGACGAGGCTGGCCTTGGAGGAACAGCCGATCTTTTTGCACGAGAAATCTATGTGCTTACAGATTTGTCACGTGCGGCGTGGCAGGATCCGGATGAGAGTGGTCTGTCAGATTTTCTCAAGCCACATGACTGGCTGCAAATCTATGTCGTCGACGTGTCGGTTCCAGGCCCCGTGAACGCAGCCATCTCAGATCTGAGGCTTAGCAGCGATACTACGATCTCGGGACGCGATTTAGTCCTGACGATGAACGTTTCTACTGTCGGTGTTCCGCCGGGAAAAAAGACAATTGAAACACTTCTGATCGATGCGGGTGGCATTGAAACCCGCTTTGGTACTCCGCAGATCGTGGATCTTGGCAATGGATCCGCCGAGGTCCAAACGGCTGTTCGCATCGGCGGGAATCAAGCTTATGTGCAGGGCGTGGTCCGACTAAATTCCGAAGATCCATTGTCAGATGACAATCTCAGGTATTTTTCATGCGGTGTTCGTCCACGCCCAAAACTTTTACTCATTTCCGATCGGCTGGAAGAGAGTCAGTTTATCCGGAATGCACTTCTGCCCGAAGAACTCGAACGACTGGGCACTGCCGAATGCGAAATCGCGAGCATTGTGACTGCGCAAGTGAGTCAGCAGAATCTGGCTCAATATGATGCGGTGTTTCTCGTAAACTGTGCTCGTCCTGATGAATCGTTGTGGGGTGAACTGAAAAGCTTCACTGAATCCGGTGGGGGAGTCTTCGTCGTAGCAGGCTCGAATCGTATACAGGCGACCGCATGGTCAGTCACTGCCGCGCAGGACCTGCTTCCGGCAACACCCATTCGAAGCGTCCCGTTCCGTAGCCAGCCTGGCAGTCTCCGCCTGACGAAAAACCAGCATCCGATTCTTCAGCCATTTTCAGAACTCGAGGGCCTGAGAACCGAGTTGAACATTGTGGCTTTTGATCGACGCTGGGCTGTAGAGCAGTCTCAGGAAGCAGAGGTGCTGCTGAATTATGACAACCAGGACACTCAACCTGCTTTGCTGGAGCGACGAATCGGATCTGGGCGATGCCTGTTGTTTACCTCGGCAATGGATAACCTGAATGATGGAGGCAGACTGTGGAACAACCTGACCTCAAACATTTCGTTCGTCGTACTCAACGACAGAATTCTGCAGCACCTCGCCGGAGTCAACGACCAGCGACGTAACTATCTGGCGGGAAAAGCAATTGATTTCCCCATCCCAGTGAGCCAGCGATTTGAACAGTATCGCCTGCAACGCCCCGGGGGTCGACAGACTCGCGGCACTTTGCCTCCGGAAGAAGTTTCTTTGCTGCTGTCAGACGCTGTCGATCCCGGCCACTATCGCGTAAAACCTTTCGAATCGCCCAGCACCTTTGAAGCCGCATTCTCCGTGAACTTTCGCGATCAGGAATCAGACCTGATTCGAATCCCCGATGAGACACTGCTGCAAATATTTGGCACCGAGCGAATAACGATCGTGCATGACGTTAATGAGTTGCAGCGCGCGGTCAGAGTCGCACGCCTCGGAGTGGAAGTGTTTCCCGTTCTTGCAGGCCTGCTCATTCTGCTTTTCTGCGCCGAACATCTGATGGCAAACTTCTTTTACGATGAGCCGGTGACCACCTTAGACGAATCAGGATCAAAATGACCTGCGATTCGCGTTGTTGCGATGAGCGTTGGTCGCTGCATTCCACCTGACAACCGCTGTCGAACAACGGTGTCTGCTCTTGGCTCGGTCAATATCTTCCGGCAGTGCTACCAAACCCTATTGTTTCCCCTCAGCCTTTGCCTTTTTCAGTCTACGGCGAATCAGACCCGCGCCTCCAACTCCTCCGGCGATTCCAAGCAATATGACGCTGCCGGGTTCAGGGACAACCGGAGAATCGCCGTTGCCAGGTGGTATAAAGTGACCGCCACCACAATGAGATGGATCGTCGCCAGTCGGAACATCAGGTGTGACGTCCGGGACGGAAGGATCCGGCAAAGGAATATCAGTCAGATCGTCGCCGGGACCATCAGCTGGTGGATCAACGGGATCATCGCCGGGACCATCAGTCGGTGGGTCAACGGGATCATCGCCGGGGCCATCAGTCGGTGGATCTACGGGATCATCGCCGGGGCCATCAGTCGGTGGATCAACGGGATCATCACCGGGTCCATCTGCTGGTGGGTCAACGGGATCATCACCGGGTCCATCTGTTGGTGGGTCAACGGGATCATCACCGGGTCCATCTGTTGGTGGGTCAACGGGATCATCGCCGGGGCCATCAGTCGGTGGATCAACGGGATCATCACCGGGGCCATCTGCTGGTGGGTCGACGGGATCATCACCGGGTCCATCTGCTGGTGGGTCAACGGGATCATCGCCGGGGCCATCAATCGGTGGATCAACGGGATCGTCGCCGGGACCATCTGCTGGTGGGTCAACGGGATCATCGCCGGGGCCATCAGTCGGTGGATCAACGGGATTGTCGCCGGGACCATCAGCTGGTGGGTCTTTTTTGTCTTCAACTGTTTCTACATAATCGAGTACGCCTGTGTTGGTTTGTCTGCCGCCATTGCCGCCAGTGGCTCCACCAGCGCCACCAGTTTCGGGATTCCAATTCCAGCCATTGCCCGCGACGCCACCACCTCCTCCCCCATTACCGCCACCAATTCCTGCGTTAGCACCGCCACCACCACCAGCACCAATGCCACCGGTTCCGCCTCCGACCGCAGGTCCACCGCCAGCTCGACCTGGAGTTGGAAGAACACTCCTGGGGCGAGTATTCGCTTTACTCGATGCACCAATTGATGAATCGGAACCGCCCGTCGTTTCCTTCGATGCTTTTGCAGAGATCGCACTTTGGGATTCCGGATCTTTGCGATCAGCACCTGATGAGATACCCGTTGATCGTTGCCCATCTGCTTTATTCTCGCCGACAGCAGCTTTCTGCTCGCCACCGGTTGTACCGCCCACGGCCGCCTTCGACTCTTCTCCGTGAGCCCAACGAACCTGAGAATTGGTTGGAACCATGCGTCCGGAAAACGGATCTCTTACCATCAGGCTGGAAATCAGCCCTGATGTCGCCGGTTGCTTCCTGGCAGTCTCCACCGCTTCATTTGCAGCATTCCCCAATTGATTCTGATCGTCAGTTCGCTGCGTCTTGAGATTGCCACCCTGAGTTACAGGCTCGATCGCCGCCTTCTTTGGCGTTTGCCCAACCTCATCAAGGAAGGCAGGACCTCCCCATTGATTTGGCCATCCCGCAGGAAGTTGACGGCCGGTTTTGTAGTTCAGCCCAGCCTGCTCACCTACAGCGCGGGGATCCGCAAAACTCATTTGCGGTACGATGTACTGCTGAAAACCCGGGATCTGCTGAAGGCCGACACCGGGCGTGTTCTCGCATTGGCATGACTGTCCCCATGCCAGATTCATTGATGCAAACAAAGCGACTCCTGCCGAGAAAATTTCAACGACCCGTGCTTTGTTCTTCATCCCAAAACCCTCATCAGAAATTGCATGATGTTGCACATGCAGAACGCTCAAGATGCTGAGCTGATGCCGTTCCCCAACGGCAATGATGCAACGCAGAACCGTAGGTTGTGGCGATGCCGCTGCTCCCAACGACCGATTGAATTCGCCTGACCGAATGCGATGTGCTTCAGACTGTAATGATGAAATCGATCGTGCGGACGATACCTTGCAAGTCACTGCCGTCACATCCGTCAAACCACCCACACTCCACACTGACGGATCGAGCGGCAAGGGTTTAACGAAAGGAATGGCCGCGAGGTTCATTTCGTGTCGTAGCGTTTGGGAAACCTTTGAATACTCTGCTCGCGACATCGACGGAGCCTTTCTATCTCATTCTTATTGAGAAGTCATGGCTTCGTTTCATTCCGGGCAAAGCACATGAAAACCGTGAGGAACCTTGCCCAATGTCTCTCCCCCCGCGACTCGAACAATGGCGATGTCTGGATTGGCCAGCGCGAGCACTTGTGACGGCGGGGCTGTTGGGACTCATGGCCTGGGTCTTTCGCGATCTGCTCAGCAACTGTGTCAGTCGCTGGACGACGGAACCGCAGTACTCCCACGGGTTCATCATTCCGATCATGGCCGTGGGACTGGGCTGGATGCGTCGTTCTCACATTCCGGCCGGAGATGCCCGCAGTCACATCAGTGGCCTGATCCTGACCATTACAGGCGCTGTCTTCCACCTGCTCGCTACATACTTTTACTTTGAAGCATTTGATGCCGCAGGGTTTCTGTTCTGTCTGACCGGAATCGTACTGCTGGTCTGGGGAAAGCGATTCTTTCGAGGCGTCTGGCCGGCTGTTCTTTTTACGGGCTTCATGTTGCCTTTGCCGTTTCAACTGGAACGAATGCTGTCAGATCCGCTTCAGGTCATGGGTGCTGAAGAATCGACCTACTTTATTCAGACATTCGGCATCCCGGCGATTGCTCAGGGCAACACGATTCTGATGGGCGACATTCGCCTGGGAGTCGAAGAAGCGTGCAGTGGCCTCAGAATGCTGATGGTCTTTATCGCAATCTCTGCTGCGGCCGTGATTGTCAGCGATCGATCAAGGTGGGAAAAGATCCTGATCTTCTTTAGCGCGATCCCGATTGCTCTGATCAGCAACATTGTCCGAATTGTCGCGACGGCTTTGGCCTACGAATACGCCGATCGCGAGACCGCAGATCTTATCTTTCATGACCTCAGCGGCTGGCTAATGATGCCCTTCGCGATGCTGTTGCTGTTTCTGGAACTGAAAATCATCGACCTGCTGTACGTGGAAGTCCCAGATGCTCATCCGGGCCTTTCGTTTCACAAAACGCAGGGCAGCTTTACGGTCGGCAAAACATAAGGAATCCGTCATGACGACTTCAAAAATCTCCATGAGCCGACGCGACTTTGGATTATGTCTCGGTGGATTCGCCGCGCTCAGCGTTTCCGCTGCGGCAGATTCATTCCTGAATGAAGGTCTGAGCGATCCGGCGATCCTGAATTCAGCGAAGGAATCTCTGTCAAAGATTCCTGAAACGATCGGCGCATGGACATCAACGCCATTGACGATTGATGAACGCGAACTTCGTTTGGGAGAAATCTCCGGATACTTCCGCCGGGAATTTCGCCATGCAGAAACCGGACGTGCGGTTGTTCTGACAATTCTCTGTGGTGCTGCCGGCCCAATGAGCGTCCATCCGCCAACAGCCTGCTTCGAAGGGGTTGGCTACTCTCTGATCTCCGGTCCGTCCGTAGTTGGTGTCACGGATACAGAAGACGTCACCATCAGTCTGAACAAGGCCACTTTCAGACCGCAGGGAGCGATGACTGCGGACGTCGTGCGAGTATTCTGGGGATGGAGTCCGGATGGATCCTGGGACGCACCGGCGAATCCTCGGATCGCTTATCGAGGCCAACCCGTTCTTTTCAAGCTCTACACCGTAGATCGAGCCTGGGATTCCGGAGACGGACTGGCTCAGTCAGAAACGTTTCTGACCGATGCACTTCCTGTGATTCGTCGAGCACTGGCAGCTTCCCAAAACTCCTGATCTGCAACTAATAACTGACATGAAAACTCCCAACTCGAAAAACAGCTCCCGACCTCGCGTTCTCAATCCACGCGCGGCCCTGATTCTGGCGGTTGTCGTCGGTGTGTCGGTTGTCGGAGTTCGCAAGATCCATGATCGACAAATGTCACGGACCGTGCAATTCCTGCGTGACACAGCCTTTAAGTCGCTGGCCAGCGAAGACTACCGCAGTGCTCAGTTGCAATTGAGCCAGTATCTGGCGCTTAAATCAAACGACCCTGAAGCCCGAGAGCGACTTTCCTGGTTGCTGTATGAGCATATCCGAACTCCGCAGTCTTTCGAACAGGCGATTCGACTTAACGAAGATCTGTTGAGAACGGACCTGACAAATCACGAACTGCGCCTTCGTCATTCGCGTTTGTTGATTCAGCAGCATCGAATGGCTGACGCGAAAGCTCATCTGGCTCAGCTGCAGTCCGCGCTATCTGATGAAGCCGAAGTCTGGTATCTCAGCGCGGTCGTGGCAGACGCCGGACGTGATCCAGCCGGAGCTTTACAATGCCTCAAACGCTCCCTGCGCTGTGCAAAGAAGACCCCGGAAACTTACGCGTTCCTTGCAAAACTGGCCGACGAATCCACACCGCCCGAGTTGCAACCGGAGGCTCTGATGCAGCAAATGATTGCACAGTGCCACAACGGGAAAGCTTTTCAGATTCGAGCCGACTATCTCATCGAAAAGCAGTTATGGCTGGATGCGATCAGTGATCTTTGGAAATCATTGGAGGCAACTCCGGACGACATGGTCCTGAACGCCAAGCTTGTGCGTTGCATTCAGGCTTTGGAGACAAGCGATTCCGCTGATGCCACACAGCGCCGACTCGTCGCAGAAACCATTCAACGGGGCTGCGAACACTTTCGGACTCGCATTGCTGCCTCAGGACAAATCCCAGCGCTGCGTCTGCATCTCGCTGCTCTGCAGTGGAAGAACAAGGACAGAGCAGAAGCTATCCGCGGACTTGAACAGGCCATTCAGGTGATGCCGCGATCCTTTACGCTGCATGAGACACTGATCGAATACCTCGTCGCCGAGAATCAGCACCAGAAAGCTCGCCGTCTGTTGGAGAGCATTCCCGCTGGAGGGCTCGCTCGAGAAGTTTATCACTACAGCCACGGCCGAATCCTGATGGCTGAGAAACGCTGGAAAGAAGCCGCAGATTCGCTCGAGCAGGCTCTGGCGTTCGGAAAGAAAAACTCGACTCTGTTTGGCCGCGCTCAAATGAGTTACGCAATCTGCCGCAGCCAGACGGGTGAGTCGCGAGTTGCCCTCGAAGCATTTCGCTCTGTCGTTTCGACTCGACCAGATTCCACGGCAGCTCGACTGGGCATTGCCGCGGCCTGGGTTCAATCCGGACAACTGGATCTGGCCATTGCAGAGTATCAGCAGTTGAAGAACATCCCGGGCGTTTCCGCCAGTCTCGCCGACCTGATGATCCAGCGAAATCTGCAGCAACCGGAATCACTCCGTAACTGGGATGAGGTGGATGAGCTAACTCGCGAAGTCAACCCGCAAATTGCAGATCCTGTTCAGCGAGCCCTGCTTCGCGCGGACCGATTGTTCGCGACGGGCCAGATTGTGACGGCTCTTCAAACACTGGAACATGCAGCGACTGTTTATCCGGATCGAAAGGAAATCCTCTCGGCTCAGAGACGGCTCAACGGGGAATTCTCCGTTGGCATCAACGAACGACTCGCAAAGCTGGCCACGGAGGAACCCGGCAATTCGGAAGTTCAGGCGGCTTTGATTCGCCAGAAACTTGACTCTGAAGGAACAGACGCCGCGATCGCGATGCTGGAGTCAATCGCCAGACCGCAAGATACCACAACGGCTGAAAAAGAATCGGCTCTGCTTCTTGCAATTCGCGTCTCGCACCTCGTGGCGTCACTGGAAAGGAAAGCAGGGAGCACTGAAGCGACATTATTGTTCGAACAATCGGCGATTCGTTACGCAGAACAGTTGGTCTCGCTGAATCCAATTCACGAGGCAAATTTTATCAAAACGCTGATTCGTGCGGGCCGTACTTCGGACGCGATGAAAGCTGTTACGGACGTGCCGGTCAATGGTCGCCCGGAAATGCGAGCAGCATGCCTGCTGGAGGTTGTGCGACCAGAGTCTTCGCGTGAGACAACGCTGCCAACGGCCACAAAAACCATGTACGCCCTGATCAGCCAATACCCAGCTAACATGGAGCTGCGTGTTCGTTATGCCGAACTCCTGTTGTATGCTCGGCAGTATTCTTATGCGGAACAAACACTCGCGACTCTGAGCCCCGAAACAGCCAACGCACCACAAGTCCTGGCGCTACGAGCATGGCTGCGATCGGCGGAAGAAAAGAATGTTCCCGAAGCGGTTGAATTGATCAATCAGGCTCTGCGATCTTCTCCGCAGTCTTCAGCGTTTCGTGAGATCAAGGCAAGAGTTCTTCTGACCCAAAATAATCCAGACGAAGCTCTGCGAATGCTGGAAGCCATTCCGGAACAGGAGCTGTCGCTGTCCGGCCAGGTCTATCTGCTGGCTTCCCTGCTGAAACTGGAACGTGATGCGGAAGCTCATACCGTCTACGAACAAATCCACGCAATCCATGATGGCGATTCGTTGTATCCTGCGGATGAGGATCTGCTGAAGGCCATCCGTAAACAAATCCTGACTCCCACAACAGCCCAGCGATAATCTCATGCCACGACTGTCTGTTATCGTTCCCACATTCTGCGAAGCTGACAATCTGCCAGAGCTGGCAGAGCGACTTTTCAGCAGCGTCTCTCAGGAACCCTATGACACCGAACTGATCATTGTCGATGACAACAGTCCCGATGAAACTCGCTCAATCTGCCAGGCTTTGAGCCAACGGTTTCCGGTTCGCCTTCATGTCAGAACGGTCGAGCGCGGACTGTCCAGTGCGGTGATCGAAGGAATCCGAAACGCGACGGGAGAGATTCTGGTGGTCATGGATGCGGATCTGTCGCATCCACCAGAAGCTGTGCCGGAACTTGTCGCTGCCCTTGAAAACCCACGGACTGATTTCGTCATTGGAAGTCGATATGTTCGCGGTGGCTCAACAGACGAAGACTGGGGCATTCTGCGATTTCTGAATTCCAAACTCGCCACTTTGCTGGCGACTCCGTTGACACGAGCAGCCGATCCAATGGCCGGATTTTTTGGACTTCGCCGAGAGACCTTTGAGGCAGCAGAACAGCTTAACCCTATCGGCTACAAGATTGGCCTCGAGCTAATGATTAAATGTCGATGCCAGGGAGTTGTCGAGGTGCCAATCCACTTCGCAAACAGAAAATGCGGCACGAGTAAGCTGACTTTGAAAGAGCAGCTGAACTACATCAGACATTTGACCCGGCTGTACACATTTCAATTGACTGATCGTCAGGCGTCGACAGCATTGCCGGAGCACCAGGCAAAGCTTTCGTCCGGCAATAGGAAGAGACAAACATCCAAGGTCGCGTTCTGAGCCCACAACCGCCGGTTCACCCGGAATCGATTTTCGGCTGTAGGCTCCCTTTTCCGCCCCCGAAAAACTCCGGAATCTTGCAGCGAACGGCGGAATACAGATCAAAACATCGGTTCGAGTTTGATCTTACATTCCCGATTGCCAACTTCTTGCGTTTGAAAATAGATCTCTGTTGTGAGTGAGGTCCCGGTCTCCTAAACTTCCGCCTGCTTTTTCGGGCTTTTACCGAAAAAAAGTGCATTCAGACCCTTTGGAAGTGGTATCCACGAGACTCAGGTACAGGCAACAATGGCGAACTTCTTCTTCACCAGCGAATCAGTCAGCATGGGACATCCCGACAAGGTGTCCGATCAGGTTTCCGACGGCATTCTGGATGCTCTGCTTGCGCAGGATCCGATGTCCCGCGTCGCCTGCGAAACTCTTTGCACCACAGATCTCGTTGTACTCGCTGGCGAAATCACAACGTCAGCGAAAGTCGACTATGTCGCAGTCGCTCGAAAAGTCATTCGCGACATTGGTTACACATCAGACGACATTGGCTTCAATGCTGACAGCTGCCGAATTTTCCTGGCTCTTCACAGCCAGAGCGGCGACATCGCTCAGGGCGTGGACCGCGACGGTGCGGGCGACCAGGGTCTGATGTTTGGCTACGCCTGCAATCAGACAGAAGAACTGATGCCGGTCCCAATCGCTTACGCTCACCGCCTGATCAATCGCCTGACCGAAGTTCGCCAGAAGGGCGTTGTGAACTGGCTGCGACCAGACAGCAAGAGCCAGGTCACTGTGGAGTACGACGGACAAAAACCGGTTCGCGTCGAAGCCATCGTGATCTCAACTCAGCATGCGGAAAACGTCACACAGGAAGAAATTGCAGCCTTCGTCAAGAAGGAAGTGATCGGCCATGTGATTCCAGCCAACATGCTGGACAGCAACACCAAGTACCATATCAACCCAACCGGACGATTCGTGATCGGTGGACCTCACGGTGACACGGGTCTGACCGGACGAAAGATTATCGTCGACACTTACGGTGGCTGGGGTCGCCATGGTGGTGGTGCATTTTCCGGTAAGGACGCAACCAAGGTCGACCGTTCCGCGGCCTACATGGGACGTTATGTCGCCAAGAACATTGTGGCCGCAGGGCTCGCCGATCAGTGCGAAGTGCAGTTGGCTTATGCCATCGGCGTCGCTGATCCAGTGAGCATTCGTGTCGACACGTTTGGTTCTGCCAAGATTGCGGAATCGAAGATCGAAAAGCTTGTTCGAGATCATTTCCCGTTGACTCCAAAGGGAATTATCGAACACCTGAAACTTCGCCGCCCTGTGTTCCTGAAGACCGCTGAAGGCGGCCACTTCGGACGCTCAGGCGATGGCTTCACATGGGAAGCAACCGACAAGGCCGACGCTCTTCGCAAAGCGGCTAACTAGTTGACTGAAAAGTACTGATCGTCGCCTACAACCTTGAAGCCCGGCTTTCCATAAAGCTGGGCTTCATTTATTCTCCGTACGGTGAGAATTGAGTCCGGGTGCACGCGAGACACCTTTCGAAGTTCGCCTCAATCGTGGCCGTGCACAGAATCTGTTGCGGGCACAGCCCGGGATTTCTCCGGCATGGATGCACGGTGATGACCACAAATCAACAGCCCGAACAACAATCCAACGAATTGCGGCCTGAAGTACGTAAAATCATTTCGTCAGGAAAGAAGCCGGCACTCGTAAGATCAGGTTCCCGGTTTTCCGTTGCCATACTGACATCACTGAGCCTGCTGCTGATGTGGTTGTCCTTCACTCCGGCGGAGTTATCACCTCTTGCATGGATTGCTTTGGTCCCGATCTGCCAACTCCTGCGGCTGAAGACGCTGCCTCCTTTTGGCGGCCTGCTGATCTGGGGCCTGTCCATACTTTGGGCCACCGCAACACTCCAGTGGATGCGTCTTGGGCATCCCGCCATGTTCCTGGCCCTTGCAGCTCTCGCGACCTACGTCGGACTCTATATTCCCGTGTTCGTCTGGCTCGGACGACATACGGTCAAAGCTGGCCTGCCTCTGTGGATTTCTGTCCCTGTCGTCTGGACAGGGCTTGAGTACGCTCGAGCCTATCTTCTGACAGGATTCTCCTGGTACTACCTTGGACACAGTCAGTATCGCTGGCTGACTTTGATCCAGATCTCGGATGTCGTCGGAGCATACGGAGTTTCATTTCTGATCGCACTGGTTTCCGGAGCTCTTGCGCAACAGATCCCATTGGCCTGGTTGCGACGCTGGAAGCTGGATGTTGATGATTCAGCAACGGACACATTTTCCCTGCGCCCGATCTTCGTGTCCGCTCTTGTGGTTTGCTCAGTCCTGACCTACGGCGTTTTCCGAAAAACGGCCCCCGAGCAATTTCCGGCCGGTCCTGCGATGGCCCTGATTCAGGGAAACTTCACTCCCGAGTTAAAGCATGATCGCAACGAATTCCTGACTCGGTTTCGTGTACACGATGCATTGACGGCCCACTCTGTTTCTCTGCAACCGGACGTCATCGTCTGGCCGGAAACGATGTTTTCCTGGGCTGAAAAAAGTGCGGCCGAGGGAGTAACAGATGAAGACATTCTTTCGCAGATTCCGGTTGAAGAATTGAGTTACTACGGCAATCAGGCTGGCGTGCTTGTCGAGCCGTTCCGGACTCGTGAAGTGCAACAACGACTGGAAGAGTTTTCTCAGTCGTACGGGGCGGCCATTATTATGGGCCTCGAAGCGAACGTTGCCGAAAAGCATGATCTGAAGACGTACAACGCAGCCGCATTTGTCAGACCGGATCTTGGATACAGCGGACGGTACGACAAAATCCATCGAGTCATCTTCGGAGAATATATTCCACTGCGAAGTGTCTTTCCGTGGCTTTCCGATCTGACTCCATTCGGGGCCAATTTCGGAATCGATGCCGGGGCCGAAATGAAGATGTTCGAGTACGCTGGATTTCGTATCGTCCCGATGATTTGCTTTGAGGATACTGTTCCGCATCTGACACGCAGAATGGCGGCCCAAAAAGACTCTGAGGGTCGCGAATGTGACGTTCTGGTCAACCTGACCAATGACGCGTGGTTTCGAGGTTCCAGTGAACTGGATCAGCATTTGATCACCGGAGTTTTCCGCAGCGTTGAAACTCGTGTGCCCCTGGTTCGATGCGTCAACGGCGGGATCTCTGCCTTCATCGATGGTAACGGACTCGTTCGCGAACCAGACAAGATCCTTGTCATGAAAGAACCACTGGAAGGATTGCACGCCGAGATCTCAGAAGTCAAAGGCATGCGAGATCCATCAACAGGAAGCTGGCGACGTCAGTTCAACGGAATCATCTTCGGCCAGGTCCCCCTGGACCCTCGCAGTTCACTCTACGTCCAATACGGCGACTGGTTCGCCGGACTCTGCCTGCTCACAATGCTGGCAGTTTGTGTGACCTCGTTCGTTACTAAGAAATGAAGAGCCTGCCGCAGGCCTCGCGTTCTCTGAACCGATCGATCTCGTGCAAAGTGTATCCGGAGGATACGGTCGGCCCCGTGGAGGAGAACTCGACGGACAAATGCACTTTGGCCAATAGACATATTGCCCAAAGTTGATGCACATAATTTAACCTGGTTGGCAGGCAAAGCACCGTGACGCTTACCAGGATCTTTGCCGGAGACAATCATGCTCTTTGTCGAAACGTTGGAACAAATGCGGTACGGGGAGGCAGACAACTCCTTTCAAACCACTTGTTCGTCCACACTTGCAATGCGGGGGATTGCAATGAAGATCATTAGCTGGCTTTGCTCAAGACGTTACAGCCCAGCAAGCCGACCATTGCTTTTGGATCTTTCGAAGTCCTTTGGCCAAGAAGCAGTGACGTTTATTTCCCGAAATGAAGTTCTGTCAAAGTATTTGCGGGTGGAGAGCGGCAAGGTCATGTTTTCGAACAAGTTATCCGAAAGCGAGATTGAACAGATCGTTGACAAGGCCCGTCAGATGTTTCCGCCTGATGAGCCCATGTATCATTAGGCTGATGCAAGGGGCGATAACTGTGAGCCCCATGACGATAGCCGCAACCCTCATCTGTCATAGGCAATCAACTTGATAGACGAAGGTTTGGCACAAGTAAAAGGTTCCTGACACGTGCCTGACACCTATTTGTGCCTGCGTGGATGTCGATGGCAAGGACTCTAATGCTTCACTGAAGAACTTGATTTCCTCGAAGTACGTCGTTGGCGATGCGGACGGCACCGACGTCACTCGGCTGCTGTGTCGGACGATTGATCTGGAGATGCCGAAGCCGGATGGCAGCATTGCGGAACTGTCAGTGATTCGTCCGCTGTGGTGGCTGCAGGGGACGGGAGCGGCGGTTGGGGGCTCGATCGATATCGGGCTGCATGAAATCGGTCTGTCGGGCGAGGCGACGGTTCTGGCGATTGGGCCGTGCGATGTGGATTCTCGGGAAACGCGACCGGGGATGAGCATCGTGACCGGCACGATCCGGCATCGCATTGCATGGTCTGTTGATTTAATCCCCCCCTGAGCCTGCCTCAGGGGCCTGTGGGCTTTTGCACCACTGAGGATCATTGTTCCAGCTGGTGCAAAAGCCGATAAACCCCCGACGCGGGGTCGGGGGCGACTCAATCAACACGCCGGAAATTCGACGGACTGGGATCTGACGGTTGATTACCGGCCGATCAACATTCCGACGTATTCCTTGGCAAATGACCACGTACTGCCAAATGCCGCGCCGTTGGGAATCAGGGCTTCGATACGCTGACCGATTGTCGGAACTTGCCCGGGCGGGGATGATCGAAAATCTGCGGGTAGCGGAACGGTCTTCAGTCCATTGCGAGTCGCCAAACGGGTTGCTCGTGGAAGATGCCAGGCGGACGTCAGCAGCCCAATTCGCAATGGAGAATCTTTGAACCGAGCTCCCAGATTCTGCATCTCCTCGGACGTATTCTTACCACCTATTTGTTCGATAGAGGACTCCGGAACTCCAAGTCGAGTCAGGATGTCCAGTGATGTATCGGCCGGATCAACTCCCGACGAATTCATCGACTCAATTCTTTGACCGGTCACCAGAAATTTCGTGGCCGGATCTTTGTGATAAAGCTGAGCTGCCAAAATCATTCGATCACCGGAGCCATTGCCCTGTAACCGACCATTGGCCCCCTGACTTCCGCCTCCTCCCAAGACCACCACAATATCGACTGGAGGCTCGGCCAAAGGATTAACCTGCACGTAAGGCGCCTCAAGCGATGAGGCCATGAACTCGGAGATGTAACCGCTGCCACCCAGCGAGTACGCAGCAAGGCACAACAACGATGTCCATCCACCAGCCGGCCGATCCGATCGTCTCAGCGGCCAGAGTTGAATACAGAGAGCGATCAGCATCAGCCAGACAAGTCCGCTGGGCATAAACAGGGCCGTGCCGATTTTCTCAGCGGCATCGCGCCCCAGTGCGAAGTACACCACGACCAGTAGCACGACGGTGCCAACAAGGACAACGGCGATTGATCGCAGCCATGACGAAGAGACGTTCACTCGCGACTACTCTCCGGTTTCTGCATTGAAGTCCGACTCAGCCGACACCGCGGCAATCTGGTTTCCACAATCAACAACTTCAGATGCGACCTCCTGCAAAAGAGTCGTTGCGTAAGTTCCGGCCGAGAGATCAAAACAAACTTCCAGAGCTCCATCAGCGGTAAGACTCACGGAGACGTTCGATGGGAACTCCAGCATCTTTCGGCGAACGCCCGAAGTGAGTTTCGCGTAGCGTTCAAAATCCTGCGGTCGCAAGCCCAGCTTCTCCATTGCAGCAAGCTCCATCTGTTCAATCTCGCCACCAGCCGCCAACATCTCTGGGCCGGGCATTGGTCCGGCGGGAACAACGTCTGTCGTCTCAGCACCGTCGGGATAGCGATATGCCTTCATACCACCTTTTCGAATGACAACATCGCCTGATTGCGGCAAGCCAGCATTCCCGGCGGTAACTCGTTGTGACAAAACCAGATTAAAGATCGCCGACTGAACAGCACTCAACGCCAGGCGTCGAAGAGTTCTTGATTGATTTTCCGGCCAGTGATCTTTCGGCAGTTTGCCTTTAAGGAATCGCAAACCATCAACGATCGTGTTTCCGCCATGTCCAAATCGCTGCGGACCAAAATAATTCGGTAGACCACTCTCCACCAATTGATTCAGTCTCGCCTCAACCGACTGCTGTTCGGCAATCGTGAACAAACCCGTCGCAGCTCGAAGTACGAGTCGAAATCGATTTCCCTTGAGATGTCCGGTTTTCAATTTATTCTGATGGTACGTCGTGCTGATAACTGTGATCTCATCAGAATTCAGTCGTTCGACATTAATCGCCAAACGCTTCGGGATCGAACAATATTGTCGAGTGATCGCATGTCGATCCTTCTGCCCGGCCAGGCCCACATCCTTCGACGGGATACCGAGTGTCCTGATAATTCGACTCACCAACTCCGGCGATGAGACACCGCGTTTTTCAATCCAAAGATAAGCATGCTCACCCGCACCAGACATTTGATAGGCGGGGATCTCTTCCACCTGAAAGTCTTCGATCGTCGTTCGAATTCGACACGGCCCGATCACTGGTTGATGAAGCGAGGGAGGCTGAATAATCTGGGACAACGTCTCCGCGGGGAGTGCCATTGAATGCCAACTTTGATTTTGAGTAACTTGGTGGGAAAACGGTTCGACAAATACTGTAACCGATTCGCCACCTCAGAGCGCTGAGGAAAAAAGCGGAGCAGGGCAGGGGACAAGCTTTTTTCAGGTTTGAGCGAGCCAATCTTCAATTGGCTCGGCATCGGAGGAGCCGGATTCGTGAGAATTCGGAGGCATTCGGGTCGGTGTTCCGAATTCTCACGAATCCGGCTACGAGGAGAGATGGCGATTCCGTCCGAGGAAGTATTAGTCAGGGACTTGCGTCAAGTTTGAAGATTGGAACACTCTTCGACGTCCGCGGCCTCGGAAATCGTTCAACAAAATCTGCGTAGACGAATGCAGTGTTCAAATGCCGACTAAATGCACAACTCGTAGGCAGCACTGCGAAGAAAGTGTTGAACGAGCGCTCAAGCGGGCCAGCTTCACAGAAACTCGGACATCATCCGGACGAAAAACAACTCCACGAAACACGGCAATTCTGCGACAGCATCGTTTGGAATGGTTCTTGGTTTCGTTTGGCACGCCTCTTGCTTTGCCATGGATCAGGAGGCAGTCAACGGTGTGGTGGGACTCGTTGGTTGCATAAACTCCGCAGGGGTTTGAAGGAGGGGAAGGTCAGGAAACTCGCCTGTTCCCGCTCACATGGGTGCGTGGCCCGAGCGGGAAGCTCCTGCCGAGAGAATTGCTTCGGTGGTTCTCGCGGTGGAAAAGGGGATGGATTCGTCCATCCCCTTTTCTGTTGCGCTATGCTTTTTTTGAGCTGTTCAGCGCGATGATGATGCCGCGACTGGCAAGTCATCAGTGGATTCCACGAATCCATCGTCCGCGACGATGAAGTCCACATAACACTTTGAATTTTGCGTTCGATGTCGAGGCAAGAAGAATCTGGCCACGGCGCCACTCTAAGGTTGCTCTGAATTGTCGATGGATTTCACGGCACGACGCCCTGAAAATCCTCGAGAGCGAGTCCGTCAGAACAGGCTTTCTCTTTCTGCAGCTAACGCAACATCAATCCTCGGGCAGAAAAACGGCCGATTATTCGGCGAAAACAAGGGATAGCCCTGAATTCTCTCCTGTGCCAGGATACGCAGGATTTCGTTGATCAGCATGGATGTTGAGGATTCTCGGAACATGAAACCGTTCGCCATGAAGTCGGGTGGTCGAGTGCAGTTGCACTGGTGGGTTGTCGCTGGGATCGCAGCGGCGTTCTTTGTGTGGAGCTTCGACCTTATTCCGCGAGTTCACACAGCGTCCAGTGGATCGCTGGCGACATCAGATTCAGAGAATGGAACTCCGTCACCACAGGACGAGACTTTCGATAACGACTGGGCTCCTCAAGTCAGAAGCCACGACGCTCCGGAACCAGAAGAATCAGAACTGGAACTGCAGGATCCTTTTCGTCAAAGCAATGCTCCTTCAGTGCGCTCGGCTCATCACGAACTGACAGAGCCAGAAGAAGTCGATGAAGAAAGCGGACTAGCGAATAATGAGCAGCCAGGCATCTCGCCCCGGCGAGACCCCGATGTCACAGGGGCATCTTATGAAGGTGTCGAACCATCGGAGTCGAGCATCGTGCCATCAGACGTGACACCCAAGGTGTTGCCTGCAGACGTCGCTGCCAAACTCCGAACGATCGACGACTGCCTGAAGGATGATCTCATTCTCGATGCCCATGCGGAACTTTCAGAGATCTACTGGAAGCACCCCGAACTCCGCAGCACCATTGATGATCTCATTCGTGAAACAGCCAGTCTGATTTTCACCAGCAACGAACGTCAGTTCGGAACACCTCATCACGTGGAATATGGTGAGACGTTGCAAGCCATTGCGAAACAGTACGAAGTTCCCTGGCAGTATCTGGCACTGCTGAATCGAGTGACACCAGAGAAACTTCAAGCGGGGCAAGAACTAAAAATTGTCCGCGGCCCCTTTGGTGCCGTTGTGGATCTCAGTGCATTTACACTCACAGTGCACGCGCACGGATGGTATGTGAACAAGTACCGCATCGGCACCGGGCGAGATCACAAGACGCCGCTGGGTGAGTTTGTTGTTGAGGACAAACTTGAGAACCCAACGTGGTACAATCCTGATGGCGGAATTGTAGAGCCCGATGATCCGGAGAATCCGCTCGGTGAATACTGGCTGGGGCTTGGAAACCACATTGGGATTCACGGCACAAACGATCCATCAACGATCGGACGTGCCGCGTCACGAGGCTGCATTCATCTGGGCGATTCGGAGATCGAAGAGGTCTTCAGTCTGCTGAGCACAGGATCGAAAGTCCTTATCCGCAAATAAGCGACAGATCACTCCATGACAGAGAAATAGTTCAGCACGGCGGCATCGAACGCTTCCGGACTCAACCGCAACGGCACAGAATGAAACTGGCAGTAGTTTCGCACCTGCAGCAACAAGTCACGTGGCTGACACAGGCGAAACGGACGCCCGATGCTCTTGTAGTGAGTTTCAATCAGATAGCTGATCGTGGCCGTATCGTGTGCGAAATTCATCTTCTCACACATGATGCGGAACAGATCTCGGAACTCGGGCTCGGATGGATCCGGAACCTCGATCTTGTAAGGAATTCGTCGCAGGAACGCGCCGTCAACAAGATCCTTTGGCTCAAGATTTGTCGAGAACACGATCAGCTGGTCGAACGGAATCTGAATCTTCTTTCCGTTCGGCATGTTCAGGAAGTCGTATCGTTTTTCGAGCGGCACGATCCAGCGATTCAACAACATATCGACCGGCATTTTCTGACGCCCGAAGTCGTCGATAACCAGAGTCCCGCAATTGCTCTTCACCTGCAAAGGTGACTCGCAGATCTTTGATGTGGGATTGAGCGATATCTCCAATTCGTTCATCGTCAATTCGCCACCCGCGATCACGGTAGGGCGTTTGACCTGAACCCAGCGTCGGTCAATATCAAGGGAATCCATAAGCCCGGAATTTGCATTCGGATCTTCGACCGATGTATGAACTGCCGGGTCAAAGATTCGCATGATCTCGCCCTCAATGGCAATCGCGCGAGGAATCCAGACGGTGGTTCCGAAGGCTTCGGTAACTCGTTCAGCAATACTTGTCTTACCGTTCCCTGGCTCGCCGAACAAAAACATCCCGCGTCCGGAATTGATGGCCGGTCCAAGACGATTCATCATCGCCTCGTTGATAATCAACCCCTTGAATGCGCGTTTCAGATCTTCCTTTGTGACCACCTGCCCAGCAATCGACTGAGCCGAAACCGACGCCACATAATCTTCCAGCGTGACCGGAGCGGCTCCGAAGTAGGTGCATTCTTCGACGTAGCGCCGTGCTCGCTCACGACCGGATTCGGTGATCACATACTCAGAGTCGCCTGTAGACGTTGTCCCGGCCAGATCGATGTGCTTGTCCTGCCGCAGCTGTTTAAGCATTGGCTCAATCACTTTGTAAGGCAGCTTGACCTGATTGGCGATTTTACGGCTGGTCTCGATCCCCACCTGAAACAGGAAACGCATGATGATCTTTTCGACCATCACGGGAGGAATCCCGGCCTCACGCATCGTACGTGGCTGACGAGGAACAAAGCCGTCGGAGGAGGACTTGTTCGCTTCACGACGCTCTGCTGGCGGCTCGCCGAGCAGCATATTCACACGGTTAAAGAGTTCGTCGAGACCGTCTGTGGCAGAGTCTTTTCGGGCGGACTGAAGATTCGACACGCGACGGACTCCTTGAAGAGTGAGCAGATCCAATGGGTAGTATTCTGGATGTAGGTCACCGTTGACGAATCGTCAAACCGTGTTGCAACTCATCCACATTTGAACAGAATGCGGGGATGCGAGCGGTTCGATTGTGAGGCTTCTGAGCGACAGCACGAGTAATCCACTATGACCGAATCGATCCGCACCATCGGTATACCTGACATCTTCCAACTCCGAACGAATCGCCTCACAAAGATCCGCTCGGTGCGTTCCAAGAGCCTTCACTTTCTGAATCGCTCTTAATCCCGTTTGTTATCGAGGACACCAAAATGAAATTTGCAATCTGTCACGAGCTTTACGAAAACGTCGACTGGGCCACACAATGCGGCCTGATGGCGGAAGCCGGTTACAAGGGGATTGAAGTCGCGCCGTTCACGATTTCGCTCGACCTTCCATCCGTCCCGATGTCCGTTTACCAAAGCATGCGAGAGGAAGCTGCAAGACATGGTCTCGAAGTCATCGGCCTCCATTGGATGCTGGCCAAAACTACAGGTCTGTACCTGACCAGCCCGGACAGCGAAGTCCGCAGAAAGACGGCCGAATACCTGCGATTGCTGGCCAGAGTTTGCAGAGCCCTCGGAGGAACGGTGATGGTCTTCGGATCACCTTTTCAGCGAAACCTCCTGCCCGGTGTTACCCCTCAACAAGCGGCAGATTTTGCCGTTGAAGTCTTCCGCTCCGTGACCGACACCTTCGCAGAGCAGCAGGTCGTGCTCTGTCTGGAGCCACTCACGAGGAAAGAGACCGACTTCATCAACACCTGTGACGACGCGATGGAGATCATTCGAGGAGTCGATCATCCGACCGTGATGCTGCATCAGGATGTCAAAGCAATGTTGGGCGCAGAGACGGAATCGATCCCGTCATTGATCCAACGTCACAAAAATTTTTGTAAACATTTTCATGTCAACGACACCAATCTTCTCGGTCCGGGCATGGGTGAAACGGACTACCATCCGATTCTGAAGGCTCTAATTGAGTCCGGATATGATGGTTGGGTTTCGGTCGAAGTGTTCGATTACAAACCCGGCGCCCAGCACATTGCAGTGCAGAGTATCGAGTACATGAAACGTATTCTGAATGACCTGCAGAGAGATGGAATTTCAGGCTGATCAACAAGCCCGCCAGCCTGTCACCTCGTTTAAAAAACACGATAAAAAACGGGATTTTTGAAACAGGAGCGATGATGATGCGGTTCATAAACGCACGGCCACTCAACAACTGGAGCGACACGTTTTGAGATGACATCATGATGGCTTATGGATGATGTGTGAGATCATTTGATGTCGTCACTCGATGACCTTCAGTGATCGAAAATAGACCTCGTCATTGAGTCCATCATGATGCTCATCATCACTCTGCGCGAGCCTCATAAAGTGTGATGATGAGAGCTCAAAAAAAAGTTGTCACGAGGGCGGGAAACCCGCGCATCAGTCTTGCGTTATTCAAACGATCACCTACGATTCCGATCACCAACAGCAGATTCTGTTGTTTGTTAATCGGATGCACGTAGCGAAGGAATCGCCTCACAGCGGACTTCAAGACGGTCATCAGCAAAGAAAGGAATCTGCATCATCACTGTCATGGGGACATTGATGATCTGATGTTTTGGTCTGTGGTTGTTCCTGCTTGTTTTTAAGCCCGGTAAGCTTCGGCAGGACGGCCGCTCAAGTTCAATTTTTTTTTGGAGGAACGTACAGTGGCAAAGAAAGCTGCAAAGAAGGCCGCGAAGAAGGCTGCAACCGCTAAACCAGCTGCTAAGAAGGCTGCAAAGAAGGCTGCAAAGAAGAAGTAGTCTTCTGACTTCTTCGGAGAATCTTCCGGCGGCTGGTGGTGCAAACTACCAGCCGTTTTCGTTGCGCTGATCACAAGTTCTTCAATACGTATCCAATAGCCCGGTTGAGCAACTCGCTCCCGGCCTCGAAACAGATAGTACTCGGCCAGACACCTCATCGAATCTTGTCTGATGCACAGCGACGCTTAGACCCGAGGCCTTCAACAGTTAGCGAGAATCGCATCGACAAGTGACGGCAGCAAACACCACGGCAGCCACCAACGCGAATCCATCCTTAGTGCGTTTTGTGCAGTTGCATGATGAGACTCACCGGCCATCACATCATTCGCATCGCACTCTGAACTTCGTTGGTCGCTAAATGCTTCGAGACTACTCTGCCAGGAACCGAAAGCTGAAAACGTCAGCGTTGCGCATTTCCACCTCGATCTGAACAGCCTCCTCAGACGATTCAACAACCGCCGAATCTTTCCAGCGGATCCTGTGTCCCGAGCAACTCGATGTGATCAACTCACAATCCGACAACGCTCGCCCCGGAACGGCTTTTCCCGTTGAGTCCCGCAGCCCCACACGGAGCTGACCGCCCTGACGAATATCAGCTGTGACGCTCAAAAACCGACCTGTTGGCTTCAGCAACGGCGTAATAAATCGGCCATCACTCGCGCCCGCTGATGCAGAAACAAGTCGATCTTTCTTTGCTACAGCGCGACTGTAGACCCGCTGATTCAAGGGATCAGCCAGTGTGTCGAGATTCGTCTCTTCATGCTTTAAACGGGATGCACCAAAGTAGAACCAGATCTCGTCTTTAACTTCAACACATCCATTGGCCATGTACAAAGAACCGCTGTCAGATTCTCCTTCGGTCCCAAGAGGAATCAATGCAGTCTCTCGATCAGGCCATGTCCATTTCTCACCTTCGTTGCTCACTGCGAAACGAATGTCCAAAGTATCTTTCTGATGATTGAACAGACTTGGAAACATCATCACGAGATCTGTTCGGCCGGGGTACAGCACACAAGCAGGGTTGTAGAGGTCTGTCTGTGGCGGATGCTGATCGTCTGTTTGCAGGACAAGCGACAGCGATGGGAACGATTCGAAGCGATCACTTACTGAACGCCCGATCGCGCGGCCTCGTCCTCCGACTCGCCCGTACAGCACATATTTGCCAGGCACGGGATTCCAATGGCCCGAATACTGACTGTCGGCAAACACCTGGCAGATCGGCTTCTCCAGCCGTGTCCAGTTCAGACCATCGGGCGATATCATCCCGGCGACATAATACGGCCGTTCTCCGATCCCCTGGAACAAGCCCTGCGAGACACACTTGAACCTCGAAGCCTCCGGCGCGGTGGAGTCGTAAAAAACTCCCGACCCGTGAACTCTCGAACGCGAAGCACCAACACCGATCTGTCGAAAGAGGATGTTATTCTCCGTGCTGCCCTTGTAGTTGAACAGGCCAAGGTTGGGTTTGACCCAACGGATCCCGTCCTCCGACTCGGCATAACAGAAAGAAGTATCATCGGCGGTTGGCCAACCTTCTCTGTCATAGCATTCGTACCACATTCGAAACTTGCCATCCTGATGCAACACACTGAACCAGTTCAGCGTGGCATCTTCCCAGGGCTTGTCCGAGATCAGCAGTCGCTCGCCGGTCTTTCGAGGCGGATGCAGTCTGGTCCGGACACCTTCGGCACTAAGAATCATTCGAGGATCCGCAAACAGAACAGGATCACGGCCGACAATTATTGGCGTTGCGGGGGAAGATTCTTCTTCATTGGCCCTCAATGAGGATGACGAAACCACAACCGAAATCAGCAAGAACCATCGTCTCATGTCCGTACACTCCTTCAATGTTCGCCATGTACGTTAACAATGAAGCCGGCTTTTTCACCCAACCGGACGGACGATCGGGTGAATGAGGAATCCATGGAAGTCCGGGGCTGTTTGGCTTTGGTTTCCGCAAACAATGTTTAGCATGCGTTTTTCCCACCTTGTTCGCCGGACGATCTTCATCCCGCCTCATGAGCTCTCCTCCATGACTCGAAAAACCGATCCGCTCGTGCATTCTTCAATTCGCGAGGCCATTCTGGTGACCGGCATCTGGCTAGCCGCCGCAATCTGGTCGATCTCCGTCTGCTACACCATGGGATATCACCGTGCTGCAGATGACCTCAAACTGATCCTTGGCTTTCCGGACTGGATCTTTTGGGGAGTCGTCATTCCCTGGACAACCTGCACGGTTGTGTCCATCGTCTTTGGTCTGATCTTCGTCCGTGATGGAGATCTCGGCAAAGATATTGAAGACGCCGATGACCTCGGACTGGGAGGCTGATCACGATGAATACTTTGACTCACTTATCGAACACATCGCTTCTGTTCGCTGCCGACGCCTCGGCTCCTCCCAGCGTCGGCTGGGGCGCGATGACGATGCTGATCCTGTTTATTGCAGGCTCGATGTGCATTGGCGTCTTTGCCAACATGACCACTGAAAAAGGTGGATTCATGAAAGGCTTCTTCCTTGGCAACCGGGGACTCGGTGCCTGGGCGTTGGCACTCACTGCGACGATTCAAAGTGGCGGAACGTTCATGGGGTTCCCGTCACTTGTTTATTCCCACGGCTGGATCGTTGCGTTATGGATTGCGAGTTACATGGTGGTCCCGATCACCGGGTTCGGTATTCTCGGAAAACGACTTGCGCAACTCAGTCGGCGAACGGGAGCGATCACCGTGCCGGACCTTTTTCGCACTCGCTTTAACAGCCCCGCTCTCGGCTTCACCTGCACAATCTTCATTCTGCTGTATCTGTCATTCATGATGTTCGCGCAGTTCAAGGCGGGCGCGATCGTTATCCAGCTGGCATGGCCGAACGGCGGAGAACTCGCCTTGTCCGAAGATGCGGTGTCGGTTTCTGAAACTCGGTATCACATTGGCCTCGTCATCTTCGCTGTGACCGTCGTGGGGTACACGCTGATGGGAGGCTTTCTGGCGGCAGTTTGGACGGACTTGTTCCAAAGCCTGCTGATGTTTGTCGGCGTGGTGATTCTGCTGGTCGCATCTTTGAATGCTGCAGGAGGACTGGAGAACGCCACTCGCACCTCGCTGGCCAACACCGGGCCGGGATTTGCCTCGGGGCCGGGCTTCATCGCTGATGGTTCGAATCATGAGTTTCTGCCGTTGTCACTCGCAATCTCTTTCTTCGTCGTATGGATCTGGGGTGGTGTTGGAGCGCCGGCCGGACTGGTCCGTTTGATGGCGAGCCAAAACACGAACGTGATTCGCCGATCCATCTATCTGCTCAGCCTCTATAATATGGGGATCTATCTGCCATTGATCGTGATCTGCATTTGTGGGCGAGCTCTGATCCCGTCACTTGATGGTAAGTCAGACCAGATCATTCCGCGGATGGCGATCATGACCACGAGCGGCTGGCTGGGAGGATCATTCGTCGCGGGGTTGATTCTGGCAGCTCCATTCGGAGCCGTGATGGCAACCGTTAGTTCTTATCTGGTGGTTTTGTCATCAGGTGTCGTGCGAGATATCTACCAGCGATTTATTGCACCAAACGCTGAACGCGATCAGCTACGTCGTGCAGCATGGGGCACAATGATCATCGCCGGCCTCATCTCGGTCGCCGTCAGCTGGTATCCCGTCACGTATCTGCAGGCCTTCATTGTCTTCAGCACCTCCGGAGCGGCCGCCACATTTCTGATCCCGGCCCTTATGGCCTGCTACTGGCGGCGCGCAACGACGGCCGGAATTTTTGCCAGCATGATCAGTGGAGCACTGACAGTGCTCGTCCTGTACCTGATCGGAATTCTGGGGCTGCTTCCTCCGCAGCACATCGGTACAGCCGCTGGATTTAAGCCCTGGTATCTGATGGGACTTGATCCGTTGATCTGGGGGATTCTGGTTTCCGGAACATTCGGAATTGTGATAAGCCTGATGACAAAGCCGCTGGATGAAAAACTGATTTCAAGGATGTTTGATGAGCAGCCAGAATCGGCATAGTCGATCAGCTGCTTTGCGATGTTCCGAAGAACAGCACGCATGATCAGGCTCGGCGAACATCTCTCAGAGCATCGGCGAGGATTCGTTCAACGGCATCCGTGAACGTCAGTTCCGCCTGCTGAAGGGCTGCAGCGAACCCGGCATCAGGCGAAAGGCAGGGGTTGGCGTTCACTTCGAGGATCCACGGCTGCCCATCATTATCGACTCGAAAATCGACACGCGCATAACCGTGCAGATCGAACGCCGTCCAGCAGCGACGGGCCAGAGCTTCTAATTCATCCAGGAGTGCACGGTCAGCTAAAGGGAAATCAAATCGACGAGGCGTGTTGATGTACTCCATCGTCGACTCGTTCCACTTGGCATCATGGCCGACGATGCGAGGTTTCCCGGTCGCGAAGTTGATGAACTCAATTTCTGCGGGGGGCAAAACGTCAGGTCCATTCTGCCCTGCAAGCAGGCTGAGATTAAATTCTCGACCGTCAATAAACTGTTCTGCAAAATGTGGAGTACTAAATTGCTCATCACGAGTTGCGATCAGAGACCGCAACATCTCAGTGGAGCGGCCGCTGCACTCAACAACGCTGTCATCTCCCAGACCCAATGATGCATGTTCCGCGATGGCTTTAACAATGGCTTTCTCAGGATTCCAGTTTTCTGCATAGGCGCCTCTCCAACCTTCATCACCTTCAAGAGTAAGCCAGGCAGGCGTAGAAATCTCCTGATCGAGCAAACGTTGCTTTGCCACAAGCTTACTGGTCGTGGTCAACATCGCCAGACTTGATGCGCCGGTGTAGGGAATTCCCATCGCTTCCAGAAGCACAGCCACAACGGGCATCAGTCGATCCGTACCCCCCAGCGATTCAACAAGGTTGAAAACAACATCCGGCTTCAAGCGAAGCAACGCATCACGGGCAGGCTCGAGGTTCAGAGAACAGCTCAGCCGAAATGTTTCGTGCCCAAGCTCTCGCAGGGACTGCTCCAAGGCAACACACTGTTTCAAGACGTCAAGATCACCGCTTGAGTCAGTCGCTGAAACATGATTAAAGAGAACAACGATCCGCATAAGGACAAGCTTCTCTGATTTCCGCAAACCAACTGAGTTGTGTACCCCATCAACAA
Organism: Planctomycetaceae bacterium; assembly: GCA_046349735.1. Classification (GTDB taxonomy): domain Bacteria; phylum Planctomycetota; class Planctomycetia; order Planctomycetales; family Planctomycetaceae; genus SXXK01. Next base: position 105,255 of record JAXMBU010000014.1, read on the forward strand.
AAAACAGGATCGCCCCGTCCGGATTATCTTGCATGAACGTTGGCAGGACGATCATCGGGATTTCTCCCCAGAGTTCAATCGACTTCCAGAAGGGCCTGAATTCAACTTCTGGGTAATCCATCAAAACAAAGCGAATTTCCGCTGATCAGCCTGCAAATGGACCATCAAATCGTGGCAGAGGTCCGCCAAACCGGTCAAATTGGAGCGTGGATTCGCCTTGTGTCGCCAGTTTTGAGACGGATTCGTTTCACGAAGCCCTGGAGTCGGACGTAGACTTAAAGGACGATGAAATTGCGACTGGAGACCGGACCAATGACTGAACAAACGCTTGATTGCCCGCCACTGAACATGAACCGCACTTCGGAAGACCTGCCTCTGACGGAGTCGACAAGCACGACTCTCACGTCTGACAGCGATCTCTCGAGTTCTTCCAGTTCCGAGAAGCCAGCCATTGGCGCGTGGGGAGAATCGTCGGAAGGGGAAGATTTTGACTACGTCCCCATTTCTCCGTGGGCTCCGATCGCGTTGTCTTTAGGACTGCTTGGGCTGACGGGGTTTATTGGTATCTTTGGCCTGTACGTTGCCTTCTTTGGAATCTTCATCGGGATCGCTGCCATCACCCGAATCCGTGCTTCAGCCGGCACCGTCAAAGGGACTGGAATGGCGGCGATTGGCCTGGTGTTGTCTCTTGCCAGTTTTGCCCTCGGTTCAGCAAAAATGGCTCATGCTTACTCTACAGAAGTTCCCGAAGGCTTTGCGCGAGTCACTTTTCCGAAGGATATCTCGGACAAGCAGTTTGTTTATATCAACGGACATCGCAAACTACACCCGGATGTCGCTGCGCTTGTGGGACAGAAGGTTTATCTGAAGGGATTTATGTGGGCGACTCAGGAGACTGAAGGACTCACTAAATTCATTCTCCTGAAGGACAATGGGGAATGTTGCATGGGAGGAAAACCAAAATCTCATGATTTCATTTTCGTGACACTGAAGTCCTTCAATGATGGCGAACGCCCAGCGTTGTCCTATCGAGCTCCGGACGTCGCGGTGAAGGAACTCACCGCAGAGGAACAGGAGAAACTTGGTGTCACCAACAAGCTTCAGCTGACAACTCCAGCCTACATTGGTATGGTCGCTGTGGCGGGAGTTTTGCAGGCCGATGTGAAGGCCGGCGAAGACTCACCTTCAGAAGACTTTGAATTTGCGCCCGTGTATTCCATGGAAGCGGAATTGGTGGAAGAAGCGTGGACTCGATTTTAAGCCACGCGCTGACAGGATGCTAAAAGCCATGATCAATCGACGTTCCACTTCCGCGCTGATTTTCAGTCTTGTCGCGGCCTCTGCAGGCTGCGGAGAGTCTGAACAAGGTTACGTCGATTTTGAAAGCACGAAGCCATCGCCAACACAGCAACCCGTTGCGCCGGAAAGAAATGCTCAGCCCGAAAAAACAGAGACGCCTGAAGTACAAGCCGTCACTCCTGTGAGTGCTGCCTCAGAGGCAGAAAGTTCTCGTGTCCAGCAGGCAATCTCCGAGTCTGCAACGCAGCCTGCGGCACCTGTAACTCCGCCCGTCCTGACTTCGGAGCACTCCGGACTTCAGGGACCTGCTGATGTGCCGGTTGTTGAGAACACCGTGTCCGGCGAAACGCGAAAGATCGAGCTGCTGATCCCGGAAAAGCGGCTGCGAAAAGAACGAGGAACCTCGGCCGTCAGAGTTTCGTTTGATGACATTGACCTGCTCAAAGTCCTCAACATGGAACCCGTGCCGGTGAACGCCGTGGAGTACTTCCCGGAATGGCTGAAGGCTCTGGACGGCAAACCGGTCCGCATCAGAGGCTACATGTATCCAACGTTTGAGTCGACGGGACTGAAATCCTTTGCATTCGTCCGTGATACAGGGATTTGCTGTTTTCAACGTAAGCCCAAGATCTACGACATCATCGGGATCACAATGGCCGAAGGCGTCACGGCAGATTACATGGAATTGCGGCCATTTGACGTGGAAGGCATCTTTCACATCGACCCGCAGGTCGACGCCAACGACCTGTCTCGGCTGTACCATATCGATAATGCGCGAGTGCTGGAATAGATTGAGGCTCAGAGAAACGGACGCCTATTCGAAGAAGCTTGCACGGACTGAAAAGCGTCAATCAACAGCCCTTGGCAATCGCGAATGCGAGCCACTCAGCCAATGCTGCAACGACTCAAGGGAATGCACTGACGTGCGGCCAACGAAACCATCGGCGGAGCCAAGGTTCATGAAGTTACTGCGATCACGGATTCTCAAGCCACGTATGAGTCAGGGACGGCGACGAATGACAATACCAACCTGAACGCCATCGTGATTGCCGAATCGACGTACCGGAAAACAGGTGCCATGCACTTGAATGAAAAGTTCTTCGGCTGGTTAACGAATGTTGGCGTCGTGACCTGGCGAGACGTTTCTGAACAAGGCCTCAGTTTGCAGCATCGATTTCCCCTGGGCCCAGCTGCAACCCCCGTTCGGTTCTCCCTTGGAATGCGGCAGCCCGCTGCCGCTTTGGTACAGGCAGCCTGCTGCCCCCCAGTTTGGAAGCTCGTTGAATGTCAGAACGGTTGTTCCACAGCATGCTGTGGAACGGAAAGCTGCAGCGGGCTGCAGCTTTCCAAAGAGGCTGGTGATCGTGTTCGTCTGCAAACCTGTGGGTAATGAGATTTGCTCTCAAGATCGGTTCCCGGCCTCGCGGGGCGGCTGCAACTGTTGATTTCCGGATTTGGTCGGTATGATGGAAACAACGTCTGACCGCTGCTAAACATGTTGTCGCAGCGTTTCGCGATCCACCGGAAGAGAGTCCCTCCCATGCGAATACTTCCTCTGCTGGCTGTGTTGTTTGTGGCTCGTCTCTGTATCCGCAGAAGCCGCTTTCTGTCCATTTTGCGATGCTCCAACCCTGGTGATGGCTGAACAAATTCAGCAATGTGATCACCTGGTTCTTGGGAAATGGATCGGCGGAGAAAAAGCGACAGCCTTGAAGGGAGGCACCTCAAAATTCGAAGTTGTTGAGATTGGCTTCTCAACCGGTGACAAATTCAAGGTCGGCCAGATTCTTGAGATGCCGCTGTATGTGGCTGGTACGGAAACAGCTCGATATACGCTGATGGGACCTGAAGAGCGGCTTGAAGATTGGCATGCCCCGGCAGAAGTTTCGACAGACGCGTGGCAGTATCTTTCAAAGATGCCGACACCTGTGACGGATCCGAAAGCGCAGACCGAGCGACTGATGTACTTTCTGCCTTACTTCGAGCACCCCGACTTGCTGGTTTCAAACGATGCGTTCGCCGAGTTTGCCGCGGCTCCCTACGACGTCATTGTCCCATTGAAGGACAAGCTTCCTCGGGAAAAGATTCTGCAGTGGCTGGTTGACCCTAAGACTCCTGTAACTCGAATTGGCTTCTATGGCCTGATGGCTGGACTGTGTGGCCAGCCTGACGATGCAGCATTGCTGGAAAAGAAGATCCTGATTCTTGATGCGGACTTTCGCCTTGGGATCGAAGGCGTGATGGCAGGATACCTGCTGATCCGTGGCGAAGAAGGCTTGAAGACACTGGAAGATGCCAAGATGCGGACCAAGGTCGCAACGGACGCCAAAGGCAAAGAGATACCTCTTCCGTTCAGCGAAACATACGCTGTCATGCAGACACTTCGATTTATGTGGACCTATGAGCCAGATCGAATTCCCAAAGACCGCCTGAAGCAATCAATGCACATTCTACTGGATCGCCCTGAACTGGCCGACCTCGTGATTACGGACCTCGCTCGATGGAAAGACTGGAGTATTCAGGATCGCCTGATCTCGCTGTACGACGACAAGAACTTTGAGATTCCAGCAATCCGCCGAGCCATCGTGCGTTACGTCATTCAGTGTAGTCGCGATGTCGGAGAGCCAGCCACGGACGGCACGACGGCAGCTCTCCCTGAACATGCGGTCAAGGCCCTGGCCAATCTGAAAGTGCTTGAAGAGAAGGACCCCAAAACCGTTGGGGACGCCAAACGCTATTTGATTAAGTAGCGTTAACAGACTGGTCAACAGCATGTCTCCAGCCGAATTTCAGAATTCTGTGGTCCGATCGGAATTCCTGAATAAATCCCGCCGTACTGTGCGTGTAATTCCAGTCGAACTCCGAACCAAATGTCTGGGTGCCTTGGTGAGATAGTCATATGACTTTTTCGCAGTGAGACTCTGGACGCAGTTTGGTGATTCGCGAAACAGTGACTGTGAAAACCAGGCATGGAAAGCGTCTTGCGCACTGAACTTGAGCAGCTCTACAGAACGCATCGTCAGTCACTGTTTTCAGTGGCGCTGACCGTGACTGGCTGCTCCAGCATGGCGGAGGATGCGGTCCATGAGGCTTTTGTGCGGTTGTGTCAGAAGACCGACATCCCCGCAGGTAGTCTTACTTCATATGTCTTTGCAGCTGTGCGAAATGCGGCCATTGATTGTCGACGTCGCCAACAACACCAGCGATCCATCACGGAATCCATTTTTGCTACAGCCGGTTCTGACATGAATTTATCCACTGGTTCAACGACCGCAAATCAAAACGATGAAGCGGAGTCATTGAAAAGTGCGATTGACCAACTGGACGAGCTGAGTCGTCAGATTGTGGTCATGAAGATTTTCTCCGAACTGACGTTTGAAGAAATCGCCAGAGTTCTGGAAATGCCATCGGCTACAGCAGCCACTCGATACCGTAGAGCCATCATGAAGCTGGAAGAAGAATTGAGGAGAAGCTCATGAGTGAACTGGAACAGAAGATTCGGTCGTTGTCTTTGCGTACGCCTAATCAATCTTTAGACCATCGGATTCTTGCAGCCCTGCAGCAGTCCGACGTGACCGAACCCACAGAGCAGTCTGCCGTGAAGAAGTCCGTATCAAATGACGCTGCTGATTTTTCTCCAACGATGCACGCGAATCGTCGCGGTACGGTCATTACCTCTGGCTGGATCGTTGCGTCGGTTTCCATGTTGATCGGGGCGGTAGTAGGGAACGCACTGCCGCCAGTCAGTTCGCTACAAACACAGCGAAACACGTCGATGAATACGAACCAGACGTCAGAGATCGCGGGGGTTGGACACAAGGAATCCACCGACGGAACGGTGGAACCTCGAGTGTCCGAAGAAGGCAATTCGACCGTGACAGGGAACGTCCGAGTCAGTCCTGGCTCAGTTGCTTCTCAGATCGTGGAATCGATCTGGATCTCCCCAACGGCCGCGGCTGTGGCGTGGGAGCAACAAACCGGCCAAATCTTCAATGTCGTTAACCATGTCAGCGACCGAAGATTTGATATGTGTCGCGAGTGCCATCGCGTTGGTGGTTGATTTTGAAAGAACGGCTCAACTCCGTGAAATTCGTGTCCCGCTCGCCTAGAATAGGGAGTCCGGTGAATCGGGTGGCCTGCCGTGGCCGGATCATTCCGAGTAACTGTAGTTGCGATGTTCGCGTCGACAGTGAAGCCGGGAGAACCTGCTGCTCACACAGGATCGTTTGCTTCTCGGACCTGACCTGAATCACGCCCATCACAGATCGCCTTTTTTGCCCCACCCCGTCCCACCTTCGATTTGATTCATGAACAAGCTGCCCCTCTATATTACACCCATCATCTTGACTTTGTCTGGTTGCGGCAGCAGTTCTGACATCCGCGAGTATGAGGTTGCGCGAGAAGATGAAAAGGTCCTTACATCGGATCTTCTGCGCGATCAATTTGAGGCCGTTCCGTTTCGCTGGGAGGTTCCTAAGGACTGGGTTGCTGCTCAGAACGACCAATTTAGTGCGTTTGCCTGGACTGCGGGTCCATCGGATGCGTCAGCTCGAATAACGGTCAGCGATCTGCCCGGAACGGCCGGAGTCGAGCCTCAGTTTGTGCGATGGCGAGGACAATTGCAGCTTCCAGAAATTGATCCGTCCGAAATGATGAAGGATGTCGAGACGCTGACGCTGAAGGGGCTAACTGGACAATGGATAGCGATCAAAAGTGATACAGAAACGATTCTTGGCATGATTGCCAGCTACAAAGATAAGTTGTGGGTCTTCAAATATCGAAGTTCCAATTCCACGGCAGAAGTTCAACGAGCTGCTTTTCGAAGTTTTTGTGAATCGCTGAGCGTTGAATAGCGTTGGGCAGACTGAAGATGGAACGAAACCTGACTTCAGTCATTGACGACACATAAAGTCATCTCGTGTCTCAAACACGATCACAGATCAGAGGAAACCGTCATGTCTTCAACAACATTGCCCGGTGATCTTTCGTCCGGTCGAAAAGACGGCGAAGCATTGCCGCAGCAACTTGAAAACTCCGTGATGATCGCGATACGAGCGTTGGCCTCATTGAAGCTGACTTGCGTACTGTTCATCCTCGCGATGTTTATTGTTTTCGTCGGCAGTCTGGCGCAGGCTCGTCGAGACGTCTGGCAGGTCATGGCAGAGTACTTCCGAACCTACATTGCATGGATTCAGGTTCGAGATCTGTTCCCTCCATCAATGTTTGGCGACCAGGGAGACAAGATCGCGGAAAGCCTTGGCATGTTTGGGAAGATTCCATTCCCTGGAGGCTGGACGATTGGATGGATCATGCTTGCGAATCTCACGGCCGCTCATGCGTTGAAGTTTCGCGTTCGCGCCGAAGGATTGAGATTGGCTGCGGGAATCGGCCTTGTCATCGTCGGCTTGATTCTGACCGCGGGCGTTGTCATTACGGGCAACATGCAGACGGGCGTTGAATATGGCGATACCGTTCTGGGGCCTGAAAAAATCTGGTATCTGCTGCTGAGTGTTCTTGGGATTTCGGGACTAGCTGCACTGGCCACAGCGATCCTTGCCAAAGCGAGCTCAAGGCTGACCAGAGGCGTCATGTTGTTGATCTCGGTATCATTGATTGGAGTCCTGCTCTACTTCGTGATCGGTGGAGAAGAGGCACGGCTTAATCTTTCGTCAATGAGAATTCTTTGGCAGCTTCTCAAGGGCGCTGCATGTTCATTGGTTTTGCTCCTGGGTTCGAACCTGCTGTTCGAGAAACGCGGGGGAATCGCGTTGCTGCACTTCGGCGTAGCGATGCTCATGATCAGCGAACTTCAGGTCGGTCTGTTGGCAAAGGAAAACATGCTGTCGCTGGTGGAAGGAGAAACATCTGGCTTCATCCGCGATATCCGCGAACGTGAACTGGCTATTATCACTCAGAAAACCGATGGCAAGGATCAGGTCCTTGTGATCCCGGAAGATCGGTTGCAGAAAGCAGCCACCGCGGCTCCCGAGAACTCCGACGAAGCAGCACTTGCGCCACCGGCTCCTGGTCAGATCATCAGCCTTCCTACAATGCCGTTTGACGTTGTGGTTCGTGAGTTTCAACGCAACAGTCGCCTGAGAGGTTTGATTCCCGGTGACAAATTGCGGACTGACGCTGGTCTGGGATCGTTCGCTGCTCCGGAGCGACTGGAACCTGTCACTGGCATGGATGACTCACACGACCAAAGTGCAATTTATATTGACCTCGTCAGCCGAGATGGCGGCAAAGTTCTGCAGTCAATGCTCGTGGCACAGAATGTCAGCGAACTCCGTGGCGCACCGCTGGCGGAGAAAGCCACGGTGGATGGGAAGGATTATTACTTCTACCTTCGATTCCAGCGCAACTACCGACCTTATGAGGTCAAGCTGGTGGACGTCAGCCGCACAAATTATGTCGGAACGGCAACGCCACGCGACTATCGGTCAGAGATCGAAATCACGAATCCGAAAGACGGATCTACAGACAAGTTCACTTTGTGGATGAATAACCCGTTGCGATACAAGGGAGAGACTTTCTATCAGTCTGGATTCCAGGCACTCGAAGATGGAAAGGAAGCTTCAACGATCTCTGTCGTGAATAATACCGGTTGGATGTTGCCCTACATCGCCTGCATGATTGTGTCGTTTGGCATGTTCGCACAGTTCGGACAGACTCTGTTTCGGTTCCTTGATCGAACTGAACGGACGACGAGAAAGACATCGACCGATACCGAGTCCGGCTCGGCGGGCTATGCAAGTCTTCTCGATCGCCCCGGATTCGCGCCTGCCAGAGCGAGTGAACCCGCATTGCTCGTCAGTTCAGACAAGTCTTCGTTAATCGAGTCACTCTGGATTCCTCTGGTGATTGCACTGATTTTTGCAGTGTGGCTGGGAAGCAAGGCGCGTCCTCCCAAAGAAGATCCGGAGACCATGAATCTTTACGGCTTCGCACAATTGCCGATCGCATGGAGTGGCCGAACTCAGCCTATTGACTCAGTCGCCAGAACACAGCTGCTGGTGACTTCGCATAAGTCAACGTTCGAAGGCGAACTTGAAGCGGCCGAGCTAAACAATCCTAAGCAACGAGAAAAGATCCTCAGCACGTTCCGGAAGGGATGGCCCGATGTGCCAGTCGCAGAGCTCGAAAAATTCGAGGGCTCCTATACCGAATGGATTGAGAAAATCGCCACGATTTCTTCTGCTGGAAAAGACGCTGTCGAAGCCAGGATGCGGCCGGTGATGGTTCGCCGCCGCCCTGCTGTGCAGTGGTTTCTGGATGTCGTCAGCCGCCCTGAAGTCGCGGCTCGTCATCGAGTCATCAAGATTGATGATGATCAGGTTCTTTCCTTGTTGGGCCTGGAGAAACGCGGTGGTCTCACATATTCGATGGTCGAGATCCAGAAAAACATCAAGGAACTGGATTCGATTCTGCAAAAGGCTCGGCAGAAGCAACGTGACAAACAGGAAAATTCACTGACGACATTGGAGCGTCGAGTTTCAGGTTTATTCGAAACCATCAGTCGGATTGATCAGCTTTCGCAGATGTTTTTGACTCGCAAGTCTGACAGCCTGCTGAGCTCCTACATCGACTGCTGGAGAATTCTCCGTCTGCTGGGCAATGAACCAGCCGTGATGGCGGTTCCTACAGGATCGAAAGATGAACAGAGGTCCTGGGAAACACTGGTCGGAGCTAACTCCGTTCGGCAATTGAACGAACAGCTAAAGAAGAACCAGCTCAAAACATGGGAAGAGTTTAATGCCTATATGCGGGATAAGTTGCCGCAGGAAGTGGTAGCAACAGCACTGATTTCGACCCATCGCCTTTTGGGGGGTATGGGAGATTCGCGTCAGGATTCATCTGCCGGCAAGGTCATTCAGGACCGCGCCAAGGCAGCAATGTCCAACCTAATGGATGAAAAAGAAGAAGAAGTATTTCTTATTGAAATCCTTAAGATTATCTCCACATCAGCAGCCGAGAGCACTCCGGAACAAATGGCCGCAGCGATTACGCCAGAGAAAGCTCGTGAAATTGCATCAGAACGAATTTCCTCAGAGTTGTTCGAGGTGTTCTCTGTCATCTCAGAGTCAGATCCTCAGGACAAACGACTGATGGAGATCAGGACAAAGTTGCAACAGCTTGGATCTGAGGATGGCCCGACCCTGGCTAACGCGATGAATTTCGAATTGGCAAAACTTGTTTGGGATGATATACTCAAAAGAGCCCCCCACTTGCTTCCCGGCGGTGAGTGTTCCGACACGTTTGATCAGACATCTGGCTACGTTGCCACTCTGCTGAAGACCTGGCAGGATGGTGACGTTGAAGGATTCAATACGGCAGTCAGCAGCTATCGCGAAGTGCTCGACTCCGGAACAGTGCCTCATGTGAACATGGCGACCGTTCGAAAGGAAGCCTGGTTCAACTTCTTTGAACCCTTCATGCAGGCCACATATCCGTATGTAATGGTCATCGTGTTCTCATTCATGGGCTGGCTGTTCTTTGGCACAACACTTCGTCGCACGAGTTTGTTCCTGCTGGTTCTGGCGTTCGCTCTGCATTCTCTGGCATTGGTCATGCGAATGCAGATTTCTGGACGCCCGCCGGTCACAAACCTGTATTCTTCCGCGATCTTTATTGGATGGGCCGTGGTCATCGCTTCGTTCGTCGTAGAACTGGTCATGAAGAATGGAATCGGCAATATTCTTGGGGCTTCAGTCGGTGCGGCCTCCCTGGTCATTGCCCATTACCTGGCACGCGATGAAGGTGATACTCTTGGCGTGATGCAGGCCGTGCTGGATACGACATTCTGGCTGGCGACTCACGTGGTCTGCATCACGCTGGGATACGCTGCGACGTTTCTCGCCGGATTTATCGGGCTCTTTTACTGCGTTCAGGCGGTCCTCGGACGATCTCTGGCCGCCGGAGGGAATGCATCAACGTATTCCACAGAACTCAAAGACTGCGGAAAGCTCGTCTACGGAACGTTGTGCTTCGCTCTGTTCTTCAGCCTCGTGGGAACCGTGCTTGGTGGTCTGTGGGCCGACGATTCGTGGGGACGATTCTGGGGCTGGGATCCGAAAGAAAACGGCGCGATGTTGATCGTGCTGTGGAATGCTTTAATCCTGCATGCTCGCTGGGACAAAATGGTCAACGATTATGGTACGGCCGTGTTGGCGATGATCGGCAATATTGTGACAGCATGGTCGTGGTTCGGCGTCAATGAGTTGAAAGCTGGACTTCATACCTATGGCTTCACGGAGGGGCGATTGCTCGCACTCGGCATTTTCGCCGGGGTGCAACTTGCCATCATCATTGGCTTTGCCATGACATCGAAACTGGCGGCGCGACGAATGTTGACAACGAGGTAATCGAGATTGATCACACGAGCGGTGATTCTTTCTTCAGGTTACAAAGTCAGCCATCAGATGTAGAAATTCTTTATCTCTGAAGTTATTGCTCGTAACGCTGCGCGTCGGCAAGTCCCTGTGTTCAGAAAGAATTGATTGTCGGCCATGTCCGAACCTCTCGCATGGATCAACGGGACTCTCCAACCCTTTTCTCAGATGGGTCTTCCGGTCTGGGATCTTGGCGTCGTTGCCGGTGCGGCCGTTACGGAAATGGCTCGCACTTATCTGCATCGCCCGTTTCGACTGGAGCAGCATATTGGTCGGCTGACGAGTTCACTCACGGCACTTGGATTTCCTCAACGCTGGACCGCAGACGATTTACACAAAGCGGCAGAATCCATCGTTCAGAACAACGTTCGACAGATTTCAGAGCAGCAGGATCTGGGCATCGTTCTGTTCTCCACGGCAGGCTCGAATCCCACATATCTGGCTGGCGTAGGTGATCGGACGACAACGGTGATCCATACATTTGTGCTGCCATTCCAGTTATGGCGTTCCGGTCTCCAACGTGGCGTACGTCTGCGGATTCCAGAGATCCGACAGATTCCGGATGACTGCTTTCCGGTCGAACACAAGGTCCGCAATCGCCTGCACTGGTGGCTGGCAGATCAGCAGGCCGCAAAACTTGAACCTGGCAGCAAAGCCTTGCTGCTCGATTATGCCGGATTCATCACAGAGACCAGCACTTCATGTTTCTACCTGGTGCATGAAGGAAGAATTTCAACGCCCGATCGAGGAGTCCTGAACAGCCTAAGCTCAGAGATTGTTGAAGAACTGGCGTCGGTTCTGCAAATCCCGTTTTCTCGTCGGCAGATTTCTGTTGATGAGTTGTCAACAGCTGACGAAGCCTTCCTGTCATCAACTCCAGTCGGCCTGTTGCCAGTGAGCCACATCGACGGCCGATCTTTTCAGTTTTCTCATCCCAATTCCGTTTTCAAGCGATTGATAGAAAAATGGGAAACGCTGACTGGACTGAATCCAGCTCAGCAGATTCTGGATGCGGAGAGGTGAGATCGGAATACTATAAAACCGGACGCAAACGCGTTCCGGCTGATGGCATGACGACCTTGGCTCTTTGGGCAAGCGACAGGAAAGCTGCTGCATTCGCCGGCGAGTGGGATGCGTCAGCTTCCCGGTATCCTGCGATTCGCACGTTTTGCTCCTTGTCGGCGATGACGTTACCGGTGGGCTGACGCCACACCGCTCGCCTGATGCCGCGTATTCCTTCATGTGCCGATCGGCCTTGTATCACCGGAAATTCCGGGACTTTGAATCGATTTGAGCCAGCATCTTGCTGACATCATCCAGTCGTTCACACACCACGTGAATAACATCGCCTTCTCGTTGTAAACGTCCGGTCGCCAGAATCACAGACGCAAAACGCGCGGTCTGACGGAAGTGCTGCCACACGGATGGATACACCACAAGATTGGCAATGCCCGTCTCATCCTCCAGTGTCACAAACGTAATGCCGCTGGCCGTAGACGGACGTTGCCGCATGAGAACCAGACCGGCCACTTTGACCCGACGATCCGGCTCCAGTTCACTGAGCTGCTCCGATGTCACGGCCTTCAATTGAATGAGCTGCTCACGCAGAAAACTCACGGGATGCTTTCGCAGCGTCAGCCCGGCCGATGAATAATCTTCCACGACTTCATCCTGAGCTGACATCTCCGGAAGTTCCGGAGCAGCGTCTTCAACCGCGGGAACTCGTTCATCATCGAACAAAGGCAACCGATCTCGCGATGGCAACGATTTCCAGTAGGCACTTCTGCGATCAATCTCAAGTGATGCAAATGCATCGGCACGAGCCAGCAATTGCAGGACCGATCGACTGAGTTGTGTGCGTCGCGCGAATTCCTCCAGCGACTGAAATCGCCCACCACGTCGACGAGTCTCTTCAATCGTCCTTGCGTACTCTTCCGAAAAACCTCGCAGCAGACGAAACCCAAGCCGCAGCGCGTGAGACTGATCGCGATGCGCAAATGGAGATGTGCTGAGATCAGCAGGTTGTTCCTGAGCCTCAAGCGTACAATCCCAGTCACTGGCATTTACGTCAGCTGGCAGAACGACAACGCCATGTTCCCGTGCATCGCGAACAAGCTGAGCTGGAGCGTAAAAGCCCATCGACTGACTATTGATCAAGGCAGCCGCAAAGACAGCCGGGTAGTAGCGTTTGATCCATGACGAAACATAAACCAGCAGAGCAAAACTGGCCGCATGAGATTCCGGAAAGCCATACTCTCCGAAACCGCTGATCTGCTTAAAGACACGCTCGGCGAATTCACCGTCGTATCCTCGTTCGATCATTCCCTGCACCAACTTTTCATGAAACTTCGCAATCACACCGGTCTTGCGCCACGCCCCCATCGCGCGGCGAAGCTGATCCGCTTCGCCGGGAGTAAACCCGGCCGCCACAATCGCCAAACGCATCGCCTGTTCCTGAAAAATCGGTACCCCCAGCGTCTTGTGCAGGACAGAGCGTACGGCCGCATTGGGATATTCAATGGACTCTTCTCCAGAGCGACGGCGCAGATAAGGATGGACCATATCCCCCTGAATCGGCCCTGGACGCACAATCGCAACTTCGATCACCAGGTCGTAGAAACAATGAGGCTTCAATCGCGGCAACATACTCATCTGCGCGCGACTTTCGATCTGAAAAACTCCAACCGTGTCGGCCGCGCTGACCATGTCGTAAACCTGAGCATCTTCTGACGGCACATTCGCAAGTGTCAATGTGCGGCCATGATGCTTCTGAATCAGGTCAAACGCACGGCGTATACAGCTCAGCATTCCCAGCGACAGACAATCAACTTTCAGCAGCCCCAGCGCATCGAGATCATCCTTGTCCCATTGAATAACCGTTCGCCCCGGCATGGATGCATTTTCGATAGGGACCAGTTCGCTCAGAAGTCCGCGCGACATGACCATTCCGCCGGAGTGCTGCGAAAGATGACGCGGAAACGTCAACAGAGAATTCAGCAACTCCAGCAGCCGACGTCCCAGTTTTGAGTCTGGATCCATTCCCCCTTCACGCATACGCTCGGGAAATAATTCCGCGCGATCCACATGCTCCATCTGCCCGGCCAGTTTGTCGATTCGATCGTTCGACAACGCTAATGCTCGCCCGATATCACGAATGGCTGAGCGAGGCCGATACGTGATCACAGCACCCGTCATTCCGGCCCGATCACGACCATAGCGATCGAACAAATACTGCAGAACTTCTTCGCGGCGTTCGTGCTCAAAGTCGACATCGATATCCGGCGCTTCATTACGTTCTCGACTGACAAAACGCTCGAATAAAACGTCGATTCGGCCGGGATCGACAGAGGTTACTCCGAGGCAAAAACAAACCACGGAATTCGCCGCTGAACCTCGACCCTGACAAAGAATCCCGCGTTCACGAGCAAACCGGACGAGGTCGTAAACCGTCAGAAAATAAGCTTCGTAATGGAGTTCCTCGATCAAAGTCAGTTCGTGCTGAATCAGATCCCGTATCCTGGGCGGCACACCATCGGGATATCTCTTCGCCGCACCAGCCCAGGTAAGACCTGACAGATGCTGGATCGGTGAAACACCTGCCGGAATCAGTTCTTCGGGATACTCATAACGCAGTTCATCAAGAGAGAAGCCACAACGATCAGCGACTTCCAGAGTTCGTTCGATCAGATCAGTCCGGCCACCAAAGAGTCCCACCAGTTCACGACCGGATTTCAGATGACGTTCACCGTTCGGAAACAATTCATGTCCCAAAGACTGAAGTGACTGCGAGCAGCGAATGGCGGTCACCACGTCATGCAAGGAGCGGCGGCGAGCCACGTGATAATGCACATCATTTGCAGCGACGATCGGTATACGGCAGGTCGCGCCTTGCAGTAACCATCGCTGCAAAAGAAGTTCGTCGGCTGGACCACTATGAAGCTCAGCAAGACCGTAACAGCGATCGGAAAAGATTTCTCGCAGTTTCAGCAGATCCTGATCGGCGACAATGCAGGGCACCTCCGGCCGAAAACGGCGTTCGAATCGCAGGCGAGTTTCAGTACTCAGGGGGACGCAGCAGATGAGACCATCGGCATGGTCGGCAACATCATTGATCGTTAGTCGACATTCACCTTTAGGCGCGCGGCGACGGCCAACGGTGATCAGTCTCGACAAGCGACCGTAGGCTGCGCGGTCTGATGCATAAAGAACCAGAGCAGGGCCATCCGTCGGGACGATTTCTGCGCCGACCAGCAGTCGCAGCCCCGCTTCTTTCGCCGCAACATGAGCTCGGACGACTCCTGCAAGTGAATTTCGATCGGTTACCGCCAGCGAGTGAAGCCCCAGCTCTTTGGCTCGAGCTGCCAGTTCATCGGCATGGGAAGCCCCCTCCAGAAAGGAGTAATTGGTTCGGCAATGCAATTCCGCGTATGGCACGAAAGGCGCAAGTTCCGAGCGAAAAGGCCCCTCATCGGAATCTACAACTGCAGGAAATCCGTCGGCAGGATGGCCGGAGGTCAGGCGTTGTCGACGTTTTGACGGTGGAGGATCAGGCATCTGCGAAGTGTAAGAGACATTGGCGGCGTTGTGGAAGATCCCGCAGCAACCGGTATACTTCACGATTCTGACGATGATTCGCCGGATCTCAAGAGGGTGCGGCACACGTGATGTTCGATTAAATGTTCTTCAGGAACGATTTCATGGCGATGCCTCAGGTGGTGCCCGGAAAAACTCGGATTGGCTGGATTGGAACCGGAGTGATGGGGTCCAGCATGTGCGGGCATCTCATGAATGCCGGCTTTTCCGCGACCGTCTATTCCCGAACAAAGCAAAAAGCCGAGGCCCTGATTGGCCGAGGCGCAACATGGGCCGCCACTCCGAAAGAGGTCGCTCAGAATTCTGACGTGGTCTTCTCCATCGTGGGATTTCCGGCCGACGTGCGAGAAGTCATGCTGGGTGAGCAGGGGGCTCTGGCTGGGACAAAACCGGGAGCGGTGTTGGTCGACATGACAACCAGTCAACCATCGCTCGCCATCGAGATCTACGAAGCAGCAAAGCAAGCCGGAGTGCACAGCGTCGATGCCCCCGTCTCTGGCGGCGACATTGGTGCCCGGAATGCGGCGCTCTCCATTATGATTGGTGGGGACGCCGAAATCGTCACAGCATTGCAGCCGATGTGGGAAGCCATGGGCAAGACGATCGTGCATCAGGGCCCAGCGGGATCAGGGCAGCACACTAAGACCGTCAACCAGATCCTGATTGCGACAGGCATGATCGGGGTCTGCGAAGCCCTGCTTTATGGATACAAGTCGGGGCTGGATCTGCCAACCGTATTAAAATCAGTCGCCAGCGGGGCCGCGGGAAGCTGGTCGCTGTCAAATTTGGGACCTCGGATCATCGACAATAACTTCGATCCGGGATTCTTTGTCGAGCATTTCATTAAGGATATGGGGATTGCTCTGGAGGAATCCCGACGTATGGGTCTCTCGATGCCGGGACTGGCACTGGGCCAGCAACTTTATCAGGCCGTCAAAGCGCAGGGGTTTGGTCGGAATGGAACTCACGCGTTGATGCTGGCCTTGGCGAGTCTTTCCGGCATCGACTGGCGAAAACGGGGCTGATTCGTTTGCAGGTTGGAATCGAAGGCCGTAGAAACAACGTTCGCATCTGGTTTTGTTGAATCCTCGCCATTCTCTGCGTGTCCAAGCAGGACTGAGCGTCACTGCGGTTGGTGTTTGCTCCGCAGGAAGGGATCTATCCAGTTTCTTGTCACAGAGTTTTTCGCACAAAGAAATGAGTCATGGCACGACGTGGTGAATTGTTTTCGGGACTGACAGTAGCCCTTGTGACGCCGATGAACAGCGACGGCTCGCTGAACGAGAGCATGCTGAAAGCTCTTGTGGACTTTCACGTTGAAGCCGGGACAGACGGGCTGGTTCCGGTCGGCACAACCGGCGAGAGTCCGACACTGACTCATGATGAACATGAGCGAGTGATTGCGATCACCTGTGATCACGCGGCCGGACGAATCAAAGTCATGGCAGGCACAGGCTCAAACAGCACGGCCGAAGCGATCCGCCTGACCGCTTCGGCAAAGCGCGCTGGCGCGACAGGTGCTCTAATGGTGACACCCTATTACAACAAGCCAACGCAGGAAGGTTTCTTCCAGCATTATCGTGCGGTTGCCGAGCATGTTGATCTCCCGATCGTGCTGTACAATATCCCGGGGCGAACGGCCAGGAACATGGAGCCGGAAACGATTTGCCGCATTGCCGACACGTGCCCAAGTGTTGTGGCAATCAAAGAGTCGACGGGCTCAATGGATCAGGCCTCACAGATTCTGGCAGCCTCAGATCTGACCGTGTTGTCCGGCGATGACAGCCTGACACTGCCTTTGCTGGCCTTGGGCGGCAGTGGAGTTGTCTCAGTCGCGGGCAATATTGTGCCACAGGACGTGAAGGCTATGGTGACAGCATTTCAAACTGGCAACATCGCGAGGGCTCAGGAGTTGCACCACAAACTGTTTCCTCTGTGCCGTGACATGCTGGGACTTTCAACAAACCCGATTCCAGTGAAGGCAGCTATGAAGTTGCTGGGGCGAGATTGCGGTGAAGTCCGACTGCCACTGACACCTCTGACAGACTCCCAGCTTGCAGCACTCCGCACAACGCTGCAACGCTACGGACTGCTCAATGTCTGATCACGACTGAAGCCGCTTGAATAGATTTAAAGCGGCTTTTTTCGTTTACTGAGCTTCGAACCAAAGGACGTTACACGTTGTTGGCTGAGAAGTGACTTGAGTACAATCACCGAGTCGTGGTCACCGCAACGCAAGATATATTAGGCATTGATCGAAGGTTAGTTCCCATTTTTCCGTCGAGTTCGAAGGATGGTGTATGAGCGGTTTTTCGTTCGAGAATCACTCTTCGTATTGCCACCTGGAGTTTACAGACGAACTCCAGAGCATGCCATGGGAGCAAATCGAAGGAGCCACGACTCGAGTTCTTGAACTGATCCAGAAATCGGGCGTTGGAAGTGTTGTCATCCTTGCTCCGACTCTGTCACGATTGCCGGACGGAATGCTGGCCTGTCTGCTTCGCATCTGGAAGTCTTTGGATTCACGAACACGAAATCTGATCTTCGTAACCGAAAACGCTGCCGTTAAAGAGTCGTTACAAATCAGTGGGCTTCTCGAGCATTGGCGCATTGTGCCAACCAAAGCTGCGGCTCTGGAATTTCTCAGACTTGAAGACACCGGGGAACTCGATCTCATAAAGCCACAGCAGTCATCAACCGGGAATGTAACAAACGCAAAGCAGGAGTCGGCATCGTCCGAGCCTTTCCCATTCGAAGCTCACAAACTTTACAACGCTATTCAATGTAATCCATTGCTTTCAAAGCTGTCATGGGCAGATCTGGAAGCAGCCGTATCTGCCGCCATATCAAACTTTGAGCTGGCTGCGGCTCCGAATCTGTTACTCGATCTCTCGAGACTCACCTATATCAACAGTGGTGTCGTCGCCGGGCTTGTACGACTCTGGAAGGCCACCCAGAAACGTGAGGGACAGTTTTCGGTTGTCAGTCCTAATGAAGATGTCACAACGGTTTTGCGGACGTCCGGACTTGCTCGTGTCTGGACGATCGCTGACACGCGAGAAGAAGCGGCCTATGCATTGGGTGTGTCGCAATCGGCGATTGTCGAAAAGAGAGAGCGAACGTTACTCGTTGCTGTTGCCGTTCCGTTTTCAATCATTGCGGCATTGGCCTTGATCCCAATGTTCCTGAAAAGGGAAACCGTTCTGGGAGTGAACTCTCAGTTAGCTGCATTGCTCCTGGGCTCTGCAGCGTTGACGACGGGGCTGATTGCTCTGATCAAGGAGGAAGGGACGCGTCGAAAACTCTCCGCGTTCGCAGTCCTGCTGAGCATCATGGTGCTTTCCACGCTGGTTTTTCGAAGCAACCCGATCAGCATTTTTCGATCACTCAGGGACTTTGCGCCAGTCAAGGAAAAAGCAAGCCCCGTGAAGTCAGCTCCAACAAGGTAAGTCGAATTCTTTTACAGTGGCAGCTCAAGATGAATAACGAAGATGTACCAAACGGACCGTCCGGTTCTCAACTGGAATCAAGAACCCCCGCTCCTGCCACGAGAAAAGCAACCCGGCTTGGGAATTCAGCTTTGGCCGCGGAGCTTTCAGAACTGCTCAGCGTTGTCGAGCCATCATCGCTCGTTAATGTCATTCTGCAGAGAGGGTTTGCACATCGAGCGACCGACATTCATCTGGACCCAGCTGAAGAAGGCACCAGAATACGATTTCGCATCGATGGTGCTCTTCAGGACATTGTTCAGGTCCCCGCCGCAAAAGCACTGCACATTCTGAGTCGCATAAAAGTCCTCGGAGGAATGGATATCACGGACAGGCGACTTCCACAGGACGGGCATATTTCCGCAGCACAGCTCACCGGGCTGCCTCGGGACGTTCGCGTGGGCAGCAGCCCGACAATTCATGGTGAGCGACTTGTTCTGAGACTTATGCCGGATGCCACGGAATTCGTTGCGCCGGAATCTCTTGGATTTACGACGGAACAGATGCTGGATGTCAATTCACTGCTCGGTGCGCCATATGGACTATTGTTGGTCGTTGGCCCTGTCGGAGCCGGAAAAACGACGACCGTGTATAGCCTGCTTTCACGACTCAATCAGCCGGACCGAAGCATCGTAACAATCGAGGACCCTGTTGAACGTCAAATTCAGGGTGCAAACCAGATTCAGGTTGACCCAAAGACAGGGCTATTGTTCACCAATGCGCTTCGGGGGGTTTTGCGACAAGACCCGAACATCATTTCCATCGGTGAGATTCGTGATGCGGAGACCGCTCAAATTGCCTGCCGAGCTGCAACAACAGGTGTGCTGGTTCTTTCAACGTTGCATGCCAACAACACCGCATCAGCAATTGATGTGCTCCGGAACTTTGGAATCTCGTCAATGACAATTGCGGATTGCCTGCGTGGAGTGATTGCTCAGCGACTGATCAGAACAGTGGCAGCAGATTCGCGAGAGGAATATGTGGCAACTCCTGATGAATGCACCGTGCTTGGCAATTCGTGGGATTCCCCGCCACAACTTGTTCGAGGAATTCCAACGGAGCAGAACTTCTACACCGGCTTTCGCGGCCGCACAGCGGTCTTCGAAACGATGCCGATCACATCCAGTTTACGAAATGCGATCAATGAAGGCCGGCCAGCATACAGGCTCCGTGAACAAGCGATCAACGAGGGACTCATGACACTGGAAGATTCAGCAAAATCTCTGGTGTTGGATAAGAAAACGGCGGTGTCGGAGCTCCGTCGTTTGATTCATGACATTGCTGTCCAAACACCCCATCCAGGGAATACCACGGCCTGAAGTGCCGCCCCGGACAACTATGAATCTGGTATTCGATTGTAGTTCGCGGTTCCCATTCACGTCGTAAAGGTGTGTTTTCACTTCAACATCGCTCTCGGACGTGTGTTCGGTTCTGCCCCCAGCGTTCGGCCAAAACGTTCCGGAATCAGGAAATCGTTAGCAGGCGGAGCGGTGTTTCCGGCACCTGCAGACAAGTTTTCCTGCGATCAGTAACGCCTGGCGGCATAGACAGCAACAATTTCGGGGGAATTTGTGAGACGTCACGAGTGTTTTTGTGGTCTCCGCTATAATCATAGACGTACTCCATGAAACCAAAACAGGGATGTCGGACTGCCGCGATTAAGAGCGCGGCGATAAGGTTTCCGCAGTATTCTTTACCGTGCGAGATGCTCGCATTGTTAGTTTTGTCGTCGTGCTCCAAAGTTTAACGAGGAGCGACTGCGGTTTTTACATTGAACCTGAATTCAGCCAGTATCTGAGGATCTCATGTCGACTGCTACTACAGCTCCGACCGCATCAGCCCCCATCAGCGCCGTACCGGACGAACGAGGACGCTTTGGGGAGTATGGACGACGTTATGTCCCCGAAACACTGATGTACGCTTTAGAACAACTCTCTCAGGCATACGAAGACGCAAAGAAGGATCCGGAGTTTGACCGTCAATTGAAGGACTTGCTGCGACACTTCGTCGGACGACCGAATCCGCTTTATTTTGCGGAACGCCTGACCGAAAAATGTGGCGGCGCAAGAATCTATTTCAAACGCGAAGATCTGAACCATACCGGTGCTCACAAGATCAACAACACCATGGGGCAGGTGTTATTGACCAAACGCATGGGAAAGACACGTGTCATCGCAGAAACCGGGGCAGGGCAGCATGGCGTAGCGACAGCCACCGCGTGTGCTCGCTTTGGACTTCCCTGCGTCGTTTATATGGGTGAGGAAGATGTTCGTCGGCAGAAACTCAATGTCTTCATTATGCGGACTATGGGCGCAGAAGTTCGTCCAGTTACGACAGGTTCAAGAACTCTGCGAGATGCCATCAACGAAGCGATGCGTGACTGGATGGCCTCCGTACGTGACACGCATTACATCATCGGAAGTGTCGTTGGCCCGCATCCGTTTCCGATGATGGTCCGCGACTTCCAGGCCATCATTGGGCGAGAAGCCAGAGAGCAATGCCTTGATCAGGTCGGCCGACTTCCTGACGAAGTTGTAGCATGCGTTGGTGGCGGCTCGAATTCCGCCGGCATGTTTTATCCATTCGTAGATGACTCGACCGTTTCATTGACGGGTGTTGAGGCTGGTGGACGAGGCGGCAAACCGGGGGACCACGCCAGCACTTTGACACATGGCAAACCTGGGATCCTGCATGGCAGTTACAGCTATGTCCTGCAAAACGAGGATGGTCAGACTTCTGACGTACATTCGATTTCGGCAGGCCTGGATTATCCTGGTGTTGGCCCGGAACACAGCTACTGGAAAGACTGTGGTCGAGTGAATTACGTCAATATTCTGGACGACGAAGCCCTGGCAGCCTTCAGCACCATGGCACGAACTGAAGGAATTCTCCCGGCGATCGAAACTTCCCATGCGATTGCCTATGCAATGAAGGCAGCAGCAAAGCGAAAGAAGGATGATGTTATTGTCGTTTGCCTTTCTGGTCGCGGTGACAAAGATGTGAACGAAGTCGCTCGCCTTACTGGACAGGAAATGTAGTCTTCTCCGTCGACAAATCGCGTGGCAGACATATTCCCGGGTGTTGTCTTCATCTCAAGCATTCGTGGAAGGCACCACATCACCTTGTGTTTTTTCTTCTCAGACGCCTCAAGTTCTTAAACCAATGCGACTTTCTCAACTGTTCCAGGACCAGCAATTTGTAATGTCGATTGAGATCTTTCCGCCCAGGACAGCGGAGGGTGATGCGGCATTGAAGAAAAACCTCCAGACACTGATTGAGTACAACCCGGCGTTTGTGTCGTGCACCTATGGAGCTGGCGGGTCAACTCGAGATCGCACGGCGTTTTGGTGTAACGAGATTCAGCAGACCTTTCATCGCACAGCGATGGCTCATTTCACGTGCGTCGGCTCGACACGTCAGGAACTCAAAGACTGGCTGGACACCGCAGCCGCTGCGGGCATTTGCAATATCATGGCGTTACGAGGAGATCCGCCAGTGGGCCAGGAGGCGTTCAAGGCCGTTGAAGGCGGCCTCAAGAATGCCAACGAGCTTGTCGAATTGATCCGGGAAACACACCCGGAAATGGGCATTGGTGTAGCAGGCTATCCCGAAAAGCATGTGGAAGCCCCTTCTCTTGAAGCTGACCTTCTGAATCTAAAGCGAAAAGTCGATGCGGGTGCTGACGCGATCTTTACACAACTCTTCTTTGTGAACGACAATTTTTTGTCTTTCCGTGATCGTTGTGAGAAACTCGGGATCCAGATCCCAATCGTGCCAGGAATCATGCCCATCACTGATTTTGCGAGAATCAAGCGAATCACTTCAATGTGTGGTACAGTTTTCCCGTCAGATTTGGCAGCAAAGCTTGAAGCTGTGCAAGACGATGCCTCGGCCCAGTTCGAAATTGGAGTGGAGCATGCGATTCAACAGTGCAAACATCTCATTGCAGTCGGCGTCCCGGGTATCCATTTTTACGCACTAAACAAGTCCGACGCCTGTCAACGAATTCTGGATGCTCTTCAGCTTCCAGGCTCCAACCGGTAGACTATTTCGAACTGCGTTCACAACCAGCAGGTCAGACGCAAAACGAGGTGACCTCTCAGCAACGTGCGTCGACTGGCAAGCCAGTCGACGAGTGCTGAGTAAGCTCGGTACGGAGCGTGAACGGATCCTGGATCATTTCTATAAGGGCAGGAGGCTCATATGAATTCGCTCGATCAACTTAAGCGACATACCGTGATTGTCGCCGATACGGGTGACATTGATTCTATCGCCCGAAATAAACCGCAGGACGCAACCACAAACCCCTCGTTGATTGCAAAAGCAGCTCAGATGCCTCAGTACGCTGAGTTGCTCCATGAAGCGATTGCAGCAGGACGCAAAGATTTGCAAGGGCGTTCCGGCTCATCGGAACAACACCTTCTGAACGCAATCCTTGATCGACTCGCAGTGATTTTTGGTATGCGGATTCTCAAAATCGTTCCGGGGCGTGTTTCTGTTGAAGTCGACGCACGGCTAAGTTTTGATGAGCATGCAACTGCCGAAAAAAGGTCGACACCTTATCAGCCTCTTCGCAGAACAGGGCATTTCAAGAGAACGGATCCTGATCAAGATCGCCAGCACATGGGAAGGGATTCGTGCAGCCGAACGCCTTGAACGAGAAGGAATTCATTGCAATCTGACACTCCTGTTTGGATTCGGCCAGGCCGTTGCCTGTGCTGAAGCAGGCGTCACATTAATCAGCCCCTTCGTAGGCAGGATCCTGGACTGGTTCAAGAAAGCCAAAGGCGTCGGCGGTTACGCTATAGAAGACGACCCCGGTGTTCTGTCAGTGCAGCGCATTTTCAATTACTACAAACGACACAACTACAAGACACAGGTGATGGGAGCCAGTTTTCGCTCCGCAGAGCAGGTTACGGCGCTTTGTGGATGTGATCTGCTGACAGTCGCACCGACACTACTAACGGAACTCTCGAATTCAGAGGCCGAAGTTCCCCAACGTCTGGATGCTGACAAAGCCAGGTCAATGAACATCGAACGAGTCGAAATGGACGAGCGTTCGTTTCGCTGGATGCTGAATCAGGATGCCATGGCCACTGAAAAACTGGCCGAAGGAATTCGTGGATTTGCAGACGATCTGGAATCTCTGAGCCGTTACATGTCGAAACTTCTCAATTCATGATTCGGGCTCGCTCCCGTCGCAACTTGTTATCCAAGCATCGAGCGGAATGTGACACAACATCCAACTCGTTACACATCCAATCGAAACCACCAGAGTACCAGATCCAAATAGTTTCCGGAGAGAAGCGAAGATGTCCGCTGGCCAAACCGTGCTAAAACAACTTTCATGGCGTTACGCCACCAAGGTGTTTGATTCAACAAGAAAAATTTCTGCTGAAGATTGGAAAACGCTGGAGACGGCAATCATTCATGCTCCCAGTAGCTTCGGCCTTCAGCCCTGGAGATTCGTTGTCGTGACGACTCAGTCAGTCAAAGATCAACTTCCACAGGCGGCCTGGGGACAAAGCCAGCCGCGCGATTGTTCGCACTTTGTTGTGTTCGCCGCTCGCAAAACCACGGATCCGGATTACGTCCAGAAACTGATTGACGCAACGGCCACGGTTCAGGGCGTACCAGTCTCTGCACTGGACGGATACAAGCAGGCGATCCTCGGGAAAACAACTGGAATGAAGAATGGTCATCTTGAGTGGAACTCAAGGCAGTGTTACATCGCACTGGGTTTTCTGCTCGAAACGGCGGCTCTGATGGAAATCGACGCCTGCCCAATGGAGGGGATTGTTCGAGACAAAATGGACGAACTGCTGGGACTTAGTGGTGGTGGTGAATACACCTCAACCGTCGCGTGTGCACTTGGCTATCGCTCCAGCCAGGATAAGTATGCATCGGCTCGCAAAGTCCGCTATTCTGCATCAGACGTTGTTCATCACATCTGAGGTTCTGAACGATTGAGGGAAATGGATCTCAGCCGAAGAAGCTCAGAAACGATGGTTTGGGGTTGAACCAATTCCGAAGTAATAGTCTTTCACATGTCGAAACAGAGTGTCCGATGAGCGGACATTTGAATCGGCCGTATCTTTCTAGTTTGAGGAATTCGTTTATGGCAAATCGCTTTTGGATGAAGGCGGCCGCACTATTCGCATTTGCAGCAATCATCAGCGGATCGCCGCTATCCGGATCAGGATCTGCAGCAGTAGTCGATGAAGATAAGAAGGACGCCGCAGAGGCAGAAGAGACTGACGGTCCAACATTGACCATCGGCTCAAAGGCTCCTTCAATTGATGTTGAACATTGGGTGAGTGACGGCAATGGCAAATTTAAGCCAGTCACAGAATTTGAAGCAGATAAAGTCTATGTTGTGGAGTTTTGGGCCACATGGTGCGGTCCATGTGTCGCCAGCATGCCTCACCTGGCAGAAACGCAAAACAAATTCCTCGCCAAAGGCGTACAGATCATCAGCATCAGCGACGAAGATCTTGAGACTGTCAACGAGTTTCTCGAGCGTCCTGTCCGCGGTGCTAAAAAGCCTGCTGCTACCGAAGAGTCGGAAGACGAAGATAAAGAAGAAACCAAAAAGAAGTCAGAAGCAGCAACGTATGGTGAGCTGACAAGTGCTTACTGCCTGACGACCGACCCGGATGGATCCGTTAAAACAGATTACATGGAAGCCGCTGGACAGAACGGTATTCCAACTAGCTTCATCGTTGGCAAGACGGGATTGATCGAGTGGATTGGCCACCCGATGTCCATGGATGAGCCACTGGCAGAGGTTGTCTCGGGTAAGTGGGATCGCGAAGCGTTTCTCGAAGAGTTTCGAAAAGAGCAGGAACGCGATCTGTTGATGGCGAAGCTCAGCCAGAAAATGCGAAAAGGCGATACCGAAGGCGCTCTGACACTGCTGGATGATGCAATCGCAAACGCTGAGGGTGACGAAGAAACTGTCTCGGCTTACCAGCAACTGAAGTTCCGCGTCCGAGTCTCCTCTGCCGCAACGAAAATTCAGGGCGATGAAGTCGAAGAAGGTTTGGCAGAACTTGATGAAATCAGCAAAGACGCAACAGATGCAGAGAAGAGTCAGATCAGCATGCTGCGAATCAACCTGCTGCTTAGCAAGGGCCTGCATGAAGATGTCATGAAGACTCTGACAGCGATGGCGGAATCAGAGATGCCAGACTCCTCCATGCTGAATCAGCTGTCCTGGCAAATCTACGAAGCAGCTGTTGAAGACAAAGAATTTCCGAAGGAATTGATTACTGCTGCCACCGCGGCCGCAGAAAAAGCCGTTGAGGGAGACCCAGAGAATGGAATGGTCCTTGACACGCTGGCTCATCTGCTGCATCTTCAGGGTGATCTGGATCGAGCCATCGAACTCCAGACAAAGGCCGTTGACAATGCCGGTGATGCGCCTGAGAGTGCCATCGAGGAAATGTCTGCCTTTCTGAAGAAGATTAAAAAGGAAAAAGCAGCTCAGTAGCTGCGTGACGTTGTTTATTGAACAGTCGACTTACAGCCCCCGAGACGTAAAAATCTGCGGGGGCTGTTGAGTTCGATGAGAACATTCCTGCCAAAATCAGCTCGCGATATTCGCGGAGACCTATCCATGTCCAGTCAGGATCAGCCGGATCCATCCCAACAGCCAGCAGATCTCAGCAATCTTCAGATTGGCGAGTTCCTGCTGTTGCGCCGACTGGGAAGCGGAGGAATGGCGGATGTCTATCTTGCTGAACAGAAATCTCTCGGCCGACAGGTTGCGGTGAAGGTTCTAAAGAATTCCGTCGCCGGGAGCACAGAAGTTCTGCTCAAACGATTTGAACAGGAAGCTCGAGCTGCCGGTGGACTCAGTCATCCAAACCTTGTTCAGATTATTACGACCGGTCGTGAAGGCAATATCAGCTACATTGTCCAGGAATACGTCCCTGGTCTGAATCTGGCCCAATGGATGAAGAAACATGGGTACCCGGACTATGGGACCGGACTGAAATGGATGCAGCAGATCGCTTCGGCATTGAGAGCGGCTTCCGAAGCAGGCATCGTTCATCGTGACGTTAAACCTGAAAACATCATGGTCACAAGATCCGGAGTTGCTAAAGTCACAGACTTTGGACTTGCTCAGCTGAATCAACCGTCCAGCCCTCGGATGAATCTGACGCAGGTCGGCACAACCATGGGAACACCATGGTACATGAGTCCTGAACAGATCCAGGGCGAAAAACTGGACTATCGAAGCGATCAGTATTCTTTAGGAGTTACCTGCTACCACATGTTTGCAGGACAGCCACCGTTCCCCGGGAAGAACGCCGTGACGGTCGCCGTTCAACACATTAAAGAGGAACCCAAGCCACTACGTTCGCTGCGAGCAGATCTGCCAGCTGAGATTTGCGATGTTGTTCATAGGATGATGAAAAAGAAGCCGACTGAAAGGTTTCAATCTCCGGAGGAACTTGAAGCGGCTCTGGAGAAACTGAATGTAATCCCCGTCAACACGCGTCTGATGAGTGAATCAGGATTCCTGACTCGCCTGCTGCAGTCGGCTCCTGACCTGAAAAGGCTCGGATTGGCGACGTGTGCACTTTTGGCGATTTCATTTGTGGCGGGTCGTCGCATGGAACGCCCAATCACGATCCCAAAAACGCCTGAATCCACCGAGGAACCGATTCCAGCCGAGTCATCCGCGATTCGGCAATATGCCGTTGCAATGTTGCAGCCACATCGCAGTGCAGCCTGGGAAGCCGTCGTTGAAAACTTTCCGGATTCTCAGGAAGCAGACCTCGCTGAACTGCGTCTGGGGCTGACATTGATGTCTGGTCTTGTTCCTGATAACGAAGCAGCGCTAAAGGTGTTTACTGAAGTACGAGACAAGAGCAGTGTGATGCCGGAAAAGCAGTACCTTAAACTGCTGGGAATGCTGGGGCGTGCCTATGCACTGAAGGAACTGGAACGTAGCGAAGATTATGCCGCTGCCGTCGCCGAGATTCGCGACACTCTCCCGCGTAATGAGCAAACGTTTGAACTGGATGAAAGCAAGCTTGAACTGGATCTGGATCGCGCACCCGATGAGCTTCGACGTTTCTGCCATCGCATTCTGGATGAATAGTACGGATGCATATTCACCGAATCACGGCCTTTCAGGTTCCCATCGCACTCCGAAAGCCGATACGTCATGCGTCTCATGAGCGTTTTGCCAATGACACGCTGATCATTCGTTGCGTCATGAATGACGGAAGCGTTGGCTGGGGAGAAGGATTGCCTCGAACCTACGTTACCGGTGAATCCATCGCAACCGCATGGCGTCATCTTGAGGCCACAGACTTCCGTCTACTGCGTGAGCAAACATTCTGCGATACAGTGCAACTCGCAGCGGCAATCGACCAGTTCCGTCTTGCTGACATCAAGCCGGATCCTGGAATTCAGATCCGCGAGTGTTTTGGAAACTCAGTCCGCTGCGCACTGGAATTGGCCATCCTGGATGCGGCCTGTCGAGTCGAGACCATTTCGATCGGACAATTGATCGCAAAACTGCCAGGCACGGAGAAAATCGTCTCGGCACGAGAAGAAGCCTTTTACAGCGGCGCAATTACGTCCATGTCTCCCGGTAAGCAGATCATCTCCGCACTGAAAATGCGACTGTTTGCATTCCGTACCGTCAAAGTCAAAGTGGGCGCTGCTGGAATTCATGACGAAACCTGCCTGAGACGAGTCCGGCGGATTCTTGGCCGAAATGTTGATCTTCGACTGGATGCCAATGAAGCATGGCAATGCAAGGAGGTCTGCTCGAAAATGCAGCCTCTCCTAAAGTACCATGTGACCAGTCTTGAACAACCGGTGCCTCATTCAGAAGTCGCTGGACTTCGACAAGTCCGCTCTGAACTGAACGTGCCCATCATGCTGGATGAGTCTCTCTGTTGTCATGAAGATGCAGAACGAGCGATCGCCGGAGAGTGGTGCGATTTGTTCAACATTCGCCTTTCCAAATGCGGCGGACTCCTGCGCTCCCTTAAGCTGGCCACACTGGCCAGGCAACATGGACTCGGCTTTCAACTAGGATGTCAGGTGGGAGAAACAGGCATTCTTTCCGCAGCCGGTCGGCACTTCGCCTGTAACGTAGACCACATTCGATACCTGGAAGGGAGTTTCGATCGCTTTCTTGTTCGCGATGCTCTGACTGAACAGGACCTGACGTTTCAATACGGTGGACGAGGAAAACGATTAGCAGGCTCTGGATTGGGAGTTGACATCAACGAATGTCGAGTACGCCAATTGGCCGTGCGCACCGCAGAACTGATTGAGCCGTAGTCCGACTACTTGCCAATGCAATAGAGACGAGTAAACGTCCGCAGAAACAAATGCCCGTCCGCAGCAGACGGAGATGCTCGCATTCCCTCGCTCAGGTGATTCTTTGAAATCAGTTTGAAGGAATCTGATGCCTCAACAACGTAACAATCGCCTTCCTCATTGCAGAAGTAAATTCGGCCATCACCAGCAATTGGAGACGCCGTGAATGTTCCCTCAATCCGGTCTTTCCAGATTTCTTCACCGGTCTTCACATTAACGCAATTCACAACACCGTTGTTCAGAACGCTGAAGATCCGATCGCCGATCAGAATGGGAGCACTCAGATCGGAGTTCCCCTTATCACGATTCCAGACGACATGAGACTGGGAAACATCTCCACGTGTGGTCTCGTCGAGTCGTACACTCAACAGATTTGAACCCCGCGAACCCGTATTGAGTATCGCATGACTCTTAAAGAACATCGGAGGCGATGACGCATTGAAGTCGTCATGGCGAATCGTCCAGAGTTCTTCCCCCGTCAAAGCGTCGTAAGCGAATGCAGCTCTGGACCCGATCGAAATCAGGTGTGTTCTGCCATTCACATCGACGTATCCTGGAGTGCTGTAGGCCTTACGAAGATCACCTTCGAGCTTCGGCTGACCATTCTCGTCCAGATCTCCGTAATCCGTCGTGCGATCCGTTCGCCAGACGGTCTTTCCGGTGTGCTTATCCAATGCCATCACGAACTGAGCATCAATGCCATCAAAGGTCAGGATCAGATGATCCTTCCAGACGATGGGCGAAGAACCGGGACCACGAAAATGTCGGCACTTGATATCTTTTCGTTCCCAAACTACCTCCGCAGTCTCAGGATTCAGGCGAGCCGTACCATAAGTCCCGAAG